>NZ_CANLNH010000002.1 GCF_947492535.1 uncultured Dokdonia sp. | reverse complement strand
ACTTGCTATTTGTTGTACATCTAAAAAGTTAGGAGGGTCTTGATAGGGCGTACCATTGACAATCCAAATAGGAGGGATCTCATTTTCAATAGATTGATTTCCTCCTCGTATTTTATATACGACATCACTACCACTATACAATCCACCTTCTACAGACACCCCAGAAACCTTTCCGGTAATAAGCTGTCGTAAATTGGTAGCTCCAGCTGCAAAATCATTCTCCGTCAATTCTGATGCTGCATAGCCTAATTTGTCCTTATCAACACGCCTGCCATCATTTCCTTCTATAGTATTATCCACACGCTTATCTCCTGATACAATCACTTCGTCTAACTCGTCATTCTTTGGCGTAAGTTCAATACTTCCTACATCTTGGGTCTCTATCAAAACTTCTTTAGCAAACATTCCCGCTTTACTTACCACTAGTACATCGCCTAAAGAAGCCTTTATCTTAAAAGCACCTTGAGCATCTGTATAGACCTCGTCAAAACTGCCTTTACGCGTAATCGTAGCGTCTTCTAAAAATCCTTTTGGAGATCTTACAACACCACTTACCAATACCTTAGATGAACTCCCTAATAAAGGATCTGATAAAGATTTTACTTCTTCTTCAGCATAATCATTACCCTCTACCAAAGCAGAAGGAGTTTCTTTCTTTGCTAAATAAGAAGTATCATACGGAATTGTTGTTATTTTTATCACACCTCCTTCTCCTTGGCCTGCTGCACTCGTAAAACCAGAATTAATTACTTCTACTTTAGTAATTATATCCATATTTATAAAATCTAATATTTCTTGATCATAAAGAACACCATCTAAAAGAACACCAAAAGGAGCATTTGTGGCGGAGCGAGGATTTACGAGTACTAGATTTGGAGAAATCCCCTTAGCTTCAGTTCCAGAGAACTTTCCAGCAATAAGATCGATTAAATCGTGAGAATTAGATTTTGCAATTTCGTCTTTGGTTAAAACTCTTGGGCTATATGATTTACGTTTATACTCTTCATCAATAGCTTCTATTTTTTTAAGTTCGTCAGATTTATTTTCTCCGTTCAAAACAACCTCATCTAATACATCATTTTTAGGTACTAGATTAATTCTATAAGAAGTCTTATCATCTACTACAAAACCTGTAGGATACATTCCTAAATAAGACACAATCAATTGATCTCCTTCATTTGCAAGAGCTTTAAAACTACCATCGGCTTTTGAGGTATACTCTTCAAACGTTCCTTTTTTAATGATTGTCGCCCCTTGAATAGGTTTTCCTAGACTTATTATTTTTCCTGCAATTTGAGTTTTAGTATCAACTATTCCATTTTCAATAGTTGGTATCTCTTCAGCATAATCATTGCCTTTAACCAATGGAGAAGGTTGTTTTAAACTAGGATCTATAAATTGTTTCGTATTTATGAAAATAGCTCTTCCCGTAAAGCCTTCTACATTTCCTAAGCTTCTTTTTACAGAAATAGATTCTACAATTATTGGATTGAGATTTTCAAATTGCAAGGCATCTACAAGCTGTCCATCTATGAAATAAAAAGGGGTTTCGCCTCTCACTAAAACTCCGCCGTTTCCTTTAGTTACCCCTGCAAGTTTGCCATTTAATCCATCTACAAGGTCTTTAAAATGATCAAAATTAAAATCATCTCTTGTTAACGTTGTAACGTTGTATATGGCATTCCCTAGTTTATATTGTCCTCTTTCTAATATAGGACCTGCTACTTCAGGGATAACTGTTTTAGCCTTTCCTTTAATAACTACCTCATCTAGTACATCATTTTTTGGCAGTAATTCTATCTCAATAATTTTAGAGCTATCTTCTACTACCGCAAGCTTGGAATACATCCCTAAATATTTAAATACTAAAACATCTCCTTTATTAGCAAAAATTTTAAAGCTTCCATCTGAAGCTGAAGTAACTTCATCAAATGACCCTTTCTTAGTAATAGTTACCCCTTGAATAGGTTTTCCAAGACTAATTACTTTTCCTGCAATTTGAGTTTTACTATTTATTACAGAACTGGAGTTTATATCTTCTAATGTCTCATTAAAGTCATTATTCTTAGCTAAATATTCTTTTTCATTCTTAAATTCTTCACGTCCTCTCTTTGTTGTAACAATCACCTGTAATCCTGCTTCTCCCTGACCTCCGTATTTCAAATTTGTCATATCTGAATCTTTTACAATGATAGATGCAATCTCACTATCTAGAATATACAACGGCGCTGGTTCTCCTGGATTTAAAGCAAAACCATTTACTATCCATACAGGCGCTTTTCCAAAAATTGTAACCACTTCTCCATATGCAGTATAACTTACTGTTACCCCACTAAATTTTTCTCTAAGTACAACTTCTAATGTTTTACCATTAGGAACGATATCTTTATTGGTAATGTAAAAATCTCCTAATTTTGTAATACCCCCAGGTATATGAGGTTCGTTTGTTCCTTTTATGACTTTATTTCCAACAATGATATCTTCGTATTTTTCTGTGAGTATGACCTCATCCAACACATCATTTCTAGGCATCAATTCTATCTTGAGATCCTCTACGTTTTCTACCAAGACAACTTTGGGGAACATTCCTAAATACCGAAATTGTAATACATCTCCATCTCTTGCTGGTAATTCAAAACTCCCATCGGCCTTTGTGAAATATTCTGTCAAATCTCCCTTCTTACTAATAGATACTTCTTGCAATGGCTTCCCAAGACTCTCTACACGTCCACGTATCATTGAGACTTGGGATTTCTGAGCTGTTTCTTTAGTAGTAGACACTTGACCAGTATATGCTTGTAATAAACTAAACCTTCCTTGTGTGTATGAAGCCAATGAACGCATATAGTCTACCTCAACATCAATGTTCTTACTTGCAATGGCAGACACAGGAACCTCTTGAGACACTTTTAACGTTCCATAATTAGGATTTCCATTCGAACTCAATATCACAGCATCTGCAGTTGCAATATCCAGCACATCATAGTTAGAAGGACCGTTGTAAATTAAACTGTTTACGCTTTCGCGAAAGCGGGAAATGTCTCCATTACGAATCGTAATCAACTCCTCACTTCTCACCTTATAATCAAACACCACGAGTCGTAGCTTCAACTCTTTATACGCTGAAACATAATTTTGCACATATCTAACCTCCGCTTCGATATCTCTACCTTGCATATCTTCTGAAACATCCCAAAAAACAACTAGATCCTTAACCTGTGTCTGTTTTTGCTTCTTAGAAGTTGGTTGTAATTCTATCTTACTAGATCTATTAAACAGCGTACGAACCTTTTCTGCATCTAAGTGTACAGATTCATAACCCGTAGCACCAACTACAAGTTTACTGTCTGAAGTTAAAACCTCATGGTACTTTCTGTAATTGAAAAAACCTTTCGTATTGGTGATCTCACCTACACCTTGATTGCTAATACCTACACGCGCTTCTGCAATAGGTTGCTTTGTTTCTGAGTCAATTACAGTACCTCGAAATACGGTCTGTGCCATAGTCATCGTACTACATAATAGTAGGAAGACTATACTGAATAGTGTGATATGTGTTTTCATATAATAGCGTCTCTTATATATGTTATTGTAAAGTTTTAGTCTTATATTTTTGTTTTTATGTGATTTTTTTATCTAAGTGTTAGGGTTCCTAAGGTTGTTTTATCTTTCTGCTGAAAAAGCTTTATAAGCTTTATTTCTTTGGTTTCTTGAGGGGTTGCATAATTAAGGTACAGTGTATATTTGAGGTAAGATGGCGGCTGTATGCGATCTTCTCCTAAGTACTGTACATTGATGATCCATTCACCAGGAGGTGCATCATCAAGTGCGAATTCTTCTATACTATATCCTTTTGTTACTTCGTCCTTAAGACGTTCTTGATTTGAGAAAACAGAATGCTCCCATTTAAAGTATTTCCCTTTTGGGTTTACAAATTGAATTTCAAAATCTGCTTGAGGATTGGTCCACTCAAAAACAAGACGACGGTCTTTTTTAAACCCTACAACAAGTAGCTCATTAGAAACATCTTCATAACTGACTTTTGATTTATGAAACGTGAGTAATCGCATCATTTCATATTCTGCTGTTTTTTTAAGTGGTAAGAAATTGAGTCCTACAGTTTCATTAGCTAATATTTGTTTAAACAACTCGAAAGCCTGTTGATAGTTTCCTATTTCTTGATGCGATATAGCAAGATCTCTATACGATTGTATACGATCTGGTGCAAGTGTTAAAATCCTTTTATATAACGTATTCGCAAGTTGGAATTCATTAAAAGATTCTAAGTGATATGCCATTAGTTTTAAAACTTCAATATCTCCAGAAAGTGTTTCTGGTAGATTAGAAAGGATACGTAGAGCAATATTCTTATTCCATTTTTGAAAATACGTAGCAACATCTGTATAAAATACTATAGGATCTTCTAAGGTTGTATTCTTATAATCGTAATAGGTATTTAAGGCTTCTTCTAATGTGGTTGCTTTTTCTAATTGAATAAGGTAAAATGGTTTGTTTATGTTATCATCTAAAACAGCGACATCTTCTGCAACATAATCGTTACCCTTAATTAATGCTGAAGGTATTTTAGCTCTTTGATTTTTTTGTGCATAATATTCAGGATTACCAGATTTTGTTTCTACAATGATTGCGCCTCCTCTTCCTAATGTTCCATATAATGCATTTGCGTGTAATGATGTAATGACTTGAACTGAGAGAAGATCTTGTGGATTTATAGGAGGTACTCCACCATTAGCTTGTTCATAAACGACACCGTTTACTACAACAACAGGTAATACTTGCTGGGTAATGCTAATCGCTCGTGGGTTTATATATACTTCTTCTCTTGTAATAGGGTTTTGTTCTACTCTAATACTTGAAAGTCTTTTTAAAACATCTCCTAATGTTAAAAATGCAGGACTTATATCTTCCTCTCTAATAATGTTTGTTTTAAAAGTAACAGCATCAAAGTTCTTTTTTCCACTAGCGGTTTGTACTAACGCTTCTTCCTTTTCTTTCTTTTTACCTTTAAGGACAATTTCTTTTAGCCAATCTCCTTCTGTTTCTAAAGCAATCTGTACTTTTTTATTTGATGTTACTCGTATCAGCTTTGTTTTCATACCGGGAAACCTAATTTCAAGTTGGTCTCCTACTTGTGCTTCTATTTCAAAAGTTCCTAAACTATCTGAAATTACTTCATTAAAAGTTCCCCGCACTGCTATTCTAGCTCCATCAAGAAGTCCTATTTCTGAAGTAATCTTTCCAGTAACTTTTAGTGTATTTGGCTTTTGTATTGTAGTATCGGTTGGGAGATCTTTTAAAAGGAATTCTAATGCTTTTTTAGATGTATACGTATTCAAATTTATAAAGACTCCATCGGCATACAAAGCGACTTCTTCTAAGACTTCTTTATCTATATTTTCTGCACTAGATAGCGTAAAGGTTGTATTATTAAAGGAAGGTTGTAAATCAGAAAACAACGAATTCCCATCTGTAAATAACAGATTATAATGTTGTTGTTCTGGTTTCTCTCGTAATAAGCTATAGTCTGATGTTCCTCCGTATATAGTGCTTTCTATATATTCTATAACAGCATCTGAAGCCTCTTTTTTTACTGTAAATATTTGCGTTTCTTGGTAACCAAATGCAAACTTTTGAACGGTTACGTCTACATTTTTTAGTACTCTCAAATAGCGTTCTAAAAGTTCTAATTCTAAAGATATGTTTCGATTATTCGCTTTCGCGGAAGCGTCCCAAAAAACAGTAATTGCATTAGGTGATGGTCTATCTAAGGTTTCTTTAGCTCCCTTTTTTAAAGGATATGACACATCCATCGTAAAAGCCATGGCCTCTTTTTTATGAGGTTGCCAGTAATCTTGGCTAATAGATCTTGTAAAAGACGCATTTTTATTAGCGCTTCCTGCGACAGCAAACCCCAAACGATCTCCATAAATTTCTATCAACTCAATACTGACAATGATATCTGTATCTGTAAATATGTTATATTTAGATAAAGGAATACGTTCTATACCTTCTCTTCTTGAGATCGTATGGTAAATAGTCGTGTTTAAAATATTATTTTGAGGAATCCTAAAAATAGGATCTATATCATACACGTTTACGCGAACTCGTATACTGTCTGATAGATTTTCTAATACTGGAAAGCTTAAACTTTTTAGTTGGGTCTTCTCTTTTTTAATTTTAATTTTTGAGGCAATCTCTCCTCCTAAACCTAATTCGTTTTTCCAATAACCGAATTTTTCAGCATCTATTTTTGAATTTCCTATCGTCGCATTTTTAATTTTTGTATCTCCTAATACTACTTCTTCTAAACTATATCTTTCTGGAGATAGCGTAATGATATTGTTTTTTGATAGTATTGTTGAAATAGAAGCAATTTGGATTTGCTTTGTTTTAAATCCAATTATAGAGAATTGAATAATATCTGAACCTTTGATCTTTCGGGAATCATATGTGAGCTCAAAATACCCTTGCCCATCTGTTACAGATCCTATCCCTTTCCCAATAAAACCAACGTTAACAAAAGGAATAGGTTTTTTTGTGTCTTGGTTTATTACTCTTGCTTTTAAGCTTGAGTTTGTATCATTAGAAATATATTGAGCTTTTACATCTATTGTATAAGCACAACATGCCAAGAAACAAAATAATAAGAGCGTACTTTTTATCATAAGCAATGGTTACTAGTTATGTATCAAATTATTGTATACATAATGTATGATTACTTACTAAAGATAATTCATAAAATATTGCCTCTAGTATATACCGATAAATCCTTACTTAGCGTATATATAGGTATTCATGAATTTTAAAAGACTTAAAAACAGGTTGTTTACTATAACAAGAATTCGTCAAGCTGGGCTTTTCCTATATCGGAGGTAAGTTTTATAACTTTTACATCTTTACGCTCACGAGACGTTCCATAGTCTCTATAAATAGTATACTTGAGATATGGTGGCACGGTTGTAAAGGTCTCTTCTCCTAAATATTCTATATTCACAATCCACAAGCCGTGAGGAGCATCATCAATAACAAACTCTTCCGTTTGAAAACCTGATTTTACTTCGGCTTCTAGGCGTTCTTTATTATCAAATAGTGTATGATTCCATTTAAAGTATTTCTTATTAGGGTTGACAAACTGAAACTCAAAAGGAGCTTCTCTATCAGACCATTCTAATACCATACGTAAGTCTAGACTATAACTAGTCAACAACCAATCTTCCGGAAGTCTTTCTGTGTTTATTTTATCTTTATGTAAGGAGACTAAATGTAATAGTTCATGTCCTAAAGGTTTATCTAACCCAGAAAAATCAACCCCAAGAATTTGCTCTCCTAGCATGTTAATATATAGCTCTAAGGCTTTGTCATATACTCCAGCTTCTTCATAGGCTTTTGCAAGATCGCGATACGATTGCGCTTCACGAGGAGCAATGCTTGTAATACGTTCATACAATTTTAAAGCATTATCATACTCTCCTGCACTTTCATATAAATAGGCAGCTACTCGTAATACTTTAGGGTTCTTTTGAGCAACTTCTACAAGTCTTGATCTAATGGTTGCTGCTTTTTCTCTATCTAATGGCTGAAAATATAATGCCATATCTATAAAAAATGCCGCATTTGTCGTGTTGGCTTTAGAAAGGTTTTGATACATTGTAAACTGCTCATCTACACCTTCTATCCCTTGTATTTGTTTTACATAATTAGGTTTTAAAGCCTCTAAATTAAGTTGTGCGACTTGCTCTGTATAATCATTCCCTGTTACTAAGGCTGTATCTACAATTTCTCCGTCATCACCCACAGTTACAAATGCTTTTGTCTTTACAATAAAAGCACCTCCTGAAGCAATAGATCCATAACGAGCAGATGCTTGTATTGATTTTAAAATAGAAATACTTGCTACATTTTGAGGATCTACAAAATTTGGAGTTTGCTCATAAAGAGAACCGTCTATTATCCAAACAGCTGGTTTAGGACTATTACCTCCTCTTATTGTAAATACGGCTTCACTGCCAAAGCCTGATACTTGAACTCCTGCAAAGCGCCCTCGGATAATATCAGCTAAATACTGTGCGTTAGGACGTATATCTGCACTTGTAATTGTATTTACAGAAACTCCTACTTGATCTTTACTTCGCTCTCCAAAACCCGTATCAGATGTTTCTTTACTCTTTGCTCTTTTTCCTGTAATAACAACTTCTTTAAGTAATTCATCTATAGGTGTCATTTCTACAAGAAGTGTCTCTTTATTTTCTACAAGCATTTCTTTAGGATGCATTCCTAAATACCGTATTTGTAACACATCTCCTACCTCTGCAGGAACCGTAAAACTTCCATCTGATTTTGATAAAAATTCTTCTAAATCCCCTTTTATGGTTATACTAGCCCCTTGAATAGGTCCTATGGTTGTTTTTACAATCCCATTAAACGTAGATGCTATGGCAACATTTTTATCTTTAAAAAGAATTCCTCTTTTAATCTGATCTACACTCTCTGCAATTGATGCTTCCGAAAGGTTTACATAACTTCCAGAGGTAAATCGTGCCAATGATCGTAAATACGTATGATTGGCTCTAGACTGACTACTT
The DNA here is from genome assembly GCF_947492535.1 of uncultured Dokdonia sp. Taxonomy (GTDB): domain Bacteria; phylum Bacteroidota; class Bacteroidia; order Flavobacteriales; family Flavobacteriaceae; genus Dokdonia. The sequence continues at coordinate 431,303 of NZ_CANLNH010000002.1, read as the reverse complement.
ATCGCATAAAAAGGAATATCTCTATCTCCTTCCCATTGTCCTAAGACTGCTTCTCCGTCAGAAAATAAAAGAGCCGCATCCGTATTACCTGTTGTAAGAATATCATATGAAGTTGTGCCTTCATATACCAATCCTTCAACTTCTTTTTTTAGCGTAGAAATATCTTTATTAATAGTGTGTCTTCTTGTAGAAAGTATCTCTTCATTAAATACAACAAAAGTCACATTAACTTCTCCTAGTTCTTCAAAATAAGCTTCTATAAATCCCCATTCTTTTTTAAAATCTCTTCGATCTGAAGATAAAGATGCATCCCAAAAGATTTTTATATTTTTTTGATCAGCAAATGCTTTTGATACTTGAGGGTCGCTCGTTTTTGTAAGGTAAATTTTACTTGATTTATTAAACAAGCCTCGTATATTTTCTCCTCTTAATTCTATAGTTTCATAACCAGCGGCACTAATTCTGAGTCGAGAAGCATTGCCTACAGTTTGATGGTATTTTCGATAATTAAAAAGTCCGTTAGCACTCGTGACAACACCAACTCCTTGATCTGTAATTCCAATCTTAACATCTCCTATGGGAGCTTTTGTTTCTTCATCTAAAATCTTACCTCTAAACACGGTTTGTGCCATAAGTGTTTGTAAAAACACCATAGCAATAAGTCCAAAAATTAAGATACTATATTTCTTTTTCATGCCTTAAAAGTACATTAACGCTGCAAATATGGCAAAACGTGTAAAAAAAGCATCTTAAAGATTGTTAAAAAGCCCCAATTGACCCTTGTTTGTCTTTATAAATAGGTTTGTATTGAGTGGAGGGAGTTCTCTATCCTTAAAATATCGATTTCTTCCTATCTCAAATTGCTTATGAATTTGTGTTGCATAATGTCCTTCTCCTTTCATACGTTGTCCAAATCTAGAGTCGTTTAATTGACCTCCGTGACAATCGGCTATTTGATGAAGTACCTTATCGGCTCTATCTGGTAAAACCTTTCGAATCCAATCTTCAAAAATACCACCAATAGCTCCATTTAATCGTACAATCGTATATCCTACTTTTAAAGCCCCTCTATCTGCAATCTCTTTTAGTAAAGGTAAAATTTCATGCGTATTAATACCAGGAATCATAGGGCCTGCCATGACCATGACAGGAATTCCTTCCTTACTTAACCGTTCTATAGCTTGCAACCTTCTTTTAATAGTTGCTGTACGTGGTTCCATAAGACGTCTTGTCTCTTCAGATAAAGTTGTCACTGAAAAAATAACTCTACATAAGCTGTCTTTAGCAAGTGCTTTTAAGATATCTATATCTCGTTCTACTAAAACGTTTTTGGTAATAATCCCAACAGGATGTTTATACTTTAAAAATAGTTGTAATAATTGCCTAGTAATTTCTAATTTCTTTTCTATAGGTTGGTAGCAATCTGTATTTCCTGACAATACAATTGTAGCCGCTTCCCATGATGCACTTTGTAGTTTTTTTTCTAGTAATGCAGGTGCATTTTTCTTTACTAATATTTTTTGTTCAAAGTCCAGTCCAGCGCCATAACCCCAATATTCATGACTGTTTCGTGCGTAGCAATAAATACATCCATGCTCACACCCTTGATAAGGATTTAAAGAATATCCCATACCTACATCTGGACTGGTTACTTTGTTTACAATTGTTTTCGGGAAGGTGTCTATGTATACCGTTTTAGGGTTACTCGGAAGTTCGTTTTCGCGAAAGCAAAATTCTAAAAAATCATCACGCATCTCCTCACTATGTTCAAAAAAGCGATTCGATACATGTAATTGAGCACCACGTCCTTTTATAGATTCTTTCATATATGCTTTCGCGAAAACAGAAACCTTCTGTATTAAAATTGGATTTAATACAAAATTATGGAATTATTCCAAATAATCAACTATTTAAAAGAATTAATTAACTTTAAAAAAAATCTCATCACATGAAACGTCGTTCCTTTATAAAAAAATCTGCAGCTGCCAGTGCAGCCTTCTCTATTGTGCCTAGTTTTGTATTAGGAGGAAACCATATTCCACCCAGTGACACACTCTATATCGCTGCTGTGGGGGTAGGTGGAAGAGGAGGAGGTGTGGTAAGAGATCTCACCAATCATGGAAAGGTGAAATTTGTTGCTTTATGTGACGTAGATGATAAAATGGGAGCGGGAAGTTATAAGTTACATCCTAAAGCAAAGCAATACCGTGATTTCAGAAAAATATATGATAATCATCTTAATGATATTGATGCGATTATGGTGGGAACACCAGATCATACACATGCAACTATTGCACTTCCTTTTATGCGTGAAAAGAAACATGCCTATGTAGAAAAACCACTTACACATAATATCTATGAAGCTCGCCTCATGGCAGAGACCGCTGCAAAGCAGGGTATTGTTACTCAAATGGGAAATCAAGGAGCTTCTGGAGATGGGATTCGTATTGCACAAGAATGGATTAATGCTGGGGTGATTGGAAAAGTGCATCGTGTAGACTGTTGGACCAATCGTCCAGTATGGCCACAAGGATTTAAGCATATTACCCAAGGACAAACCATACCAGATCATTTAGATTGGGATTTATGGCTAGGACCTGCTGCCAATAGACCGTACAATGAGAATTACCTTCCCTTTAAATGGAGAGGTTTCTGGGATTTTGGAACGGGTGCTATGGGCGATATGGGATGCCATATTATGGAAACTCCGTTTAAAACTTTAGAGTTAGGTTTTCCTTATGAAGCAGAAGCAAGTTGTACGACTATTTGGTCTGGTGATTTTGTAGAAGCCGATTATGCTGAAGCCTGTCCTCCGAGTTCTATTGTACGCTTAAAGTTTGACTCTCCTACACAGGGAGATGTTTCTTTAAATTGGTACGACGGTGGTATCATGCCCGATCTTCCATCTGAATTAAAAGATGGCGAAAAACCTGGTGACGGTGGCGGCGGAAGTATCTTTTATGGTACGGATGGTATTATGATTACAGATACGTATTCTCGTAACCCTAGATTACTACCTAGCGAACGTATGAAGGATTTTAAACGTCCAGCAGAAACCATTGCTAGGGTTACAACATCGCATGCAGGCGAGTGGATTGAAGCTTGTCTAAACAATAAACCAACCTCTTCTCCTTTTTCATATGGAGGGCCGCTTACAGAGGCTGTACTAATGGGTAATCTTGCTATTAAAGCATTTCAATACAAAACCTTAAAAGATGGGAAGAAAGTGGGTGATTGGGATCCATATGAGTATCCTGGACGTCGTACCATAAAATGGGATGGTGCTAATATGCGCGTAACCAATTACGAAGCTGCAAATGCATGGGTAAAACGTGCCTACCGAGAAGGATGGGAGTTGTAATATAATATCATTTTACCTGTGTCCTTGAATATTTTACTCTTAACAAAAGATATACTTTATTGAGAAAGTAAAAAACAGGTAATCCTATAATTATAGTAACTATAAGTGTAGCTATCATTAGCTTAAATCCTAGGAATGGAACTTTTCTTATTTCACTTAAGATATCTGTATCTTCAAATAAGAAATAAGAAAATCCAACAGAAATTGTATAAAATAATACGATTCCTAAGACACCTATAAACGCTGCATTGTCATATACATATACATTAGTATTATACTGATATGCATGAACTAACGCAAGTATAACCCCAGCAATAATAAGCATTCCTATAACTAATCTCTTATTCTTATAGAAATCTCCTTGTTTATAACTATAATTTCTGCAACTAGGACAGATATTTTCGTCCATGTTCAAACAAGTATAACACATGCCTCTATAGCATTCGTTACATTTTTTTTGAGAAAATAAGTTTGTATGTGTATGACAGAAATAGGCTTCTTTTTCTTGCTCATTCATAAATGTAATCTTTCTTTAAAAGGCGATTACGCCAATTTAAGTATAAAAAGATACAAACTTACTCCTTCTTTAAAATCTTAGCCTTATTTTTTAATCCTGTTACCGTTATGGTAGGTTCTCCATAAAGTTGCAAAACAGCACTGTCTTGGGCGTATAAAGTAATGGCTTCTTTCACTTGAATATAGGCATCTGCATCATCTGAAAGATTGATTTCTGTAGTAGTCAATAAGGCTTCTTTAGCCGTTAATTTTCCATTTCCTGCTAGGGTGAAATTTGTTGTTTCTAGCGTACCGTCTAATATCAGTTTTGATGTATCACTTATTTGAGATTCTAATCTATTTACAATAGCATACATTTTTAAAGTAGCTCTTCCTTCTAATGCTACCTTACTAGATTCAGATTTTGCTTTAAGTGTACCTTCTGCATCACTAAACAATTCAACATCAATAGCGTTTGTATAGGCTACATCGAGATCAAATTTTGAAGATTTACCCGCTGTAAGTATTAAGTTTTCTCCCGTTATGAGCCCTTCCCCTTTTATGCGAGCTTCATTATTCAAATGAATTTCAGCAATCGTACTCGCGGTGATTGTAATTTTAAATCTTTTCTTTTTTACAATACGATGTGTGGCCGATATTTTAAGTGTGTTATCTTCTACAGTAAACTGAATGACATCTATAAGATTATCATCTGTTTCTATGGTGTATACATCTGTGTTTCCTTGATTTAATTCAATATCAAAATCTCCATCGATATCAATCGTATCAAAAGACTCTTCAATCTCAACTTCTTTTAGAGTTACAATTCCAGACCCTTTAATTTTAGGCAATTGTTGTGCAAACGCACTCATGCTTACTAAAAGTAAGCAAATCATCCATAATCTTCTCATCTTCTACAAATAATATAGGTTAGTATTTAAAAGGAACCCTATATCATTTTCCAGGAAAATCGGCTTTGCGTTTTTCTAAGAAAGCAGTAGTTCCTTCTTTAAAATCTTCTGTACCAAAGCATGTGCCAAAAGCATCTATCTCTGCATCAAATCCATTTACACCATCTGTAAATCCTGCATTAATCGCTTTAATTCCTTCGGCAATGGCTACTGATGAATTACGCATAATCTTTCCAGCGATTTTTTCAGCAAGCGGCAGTAATTCTTCTTGTGTCACTATATGATTTACAAGTCCGTAGCTCAATGCTGTAGGAGCGTCTATCATGCCTGCTGTCATGATCATCTCCATAGCGCGTCCTTTTCCTACCAATTGTGGTAAGCGTTGTGTTCCTCCATATCCTGGAATGACGCCTAAAGAAACTTCTGGCAATCCCATACGCGCATTATCACTTGCTAGTCTAAAATGTGCTGCCATGGCGAGTTCTAAACCTCCGCCTAATGCAAATCCATTTACGGCTGCAATCACAGGTGTACTGAGGTTTTCTACAAAATCAAATAAATCTTCTTGTCCTTTTCTAGCAAGCTCAGCACCTTCTTCTACTGAGAAATCAGCAAATTCAGAAATATCGGCTCCGGCAACAAATGCTTTTTCTCCTGTTCCCGTAATGATAATTACTTTTGAGGTGGTGTCTTCGTTTGCTTTCGCGAAAGCGGTATGCAACTCTCCAATCGTTTCGGTATTTAAGGCATTTAACTTTGAAGGTCTATTAATTGTAATGGTAGTAATACCATTGTTTTGATCTACAAGAATGTTGTTATAATCCATGTGTATGTTATCTAGGTGTGTTGTTTATTCTTTTGGGAAGGTTACCGTAAATACGGTTCCTTTTCCTTCTTGGGATGTAAAATTAATACTTCCGTTATAGGTTTCCATAATATTTTTTACCATGGCAAGTCCAAGTCCCATTCCACTGGTTTTTGTAGTGAATTTAGGTTCAAATATTTTAGGTTTATTTTCTTCTGTAATCCCTATTCCGTTATCACTTACTTTGATGTGAACATCAGATCCTATTGTTTGTACATCAACAAGAATCTTAGGGGATTCTGTATTTTTAGTCGCTTGAATTGCGTTTTTAACTAGGTTGGTGACAACTCGTATTAACTGAGTTCTATCAAACTTTGCGCGTATTTCATAGTCCGCTTTCGCGAAAGCGATATTACGTTCTCTAAAAATATCTAAGGCTAGTTTTACCACATTAGAGACATCTAACGTCTCGCTTTGTTGCGCAGGCATATCTGCAAAATTTGAAAACGCCGAAGCAATACTACTCATAGTATCTATTTGCTGAATCAGTGTATTACTATATTCTTTGATTTTTGTATTGATTTCTGGATCTTCAGGATCAAAACGACGCTCAAAACTTTGTACCGTTAATCGCATAGGTGTCAACGGATTTTTGATCTCATGGGCTACTTGTTTTGCCATTTCGCGCCAAGCTGCTTCACGTTCATTTTGAGCTAACTGTGCCGCACTTTCTTCAAGTTCATCTATCATTCCATTATACGCAGAAACTAAGGTTAATAACTCTGTAGGAAGGCTTTTTGTATCTACTTTTTTATTCCGCTTATCAAGTTGAGTTTCCTTAATCTTTTCTTCTATATCCTTAAGACGAAGCGTAATATATCTCGCTAAAATAAAGGCAAGAAAAATAGCAGTGATAAAGACAATAAGTGCTACAACACCTATACGTAAGAGGAGTTCGCGCATTTCTTTATTAATAAACGACTCACTGTCTTCATATTGTATTTGAAGAATCGCTAATCGTTTAAACTTAGGATCATCTATGTATGAATATGATATTTGTTGTGGTATTTCTGTGTCTACACGCTCTACATATCTTTTTTCAACGGAAGCCGTTAAGGTTTCTAGAATACGATTAGATATATTCTCTTGATTATAGCTTTTGAAAAGATTTTCTGTCGAAGAAATCAAGGGATTCCCTTCTAAATCATATAGTGTTATATTTTCTCCATGAATACGGGCAATCTCATAAATTTCATCTCTAAAGATTAAATGAATTTTATCTGTTTGGAGTAAGAATGTTGTTTCTTTAAGGGTCCTATCTATGTCTTTTTTTATAGCAACCTCTTTACGTTCTAAACGGTCTTTATTATAATCTTTTATCTGCTCTCGATACTGGAAATAAGTAATCCCAGAAATTAAAGAAAAAGCAATCAGTACCAATATGAGCATAGAGGTAAAAATGCGAAAGCTTAAAGATTTACTATTTAAATTCAGCACACTATTATTTGTTGAATGACTAAGGTACTAAGAATACTATTGTATTAAGGTTATATACTACTTATAACTTTGTTAAGCATCTGGATTTTTTTCTTGAATCTTACGATATAGTCGTATGCCAAGCATTAACAATACACCTAGACCTATAATTCCAAAGACACCATAAATCCAGTTGGTTGCGCTTTTTGTAACTGCTAGAAAAACCACAGCAAATAAAATAATGGTGGCACCTTCATTCCACATACGCATAAATTTAGAAGAATGCTTAAATTCTCCTCTTTGTAATTGCTTGTATATACTCCATGTCTTAGCATGATAGATATATAGCAATATAACAAAACCTAATTTTATTTGCATCCAAGGGCTTTCTAATAAGGTAGGTGCGATATGCAACATCAAGAAGGCAAATAGCGAGCAAAGTACTAATGAAGGGGCTGTAATAATCTTCCAAAGACGCTTTGCCATTAGGCCTAATTGCTTTCCTAAAATCTCACGATCTGGGGAAGGTTTTTCATTAGCCTCTACTTGATATACAAATAGCCGAGGCATATAAAAGAGACCCGCAAACCACGTTACCATAAATATGATGTGGAGTGCTTTTATATAAAAGTAGTATTCTGCCATATGGCAAAGATACGAAGGGCATCTTTAATACTTAAAACATCAAAATAAAAGCCCAGTCAATATTGACTGGGCTTTTATTTTCTATTGTATATACTTTTCTTTAATCCTCTACAAACAAATAATTCAATTTTAAGTTATTAAAATCTGAATTAAACTGTGCCACCTCAGCATCTAACATGTTGTCAAAAGCTGTGAGTTGTGTTTTTATTTGTGCCGAGAGTTCATTTTTAACAGCAATATCTTGATCAGTGGGTCCAAAATCACCCATTCCTACAAGGCTATTTAAATGCCCTAACTTATTTGTTAATTTAATTGGGAAGTTCAAAGGATCTTGACCTGAACGATTTTTCGTTTGATATAATTCCTTTTCTATGTTACCGAACTCTTCTTGCATTTTCTTTGCTTTTTCACGTAGATCAGCCGTACGAGTATCGTCTTTATACTGAGCTTCAAAAGCTTTTAGTTGTGCATTAATCTTTCTAATTTTCTTAATACTTTGATGTGCACGATCTACTGTTTTATTTACATCGGCTATAAAGTCATATTGTCGTTGCATATCAGCCACTGTCGCTTCTGCATTTGGATTTGGTTTGATCACAAACGACTGCGTTTGCTCCTCTCCATTTACATTCATGACTACTTTATAGTTTCCTGGAACGGCTTTAGGTCCATCAAGACTTGCCCACCAAAGAATCATTCCTTTAAGACGTTCTGCACCATCGGTACGTGTATTCCAAGAGAATAAATTTCCTCCTTTTTCAGCTTTTAATTGATCTTTCTTCTCTTTAGCGCCTGTACTAAATGACTGTATCGTATCACCTGCTACTGTCATATAAGTCAATGAAACGGTATCTTTTTTGGTATCAAAATCTTTCAAATTAAAATAGGTCATGACTCCGCTTGGGTGATTGGTTCCAGTCGTAAGACTCCCAGCACGACCACCACCTCCCATACGGTAGGTATCTTTTGGTTTAAATAAGTGGTTTGCTCCCGCTTTCGCGAAAGCGGACTGATGTAACATCCCAAGGTCATCAATAATCCATAAACTACGTCCTTGCGTGGCTACAATAAGATTATTGTCTTTAATTGTCAAATCTGTAATAGGAACAATAGGAAGGTTTAACTGAAATGATTTCCAGTGTTGACCATCGTCAAAACTGATATACATTCCAGTCTCGGTTCCTGCATATAATAACCCTTTTTGTTTTGGATCCTCACGCAATACACGTGTAAAATGCTCTGAAGGAATTCCGTTGGTAATTTTCTTCCATGTTTTTCCATAATCAGATGTTTTATATAAATACGGCGCAAAATCACCCGACTTATAACGCGTACCTGCAACATAAGCTGTTCCTTCATCAAAAGCACTAGGCTCTACACTATTAATCATCATCCATTCTGGCATTCCTTTAGGCGTTACATTATCCCACGTTTGACCACCATTACGGCTCACGTGTACTAGTCCATCATCACTTCCTACCCAAAGTAATCCTTCTTTAAGAGGAGACTCAGCTGCAGCAAAAATGGTACAGTAATATTCTACCGATGTATTATCCTGCGTAATGGGTCCTCCAGAAGATTTCATCTTTTCTGGATCATTACGTGTTAAATCTGGACTAATTACTTTCCAACTTTGCCCTTCATTTTCAGTAACGTGTACATTTTGAGAAAAGGTGTACATACGATTAGGATTGTGCTTACTAAAGATAATAGGGAAGTTCCATTGGAAGCGGTATTTCATATCTTCTACACCATGACCCATTGGATTGTCTGGCCACACTGAAATAGAACGCACCGTGTTTTTTTCGTGATTTACTCTTGTTAAGAAACCATCATAACTCCCTCCATATACAATTTCATTATTTTTTGGATCTACTGCAATGTGAGCACTCTCACCTCCAGCTGTACTTTCCCAATCGTCTTCAGAGATGCTTCCACCTTCCGTTCTGTGCGGAATACGGATGGTACTATTATCTTGCTGTGCTACATAAATACGGTATGGAAAAGCATTATCTGTTGTTACACGATAAAACTGTGATGTTGGCTGATTCAAATACGTACTCCAACTACGTCCACCATCATACGTCACTTGCGCTCCTCCATCATCTCCAATAATCATACGATTTGGATCTTCTGGAGCAATCCATAAATCGTGATGATCTCCATGTGGTGCGTTATAGGTACTAAAGGATTTTCCTCCGTCTGTTGATTTATGATAACGTACATTTAAAACATATACGGTATTTTCATCTTTTGTATCTGCATACAGACGTGTATAATACCATGCACGCTGACGTAATTTACGTTCTGAATTTACCTTAGACCAATTCATTCCGCCATCTTTAGAGGTATATAGACCTCCTTCTTTTTCATTTTCGACCATCGCATAGAGACGGTTGCTATTTACAGGAGATACGGTAATACCCATAATTCCTAGAATACCTTTTGCAAAACCATCATTAGTAGATAGTTCTGTCCACGTTTCTCCTTCGTCTGTACTTTTCCATAATACCGATCCATCGCCACCAGAACTCAAGCTATACGGCGTACGTCTTGCATTCCATGTTGTAGCATATAATACTCTATAGTTATTTGGATCTATGATTAAATCGACAACCCCAGCATTTGAATTACTAAACAATGTTTGTCTCCATGTTTTTCCTCCGTCAACACTTTTATATACACCACGTTCTTGTGTAGGCTTATAGATATTACCTAACACACCTGCATATACAATATCAGGATTGGTAGGGTGTACTCGTATACGAGGTACGTGACGACTATTTTTTAGTCCTACCTGACTCCAGGTTTGTCCTGCATCTACTGTTTTCCAGATACCATATCCAGAAGACACATTTCCTCGAAGGGTTTTTTCTCCTCCGCCTACATAAATCACATTAGGATCACTTTTTGAAACCTCTACGGCTCCAATACTTCCTCCAAAAAAACCGTCAGAAATATTTTCCCATTCCTTTCCTCCATTGGTGGTACGCCAGACACCACCACCGGTACTCCCCATATAAAATAAATCAGGTTGTCCTGGCACTCCTGTGACAGCAGCACTACGGCCACCTCTAAAAGGACCAATTAATCGATATTCTAAGGCTTCATACGAAGATTCATCTGGGGTTTGCGCACTTGTTTGTAGTACCATTCCTGAGAAAATACTCAGAAAAAGGAAGAGAATGTTGGTTTTCATTGAATTTTAGTTTGGTATTTTGACAGAAATTTAAGGAATTCTTAAGAAGGATTTCTTTTTTGGGAGTTTTTTAACGTATTCTACAAAAGAGAATAATAGTTCTTTTTAAAAGGAGTATAGCTGTGTACGCTTTCGCGAAAGCATATACATCATCCTTCTTCTTGAAGAGCAAGTTTTGTTTTTACTTCTTTGTTTAAGAAAAACCCGGTCACTACTGTAGAAAGCACATCGGCGATGGGGAAAGCGATCCAAACACCCCAAACACCTATAAATGGAGGTAGTATTAAGATTAAAGGAATTAAAAAGAATCCTTGTTTTGTTAGACTTAAAAGTAAGGCTGGCACAGCTTTTCCTATAGATTGGAAATACGCAGATCCAATAAGTTGTACTACAATAATAGGGGTTGCGGCAAATACCCAACGTAAGGCATTAGGTGTACGTGCAAAGATTTCTGCATTGTCTGCAATGGTTTGAGCATCGCCTCCTTTGTCACTTAAGAATATAGACACAAAAAAGTCTGGGAAACTCATAATAATCGCAAAGATGAGTAGTGCCAGTATTCCTGCATATTTTATAGACGTATTAATAGTCTCTCTTACACGAGTATATTTTTTTGCTCCATAATTATATCCTGCAATGGGCATAAACCCTTGCGTGACTCCTATTACTGGAAATAAGGCAAACATAAGCATCCTACTTATGATTCCATAAGATGCTTGATCCAATGCATCGCCATACGTAATCAATACATTATTAAGTAAGATTCCTAAAACACTAATGATTCCTTGGCGTGCTAAGGTAACACCACTCAAACCGCTGATCTCTTTAAAAATAGTGGGTTCCAGTTTAAATGATTTTAATTTAAGACGTAATTCACTCTTGGCAACAAAAAACCAAAAGATAAAACCAAAGCAGATCCCATAACTTATAAATGTAGCCCAAGCGGCACCTTCCATTCCATATCCTAATACTTTAATAAGTATATAGTCCATTAAAATATTTCCAACCGCAGGAAGAATCATCGCATACATAGCAAATTTTGGCTTCCCTTCTGCGCGTATGACGTTATTCCCCATCATACATAAAGCAAGCATCAAAATACCGTAAAGTACGATACGATAATAGGTAAGTGCCATCTCTTTATAAGAATCGGCAGCACCAAAAAACTCTATAAAAAAGTCTTGAAACACAAGTCCTATAATGGCTAATGAGCCTGAGATGAGTGTGGTAATTGTGATTTGATTTCCAAAAACACGTAATGCTTTTTCTTCATCTCCTGCGCCTAAGGCTCTAGAAAGTACAGAGCTTCCTCCAATTCCCACAGCAAGACCGATAGCCGCAATAAAAAAAGTAAACGGAATAACAACGGTGATGGCAGAAATTGCTTGCGGTCCAATCCATCTTCCCACAAAGATGGTATCTACTATCATATTTAGAGACATCACCAAAATACCTATAGAGGCAGGTACTGCCTGCTTAACAAGTAATTTTGAAATAGGTTCTGTGCCTAAAGCTGTAGATTGTTTTTTGGACAAGAATTATGTGTTAGTTATATGCAAGATGCAACCACTTTTTGAAAAAGTGTGTTAATAGAACGTGAAATTAAACCGCTTCCATTTTAACACCTTCCCAATCTTTAATCCAACTTGCAATAACGGCTGCCCAATCATCACGATCATTTAAACAAGGGATCGTTGTAAATTCTTTTCCTCCAGCTTCATGAAAGATTTCTTCCCCTTCCATGGCGATTTCTTCTAAGGTTTCTAAACAATCAGATACAAATGCAGGAGTAACAATAGCCATTTTCTTAAACCCTTCTTTTCCCATACGTTCTATAGTACGATCAGTATACGGTTGTAACCAAGGATCAAACCCTAAACGTGATTGAAAAGATGTAGAAAAGGTTCCTGGTTCTAGATTGAGATATTGCCCCACTTTACGCGTGGTTTCATAACACTGATGACGATAGCAAAACTCATGTGCTTTTGAGGCTGCACTACAACAACTTCCATCCATCTTACAATGGAGTTTGGTTACATCACTTTTTCGAATATGCCTTTCGGGAACACCATGGTAACTAAATAGTAAATGCTCGTAGTCTAGTTCTTTAAGATGTTCTCCTATGCTTTCTGAAAGTACTTTTATATAATCATCTCTATGATAAAACGCAGGAACATCTGTAATTTTCATTGAAGGGAAATGCTTTGCGCGCAATTCTTCTGCTAAAACGAGAATTGTCTCTGTAGTTGCCATGGCAAATTGAGGATATAAAGGTAATAACATCACATCATCTACACCTTGATCATGAAGCTTTTGCAACCCTTCTTTAATAGAAGGTGTTCCGTAACGCATTGCAATTTCTACAGGTAATTGTGTATGAGATTGTACTTTCTTTTGTAAACGCTCTGTAAGTACAATAAGTGGCGAACCTTCCTCCCACCATATTTTACTATAGGCTTTAGCACTTTGTTTAGGTCGTGTGTTGAGAATGATTCCTTTTACTAGCAATGCGCGTGCTGCATAAGGAACGTCAATCACACGCTCATCCATTAGAAACTCTCCTAAATATTTTTTTACATCTTTAGGATCTGTACTTTTTGGAGATCCTAAGTTAACGAGTAAAACACCTTTGCTCATTCTTTATCTTTTATAATAGCTCTCTACGTTGTAGAAATAAATCTTATTCAAAATGTCTAACCTTTATTTAGTATGTTTAGACAAAATTCATTCGCAAAAATACGGAGTATCTTACAATACCGCATTATGAAACGTATAAGAGTTTTTGATAGTACTATTCTAAACACCATAAAAGTGCTTCTTCAAGATGTTTTCTAAATCCAACTTCTGCATACGACTCTTTCGTATGACCACCTCCAGTATAAAAAGCTTTACCGCCATCATAAAGATGATACCAAGCAATAGGATGAAAATCTCCATTGGTTCCGCCTTCGTAACTTGATTCATCAAGTTGCAATACGGCAGTAAGATTAGGGTTTAGGTTCTTATAATTATACCACTCATCGTCTCTTGAAAACGATGATTCGTAATGTTTTGTACTCCCGTGCTTATTTGTTGTTTTTTGTAGGGTTGCTTTCCTAATATTGGGATTATTAGGATGACTTTCAAAATAGCCTCCTACTAATTTTCCATACCAAGGCCATTCATATTCAGTATCAGCAGCAGCATGAATTCCTAGGTAACTTCCGCCTCCTTGTATATAAGCTTCAAACTTTTTTTGAGCGTCATCATCCAATACATTTCCAGTAGTACTCAAAAAGACAATTGCATCATATTTTGGTAAAAAAGCGGTTGAAAAATGTGTGCTATCTTCTGTATGTTCTACTACAAAGTTATGTGCTTTCCCAAAATCTTTTATGGTAGCAATACCTGTTTCAATGGATTTATGGCGCCACCCTAGTGTTTTCGTAAAAACCAACACCTTCTTTGTTTGGGTTTGCTTTTCGGTAGCAAGACTTGTAGTTGTGGCTTCTGTATTTTTTTTCGCGCAAGCGGAAAGAAGAAATGTAATACAGATTATTATAAAAAGTTTATTTATCATAATATCTTCAAAAAATGGATGAGAGGATAAAGTTACTACATATATGTTATTTTACTCATTGAAAACGCTAAATCCCTCATTTAGGATTTCATAGTATTCCAACAATATATATGTTTGTTTAAAGCACCTACTTTATGAAATTTTCAACGTATGTAATAATAAGCATTCTAATTTGCATTAATATCTCCTGTAAATCTACAATTCATAGTAATCAAGAGAAGGTTAAAAAGCCTTATACATTGTCTGACATAAAGCAAAAAGCGTATGTATTACATAGTATTGATTCTAATAAAGATAGTTTTTGTGATTTTATTTTAGTTGATGGGGTTCCTCATGATATATCTAACATAGATTCCGTACTATCGAGATATAATCAGAAAAGCATTGAATACATCCAATTTATAAAAAATACTTTTTCTCATAAACCTTGTGAAAATATAACCGTAATACGAACAGAAAAGCAATCGGAAAAAGAAAAGAAGAAAGAGCTGTTAGAAATTAAAAACCTACTTAACAATAAGGTCTCTAATATTGCTGTTAGACCTAGAATATGCAATTCTTGTCCATTAATTACTATTAATGACAAACCTATTTATGATCCACATGAACAGAAAAAGATTATCAACGAAATAGATATTAATACGATACAATCAATATATTATTTGCCTAGGGCACTTCGAAAAGATTTATGGGGAAGCTTAGGAGTCAATGGAATCGTACAAATAAAACTTAATAAACTAATTGTTAAATTACCCCAAAGACATTAAATACTTCTTAGGGGTGGTTCCAAATTTCTTTTTAAAGCCTGCGATAAAATGACTAGAGGTACTATACCCTACTTTAAGTCCGACTTCATTGACATTATACTGACCAGAGGCTAATAATTGCCGAGCCACTTCCATTTTATAATCAAACAAAAAGCTATATACAGAATCTCCATAAATCTGCTTAAATCCTTCTTTTAGTTTTTTAAGAGAAAGACCTATCTCTATGGAAAGTTCTAATAAAGTAGGAGGTTCTGTCATACGAGCAATAATGATCTCTTTGGCTTTTTTGATCTTGGTAACATTATCTTCATCTGCCAGAAAAGGACATTGTGCAATATCTGCATCTACAGGTTTATTAAAGTAAAGGCTCAATAACTCATATGCTTTTCCTTTAAAGTATAATTCTTTAATACTAGGGTGTAAATTATAATTCATTAACTGATTTAAGACAATAGCCATACTAGGCGTTACAGCACCATCTTTATAGTATTTACGATCTTTATTTTCTTCACTTAAAAAGGTAATATAATTTGCTTCACGCGAAAACAGACTATGAAACTTTTTAATAGACATCAATATAGAAACCACCCATGTATCAGGCTGTAATTGAAGATTCATAGGTAAATCTCGCTGTGGATTATACAGTAATAATGATTGATCTTCTGGCATAGGTAAATGATACGCACCATTATTAAATGTAAAGATAGATTGTCCTTTTAAACAAAAATGAAACTGAATAATACTGCTATCTACTTCGCGTACAATTTGTCTGTTGACATCTAATACATTAGAAAATGTCAATACAGAAAATCCAGACTCTAATATAGTTTCTGTTTCTAAACCTTGAGCGACACTTTTTTGATCTATTTGTAGAGCCATATTTACTATTTTATTTAGAATCATTCTAATTAACGATATATGCATATCGCTTACAGCACCTCTAAAATAAGGCGTTTTACAGAAATCTGCACGTAGAAATACCTGAATTTGTTCAATTCGACAATTTTGGAACGTCTAGCGTTATTTTTTTTCGACTAAGGAAGATATTTTTGCGCCACTATGAAAGTTTCAGAGTCTTCAGAATTTTATGTCATTGGTCTTAGCTATAAAAAAGCTGATGCCGAAGTACGTGGACATTTTAGTGTTTCTGAAGACGCACAAGAACACATCCTATCAAATGCTAAGGCTTCGGGAGTAGAAGCACTTACTGTAATATCTACGTGTAATAGGACCGAATTATACGGTTTTGCACAGAGTCCATCGCAACTTGTGCAACTTCTTTGCAAATACACTCTTGGAAGCGTAGAAGAATTTGAAAAAGTATCATACATACACGAAAGCGATGATGCCATTCAACATTTATTTAAAGTAGGGACTGGTCTTGATAGTCAGATTTTAGGAGATTTTGAAATTATCGGACAACTTAAAGTTGGATTTAAAAAAGCAAAAGCACACAATTTGGTCAATCCTTTTATGGAACGATTAATCAATAGTGTGATCCAAGCAAGTAAGCGTATTAAGACAGAAACAGAAATTTCATCGGGTGCCACTTCTGTAAGCTTTGCTGCTGTACAATACATCATGGCACGTGTACCTTATGTTTCTGAAAAGAACATTCTTCTTTTTGGAACTGGAAAAATAGGACGTAACACCTGTGAAAATCTCATTAAACATACCAAAAATGAGCATATCACACTTATAAATCGTACCAAGGAAAAGGCTCAGAAAATAGCAGGAAAATTCAACTTACTTGTAAAAGATTATGCAGATATCCAAAGTGAGATTTCACAAACAGATATCTTAGTTGTCGCTACTGGTGCTCAAAATCCTACCATTACAAAAGAGCTTATTTATACAAAAAAACCATTATTGATACTTGATTTATCCATTCCTAAAAATGTATCAAGTAATGTAACAGATTTAGAAAACGTAACGCTTATTCATCTCGATCAACTTTCTAAGATGACGGATGATACCTTAAAGCGTCGTCAAAAATATATTCCTAAAGCCGAAGCTATTATAGCACAAATCACAAAAGAATTTAATGCCTGGCTTTCTACAAGAGCATTTGCTCCAACCATACAAGCATTAAAATCAAAATTGAATGATATTAGTACCTTAGAACTCAATAATCATCGTAAGAAAATAGAACGCTTTAATGAAGAGCAAGCAAACCTAATTTCTGATCGCCTTATCCAAAAGATCACTAATAGATTTGCAAATCACTTACGTACTGCAAACGGTAGCACACAACAGAGTATTGAACTCATACAAGCTATTTTTCAACTAGAACAATCAGACAGTGAATAAAGTCATACGCATCGGGACTCGTGATAGTGAGCTCGCATTGTGGCAAGCAACAACCGTACAAAAACAACTTGAAGATCACGGTTATAAAACAGAGCTAGTTCCTGTAAAATCTACAGGTGATCTCGTACTAGATAAACCATTATACGAACTCGGTATCACGGGTATTTTTACAAAAACACTTGATGTTGCAATGCTTAATGGCACAGTAGATATTGCTGTGCATAGTATGAAAGATGTACCCACAGCCCTTCCTATCGGTATCGTTCAAGCAGCTGTATTAGAAAGAGCCGCTACACAAGATATCTTAGTTCATAAAGGGAATCCTGACTATACACAGCGTTGTACAATTGCAACAGGAAGTTTACGTCGTCAAGCACAATGGCTTAATAAATATCCTTCTCATACGACAACAGATCTACGAGGGAATGTAAACACACGACTTCAAAAACTAGCAGATAGTGATTGGACAGGGGCTATTTTCGCGAAAGCGGGATTAGAACGCATTAATGTCCTTCCATCTAATTATGAAGTATTGGACTGGATGACACCCGCACCCGCACAAGGAGCCATGCTTATTGTTGCACTAGAAGAAGATGATTTTTCTAAAACCGCTTGCGCGAAATTAAACCACAAAGCAACCGCCTTGTGCACCTATATAGAAAGAGAATTTTTACGAACGTTAGAAGGAGGATGTACTGCTCCTATAGGAGCTAGTGCTACCATAGAAAATGAAACGATTCATTTTACAGGTGTTTTATTTTCACTAGATGGTAAGATAAAATTAGAAGTTAATCAGTCTATTTCCATATCGCATAGTCAAGGATTTGGTGTAGACTGTGCATTAGAAATATTAGACAATGGAGGCCGCGAACTCATGAAAGAGATTAAAGCATCTATGAATAAGAAGTAAAATGCCCTCATCCCTAACCCTTCTCCCGCTGAGAAGGGAAATTATGAAAAAAGCTACCAAAAAAGATATCGCTCGGCACTTAAGACAGGAACAAACACCTGCCGAGGAGCATCTATGGCAATTACTAAGAAACAGGCAATTTGAAAATCTTAAATTTAGAAGACAACATCCTATAAAAGAATACATCGTTGATTTTTGTTCTCTAGAAATTATGCTTGTCATAGAGCTTGATGGAGCATATCACAATAAGAAAGATCAAAAAGAAAAGGATGAACTTAGAGATACTCATTTAAGAGGATTAGGATATCGTGTACTACGCTATCCAAATAAAATAGCTCTTGAAAGCATTCAAGTTATTTATGATGATATTATCAAAAGAAAAGGAGAAAAAGCTCCTTCTCCCTTGAGGGAGAAGGTTGGGATGAGGGTGTTATCCACAAAAAAACTACTCTCAAACCAGCGAGAACTCCTTCTCAATGCAGGTGTCAGTTTTGTGGAATATGATGCGATTTCTGTACAACCCATCGATTTTGAGATTCCAAAAGATATTCAGAATGTCATTATTACAAGTCAAAACGGGGCTAAAGCATTTTTAAATGTGATTAAAAAGCTCCCTCTCCTTGAGGAGAGGGCTGGGGTGAGGTGTTTTTGCGTTGGAAATAAAACAACGGCTCTTTTAGAAGAAAACAGTTATAAAGTAGCCAAAACAGCTCAAAATGGAGCAGAATTAGCACATTTTATAGCAAAAAACTATAAAAACGAGCATTTTACGTATTTCTGTAGTAAACAACGTAGAGACGAATTGCCTACAATTTTAAAACAAGCGAAGATTCCTTGTAACGAAATTGTGACTTATGAAACTCATAGAAATGAGCAGGTATTTCATCAGGCGTTTGACGGAATTTTATTTTATAGTCCCAGTGGAGTACAAAGTTACTTTAGTGCAAATAAAAAGCTACCCTCTCCTCAAGGAGAGGGGCTGGGGGTGAGGTTTTTCTGCATTGGAGAAACCACAGCAACCGAAGCAAGAAAATACACAAATCAAGTGATTGTATCTAATGCAACAACCATAGAAAGTACCATCGCAAAAGCGGTAAATACATTAAAAAAATTAACTAGTTAAGTTTAACAAAACAAATGTGTCCCCTCGAGCGCAGTCGAGAGGCCAACAAACAACATATTATTTTAGTTCTCGACTGCGCTCGAACAGACATAACATTATGAGTACACTAAAAAACGATTTATTTTTAAGAGCTTTAAAAGGAGAAACTGTAGAGCGTCCTCCCGTATGGATGATGCGTCAGGCAGGACGATATCTCCCTGAATTTATGGAAATCAAAGCAAAATATGATTTCTTTACACGCTGTCAAACACCTGAACTAGCTAGTGAAATTACCGTACAACCTATACGTCGTTACGGGATGGATGCTGCCATTTTGTTTTCAGATATTCTCGTGATTCCACAAGCTATGAATATAGATGTAGAGATGAAACCAAATATTGGTCCGTGGTTACCTAACCCTATTCGATCTGCAAAAGATGTAGAACAGGTGATTGTTCCAGATATTCAGGAAACATTAGGATATGTGATGGATGCGATCAAAATGACCAAAGAAAAACTCAATGATGAAATTCCGTTGATTGGTTTTGCTGGTAGTCCGTGGACAATTCTTTGCTATTGTGTGCAAGGACAAGGATCAAAAAACTTTGATAAAGCTAAAGAGTTTTGTTTTACACAACCGCTCGCAGCGCATACATTATTACAAAAAATTACAGATACGACGATTGCTTATCTTAAAGAGAAAGTAAAAGCAGGTGTGAATGCTGTACAAGTTTTTGATAGTTGGGGAGGCATGCTTTCTCCAGAAGATTATCAAACCTTCTCATGGCAATATATCCAGCAAATTATAGATGCGCTTAAAGACGAATCTCCTGTGATTGCTTTTGGAAAAGGATGTTGGTTTGCGTTAGATACGATGGCAAAATCGGGTGCTTCAGCATTAGGTGTAGACTGGACTGTAAGTGCTCGTAATGCGCGTTATTTAACGGGTGGAAACATTACATTACAAGGTAATTTTGATCCTACACGTTTGTTTTCGCCTCCGAGCGAAATTAAACGAATGGTTACAGAGATGATTCGTGCCTTTGGAAAAGATAAATACATTGTAAATCTTGGGCATGGTATTTTACCTAATGTACCTTTAGAAAATGCAGGTGCCTTTATAGAAGCTGTAAAAGAATACAAAGAGTAGTGTGAACCTCAATAAGGTCATAAAATCAATGGATTTTAAGCAGCTCTGGAGTCTTGCCGGGTTTTGCTTACGACATCCATTGTATGTGATTCCAACGTATACGGCCACTCGTAAAACAGTAAAGGTTTGTGACCAAAAATTCGGAAAAGCACATCATAAAAATGGTCGTGCTAATGCGTTTAGACATGCGCTATGGAATGTTTTAATTATCCGCAGATGCAAACGATGGTCTTCTATAGAAAAAGCTGCTTCATGGGCAAAACGTATTACCGATTGGCATGAAGATTTTTCTGTAAACGCACCTTTAGCAAGAGCTATGGATTTACATAATAATCATGTAGGACGTACCTTTGCAATGAAACATACAGATGCAAGTGAGAGCCAACTCGTACAATTGGTGATGGTGTTGATTCCGCTTTCGCGAAAGCATACCACTATAGAACAAATGCAGGAGCACCCTGACACATTAACACATATAGAAGATGATTAAAGGTATTCTTAACGGACTTAAAACCTACGGCAGCTCTTTTGGGCTTGTGACTAAACTAGGTCTTTGGAAATATTTTGCCATTCCGATGACTATTAGCTTACTCACTGCTATTATTATAGGCGTTTCTGCTTATAGCCTTTCTGATAATATTGGACATTGGATAGAACAAATCTGGCCTTGGGAATTTGGAAAACATGCCTTTTTTGTATTTGCCGAAATCTTAAGTGCATTATTCATCATTGCAATTGGATTCATCTTATATAAACACATTGTCATGGCATTAAGTGCTCCTTTTATGAGTCCTGTATCAGAAAAAATTGAAGCCCATTTATCCGGAGCAAATCATACGCATAGAGAGACGAGCTTTAAGGCACAACTCTGGCGAGGTATTCGAATAAACGTACGTAACCTAAGTATGGAATTGCTCTTGACGATTCCTATACTGTTACTAGGACTTATTCCTGTGATTGGTCTTATTTCGACAGTACTCTTATTTTTAACACAAGCGTATTATGCTGGTTTTGGTAATATGGATTATACCTTAGAACGTCATTATGACTATGATAAAAGCATACAATTTGTTCGTAAAAATAAAGGACAAGCGATAGGAAATGGTATTGTGTTTATGCTGTTTTTATTAATTCCAATTGTTGGGGTTATTCTTGTATTACCGCTTTCTGTAACTGCAGCTACTAAACAAACTATTGAGTTATTAGAGCCTGACACAAAACAACAGCTTCCCGCATCTCAAAAAAACAAACAACTCTCTTAAGAAGAAAGTACCTTATGAAAGACCAATTTGTATCCTACATTAAAAACTTACAAGACACTATTACAACAGCTATAGAAACTATAGATGGTAAAGCCACATTTCAAGAAGATCTATGGAAACGTCCTGAAGGTGGGGGTGGTCGTACGCGTGTGATTGAAAATGGGAATGTATTTGAAAAAGGAGGCGTGAATATCTCTGAAGTTCACGGGAAATTACCAGAAACCATGCAGCAGTATTTTGGCGTAAAAGATGCTAACTTCTTTGCCTGCGGACTGTCTCTTGTATTACATCCAAAAAGCCCCATGGTGCCAACGGTACATGCAAATTGGCGCTATTTTGAAATGTATAATAAAGAGGGGGAGATCGTAGATCAGTGGTTTGGTGGAGGTCAGGACTTAACGCCTTATTATCTATTTGATGAAGATGCCATTCATTTTCATACGGTATGTAAAAATGCCTGTGATGCACATGATCCTGCATTTTACCCAAAATATAAAGCACGTTGTGATGAGTATTTTTATAATGCACATCGCAATGAAGGTCGTGGTTTAGGTGGTCTGTTTTTTGACTATCTCAAAAAGACAGAAGAAATGTCTATGCGAGATTGGTACAATTTTGTGACGACCGTTGGAGATAGCTTTTTAGAAGCCTATATTCCAATAGTAGAGCGTAGAAAGGATACCGCTTTCGCGAAAGCACAAAAAGATTGGCAAGAAGTACGTCGTGGCCGCTATGTAGAATTTAATCTCGTACACGACAAAGGCACCCTATTTGGTCTTAAAACCAATGGCCGTATCGAGAGTATTTTAATGAGTCTTCCTCCTGTAGTACAATGGAAATATGATCATCACCCTGAAGAAGGAAGTGAAGAAGCTAGGCTTCTAGAAGTATTGAAAAATCCAAAGGAGTGGGTGTAATTTTTTAATTCTTGAATACGATTAATACCTATTTAGAAGGAGAGGCATCACTTTTGACCAAAATTTATATATAATAGATAATCTTTCTAATTATAGTGAGGTTTCCAAACTTATTAAAGAATTGAAAAAATAAAAATATATAGTACTACTGCAACTATATATCTATTTCTAAATATCAATTGTTTTTATTTTAAGTCCTCTTTCTATATTTAAATAATGAAAACGTATTTTTAGTCTCTCTTTACTTCTTATAAAAGTCAAGATGAGTTCTAAATAATATTTTTGAAAAAATAATTTATTCTCCATGCTAGAAAGTTTATTAGAAGCACTTCAATTTTCTCCTAACAATATTCCACTTAAAATACAAGTGGCCAAGCTCTATATTGATCAGGGTGATTTTACAGAAGCCGAACAACACTTAATTGAAGTACTCAATATAGAAAGCACTCATAAACAGGCAAAATTTATCTTAGCTACTTGCTTTTACAAGCAGAACAAAATACCTGCTGCTCTTGTACTATTAGAAGAGATAACATCAAACTCTAGTGATATAAAACACTTGGAATTACTTTGTTATTGTCAGCTTAACCAAAAGGATATTGCCGAAGCACAAAAAACATATCAAGTCATTCTTTCTATAGACCCTTCATATAGCAATGAAGATTTTGATCAGTATATGAAAGTAAGTACTACTCCAGATGCTGATTTTACAGATGAAGATGCGCTTTCTTTTATTAGCAAATCTGATGCTTCTTTTAGTGATGTAGGTGGTATGGATCTTGTAAAAGAAGAAATTTCTCTTAAAATTATTAAGCCATTACAACATCAAGATTTATACAAAGCGTATGGCAAGAAAATTGGAGGAGGTATTTTGTTATATGGACCTCCTGGCTGTGGAAAAACTCACCTAGCAAAAGCAACGGCAGGAGAGATTAATGCTAGTTTCATTAATGTAGGAATTAATGATATTCTAGACATGTGGATAGGAAGTTCTGAACGTAACTTACACGAAATTTTTGAAGTCGCTCGTAAAAATAAACCTTGTGTTATTTTTATTGATGAGATAGATGCTTTAGGCGCCAATCGAAATGATGTCAATAAAACAGCTGGTCGAACAGTTATTAATCAATTTTTAGCAGAATTAGATGGTTTAGAATCTGATAATGATGGCATCCTTGTTTTAGGCGCAACCAATGCCCCATGGTATTTGGACCCTGCGTTTAGAAGACCAGGTCGTTTTGATAGAATTATTTTTGTGTCACCACCTGATGCAGAAGCACGCGAAGCTATTTTTAACATCCATCTCAAACAAAAACCTACAGATCCTATAGATTACAAATCACTAGCAAAAGCATCTAAAGAATTTTCAGGAGCAGATATTATGGCAGCTATTGATATTGCTGTAGAACATAAATTACAAGCTTCTTTTAAAGATGGTATTCCTAAACCACTTAGTACAAAGGATATTTTAAAAGGGATAAAAAAGTCGAAACCTACCACAAAAGAATGGTTTAGATCTGCAAAGAATTATGCTTTATATGCTAATGATGGAGGATTGTATGATGATATTCTTGATTATTTAAAATTAACCAAATAGGAATACGATGGAATCATCAGATTTACTGAGAGGAGTACAATTATATGAATTAGGCAGATATCAAGATGCGGTTACGTATTTTGCAAAAGATTTAAAAAATTGGGAAAGTAGATTTTATCTGGCACAGTCTTATTATATGCTTTCTGAATATAAAAAAGCAGCAGACCTTGCAGAGGGATTACTTTCTGAATCTCCAAATGATCAAGATGTCTTCTATCTAAAAGCGCGCATCGCTTTACAACAAGATCAAGAACAAGAAGCATTACAAAACATTAATGAAGCGATCTCAATAGATCCTTATGATTCGAATTACTTTGGGTTTAAAGCTGCAATACTTCTCCAATTAAAAAAGTATGAAGAAGGATTAGAAAATGCTAATGAAGGTTTACATATAGATCCTAAAAATAGCTTTTGTCTTAATATAAGAGCACAATTACTTACAAAGTTAAATCGCGTATCAGAAGCAGGGCATACTATTGAAGATATTTTATTTGAAAATCCTGAAGATTCTTATTCGCATGCAAATGTGGGTTGGGTAGCTCTTGAAAACAATAAAATAGATACCGCATTATCTCACTTTAAAGAAGCATTACAAATCGATCCTAATTATCAGTATGCTAGAGAAGGCATGAGTACTGCCCTAAAAGCAAAAAATTTTATCTATCGTAATTATTTAAAATACTCTTTTTGGATTAGTAAACAATCTACAAAAAACCAATGGGGAATTCTCATAGGAATTTATATAGTGTATCGCTTCTCATTTAAGTTTTTAAGTGCAAATGGCCTTACATACTTAGCAATTCCTCTTCTTATTGCTTATTTATTATTTGCGTTAGGAAGTTGGATTATGGAACCTATGTCCAATGCTATCTTAGGTTTTAACTCCTATGGGAAATATCTATTAAGTAGCAAAGAACAATTAAGTGGTTATTTTTTTACTGGATTAATCACCCTTGGACTCCTATCTATTCTTGTGTTTTATACTCTTAAAATAGATTATTTTCTCCCTCTGGCTATCGCTAGTTTATCTGCTTTAATCCCATTACCAAGAGCTTTTCTGGAATACTCCAAGAAGGCACGCTATTTTGGAATTTCTGTAGGCGCACTTATTATATGTATAGGGATTTTTGGATTCTTATTCACAAGCAGTATTGCCACAATAGGAGGTGCCGCTTTCTTAATCATGGTTATATTTACATGGACTGCAAATATTTTTAAGTAACATCACTTCCAAATAGCTGCCGTCTTTGTTTTAAAACCACCTTCCGTATTTAAGTAATGGAAACGTGCTTTTAATAGTTTTTTACGACCTTCTGTATTTCTAGTAAAAATTAACTTAGCAGATCCTTTATAGATTTTCCAATAGTTAAAAAACAGCAAGGCATCTTCTTTACGCTCTGCAAAAACAGCAGGCACAGCAAAATAATTTGAAAAGCCAAATTTGCGTTGTAACCAGCCAGACTGAGCGATCATATATCTTGGACTATCTATTCTTTCAACGATTTCTTCTAGATTATTTACAAACAATAACTCCTCTTTGGCAGTCGCACCATATATAAAACAAGAAACCTCTCCTGTATCAAATTTTTCTATTTGTAATTGTATGTGTGATATAGGTGTTATAATCTGGTGTTTATCATACATTGTCTTAAGAAGTGCCTGTCCTATTTTATAGAGTTGTTTATCAATACGCCCATATTTTATGTAAAGTACAATTGCCTTATACGTTTTAGGAAGAAAAAGAATAGCCAACCCAGAAAGTATCGCATAAAAAAAGTATAATGCTCCACGGGATAAAAAGGTGCCTAAATTTTTAAAAAACAGTTCTGGTAATGTAAACGTTGCGAGTGTGACTAACTCAATAAAGGTATATTTTACTACATCTTTATAGTATACTTTCTTCTGTCCTGATCTTCCTTTAAGATTCTCTAAATTTAGCTTTAATTCTCTTACGAGAATATTCCCTTTAGCAATTGCTATATCCCATCTACTTTTTACTTCTTGGCGTTGTGCCGCAAATGAAAACATCTGTGTATTAAGAGTGTCTTTATCTAAATGCTCTTTAGGAATCGCAAAACGATCAACACCATTTTCTATAAAAGGATTACCTGTAAGAGAAACACCACAAAAAGCCTCAAATCTTTTATATAACTTTTTAATATCTTCTCCTCCGTCTGCAACTGTAGGGTCAATACATCCGAGATGCCATACAGATGCTACCTTATCTGGATTTTTTGCAAGTACTCTTATGGCTCTCCCTCGCATCTGATTAGACATCACAAAAGACCCAACATAAGAAGCTAGCACTAGCGTATTAATGGCAGGCGCATCCCATCCTTCGCCTAATAAAGATGTAGTCCCTATCAATACTTCTATATGTCCTTTTTCAAACAGCTCTGTCATCACGCTTACAATCTGACTTTTTCCTTTTTCTCTGGGCGTGATAATTAAAAAGTCTGTTTCTCCCAAAGGCGCTACCGAATAATAATCTGAAGGAATAGCAGCATCCAAATGAGATCGCATACGGTCATGTATAATAACTAAAGTTCCTGTCAGAACAGCTAGTTTCTCTTGTCTATTGGTAGCTTGCCATTTTTCAGGATCTCGCCTTAAAGAAGCTTTTAAATATTGAAATATTGGAACAACACCTAACTTATTAATCGTGTTCAATTGCTCTTCAGGAGTATCTAAAAACTCTTTCCGTATATAATCGGCAAGTACAACTGCACGTAAACCGGTTTTTAATTGTGCTGACTCAAAAGCTATAATCTCTTGTATGCTTTTGAGTTTGTTAGGGCTTTGTGCTAAGGATTTATAGAGTTCGTTCTTTCCTTCCAGATGAACACGCTTCTTATGAAAAGCTCCTATTTTTCGTAGTTCTTTTTCGATACTTGAAAGTAATGCCTCATGCTCAAATAATGCCTCTCTATGCTCAACCAACAACGGTTGTAGTAACGAAGTCACCCAGGTGTAGGTAAAATCAGGAATGATTGCTTTTTTACTTTTAACACCTAGAACTTCCAATTTTTCTAAAGGAATTTCTGTTTTTGTGGCATTCAAGTAAATCAACATGGCTGCATACAGATCGGAATGGTCATAAATAGCTTCTAATTCCTCAGAAGTTTGGGTGTAAAAAGGATGTTGAAGGATGAAATTTTTAAACGCTACGTCGGCTACAAGGTTATTAATGAAAGTCATTAACTTCATTCTATACGCAATGATATATTGTACTTGTGCTTCATCTGGTTGTGAAAAATGGATATAATCTTGATGCGGACACAAATTTCCTTCTTTGACTAATTCTGGCACACCAATCTCTACATCAATAGGGCCGCATAATTCAAAATACTTAGCAATTTCGCGTTGCTCACTATCATAGGGTGGCGTTGCCGTAAGGGCGATTAAGGAGCATTCAGGTAATGCTTTTAAAGCAAACAGCGGTTTCCACCATTCGTTTTTAAGATGATGTGCTTCATCTAATACGATATTTTTTATGCCCGCTTTCGCGAAAAAACCCACAAGTTTCTCTCCATCACTCTCCATTTCATTTTTAAAAAATGCGTGTAATGATTGATAGGTTGAAAACGTAATATGTGCGGGCTGTTTTATATTTCGCGAAAGCGGAATATCACAACGCCCCTTATCTACAAAACATTCAAACATGCGTTCTTCCCATTGATTTCGTATAGTTAACGTTGGGGCAAATACGATTGTCTTCTGATCTACACGTCGTATCATTTCTAAACCTAGCACCGTTTTTCCAGAACCTGGTGGAGCAACAACATGTAAATGACGATCTTCAAAATGAGTATCAAACCCTTCTAGAAAGCGACGTTGATAACTACGCCACTCATATTTAAACTGAAAGGTTTTTTGTAATGATATCAAACTACAGACTCGATTTTTAATTTGGTAAATTTGCACTATAATAAGGAATAGCAAAATACAGTATTTTATGTATCCATTACGAAGAAATCGTAGATTAAGAACTTCTGAGGCCATACGAAGCCTTGTAAGAGAAATTAGTATCACGCCTAACGACTTTATTGTTCCGTTGTTTGTCGTAGAAGGCACAGGAATTAAAGAAGAAATTCCGTCGATGCCTAATTACTATAGACAGAGTTTAGACCTTCTTGGAAAGGAAGTAAAAGCACTTTGGGCAATGGGTCTCAAATCTGTATTGCTGTTTGTAA
Source organism: uncultured Dokdonia sp. (assembly GCF_947492535.1). Taxonomy (GTDB): domain Bacteria; phylum Bacteroidota; class Bacteroidia; order Flavobacteriales; family Flavobacteriaceae; genus Dokdonia. The sequence continues at coordinate 402,644 of NZ_CANLNH010000002.1, read as the reverse complement.
AAGTTCCTGATAATTTAAAAGACAATGCCGGAACTGAAGCTATCAACCCCGACGGATTGATGCAACGTGCTATCAAGGTAGTAAAAGATGCCTGTCCTGAAATGCTTGTCATGACTGATGTGGCTTTAGATCCATATTCTAGTTATGGACATGATGGTGTTGTGGGTCATGGTCAGATTGTAAATGATGATACCAATGCAATTCTCGCAGAAATGTCTTTATCTCATGCAAAAGCTGGAGCCGATATTGTGGCGCCTAGTGATATGATGGATGGACGTATTTTTGAAATCCGAACCTTATTAGAAGATGAAGGATTTTATAATACAGGCATTATGAGTTATAGTGCGAAATATGCTTCTGCTTTTTATGGCCCTTTTAGAGATGCTTTGGATAGTGCTCCTGCAGATATACAAGATGTTCCTAAAAATAAAAAAACCTATCAAATGGATTTTGCAAACCGTGATGAAGCGGTTAAAGAAACGCTTATGGACATCGAAGAGGGTGCCGATATTGTCATGGTAAAACCTGGACTTGCCTATCTTGATATTGTACGTGATATACGCGATGCTGTAGATGTTCCTGTAGCTGTATACCAAGTAAGTGGGGAATATGCTATGCTGAAAGCTGCTGCTGCACAAGGTTGGTTAGATCATGATGCTGTGATGCTAGAGCAAATCACAGCCATTAAAAGAGCAGGCGCTCATATGATCGCAAGTTATTTTGCAAAAGATGTAGTAAAATTATTAGGATAATATGAAAGATAATACCGTACTCATATATGCGGTTACACTCATAGGTATCGCATTATTAAGTTATATCCTATGGAATCTTGATTATTCAGAACAACCTACTGAAGAACCTGTAGCGGTTAATAACAACTTTTGTGGTGGTGTTATTTCTATGCATCCGCAACCAGCTACTGAACTAGAAATAGAAGGAAAGGTTTTATTTAAAACGAACTGAGCTGCTTGCCATAAAATTTATAAGAGAGCGACTGGTCCTGCTGTGTATGAGTCTATGAAAAAATTTCCTTCAGACTCTATATTCCATGCGTTTATAAAGGGACAAAAAGTTCTCGATAGTCTTGAACACAATGCTTCCACACGAGCAAATCCATTTCCTCATTTAAGCTATAAAGAAGCCAGTGCTTTAAAAGCATATATTCAAATACATAATTAAAAAAGCCACTCAAATGAGTGGCTTTTCAGTATTTACAACAGTAATCTCTTACTTGTTATTTGCATATTTTGCGCTTACTGCTTCCCAGTTAATTACATTAAAAAATGCATTGATATAATCTGGACGTCTGTTTTGGTAGTTTAAGTAATACGCATGTTCCCATACATCTACTCCTAAGATAGGGGTTCCTCCACATCCTACACCTGGCATTAAACTATTGTCTTGGTTTGGTGTTGAACACACTTCTACTTTTCCTCCTTCGTGTACACACAACCATGCCCATCCAGATCCAAACTGAGTCGCTGCTGCTTTTGAAAATGCATCTTTAAAAGCTTCAAAGTTTCCGTACGCTTCGTTGATCGCATTAGCAAGCTCTCCAGTAGGCTCTCCACCTCCTTCAGGAGACATCACTTCCCAGAATAAACGGTGGTTATAAAAACCGCCTCCGTTATTACGTACAGCTCCATTTGACATATCAAGATTTGTCAATATATTTTCTATGGTCTTTCCAGCCAAGTCTGTTCCCTCTACAGCTGCATTAAGCTTCGAAGTATATCCATTATGGTGTTTGCTATGGTGTATCTCCATAGTGCGTGCGTCTATATGTGGCTCTAATGCATCATATGCATAGTTCAGTTTTGGTAACTCAAATGACATATCTGTATAATTTTAAGTGAATAAATCGATTGTTCACAAAGTTACGTAATAGTAAGAGTAATTAAAATGCTTACAGCTATAAATATCATATTGCGGTATAGACAGGATTGATATAACACATATGATTATTGGGCCTTTTTTAATCTTTTCAATAAAAAATCTATAAAATAAAGCAACCCTTTTGATAATCTTCCGTCTTTTATATATGTAACGGTGTTGGTTTTAGTCACATTCTTACATTTTAAGTTGGTTAGTTAGGTTTGTTTAGAAAAGCTACTCGCGTCTCGGGTAGCTTTTCTATCTTTATACCTCCCTTTATACTGGGTTAATCAATGGTATCTTCAAATAGTTTAACGGTATTAAATGCTTCGGCAGGCTCAGGAAAAACCTATAGCTTAGTAAAAGCGTATATCTCGACCTTACTTTTAAGTGAGAACCAAAAAAAATACAGACAGCTTCTAGCAATCACGTTTACCAATAAGGCGGTTCAGGAAATGAAAGAACGTATCTTGAAAATGCTGCATACGTTTAGTACGTATAAAGAACAAGATTCCATTCATGATATGATGGCTACCATTGCTAAGGAAACTGCACTGTCTCCAGCCACCATTGCAAAAAGAGCATCACACATTCTAAATGCTATTTTACATAATTATGCTGCTTTTGATGTGGTAACCATAGATACGTTAACACATCGTATTTTAAGAACATTTTCTAAAGATTTAGAAATCTCTGGAAATTTTGAAGTATCATTAGACACAAAAACACTACAAGCTAGAGCCGTAGATGCACTTATTGATAGTGCAGGCCAAGATGAGCGTATTACTGATATTCTCGTAGCATTTGCACTTCAAAAAGCGGATGATGATAAAAGTTGGGATATCACCAGAGATCTTAATGAAATAGCTCAATTGCTTTCTAGTGAAAATGATGCTCCTTATGTTGCTCAATTACAATCTAAAACATTAGATGATTTTGATACTTTAAAAAAGGAGTTGACTCAATTTGAAGTTTCGCTTAAAGCAGGTATAGAACATAGCGCAACAACACATTTAGACCTACTACATAGTTTAGAACTAGACGAAACCCATTTTTCAGGAAAATATTTTTATAATCACTTAGTCAAACTTCAAAAAAACCCGCTAGAAGTAGATTATAAAGCAAAATGGAAACAAGATATTGACAACTATACATTCTATAAAAAGGCAGAAAAACAACCTATAAAAGATGCTATAGATAGTATACGAGATCAGCTTATTGATTGTTTTAAGCAAACTAAAAACCTATACTATAAATACCAACTCGTCAATGCATTTACAAAAAAGGTAGTTCCGCTTTCTGTATTACAATTGATACAGAAAGAACTTCAAAAAATTAAAGAAGATGAAAATATTCTTTTAATCTCTGATTTTAATGCCTTAATTTATAAATCGCTTAGGGAACAACCTGCTGCTTTTATTTACGAACGTCTTGGAGAACGCTATGTACATTACTTTATTGATGAGTTTCAAGATACGTCGGTAGTGCAATGGCATAATTTAATACCTTTAGTAGATAGTGCGATAACGACAGAGACGCAAGATACTGTCAAGAATAGCTTATTGCTTGTTGGAGATCCAAAACAAGCCATTTATAGATGGCGTGGAGGAAAAGCCGAACAATTCATAGATCTTTCTAATAAGATACATCCTTTTTCTATAGAGCATACAACGGTAGAACAGCTAGACACTAATTATAGAAGCTATTCTGAAATCATTGCTTTTAATAATGGCTTTTTCACATACCTCTCTTCTTTTTTTAAAGACCCAACATATACCTCTATTTATAAGACTGATAATAACCAAGGATATAATCATAGAAAAGGAGGTCTCGTTTCTTTACAATTTATAGAAGCAGAAACAACTCAGGATGCAGATGAAATGTATCCCGAAGAAGTATTAAAAATCATTAATACGGTTATAGAACAAGGATTTCTTAAAAGTGATATTTGTATTCTTACCCGTAGTAATAAACATGGGGCTCATATTGCACAATATCTAGCTGCACATCAAGTGAAAGTGGTTTCTTCAGAAAGCTTACTCATATATAGTGCTCCGACAGTACGATTTGTTCATTCCGTTTTAGAATTACAGCTACAACCTAATACGCCTCAAATCACCCTGAAACTCCTTTCGTTTTTAGCACATAGATTTCAAATTGAAGACACTCATGACTTTTACAATCAATGGGCAAAAGCGCCTACAACTGATTTTCTAAAAGGCCTGGAAGAAAAACATATTTACTATTCCCCTTCTTTATTTGAATCATTACCTCTTTATGAAGGTGTAGAATATATCATACGTGCTTTTCATCTTGAAAAAGAAGCCGACGCCTATCTCTTTGGATATCTCAATACCATTTTTGAATATACACAACGAAATAATGGCGGACTCATTGGGTTTTTAAGTTATTGGGAAGAAAAGAAAGACAAACTCAGTATTGTTGCACCTCCGCAAAGTGATGCCATACAAATCATGAGTGTGCATAAATCAAAAGGGTTGGAATTTGATGTTGTTATTTATCCATATGCCGATTCAGAATTGTATACACATCGTAATGAGCACCACTGGTACCCTACAAGCGCATCTGATTTTGCAGGATTTGAACATTTACTAATAGGTCATAAAACAGATGTATCATCATACAGCGATCACGGGCGTGTTTTATATGAAGAACGTATCTCGCAACAACAATTTGACGCTATTAATATCTTATATGTAGCCTTAACCAGAGCTGTAGAACGGGTGTATGTCTTATCACGCTTTCGCGAAAGCGCACTCAAAACTAATACCACTAGCGACCCAAAAACATTTGGTGATCTATTTATAGCATATCTGCATCAGGAAGGAATTTGGGAAGGGCCCGAAAAACCATATATATATGGAGAGGCTCAAATAAAAGTTCAAAATGATATAGAAGACACTAAAAAAGCAGTAACCATTCCTTTCTTATCTTCTTCAAAAGAATCACATAACATTCGTACCATTACAAAAGCCGGGTTTTTATGGAATGAAGAACGCCAAAACGCTATAGCTTATGGAAACTTAATTCATGAGTTAATGGCTAAAGTGATAGACCGTCAAGATATAGATCACGCGGTTACAGAAGCTGTATATGAAGGAATGATTGCTGAAGATGAAAAAGAAGTGGTAAGAGGTATCCTTTCTAGTGTTGTAGATCACGCTGAATTACAGTCTTATTTTTCTCGGGCACATACCGTATATAATGAACGACAAATCCTTTCGGCCGATGGGACAATTCACATTCCTGATAGAATAGAAATTCTTCCTGAAGGAGATGCTGTTATTATGGATTATAAAACGGGAATTCCTTCAGAAACTCATGCATTTCAAATACAGCAATATGCACTGTTATTACGTGAAATGGATATTGTGATAAAACAATTATTCTTAATATACATTAATAAAGAAGTAACTATTATTAAGGTGTAATATATACATTTGCAAAAAACTAAAACCATGTACGGAAAAATACAAGAGCACTTACAAAACGAATTAGCTTCTATAAAAGAAGCTGGACTCTATAAAAAAGAACGTATTATTACCTCGCCACAGGATGCGGTAATTAAAATTTCTACAGGAGAAGAAGTGATTAACTTCTGTGCAAACAACTATTTAGGCCTCTCGTCAAATAAAGAAGTGATCCAAGCAGCAAAAGATGCCATGGATACACATGGTTTTGGAATGAGTTCTGTACGTTTTATTTGTGGTACTCAAGACATACATAAAGAACTAGAGCAAAAGATTGCCCATTTTTATGGAACAGAAGACACCATACTATATGCTGCTGCATTTGATGCCAATGGAGGTGTATTTGAACCCTTATTAGGTAAAGAAGATGCTATTATTTCAGATTCTTTAAACCATGCTTCTATTATAGATGGAGTACGCTTATGTAAAGCAGCTCGTTATCGTTATCAAAATAATGATATGGAAGATTTAGAAGCACAGCTTATAAAAGCAAACGAAGCAGGAGCACGTCATAAAATTATTGTAACCGATGGTGTATTTTCTATGGACGGACTCGTTGCTCCTCTAGATAAAATTTGTGACTTGGCAGACAAATACGATGCGCTGGTGATGATAGATGAGTGTCATGCTACTGGGTTTATTGGAGAAACTGGAAGAGGGACACTTGAAGAAAAAGAAGTGATGGGACGTATTGATATCATCACAGGTACGCTTGGGAAAGCATTAGGCGGTGCTATGGGAGGATATACAACGGCTAAAAAAGAAGTTATCGAGATCTTACGTCAACGCAGTAGACCTTATCTTTTTTCAAATTCTCTTGCACCAGCAATTGTTGGCGCCTCTATTAAAGTTTTTGAGATGTTAGAAAATGACACCTCGTTACGTGATAAACTGGCTAAAAACACAGCATATTTCAAAAATGGGATGAAAAATGCAGGATTTGATATCATAGATGGCGATTCTGCGATTGTTCCTGTCATGTTATATGATGCAAAACTTTCTCAACAAATGGCAGATGCTCTTTTAGAGGAAGGAATCTACGTTATTGGTTTCTTTTTTCCTGTTGTACCAAGGGATAAAGCCCGTATACGTGTACAATTAAGCGCTGCTCACGAGGTAAAACATCTTGATAAGGCAATAGAGGCATTTACAAAAGTGGGAAAAGAATTAGGCGTTATTAATTAGCAAACTTTACACTATAGTCAATGGAATTTCTAAAATTTTAGTACTTTTATCTTTGTTGATTAGTTTTAACAACTTACTTTTGCTTTTAATTAACACTTAAAATTAAGAATAAACAATGAAACATCTTAGCAGATTTTTAGTTGCTTCGCTTCTGATCATGGTAATCGGATCGGTGAATGCACAAGACCAAAATAACCCTTGGGCAATCAGTGTCGGTGCCAATGCTATTGACACTTATCCGGTTGGAGACCGTGCTCGTCAAGCTGGAACAAACCTTGAACTTAGAGGGGGCTTATTTGAAGAATTTTATAATGTAAATGATCACTGGAACATCGTTCCTTCAGTTTCTTATATTAACATTTCTAGATATGTTGGTGACGGATTTATCGTTGGAGTAACTGGAACATTAAACAGAATAGATAAATTAGGTGATGCTTCTCCTTCAAGTGAATTACAACATTATGCTGTAGATGGAGCTGTTTCATATAGTCTTAAAGAAGTTATCGGAACTACTTGGTTTGACCCATATTTATCGGTTGGAGCTGGTTATACTTGGATAGACAGTGAATTAACAGGAGGAACTCCTGGATTTGGAACTGCTAACGGAGGTGCTGGAGTACGTTTCTGGTTATCTGAAAACTTTAACGTAGGATTACAGTCTTTATATAAGCATGTATTTGAAGAAGAAACAGGACCTAAGCACTTTCAGCATTCTGCTTCTTTAGGATTCTCTTTTGGAGGAAAAGATACAGATGGTGACGGAATCTATGACAAAGATGATGCTTGTCCAGAAGTTGCTGGTATTCCTGAATTTGACGGATGTCCTGATTCTGACGGAGATGGTATCCAAGATTCTAAAGATGCTTGTCCTACTGTAGCTGGTTCAGCTGAGTTTGAAGGATGTCCTGATACTGATGGTGACGGAATCCCTGATCCTAAAGATGCGTGTCCAAATGTAGCTGGTGTTGCTGCTTTAGGTGGATGTCCAGATGCTGATAGCGATGGAATTAAAGATGCTGATGACGGTTGTCCAAATGAGGCTGGTCCTCGTGCTAACAACGGATGTCCTTACCAAGATAAAGATGGTGACGGTGTATTAGACAAAGATGATGAGTGTCCAGACGTTGCTGGTACTGTTGCAAATAATGGATGTCCTGAAGTATCTGTAGAAGTTCTTAACGAACTTAACGTACAGTTCAAATCAGTTCTTTTTGATTACAACGCGGCTACTGTTCGTGCAGAATCTAATGCAACTCTTGATAATGTTGCTAAAATCATGAAAGAATATCCTAAGACTCGTTTCTTAATCGAAGGACATACTGACGATAGAGGACGTGATGCTTATAACTTAAACCTTTCTAACGAAAGAGCAGCTTCAGTTAAAAATTACTTAACTAGTCATGGTATTGATGCTTCTCGTTTAGAGTCTAAAGGTTTTGGAGAGTCACAACCAATCGCTTCTAACAAAACTGCTGCTGGACGTCAAGAAAACAGACGTGTACAGCTTTCTATTCTTAAGTAATAGAAAAACAAACATATATTAAAAAAAGCCTTGCTAACGCAAGGCTTTTTTATTTTCCTTAATTTATTCTAGGACAATGCTCCATTTATAGAATAAGTGATTATTTTAGATACATGCAATCATTTATAGAAGACGTTATCACTAAATGTATAGAAGAATTACATGATTTTTCTTCTGTAGCATTTATTGTTCCTAGTAGACGTGCGGGAAGTTTTCTTCGTAATCGTATTGCAATTCATTTAGAGAAATCTATTTTTTCTCCTGAAATATATAGTATTGAAGAATTTATAGAATACTTATCTGGTCTTAAACAGGCATCACAAACAGATCAAATATTTGCATTATATCAAGCATATTTAAAAATAACACCTCCAAAGGAGAAAGAATCTTTCTCTATCTTTTATGGTTGGGCACAAACTATTTTAAGTGATTTTAATGAGATAGACAGATATCTTGTAGATCACACCTCTTTTTTTGATTACCTAAGTGCTATACAAGACTTAAATCACTGGTCTAAGGAAAAAGACACAACTTCTCTCATTAAGAATTATCTTAAATTCTGGAAACTACTCCCTGACTATTATACCCATTTTACTTCAATACTGCTTGAAGCCAATACAGCACACCAAGGACTTATCTATAGGAAAGCTGCAGAAGATATAGAACATTACATTAATAACAATGCAGATAAAAGACATGTGTTTTTAGGTTTTAATGCCTTAAATACTTCTGAACAACATCTTATACAGGCACTTTTAGCTACTGGCAACTCTAAAATTTATTGGGATGCTGAAGCTTATTTTATGGATAATAAAGCTCATGAGGCATCCCTATTTATGAGGGAACATATAAAAAATTGGCCTTATTTTAAATCACATCCTTTCGAAACAGTTTATACTCATTATAACCAACAGAAAGAAATAACAATTACAGAAGTTACTCAAGGATTACAACTTGCAAAATATATTGGAAATGTACTCTCTTCATACTCTAAAGAACAACTAAATGAAACTGTTTTAGTATTAGGTGACGAGTCACTTTTATTACCTATTATTAATGCCCTCCCAAAAAATATTAAAAACATTAATGTTACCATGGGTATTCCGTTAAGACAAACACCGCTAGCGTCTTTGTTTGAACATTTTTTTGTACTAAAAAAAGAGCATAATCAAAAAGGGTTTTATTATAAAAATGTAATTACTCTATTACAACAACCTATTATACATAAACTTCTCTTAGGTCAATCTGAACTGATTATTACTGCGATCCAACAATCAAATATTATTTATATCAATAATGAAGATCTAAAAGAAATAGTAAAGACAGAACAACTTCCTGAAGCGATTGTGACACTATTTGATATTTGGGAAGACAATCCTGCAAAGGCTATAAAAAATTGTTTAACACTCATTCAACTCCTTAAAAACACATTAGATCCTTCTGAAGATGCACTTAACTTAGAATATCTATTTGGTTTTTATAAAACCTTTAATAAATTATCTACATTAAATACTACACATACGTATATAGAAGATATCCCTACGTTTATACGATTCTATAGAGATACCATCTCTTCTGAAACTATAGATTTGCAAGGAGATCCTTACCAAGGATTGCAGATTATGGGAATGCTAGAATCTAGACTTCTAGATTTTAAGCATGTAATTGTTACATCGCTTAATGAAGGCATTCTGCCTGCCGGGAAAAGTAGCAACTCTTATATTCCATACGATTTAAAATACATGCATAACCTACCGACGTATCAAGAGAAAGATGCCGTGTATGCTTATCATTTTTATCGTTTATTACACAGATCAGAACACATTCATTTAGTGTATACCTCAGCAACAGAAGGTGTCGGGGCTACAGAGAAGAGTCGTTTTATACTACAGTTAGAATTAGAAGGAATCCACCCTATTCGTCATGAAGTTGCAACGCCAGCAGTAACTATGACAACGCTTCCATCACAATCCATCACAAAAACAACTGCTGTTATAGAAAGTCTCAAAGGCTTATTTGCATCTGGCTTATCACCCTCTGCAATAGGAACGTATTTACGAAATCCATTAGAGTTTTATTACAAATACGTATTAGGTATTAAAGAGTTGGATGAAGTAGAAGAAATTGTGGCTGCCAATACCATGGGAACCATTATTCACAATGCATTAGAATATCTATATAAACCGTATGTCAATACAAAACTGACTACCGGACATATTGATACCATGCTCTCTAAAATAACCCCAGTGATCAAAGCACAATTTGATCTTATTTTTAAGAGTATGAACCTTTCTAAAGGAAAGAATTTAATTATCTATGAAGTTATACAGCGATACTTAGTTAATTTCCTAGCATTTGAAAAACAAAGTATTCAAAAAGGAGACGACATACGTATTATTCAACTAGAGCAACAATTACAAACCCCTTTACAGCAAGATCAGTTACCTTTTACAACCGTTTTAAAAGGAACCGCTGATCGTATTGAAATACGAAATAATGAAGTTCGTATTATAGATTATAAATCAGGTAGTGTAGATAGAGCTGATCTTATCATCAAAGAATGGTCTGATCTTTTACTTCCTGAAGGCCGTTATGAAAAAGCATTCCAAGTACTCTTATACACCTACATGCTCTACAAATCAAACGGCATTACCTTTCCTGCAAAAGCGGGTATTATATCCTTTAAGAGGCTTAAAAATGGTTTTATGCCTTTTAAATTCGGGAAGGATAGTGACATCACAAAAGAAACCTTACTGGAGTTTGAAAAAGTATTGACGCAATTGATCTGTGAAATTGGAAGTCAGGAGTATGTTTTTGAGGAACAGCTTATCAAATAACAAAAGCTTTTAAGTATGCTAACCTTAAAAGCCATTGTTTAATATTTAAAAGTGGAGAAGATGGGATTAACTTCGTTGGGCCCATAAACACCGCTACTGCAAATAGAAAACCAGAAATGCTAGCGCATCCCTTGGTATTGTTTTTTCAAAAACTCGAAAGGGGACCTTTCGGTTTTCTCCAAAAGAAAAACCACACTCTCGTGTGTTTTCTAATTGATGTGGAGAAGATGGGACTCGAACCCACGACCTCTTGACTGCCAGTCAAACGCTCTAGCCAGCTGAGCTACATCCCCGACATATGCTAAATACGATTTCCTATCTGCCGATAGGCAGGCGCGAAAGCATATAAATACTACTCTTCTACTCGTAAAATAAGCAACGGTTTTGTCGTATAAAAATCTTTTTTCAAGACAGCATCTGTCTCCCAAAGCTTTTTGAAAAACCCTCGTTTCCTTTGTACTACACAAATCATATCTGGATCGTGAGATTGGAAATGTTCTAAAACACCTTGATACGTAGTTGCGTTTTTTGTTTGGGTATATGAAGATATTATTCTTTTAAGTTTACCACTCACTTCTAGCATTTCTGGAGTGCTATCTGGTGTCTCAACATGTAAAAGATGTACTTTACTATCAAAATGTTTTTGGAACTTAAAAATAGGATCTAGCATTCTCTTTTTAGAGAATTTTCCATACTTGAATGCCATTAGTATTTTTTCTGGTGCTTTAAACACTTCATTTACAGGAACAACAAGTGCTGGAATATTAGTGTCTTTAACAAGTTTTCCAGAGGTTTTTCCTAGATACACCTCATCTCTTTGCGAGTTACTACGAGGTGATAGTATCATTAAATCTACTGGAACATGTTTATTAAAGCGTTCTACACCTTCTAATATTTCTCCTTTAATAGGGTGTGCTATAACAGATACACTCTTCTTATCTACAGAGTTAAGTACCGTATCAATACGATTTTCAGATTCTTCTTTAAGTAGGGTATTTACTTTTGACATACCACCAACTCTTGAAAACTCTTGAAAAACAGAAATAACATATACATTAGCATCTATCTTTTCGGCAAGATCAATTGCATATTGTAGTGTCGTAATGGCACCATTAGATGAACCTATAGGAACAAGTATATTTTTCATAGAATAAGACTTATTTTAGCTGTATATAAAGCAAAAATACTCTATATCTGTGATTGTACCCGCAAAAATTTCGGAAATCCCTGAAATTCTATCGCTTACTAAGGCTTGCGCTGCCTTTATGATCTCTAAAGGAATCTACCAATGGAATGAGCATTATCCATCAAAAAAGGCTTTTGAAAGGGATATAAAACGTAATGAACTCTATCTTTTAAAAAAAGAAAATCAGATTATAGGAACAATTGTCATTTCTACCTTCATGGATGATGAGTACACCACTGTAAATTGGCTTTCGCCAAATGAAAAGAATCTTTACATTCATAGGCTCGCCGTACATCCATCGTTTCAAAAACAAGGGTATGCCATTCAATTAATGGAATATGCGGAAGCTTTCGCGAAAGCGAATAATGCCATTTCCGTACGATTAGATACGTTTAGTCAGAATCCTAGAAATCAAAGATTTTATGAGCAAAGAGGCTACAAACGCCTCGGCAATATTTATTTCCCTAAACAAAGCGAATTTCCTTTTTATTGTTATGAACTTCTCTTAACCTAGACTAACACGTAATTCACTTACTAAAACGTATTACATATCGAAGATAATTCCTCCATAAATATTTCCTTTAAGCGTATTCAGCAGCTGGCAATACCCGCTATTATTGCTGGTATCGCAGAGCCTGTTCTTTCTAGTACAGATGCTGCTATTGTTGGAAACATGGATGCTTATAGTACAGAATCACTTGCTGCTGTAGGGATTGTAGGCGCTTTTTTGTCGTCACTCATTTGGATATTAGGACAAACGCGAAGTGCAATATCTGCTGTTATTTCTCAAAATTTAGGTGCTGGAAAACTAGACGATATTAAAGTTTTACCTGCGCAAGCTGTCTATTTTAATATCATCCTCAGTTTTATCGTTTTGGGAAGCACTTACTTTTTTGCTGAAGAAATTTTTAGGGTACTGAAGGCAAAAGGAATGATCTTAGACTTAAGTTTAGAGTACTATAATATCAGAGTATGGGGATTCCCGTTGACCCTATTTACGTTTGCTATTTTTGGTATTTTTAGAGGTTTACAAAATACCTTTTGGCCTATGATTGTTGCTATGTCTGGCGCGCTTATTAATATAGGACTCGACTTTGTTCTTGTATATGGTGTTGAAGATGTAATAACCCCTATGGGTATTAAAGGTGCTGCATGGGCAAGTCTTATTTCACAAATTTTTATGGCAATTATGGCACTTATTTTTGTGCTCATAAAGACCGATGTTTCATTGCGTTTACGCTTTCCCTTACATAAAGAAATTAATAGACTTATTGGTATGAGTCTTAATTTATTTGTGCGTTCCTTGTCGCTAAATATTGCTATTGTTCTGGCTGTAAAAGAAGCCACGGCACTAGGAAAAGAAACGATTGCCGCACATACCATTGCTGCTAATATTTGGTTATTTACAGCCTTTTTTATTGATGGATACGGTGCTGCTGGTAATGTATTAGGAGGAAGATTACTTGGAGCAAAAAGCTATAAAGACCTCTGGACCTTAACGAAACGACTTAATCTATATAATCTAGTGGTTGCAGGGCTATTAATGATTACTGCCTTTTTATTTTATAAATCCTCAGGCCTTCTGTTTAGTAAAGATGAAAGTGTACTTGAAATCTTTTATACGGTCTTCTTTATTGTGATTCTTATGCAGCCTCTTAATTCTATCACCTTTACACTAGATGCTATATTTAAAGGCTTAGGAGAAACCGCTTATTTACGTAACACTTTACTAAGTGCTACTTTTTTAGGGTTTATTCCTATGATATACCTTAGTAAATATATGGGGTGGGGTCTTACGGGAATTTGGATCGCTTTTGTTGTATGGATGTTTATTAGAACTGGCGCTCTAATCATTAAGTATCATAACACCTATTATAAATTAGCCAAAAGAAACTAAATCACTATTCATTTGCAGTTTTCTCAAGTTTGTTAATCATCGGCTTTCCTAGATATACCACATTACAACCTTCAAAAGATTTTGATTCTATCTCTTCTATACGGGAGCTTATAATATCAATATACCCATCTTTCTCTTTAATGAATAGAGGGATCATTTCCTTTTCCTGTAATAATACTTCCGTTATAGATGTAAACTCTTCTTGAGAATTTACAGGAACTTCCTGAATAGTTGGATATTTTCTAGCGACTTCTATTAGATTGATATAATCGTCTGTTGTAGAAAAAAGACCCTCTTTAGGAATATTATTTGGATCGTCCATCTCTCTTTTTGAAATAAGTCTAAAAGCGCCATTCTCACCAAACTGTTTTCTAAATCGGTTTATTGCGTAGTTATTCACTTCACTACTTCCCGTTAGTGACATTAAATAACCTATATGACTAAGCTCAACATTATCTGTAACATCATCAGAATATATGTTGGCTTCGATAGCATCTAATTCTGCTTCTTTTGCCATACGAACATTTGCTCCATTACTATCTAAAAGTACTACATGCCTATCATTTTTTTGTAAATATTTAGCAATTAATCGTGATACCTCTGAGGCTCCTACAATTAAGATTCCATCAGATTTTTTAAGGAAAACGCCTATTGCTTTAGCAAAGATTCGTGCTGTAGTAGCGTTTAATAATACTGTTCCTAATACAATCATAAAAACTAACGGAGTAATATACTCTGCTCCTGGTTCTCCTTTTAATAATAATTTTGAACCAAACAGGGAAGCAATACCAGCAGCGACAATACCACGAGGTCCTACCCAACTGATAAAAATACGCTCATTCATTTTGAGATCAGAGCCATTTGTACTAAGAAATACGCCTATGGGTCGTATTACAAACACAACAACAAGAAACAAAACAGCTGTTTCCCATCTATACAGTAATTGTAGGTCTTCTATATTAATATTTGCAGATAGAAGTATAAATAAAATAGAAATTAATAAGACACTTAACGATTCTTTAAAATATAAGAGCTCTTTTAAATTAGGTAAGTTAATATTCCCAAGCACCATTCCCATTACTACAACTGCAAGTAATCCAGATTCATGTGCAAACGCATCTGACATCACAAAAACACCTAATACAGCAGATAATGTAGCTACATTAAGGAGGTAGTGCGGAATCAAATGTTTTTTAGTTGCAAAAGCTAGTGCATGTGCAAAAGAAAAACCAAATGTACTTCCAAAAAGAACAATTTTACCAAATTCTTTAAGTGCTGTGACTGTAAATTCTCCTCCTCCCTCTGCTGAAATAAACTCATATACTAATACAGCAACTAATGCACCTATAGGATCTATTAATATCCCTTCCCATTTTAATACAGAAGATACATCCTTTTTAAGGGGAATGTTACGTAAAATTGGAGAAATCACCGTAGGGCCTGTTACAATAATAAGCCCAGAAAACAGAAAAGAAATCTTAAGACTAAGTCCAAAAATAAAATAAGTAGCAGCGCCAGCTCCTACAAAAGTTACGATACTACCAAGAGTAATAAGTTTGGTTATTACAGGACCTATATTACGAAGTTCAGACCGTTTAAGCGTAAGTCCTCCTTCAAAGAGGATAATACTTATGGCTAATGAAACAAAATAATAAAGACTTTCTCCTGGAAAAAACCCTTCTACTCCATTCCATATGGGTTCTATCCACTTTGTTCCATCATCAGAAAATAATGTAGAAAAAGGTCCTACTAAAAGGCCTATCAGTATAAGCGGTAGAATTGCAGGCAATTTTAATCGCCAAGCCACCCACTGTGCAATAATTCCTAGAATAATAATTCCTGCTAATTCTAACATATACGCTCCATTTAGATGTTAAAGCTACTTCACAAATAAGGAATATACAATTCTTTGTTAAAAAGGCATCGAGAAATCTTTGTAAAAATGCCTTTTTCCTTATTTTGCATAGATTTTAGATATGAGAAAAAGATGGTTTTATACGCTTTCGCGAAAGCGTATACAGATCAACACCTATTTTATCTACGCTCTTTTTAAATATACAAATAGATTTTATGAAAATATATCCCATAGAAGCTGGTCATTTTAAATTAGATGGTGGCGCTATGTTTGGCGTAGTTCCTAAAACGTTATGGACACGTACCAATCCAGCAGATGCAAACAATATGATTGATATTGCTGCGCGCTGTATGCTTATAGAAGATGGGGATCGTCTTATTCTTATAGATACGGGAATGGGAAATAAGCAATCTGAAAAGTTTTATAGTTATTACCATTTATGGGGGGATTATACTATAGATACTTCATTGGCAAAGCATGGTTTCCATCGAGATGATATTACAGATGTGTTTATGACGCATCTTCACTTTGATCATTGTGGAGGCTCTGTACAATGGAATAAAGACAGAACAGGATACGAACCTGCGTTTAAAAATGCTACCTTTTGGAGTAATGAAGATCATTGGAAATGGGCAACACAACCTAATAGAAGAGAACGTGCTTCTTTCTTAAAAGAAAACATTCTTCCTATGGAAGAAAGTGGCCAATTACAATTTATCTCAAGAGAAGGAACTCATTTTCAAGAAACATCAGAACTGGGTTTTGGTATCTTTTTTGCAGATGGGCATACAGATAAACAAATGATTCCTCATATTACATACCAAGACAAAACAATTGTTTTTATGGCAGATTTACTCCCTACTGCGGGGCATTTGCCTTTGCCCTTTGTAATGGGGTATGATACGCGACCGCTACTTACTTTAGACGAGAAAGAACTCTTTTTAAATACTGCTGCAGATAAAGGATATTATTTATGGCTAGAACATGATGCTCATAATCCTATCATTACTGTACAGCATACCGAAAAAGGAGTCCGTCTTAAAGATACTTTTGCTCTAAATGAAATTCTTTAAATTTATTACCTATTAAAATGCATACTATTTATAAAAAAATCACCCTTATCATTACAATGGCTACTCTTATAGTAGCTTGTGATACTCCTGCTCCTTTAGTTTCTGTGGCAGAAGTAAATGTAGACAACAATCCTTTAAAAGTTAAATCACTTTCAGAAGCACAAGAAAAATCGTGGAGTTCTAAAGATTTGATGAATGACACTATACCTGGTATGAGTGTTGAAAAGACATATGCCGAAATCCTTCCAGGAAAATCAGGTGTTCAAACTATTGTCGCTGTTATTGATAGTGGAATAGATATTACTCACGAAGATCTTAAAAACTCCATTTGGACAAACTCTAAAGAGATTCCTGGTAATGGAAAAGACGACGATAATAATGGATATATAGACGATATTCATGGATGGAATTTCTTAGGAAACATTACAGACGAACAATTAGAACTTTCCAGAATTGTAGATCGCTACGATTCTGAGTTTAAAGGAAAAACAGTTGCTCAAATTCCAGCAAATAAAAAAGATGTTTTCCTGTCTTATCAAAAAGCAAAATCTGAACATTCTGAAAAAATACAAGAGCTTCAAGGTGTTTTACAACGTACTACCCAAATAAAACAACAAGTAGAAGCATCACATACAGTTGTATCAAAAAAATTAGGGAAGGAAGATTATAGTCTTAAAGAATTAAACGCTATTAAAAATCCAAATGAAGAAATGCAGAATCATATTGGTTTTTTAACGCAAATGTTCCAGTTTAGTGATAGTATTCCTGATATTATAACATTAATAGGGAAAGATTTAGAACAAATTGAAGATCAGTTTGTTAATTACAGTTTAAATGCATCTTTCAGAAAAGTATTAGGAGATAACCCCTATGATATAGAAGATAAAGGATACGGAGACAATAATGTTACTGGACCTGAAGCTGAAGGAGCTAGACACGGTACACATGTGGGGGGTATTATTGCTGCACAACGCAATAATGGTAAAGGTATGGATGGCATTGCCAATAGCAATATCAAACTTATGGTATTGCGCGCTGTTCCTAACGGAGATGAGTACGACAAAGATATTGCATTGGCTATTCGTTATGCTGTAGATAATGGAGCCAAAGTAATCAACACTTCTTTTGGTAAGTATTATTCTCAAAACCCAGGATGGGTATATGATGCGATTAAATATGCTGCCAAAAAAGATGTGCTTATTGTGAATGCTGCTGGGAATGAAGGATATAATCTAGATGATGCTACACATAGAGTATTTCCTAATGATCAATGGGG
Source organism: uncultured Dokdonia sp. (assembly GCF_947492535.1). Classification (GTDB taxonomy): domain Bacteria; phylum Bacteroidota; class Bacteroidia; order Flavobacteriales; family Flavobacteriaceae; genus Dokdonia. The sequence continues at coordinate 384,447 of NZ_CANLNH010000002.1, read as the reverse complement.
TAATAATCCCGAAATAAGTAATACATTTCTAACAGTAGGCGCATTGAATAAAAAATACGGAGGTGAAATGGTTGCAAACTTTTCCAACTATGGAAAGTCCAATGTAGATGTTTTTGCTCCTGGAGTTCGTATTTGGTCAACAACACCTAATAACACCTATGAATTTCTACAAGGAACGTCTATGGCGGCTCCAAATACAGCCGGAGTTGCTGCTATGTTACGAAGTTATTACCCTAAGCTTAAAGCAAGTCAAATAAAAGACATTATTATGAAAAGTGGATCACTGACTACTAACTCTGTAATTGTATCTGGAGATCCATCTAAAAGAGCTCGTTTTGATGAACTTTCTAAATCAGGAAAAATAGTAAATATGTATAATGCCTTTAAATTGGCAGCACTAAATAAATAAGTACCAATGATCAAACCTATTCTAAAATGCTTTCTTTTTGTAGGCCTATGTGCCTTTTTTATCACAAATAGTATTGCACAAAACACCTCATATTGGCAACAACATGTTGATTACAAAATGGAAATCGACATGAATGTAAATAACTATCAATACGATGGAAAACAAGAGTTAACGTATACCAATAACTCTCCTGACACCCTAACTCAGGTGTTTTATCACCTTTATTTTAATGCCTTTCAACCAGGAAGCGAAATGGATATACGATCACGCTCTATTGCCGATCCAGATCCTCGCGTAGGTGATCGAATAAGCAAATTAGCCCCTGATGAAATTGGATTTATGAAAGTAAATAGCCTTAGTCAAAATGGAAAAAACACCTCTTATACTGTTGCTGGAACTGTACTAGAAGTAATATTGGCTCAACCTATTTTACCTGGTCAAAAAACCACTTTTAAGATGGATTTTACAGGACAAGTGCCTGTACAAATACGTCGTAGTGGCCGCAATAATAAAGAAGGTGTTGCATTATCTATGACCCAATGGTATCCTAAACTTGCCGAATACGATTTTGAAGGATGGCATGCAGATCCTTATATCGGACGTGAATTTCATGGGGTATGGGGCGATTTTGATGTGAAAATCACAATAGATGCCGACTTTACACTAGGAGGAACTGGTTATGTGCAAAATGGAAATAAAGTAGGACATGGCTACCAAGATGAAGGAGCTTCTGCTACTCCTAAAACAAAAAGAGGAAAATACACTTGGCATTTTGTAGCACCAAACGTACATGATTTTACATGGGCTGCAGATCCAAATTATAGACATGATACTATTATAGGTGAAAATGGTGTAGAACTACACTTCTTATATAAGAACAATCCAGAAATAATAGAAAACTGGAAAAATCTACAATCTAAAACAGCAGCTATCCTTTCTTATCTTAATAAACATGTAGGCAAATACCCATACAAACAATACTCTGTTATACAAGGAGGTGATGGTGGTATGGAGTACGCAATGTGTACTTTAATTACTGGAGAACGAAGCTTTGGAAGTTTAGTAGGAGTAACTGCTCATGAATTTGCCCACACATGGTTTCAATTCTTATTAGCAACAAACGAAGCAAAACACGAATGGATGGATGAAGGTTTTACATCGTATATCTCTGCAAAAGCCATGAATGAAGTGATGGAACAAAACAGAGAAAACCCTGTTTCTGGATCTTATAGCGGATATTATAGATTAGTTGAAAGTGGATATGAGCAGCCACAGACAACGCATGCAGATCGCTATAATAGAAACTTTGCTTATGGAGTAGCAGCGTATAGTAAAGGAGCCATCTTCCTATCTCAATTAGGCTATATTATTGGTGAAGAAAACTTGGCAAAAACCTTAAAAAGGTATTATGCTGATTTTGCATTCAAACATCCTACGCCTAATGATATCAAGCGTACTGCAGAAAAAGTATCAGGCATACAATTAGATTGGTATCTAACCGATTGGACACAAACTACCAATACAATAGATTATGCTATTACAGAAGTTGTTGAAGATGGTAATAAAACGAAAATTACGCTTTCGCGAAAAGGTGAGATGCCTATGCCTATAGATTTACAGATTACAACGACTAAAGGAGAATCAATGTATTACGTACCTTTACGAATCATGCGTGGAGAAAAACCTAATACAACGAATTATACTCAATTAGAAGATTGGCCTTGGACAAATCCAACCTATACATTTACCATTGATGTTCCTATGTCAAAAATAAAATCAATGACTATTGATCCTAGCACATTGATGGCAGATATAAATCGAGAAAATAACGATTGGAGAAAGTAAGCTATTTCCAAAAAACAAAAATCCCGCTTTAATAGCGGGATTTTTTATTGTATATATTATTGTTTACTATCTCTTAATAAATCGAGTAGTAACTGTTGCATTATTCTGAGTAATAGCACGTATAAAATATACTCCATTTGTATATCCACTTACATCTATTGTACCTTGAGAAAGATTAGCTACATCTCCTCCTTCCAGAATTCTTCCTGTATAATCTATGATTTGATATTCTCTAATATTGTTAGCTCCAGAAGTTCTAAAGTTCAATATGTCGCTTGTAGGGTTCGGAAATACTCGTAGTATATTCTCATCTGCATCATTTTCTGCAAAATCATCTACAGCAAGTACGGTTGTTAATTCTGTAGCAAACATTCCATTTCCATGAGTTCCTATTAATAAAGTATTATCTGAAGGACGATACTCTAAATCACTTACAACAGGAATACCTAATATACTTCCTCCTTCTAGTTCCCAATCAATATTTTCTGGATCAATATTACTATATAAACCTCTTGCAGTCCCTACAAAATATTGTATCTGACCTTCAACTTCTAAAATTTGAGCTGACCTCATAGAGTTAGGAGCTATATTACCTTCTACTAACGTCCAATCAGGCGTGTCACTTGTTGCATTTGAAGTTATAAAAATACTAGGGATGTTATAATTAGCATACACAACCATTGCAATATCAGGATTTGTTGGATGGATTGCCATTGCACTAACAATTGACCCTTGCACCGTCGAAGCTGCTGGGGGTGTTATATTAATTGCATTACCTAAACTAGATGCATTTTGAGGGTCATCTAACCTGAAAACCCCTCCATTTTGTCCTCCAATTAATAAATAACTTGTAGCTGGGTCATAAGTTCCTCTAGTTGTTGCAAATGATCTTAAAAGTTCATTAGTTGGTAAAAATCCTAAATTATTCCAAGTACTTGAATTAACTGTACTCGCGTTTGTAGTTCCAAATAATTGTCCTCCATTAGCATAATACAATGCATTATTATTATCAGGATCTAAATGGAATAACGTCACAAATAGACTATTATTAGTATTAGTAGGCTGAATATTTACCAAATTTCCTGTTGTAAAGTTTTGTCTTAAAATCAATCCTAATTGAGATCCAAAATACCCAATAAGATTCCCTTCAGTTCTACCTATTCCAACAGAAACTCCATCACCTCCAAAAATAGTAAGCATCTCTGTTTCATTAGGTAATCCAACACTAACACCACCTCCAGTGGTTCCATTATCCTGAGCACCTCCAATTACAAAATCAGACCCCTCTAATTGATCTAGGAAAACATCATAATACTGATATGTTTGATAATTATTATTAAGATTTACCCAATCAACTGTTGGGGCATTAATGTCATCTGTTCTATGAACTCCTCCATCAGATCCTGTAAAAAAGACATTAGTATCAAATGGACTAAAAACTAGACTGTGAACATCTGGGTGATGTGTATCTCCATTTGGAGTGTCATAAAGTGCAATCATAGCTCCGTTATACCCTCCTATAATCTCAAACGAATTATCTGTTTCAATATTTTCAATACGATAAGCACTTGTGCCAGCAATTGCTACATAATTTGCATCATCAGGCCTAACAACAATATCTAAATCATATCCTCCTTGGATAGAAAAAGGGTCAACACCTCCTATAGGACCTCCTGGTAAATTAGGCATTTTTGAGGTAAAATCAGTCCATTCATCTGCAGCTAAATCATAGCGCCATATATCTGACTCTACTTGATTTGCAGCACTACTTGCTCCATTCCCATAAATAACATAAAGGACATTCGTATCTGATGGTGCTGTCGCAACAACAACTCTTCCAACAGAAGACCAACCTGTAGGATCTCCATTTTCAGCAATGCGTATCCAGGTTCCATCACCAGTTTCAGAGGTATAAACACCATTATTAACTCCTGTTCCTCCTATAGCAGCATAAACACGGCCGGTTGTATCTATATCTACATCAGTAAAGTTGTTTCCTCCTGCATTAAGTTCTGTTGTAAAGGTAGCTCCATCATATCGCATAATAGAGTTGATAGTTGCTACAAAGAGATCTCCTGTAATAGGACTAACTGCAAGTGAAAATGTAAGATCAAAAGGTGAATCAAATGCTTCAAATGTAGAATCTGTGCCTGGTATTTGAGTCCAAGTAACCCCTCCATCTACAGATTGCCATATTCCTTGTCCGAGAAATCCAGCACCCAATGATGCTGAATTTCCTAATGGTTCTCCTGTAGAATAATACATTATATTTTGAAATCCAGGACGAGGATCTTGTGCAATTGATACGACGTTATGAATTTCATTATTAGGTGTAACTTTAGTCCAGCTCTCGCCACCATTTGTTGTTCTAAAAACACCACTACTCACACCACCAGCTAACATGGTATTTCCTGTTGAATCAGAAATATCAATAATAATAGATCTTGTTCTTCCTCCTAAATTTGATGGCCCTCTAAGGGTATATGAATTCTCAGAAGCTTGAGTAATATTAGTAGTACTTAGTTTTTCTAATCCTATATTTAACTCTAGAGCTCGTTCTATTTTTGGAACTTCTCCAGAAACGGGATCTTTCTGAAGATTAAATTCATACTCTACACGATCTTGAGTATGTTCGTATTTTTCTTCTATTGTTTTTTTCTTTGTCTTGGCAGGAGTAGGAACTACTAAATGTAACTCTTTATTTTGTCTTTCTCCATTAGCTCCTCTATTTACGAGTAAATAGGAAAACACTCCTAAGGACAGGAATGCTAAAGCATACGTAATTTTTTTCATTTTAATAACAATTTTAATATTCTTAGTGTATATAGAGATTGACTAGGAATACTATGGTCGTTATTAATTATAAATCATTTCAAGCAGATTCGGTTTTTGGAAATACTTTTTTATTAAAAACAAGAAGTATTCCCACACCAGTACTTATTGCCATATCTGCTATATTAAAAATAGCATTAAAAAAAGTAAATGTTTTCCCTCCTATAAAAGGAATCCAAGAAGGAAATGTTGCGTCTTTTATAAATGGAAAATAAAGCATATCGACCACATTACCATATAATGGTTTTGCATACCCTCCTCCTCCAGGTAAGAAGTTTGCTATATTTCCGTTATCACTAGATTCAAAAAATACGCCATACAATAAAGAGTCAATAATATTACCTACAGCGCCTGCAAATATTAGAGAGACAGAAATAATAAGAAGTTTTGGAGCGTTATCTTTTACTGATTTATAGAGCCAATATCCAATTAATGGCGCGATAATTAAGCGAAATAATGAAAGTATAATTTTACCGTATTCTCCTGGTAATTGCGCACCCCAAGCAGCACCTTCATTTTCAACAAAATAAATTTGAAACCAATCCAATCCGAAAACTTTAATTGATTCATTTAAATGAAAATGTGTTTTTATATAAATCTTGATACATTGATCTACAAGAAGTATTAAAAAGACAATAAGTCCTGCTTTTTTTAGTGACATACAATTTATTTAAGGTGGTAAAAATACGTCTTTTTACTGTGAATTTATAACTGTTATATCACCATCGATACTCTGTAAATACAATGTTTTGGCTCCAGTCATCCCTTTAGGAATAACGATCATTCCGTTGCGAGATTGCGCGTCTATATTTACATTTTTTGTTTCTAGATCAATATTTCCAGATATTGTATTGATATATACGCTTTCGCGAAAGCGGAAACTGGATAAATAACATCTTCCTTTTTCTAAATTAACACGTATTTGATTATAATCTCCTTGCACTTCTACACTTGCTAGTGTTGAATACACATCAAGAGTGAGTCCTTCTGGAAGGGTTATATCTAATACAATAGATAATACCTTATGGGCTGATAGTTTATCGTTAAAAGGAATAAAATCTGGTGTGCGACCTGTCGTAATTTTTAAGGTTCCATCTTTAAGTACCGTGTGAAGTAATGTACTTTCAAAAGTTTCTCCTTCTATTTGAGTATATATCTCTATTTTATCTGTTTGACTTGTCGTGACTTTAATTTGAAAAATCTCATCACTATCAATGTACAATGTGTGCGTACTGCCTACATCATATTCTTTAAATAGTTTTTTTTGCGCAAATGTAGTACTTGGAAACGCAACTAATAGTGTAAAGAAGAAGAAGTAATATTTCATAAAAAAGCGTCCCGAAAGACGCTATTATAGTGTTAGCTCTGCATATTTTTAGCTTCAATGCTAAGTGTTGCATGCGGTACTAGTTTTAATCGCTCAGGATTAATAAGTTTTTTAGTGACACGACAAATACCATATGTTTTATTATTGATACGCGTAATCGCATTTTTAAGATCTCTAATAAACTTCTCTTGCCTAATCGCAAGTGCACTATTAGCTTCTTTACTCATCGTTGCACTTCCTTCTTCAAAAGATTTGAATTGAGGAGATGTATCGTCTGTACCATTTGTGCCATCGTTAAGATAAGCGCTTTTTATTAAATCTAAATCGCGTTGCGCTTTATCTATTTTTTCTTGAATGATGATGCGAAATTCTTCTAATTCGGCATCGCTATATCTTTGTCCTTTTGTTGTATCTGCCATATTAATTAATGTTTTGATATGGTTAAATATGTTGTTATATTATCAAAGCTTATTTCAAGCCCATCTGTTACTTTTTCTACTACTTCAAGAGAATCTGCTAGTGTCTCTGTTTTAATATACGTTGCATTATCTTTTACAGTTTGCTCAATAAGCGATTCTTTCTGTAAAACAACATGAATCCGATCTGTCACTTCAAATCCAGAGTCTTTACGTAAATTCTGAATACGATTCACCAATTCTCGTGCCACACCTTCTTTACGAAGCTCTTCTGTGATTGTAATGTCTAGTGCTACGGTCATTCCATTCTGACTTGCAACTAACCAGCCGTCTATATCTTGAGAAGAAATTTCTACATCACCCGATTCTAATGTAGTCATTTTTCCATTAATTTCTATCTCAATTTTACCATCACGCTCAATTTTTGCAATTTCATCAGCACCAAACTCTCGTATAGCACTAGCTATCAGCTTCATGTCTTTTCCAAATCGAGGTCCTAAAACTTTAAAATTAGGCTTAATCTGTTTAACTAATATGCCAGAATCATCACTTATAAGCTCAATTTCTTTAACATTTACCTCAGATTTTATAAGATCTGCAACTGCTAAAATCTCTTCGCGATCTGTATCTGACAATACAGGAATCATAATACGCTGTAATGGCTGACGTACTTTAATTTTTTCTTTTGCACGAAGTGATAACACCAATGAACTAGCTGTTTGCGCCTTTTCCATCTTGTGCTCTAACGTACTATCTATGTAATTAGTATCACTTTTTGGAAAATGTGACAGATGTATGCTATTAAATTTTTCTTTTCCTGTTATTGCATTCAAATCTTTATAGAGTCTCTCCATAAAAAATGGTGCTACAGGAGCTGCTAGTTTTGCCACTTCAACAAGACATGTATATAGTGTTTGGTACGCGCTTATCTTATCTGTACCATAAGATCCTTTCCAGAATCGTCTACGGCTTAATCTTACAAACCAGTTAGATAAGTTTTCTTGTACAAAAGTATCTATAGCTCTCGTTGCTTTTGTAGGTTCGTATTCTGCATAGAACGTATCTACTTTTGCAATAAGCGTATGTAATTCTGAAAGTACCCAACGGTCTATTTCTGGACGTTCGGCAAACGGCACTTCTGCTTCAGCATAGGTGAAATTATCAAGATTTGCATACAATGCAAAGAAGCCATACGTATTATAAAGTGTTCCAAAAAACTTACGCTTTACCTCTTCTATTCCTGCTAAATCAAACTTTAAATTATCCCATGGATTTGCATTACTGATCATATACCAGCGTGTAGCATCAGGTCCATAGGTGGCAAGTGTTTCAAATGGATCTGCTGCATTCCCTAGACGTTTAGACATCTTCTGCCCGTTCTTGTCTAATACAAGGCCATTAGAAACTACGTTTTTATACGCAACATCATCAAAAATCATCGTTGCAATGGCATGCAATGTATAAAACCAACCTCTTGTTTGATCTACTCCTTCGGCGATAAAATCTGCTTTACGCCAAGTTTCTTCTACAAGTTCTTTATTTTCAAAAGGATAATGCCATTGTGCATACGGCATAGACCCTGAATCAAACCACACATCGATAAGATCGCTCTCACGATTCATAGGTTGTCCTGAAGGTGATACTAATACAATACGGTCTACTACATTTTTATGAAGATCTACGAGGTCATAGTTTTCTTCACTCATATCATCAGCAACAAATCCTTCAAAAGGATCGCTATTCATCACTCCAGTATCTATTGCTTTTTTGATTTCTGATTTCAATTCTTTTACAGAACCTATAATGAGTTCTTCTTTCCCATCTTCAGTACGCCATATCGGTAATGGGATTCCCCAAAAACGACTACGGGATAAGTTCCAATCATTTGCATTGGCAAGCCAGTTTCCAAAACGACCTTCTCCAGTAGCTTTAGGTTTCCAATTAATGCCTAGATTAAGCTCGTGCATACGATCTTTAAAATCAGTTACCTTGATAAACCAAGAATCTAATGGATAATACAATACAGGCTTATCAGTACGCCAACAGTGTGGATAACTGTGTACATACTTCTCTACCTTAAATGCCTTATTTTCTTCTTTCAAACGAATAGCAAGCTCAACATCCATTGATTTTTCTGGAGCTTCGCCATCAGTATAGTATTCATTTTTGATATATTTATTTCCAAACTCCTTCAATTCAGGACGAAATCTTCCTTGTAAATCTACAAGCGGAACTAAATTATCATTCTCATCTTTAATTAATAATGGTGGTACTTCTGGAGATGCTTGCTTTGCTACCAAGGCATCATCTGCTCCAAAAGTAGGCGCTGTATGTACAATACCAGTACCATCTTCGGTGGTTACAAAATCTCCAGCAATGACTCTAAAAGCATCTTGAGGATTATCGTGTGGCTGTACAAAATCAAATAATTGTTCGTAACGTAATTCTAAAAGATCGGCTCCTTTAAATTCACGTGTTACGAGGTATGGTATTTTCTTGTCTCCTGCGGTATATGTTTCTAAGTCCGCTTTCGCGAAAGCGGTATCACCTCCAACTTCATAAAACTTCCCAGAAAACTGCTTCCCGACAAGCGCTTTTGCCAAAATGACTTTGACAGGCTCATGTGTATATTGGTTATACGTCTCAACTAGCATATAGCCTATCTTCTTTCCAACCGTAAGTGCTGTATTAGAAGGTAAGGTCCAAGGGGTAGTCGTCCAAGCTAGGAAATAGGTTTGCCCATCGGCTAATTCTTTGGCAAGAGGGTTCGTGCCTTCTGCTGTCATTTTAAACTGAGCAACTACCGTGGTATCAGTTACATCTCTATAACATCCAGGTTGATTAAGTTCATGCGAACTCAACCCAGTACCTGCTTTAGGAGAATACGGTTGTATTGTATATCCTTTGTATAGTAAATCTTTATTATAAATCTGCTTGAGTAACCACCAAACAGTTTCCATATACTTAGACTTGTATGTGATATATGGATCAGTCATATCTACCCAGTAACCCATCTTTTCAGTTAGGTCATTCCAGATATCTGTGTAACGCATGACTGCTTTTTTACACGCCTCATTATATTCTTCGACAGTGATTTTTTTACCTATGTCTTCTTTGGTAATCCCTAATTCTTTCTCTACACCGAGTTCTACGGGAAGGCCATGTGTATCCCATCCTGCCTTACGTTTTACTTGAAATCCTTTCATGGTTTTATACCTTGGAAAGATATCTTTGATAGCACGCGCTAATACATGGTGTACCCCAGGAAGTCCATTAGCAGATGGAGGTCCTTCAAAAAACACATAAGGAGTTGCTCCTTCACGTGTCGTGATACTCTTTTCAAATACCTTATTTTCTTTCCAGAAGGCAAGAACCTCATCGGCTACTTGAGGAAGGTTTAATCCTTTATATTCAGTGAACTTAGCGCTCATTTTATATGCTTTTAAATAAGGGAGCGAATTTACGGAATTTTTGTATGAAAAATAAGAGGTTTCTAGACTGTTATAATCTTCATTAAAATCAAGGGTAAAACTGACTCTTTTTTACATAAAAAACCTCCATAACAATATTGCTATGGAGGCGCTATAATTTAATAAGATTTCTATTATAAAACCTTATGTATAGTTCTAGTTGTTCTGTCTAAGTACTTGCTTGAATGCTTCGTAATCAACATTTTCTGAATGTAACATTGGCACATCAAATGGATCGTCAAAAGAAGAAGTTCCTGTACGACCATTCCATGTCCATATCCCTTTTTGTCCATCTATCGCTGTACATACATTTGATGGAGGGTCTGCAAAATCACTATTGTGGAATCCATGATTAACAAAAGTAGATCCATTGCTATCTACTAATCCGCTACTTTGCCCTAACCAATATTCTAACGTAGCATTTCCTAATTGAAATGATTGATTTTGTGCCCAAAACTCATTACGCCCATTTGGTGTAGTCATAGGATCTTCATGTAAAAACACAGGGGCTATCTCTGTAATAGTAGTTTCAAAAAAACAGAGGTAATTAAACATTTCGAAATCTGTATCTGAATATACATTCCCATTATTGGTAACTGTAATCACAACTTCTGTTAATAATGGAAAATTAAATGCATCAGGATTTGGTGTTCCGTCTGTAAGTAAGTCCCAAGTTCCTGAAATAATATCATCAGGATTATCATTTGTTGCAAATGTTCCTAATATAGCCGCAGCACGTTGCCCTGCTCTGTCTTTTACAGAAGCCACATGACCTGGTTTTGAATCTACGATTACATTAGTTGCAACAGGATTATTTATATCACTTATATCATAATCAAAAGTGCCTCTTTTTCCTCTAAAAACAAATTTACTGTTATCGAAATTTACTGGCTTCCCTAAAAATTTAAATCGATCTCCTTGATTTGTTACAACCGTAGCATTATAATGACCATCATTGTTAATGTTTATCCAGATTTTACCGTGAAGGTTATCTGATTGTCCTGGCTCTACAGTAACAATAACTCCATGATAAAGACCTTCGCTTGCATCATTAAATCTATTATTAGGTTCTGCCGTTTCCGGATCAAAGTCTATTTGTTCAATTTGTTCAATAGTAACTTCAAAATCTGTAATAGCATCATTACTAGTAATTATTTCTTCATCACTACAAGAAACAAAAAAAGCAGAAGCAAAAACACTTAAAAGTAGTATTTGTTTTTTCATATTATACATATTATTTATTTCAAAAAATCTCACGTAAATATAGAATTAATGAGTCTTTTATTTATTTAAAAATGTAATCGATCTGTTTTTTAACAATTCAATGCTTTTTAACCGATAAATATGCTTTTTAAAGACTTTTTAAATTCTATTAAGTAAGAATTGTTCGCCAAACATAAGAAAAAATTACGTTTTTTCCGTAATAGCCATAAGGTTTTTTAATATCGCTTTATAGTTTAAAATTCTAAAAACTAATAATTAAACCTAAAGAACGTTTTATTTTTGATGGTTTATAAAATAAAAATGCAAGAAAGATTCTCTTTTAAGTTTATCTTTCTTGCATAAAATATTTGGTTCTTTTTATAGTATGTATTTAAACGTGTTTTCCTACTTCAAACCCGTGTTTTCCTAAATATTGATTTCCACTTTCAATAGCATCTCCTTCTAGGGTAGTTCCCATAGAGTCATTCCAACGATTTAAATATCCAAATAAAGAAATCACTCCTAACATTTCTACAATTTCGCCTTCATTCCAATACTTATATAACTCTTCTTTAATTTTGTCATCTACAGCATTAGGCACTTGACTTGCTGCCAATGAAAAGTCTAGTGCAGCTCTTTCTGCATCAGAAAACGCAGCATGCGTTCTATATTCCCATATATTATCTAATTGCTCTTGTTCTGCTCCATAACGCTCTGCTGCTCGTATAGCATGTGCTTGACAATAACGACATCCTGTTGCATTACTAGAAACCCAAGCAATCATACGCTTTAGAGCAGAAGTAACATTTCCTTGGTTAGCCATTACCGCTTTATTAAGGTTTATAAATGCACGAGAGATATCTGGACGACGCTGCATCGTCAGGACAGAATTAGGGCAGAATCCTAATGTCTCATTAAAAAATTCAGCAAGTTCTCTCGTTGTTTCATCATGCTCTGGATTCAAAGGTGTTACTAATGGCATAGTTTTTTTATTTTTTGTGGTCGTAAAACTTATATCTACGTCACAAGTATTATACGTTATTTTTTGCTTTCGCGAAAGCGTATAGTTAAATATAACTAGTTTTTAAGACTTCTTATATATCATAAAAGCAGTATTTTTATACGCTATTTTAGAATAGATCATCTATTTTTTTCGCGAAAGCAAGATAGGCATTTCCCTATCATTTTTGTACCTTCAAATCTTTAAAAAAATTCACAAAATAATGGCATCACATACAGTTACTACCATCTATAAACAAGGAATGCAATTTGAAACCGATAGTCCAACGGGATATAAAACACTCATAGATACTTCTCCAGAAAACGGAGGGAATAATGACGGAATGGGACCAAAAGCACTTATGTTATCATCTCTAGCTGGTTGTACTGGTCTTGATATCGTTTTTGTACTCAATAAAATGCGTGTTTCCATTCCTGAATTTAAAATGGAAGTAAAAGGTGAACTTACTGAAGAGCACCCTAGATATTATCATAAAGTTTGGTTAGATTATCATTTTTATGGAGATGATCTTGATGAAGTAAAAATTCAAAAAGCAGTAGATCTTTCTGAAAGCACCTATTGCGGTGTTATGGAAATGTTTAGAAGATTTGCTACCTTAGAGGTTGGCGTACACTTTCATAAAGACAACGCTTAACTAACTATATTCCCCAGATCTTATGCGTTTTTCTTTTATTCTATTATATATGTTGTTTGCAGTTGCTATGTCTGCACAAAACAGCGCAGCATTTACACGAGTAAATGAATTTTATATTCATGGAAATACTCAAGTGATAGGAAACAATAATGTAAGTAAGCATAAAAGCAAAGCCATAGATGCTACAGATGAGTTTAATGACGAAACGAAGATGAAGTTTGTGGATATAGATAATACGCCCACTACATATAATTCTAGTAGTGCTAATCTTACGATTCCTGATGGGGTTTCTATAAAATATGCTGCTCTATATTGGGCAGCAACATATCCTACAGAAAAAGGAACGAAAGTTCCCAAAGGAAATCGCTATGTCTACAAAAAAAATGGAGAGCCTGTACATGATATTCAAGAGATACAATTAAAAATTCCTGGAGGAGCATATACCCCAATTAGAGGGAATTTAATTTTTGATGGAAAACAAGGTACAGTAAAAGGGGTTACCTCTAGTAGACCTTATACCTGTTATAAAGACATTACTGATCTTATAAAAAATAATCAAGTAATTAACGGAACCTATACTGTAGCAAATATTGCGGCTACACAAGGGTATATCTCTGGAGGAAGCTCGGCAGGATGGATGCTATATGTTATCTATGAAAATCAGGAAGACCCTTTACAGTATATTACAACCTATAATGGCTTTAGTTATATTAATAAAAAAGGAGTGGAAATTAATTTTGGAAACTTTAAAGCTCCCGAAAAAACCGAAACAAAAACAGCTCTTACTGTAAGTGCTCTTGAAGGAGATAGTACCCTTAAAAAAGATCAAATCGCTATCTATTATCCTGAAGAACAAAAATATGTCACTTTGGATAATGGGGTGAGGGCTTCTGACAATTTTTTTAATAGCAGTATCACCATAGATAATACATACTATACAGACCGCATACCAAATAGCAAAAACACGCTAGGCTTTGACATCGCAAAAATTACGGTTCCTAATGAAATAAACACAAGTATCGCAAACAACAGCAGCGGCTTTAAACTACAATTTAAAACGAGAGCAGATAGATATTATATTTATTTTGTTGCCTTTCAAACTACATTAAACAAATCGACTTCTGACATTGAACCCATCACCTCAACAACAGAAACCGAAGAAGAAGAAGAAGTAATAGAAGTTGTTGAAACTATTATTCCAAAAGAGCCTAAAGAAAAAGAAGTGATCGCCATCGTTGAAACACCTACTCCAAAACAACCTGAAGTCGTTAAGGAAAAAGAGGAAATTACGATCCCTCAAGAAAAAGAAACAACCCCCATTGATGATACTTTAGTGGAGATCATTGACAAAAAACCTACAAAAGTTCCTGATGTACTAAGAGGATATTATATCATCTCCAATGTATTTTCTTCAAAGACAAATGCCGAAAAATGGGCCGCTAAACTAAAAGGGAAAAACATTCAATCCAATATTTTCAGGAGACCACAAAATAACTTCTATTATGTTTCTGTAGGAAACAATGAAGATCCTGTATTACTTTATGAAGTTTTAAAAAAAATGAGAAAAGATCAAGATTTAAAAGATGCTTGGATACTTAAAATAAATATCCAGTAATCTATGCGATGGAATGTAAAACCAATACAAAATTCTGAAAACGTACAGTCACTTTCTCAGGCATTACAAATAGATACTACTATTGCACAATTATTAATAGCGAGAGGCATTGATAGTTATGACAAAGCAAAGCAATTTTTTCGCCCTTCACTAGACGAACTCCATGATCCTTTCCTTATGAAGGATATGGATAAGGCTGTTATTCGTATTGAGCAAGCAATTATTCAAGAAGAAAATATATTGGTGTATGGAGATTATGATGTAGATGGCACGACAAGTGTCGCATTAGTATCTTCTTATTTAAAGACCATTCACCCAACTATTGCCACGTATATTCCAGATAGATATGCAGAAGGGTATGGAGTTTCTTATATGGGTATAGACTATGCTTCAGATAATGACATCACGCTTATCATTGCATTAGATTGTGGCATAAAAGCAATAGATAAAGTAGCTTATGCAAAAGAAAAAGGGATTGATTTTATAATCTGTGATCATCACCGTCCTGGACCACAATTACCAAATGCTGTTGCTGTATTAGATCCTAAACGAGATGATTGTGAGTACCCCTATGATGAGTTATGTGGCTGTGGCGTAGGTTTTAAATTAATAAGTGCGCTTTCGCGAAAGCGTAATCAGCCGTTTTCAGAACTTCACCCATATCTTGATCTTGTCGCTACCGCCATAGGCGCCGATATTGTTCCTATTACCGGAGAAAATAGAACTCTTGCCTACTATGGACTAGAAGTAATCAATACAGCTCCTCGGGCAGGCTTTAAAGCAATTATACAACAACTCAAAAAAGATACACTTACGATTACCGATGTTGTTTTTATTATCGCACCACGCATTAATGCTGCAGGACGAATGAAACATGGAAACCATGCAGTAACATTACTTGTAGAACAAGATTATAATACGGCACAGATTTATGCTGTCGAAATAGAGCAATACAATTCCGATCGTAAAGATGCCGACAAGGCAATTACAGAAGAAGCCCTCGTTCAGATTCAAAAGAATAATGAGACCGACAGAAAAACGACTGTTGTTTTTCAAGAAGATTGGCATAAAGGGGTCATAGGAATTGTTGCTTCTAGACTTATAGAAACCTATTACCGTCCTACATTAGTGTTTACAAAAAGCGGTGATAAACTCGCAGCTTCTGCACGATCTGTAAAAGGGTTTGATGTATACAATGCACTACATGAATGTGAAGAATTTATAGAGCAATTTGGCGGTCATAAATATGCCGCTGGACTTACATTGAAAGAAGAAAACTACGAAGCATTTAAACAACGCTTTGAAGAAGTCGTAGCTGCTTCTTGCGAAGAACGTTTGCTTATTCCAGAAATTACCATAGATGCCAAAATTGACCTTAAGGATATTACTCCAAAGTTTTATCGTATTCTAAAGCAATTTGCTCCTTTTGGCCCTGGAAATATGAAGCCAATATTTATGACAGAAGACCTTGTAGATACAGGATATGGCAAAAAAGTAGGCGCTGATGAATCACATCTTAAAATAACCGTCACACAGCACAACAAAGGACCCCGTATAGGAGGCATCGGTTTTGGTATTGGGGATGCATATGATCTTATTAGCAACAAAAAACCATTTAGTGCGGCCTATACGCTAGATGAAAACACATGGAATGGAGAAGTAAGTTTACAACTTCGTCTTAAAGACATTAAATAAGCATACATGAAAGTAAAGCACATACTTGCATTATTCTTAATCGCCTATATTGCTATGACAATTGGGGCTTTATTAAAAATTATGCATTGACCATACGGCAATGAACTCATTACATTTTCTACAGTATTAAAAGTCATTGCAGCATTACTTGCTATTTGGAAAGTATTCACTATGAAAGGATTTAAAGACTTTTTGAATAGGTAGACGCTATTTAATAAATTCTAAAATCATCTGTACAATTTCTTGAGGCTTCTCTTCTTGAATAAAATGTTTTGCCTCTAGGATATGTACATCTTCATCTTTTATTCCTAAATCTTTCTGAAGTGCTTCTTGTTGTGGCTCTAATTTTAAGAATGTATCGTTCTTCCCCCAAATAATAGTGGCAGGCGTATCCATCTTTTGAATCATAGGTTGATACTCGGGAAGTGCATTACACGTCTGCGTAAAAAAGTAATACATCGCACGTGTCTTTCCTTCTTTAAGTGGTCGTTTATACCCTTCTATGTCTGTTTTATTTAAAGTATTTTCTGTTAATCCTTCTTTAAAAAGACCTTTAAGCATCATGTTTGTTGTAATACCATTACGATATCCCCACATCGCGGTACGCGCCATAAAACCAGGCTCAAAACGGATAGGAGGATCAAAGCCTTCTTCATAAATGATTGTATTTAAAATCACTAAATGATCTACTTTATCTGAAGCTTGTTCTAATAATTCCCATGTCCATAATCCTCCTGCATCATGCATCACATGTGTCCAAGCATCTATATTGAGGTGATTTAACAATTCTAGCAATCGTTGAGCATGCATCTCTTCGGAATAGATTTCATATCCTTCTGGAGAGTCACTATTTCCAAATCCTAACATATCTGGTGCAATCACTCGATACCCACTGTCTACTAAAGGATCTATCATTTTACGATACAACCATCCAGAAGTAGGAACTCCGTGTAATAATACAATAACAGGTCCTTCTCCTTTATCTATATATTTTATAACACCATCTTTTGAAGTAAACGATTGTTGTTGAGCTCTAAAGCTATCGTATGTTATCTGTTCTGGTCTCATAGTAGTTGACTGATAAGGTTTACAGGCTGTAAAAAATAAAACAAAAGATAATACTGTAAGAATGTATCTCATAACTCTTAATTTCTATAAATATACACCTTAGTCTTGAGTAGATTCAAATTTTTTTATCGAAAATACTGTTCCATCAAAAACACCATAGGTATAATGATCAATCCAATCTCCTATATTAAAATAGGTTGATTGTTCTCCAACTTTAATTTCCATAGGCAAATGACGGTGTCCAAAAACAAAGTAGTCGTAATGCTCCGTTTCTAGCTTACGTTTAGCATATGCAGCAAGCCATTCATTTTCTTCCCCTAAAAAAATATGGTCATCATTTCCAGAGATTAGTTTATTCTTTACTGAAAAATATTGTGCTATGCGCATTCCAATATCTGGATGCCCCCATCTAAATATCCATTGAAAAAAACGTCCTCTAAAGACTTTTTTCATACGCTTATAGCCTTTATCTCCTGGCCCTAGACCATCGCCATGTCCTAAGAAAAATTTCTTATCATTTATGGTAAATACTTTAGGGTTATGATATACTGGAATCCCTAATTCATCTTCAAAATAGCCATTCATCCACAAATCATGATTCCCTACAAAAAAATGAATCTCTATACCACTATCTCTAAACTCGGCAAGTTTCCCTAGGGTTCTCACAAACCCTTTTGGAACAACCGTTCGATATTCAAACCAAAAATCAAAAAGATCTCCTAGTAAGAAAATGGCATGCGCATCTGGACGAATCTCATCTAGCCATCGTAAAAACTTTTGTTCTCTAGGTCTACTCTCATTATGTGTAGGAGCTCCTAAGTGATTATCACTAGAAAAATATACTTTCTTTCCTGCGGGGATATTCATAGGCTAATTATCGCTTGCAAACCATTCTGCATAACTTGTACGCGTTTCTTGAAGTCGTAGTGAGTGAAGTTTAATATGATCTGGAAGTAAGGGTTGAATTTTTTTAGCAAAATCAATCACCATCATTTCGCTTGTAGGTTGGTAATCTACTAATAAGACATTGTGCCCTCTATCCGAAAGTTCTTTTGCAAGCTCTACATGAGGTGTATTCTTATTAAAAACAGTAGCGTGGTCAAACACATCTACAATTTCTTTATTAACGATCTTTTTAAGGTCTCCAAAATCAATTACCATCCCGTATTTTACGTGACTCGTATCAGAAATAGGGGTTCCTATTACAGTAACACTTAATTCATAACTGTGACCGTGTACATTTTTACATTTTCCGTCATACCCATAGAGCGCATGACCTGTCTCAAATGTAAATTGTTTTGTAATGCGAATATTTGCCATTATATGCTTTCGCGAAAGCGTACTATTAACGCCTTCTATTCTTAATTTTATTATATAAAAATACGATAATTAATACGAGTGCCAGTATCAAGAATATACCGCTACCTCCTAAAAAACTTAAAATATCCATACGACACGATTAGATTTAAATATAGGGTTATTTACTGTCTTTACCTTTTTTTACACTATTGAATTAATATCCTACTACTTTTCTAACTCTGGATAATACTTCATTTGCAACTGTTTTAGCTTTTTCTGCTCCAACAGCTAATGCTGCGTCTACCTCATCAAGGTTTGCCATATAATGGTTATATCGCTCACGTTGTGTTGCATATTTCTCTACTACTAGCTCAAAAAAGGCTTGTTTTGCATGACCGTATCCATAATTACCTCCTTCATAATTTGCACGCATCTCTGTGATTTGTTCTGGAGAAGCGATAAGTTTATACAAAGCAAATAGATTACAGGTGTCTGGGTTTTTAGGTTCTTCTAAAGGAGTGCTATCGGTTTGAACACCCATAATTTGCTTTCGCAATTTCTTATCTGGCTGAAAAATATCTATAATATTTCCTTTAGACTTACTCATTTTTCCTCCGTCAGTTCCTGGAACATACATGGTATCTTCATTATGCTTTACCTCTGGCATAACAAATACTTCCTTACCCGCAGAAGCATGAAAACGACTTGCTACATCTCTCGTCATTTCTAGATGTTGTGCTTGATCTTTTCCTACAGGCACGATCTCTGCATCATACAAAAGAATATCTGCTGCCATGAGCATAGGATATGTAAATAGCCCTGCATTTACATCTTCCAGACGATCTGCTTTATCTTTAAAACTATGTGCCAGTGTAAGTCTTTGATATGGGAAAAAGCAACTTAAATACCAAGAAAGTTCTGTTACTTGAGGAATATCGCTTTGTCTATAAAACACTGTTTTTTCTATATCGAGTCCAAAAGCTAACCAAGTAGCTGCAGTACTATATGTATTCTGTCTTAAAACATTCCCATCTTTGATTTGAGTGAGCGAATGCATATCTGCAATAAACAAGAACGAATCATTGCCTGGTGCATTTGCCATTTGGATTGCTGGAATGATTGCTCCTAATAAATTTCCTAAGTGAGGTGTTCCTGTACTCTGTACACCTGTTAAAATTCTTGCCATACTAATTACCTAAATAAGTAGGTGTCACATTATAATTACTATTCATTCTAGGCACTTTCTGTAAGATTATGACTAGTTTTTACAGCAAAGTTACTTTTTTCTAGGCATAGGCTACTACCTTTTGCCTATTTTTGAAGCAATGAATTTTTTTAGAAAAATCGGAATAGCAATTTGGAGGATCTGGTTTTACCTTCTTATGCTTATCATTATACTTATATTATTCCCGATACTTATCATAAGTATCTTAAAAGAATCTTGGTACCCTCTATTTTTTAGATTGGCTCAGATATGGGCTAGAGGGATCATGCTAGGGATGGGATTTTATCCTAAAGTTACGAGAGAGCAAACTTTAAAAAAAGGAGAAAGTTATATGTTAGTCTCCAATCACGCATCGATGCTTGATATTATGCTAATGCTACATCTTTCAAAAAACCCTTTTGTTTTTGTAGGGAAAGCTGAGCTTGCTAAAATTCCGTTATTTGGATTCTTTTATAAAAGGACGTGTATTCTCGTAGATCGCGGAAATGCAAGAAGTCGTAAAGCCGTTTTTGACCAAGCACAAAAAAGACTACAACAAGGCTTAAGCATTTGTATTTTTCCAGAAGGAGGTGTTCCTCATGATACGTCTATTGTTTTAGATAGTTTTAAAGATGGGGCCTTTAGACTTGCTATAGATCATCAAATTGCAATTGTTCCTATGGTATTTTATGATAATAAAAAGCTATTTCCATATCAATTTTATGAAGGAGGTCCTGGTAAAATGAGAGCAAAAGTTTTTTCTTTTATTCCTACAAAAGGCATGTCTCAGAACCAGAAAAAAGAATTGAGAGAACAAACGCGTACTGTAATATTAGATGCGTTACTTGAAGATTTAAATAATACAAATTAGATAACAAAAAAAGGCGCCGTAACCAGCGGCGCCTTGTTGTAATTATTGCAAGATTTTGCAACAACTAACCTAACCAACTAAAAAACTTAACCTAACGGTAAGTATTCTTTTTTAGAAGCGATAATTCACTCCTGTATATAGTCCAACATAATAAGGCTTAAATTCTCCTACGCTATTACTGTAGGCATTAAGCTGATATTTAAGTGATGGTTCTATATTTATTTTTACTTTTTCTGTTACTTTATAATTAAGTCCTAAACCTACATTTGTTGTAAAACTTACATCATTAAGCGCATTAGAGGTTCCTAGACTTGTTCTTAAACCATTAGACGCTAAAAAGACTTCATTGTTGTTTAATAGTAACGTACTTACTCCTCCTATAAGCTCAACACCTAGTCTCTTGTCTGAAAGCACATAGATCGCTTCTAAAGGAATCTCTATATAGCCAACATTTTGTTGAATCTCTCCATTAGAAAAAGTATTACCGCCTTGTCCAAATGAATCTTCATTTTGACCCGCTACTGCAGACGAAGGGTTTACTCGATCAGTTATATCTAAGAAACTGGCATTTTGAGAAAAATCTATGCCTCTTAATGTACGTGCGCTATTACTAGGGGCAAACGAAATATCTTGTGTATTGTAATTCAGATCTACATTACTAACTCCTGTTCGTACTTTAAATTTTGGAGTAACAGCATAGCTTACTTGTACTCCATAACTCAAGTTAACATCACTTGTCTTGGTATTATCTTTAAACTGAGGATCAATTCCTGAACCTCCAAAATCTCCATAATAAACAGGTGCTGCGACAGCTCCTACATCCCACCTACGAGCTATAGCATCTTTTTCTTGAACATCATCTTCTGTAGTAGCTTCTGCTATACGTGCAGCTTCATCAACAAGAGATTTCTTATTTTCTTCTTCGTCTACACTTTTGTTTTCTGTCTCTTCGTTTTGAGATGTATTAGCTGTGTCTTCCGTTACAGCTATTGCTGTATCATCTACACTTTTATCTATCGTGATATTAGGATCTATAAAGTCTGATCTTTTTTGTGGAGTGTTTTCTTGTTTTTCTTTAATTGTAGTTACATCACCAGTCGTTGACTGATCTGTGTTTATAGTAGTTGTATTATCAATATACGGTTGGTTTTTATTTTCTTTAGTATTAGTTTTCTGACTATTAGTAGGTATATCCTGATTTGCTATAGCTCCTTGCGTATCCTGTACACCAAAAAGAGAATTTTCTTCTTTCATTAGTTTATCCTTCTCTTCTCCTGAGGTAGCCTTATTAGAAGTAGTGTTTTCTATAGCTAGTCCAGATTCAATTTCTTTAGAATCAGAATTCACATCTTCACCGGGTGCGATATTCGTATTTATTGACTCATTTGGATTTGAATCTTCATTTCCATTTGGATCAGATTGAACAAGTTCTGGAGTTGTATTATTAAGATCTGAAGAGTTATTCCATAATGCAATACCTGTTGTAACAAGAATCAATACTAGTGCTGCTACTCCTGCAAATCGCCACCATATAGGAACAATTTTTCGGTCTTCTTTCTTCTTTTTTGCCTCAACAATATTCTTCCATACCTGATCACTAGGATGTACTTCAAAATCTTTAAATTTCTCCTGAAAAAGCCGATCTATGTTCTTTTTCTCTTTCATTGGTTTTGAGATTGATTTAAGGTATAGTCTTGACTTACCTCAATTTTATTCTTTAATATTTTGCGGGCACGAGCTAAATTAGATTTAGACGTACCCTCTGAAATTTCTAATAAATCAGAAATTTCTTTATGTGAATATCCATCTAATACATACAAGTTAAATACCATTCTGTATCTATCAGGTAATTCTTGGATAATTCTAAGTAAATAGTCTAGAGGCACACTTTCTTCTTCTACTTCTACATCTACTTCACTTATATTTTCTTCATTTATCAAATTAAGAACTCCTGCTTTACGATATCGCTGAAGTGCTGTATTGATTGCTATTCTTTTTAACCAACCTTCAAAAGAGCCTTGGTTTTTATATTGAGACACTTTATCAAAAATAATGATAAAGGCATCTTGCAGTATGTCTTCAGCATCTGCATAATTAGAAGCATATTTCAAGCAAACCGAAAAAAGTGAACTAGCATATCGCTTGTATAACTCTTCTTGGGCTTTTGCATGTTTCTTTTTACAATTATCAATGAGTTGTTCTAAACTCAAAATATCTCTATTGGTTAGTTTTCTTAAATTTATTCTATAATAGGCACATTAAATGTTAAAAATGTAGGATCACCTATTTCATTATTTCCTGTAAAAAAACTCAAATTTAATTGCCCCGCTTCTTCTGGTGTAATAACCAGAGGCGCTGTTCTTAAATCATTATCTAAGTCAGAACAGGTAGCTCTTCCTTGAACTACTTTTGTTATTATCGCAACTTCTCTTACATCTTCATCGTTTGTAATATCAAATCCATTAAATGCATGACACGTAGAAGGTCTTCTATACGTTACTTGTATCGTATCTGTTTGTCCTACTACAAAAACATCTGGCACATTACTTACCGTATTTACTGGTGTTACTTCAAAAAAGAAGAAAGGTGTATCATCGGTACTACATCCTATAAGGAATACAAGAATGAGTGATAATATACTTACTTTTTTCATATACAACGGGGGACATTATATACTATAGATACTAAATAGGACAAAAGGTTGCGTCTACCTATAAAAAAACCTCCTAGTAGTTAGGAGGTTTTTTTTATTTATTCGGCTGAAATTTTAATGGCTTCGTGAATTTTGGTTTCTAATTCTTCCATCAGATCAGGATTATCTAGCAGTAATGCTTTTACAGCGTCTCTACCTTGACCTAGTTTCGTGTCTTGATAGCTAAACCACGAACCACTCTTCTTGACAATTTCATAATTAACACCTATATCTATAATTTCACCCACTTTAGAAACTCCTTCACCATACATAATATCAAACTCCGCCATTCTAAAAGGAGGTGCTACTTTATTTTTAACAACCTTAACACGGGTTTTATTCCCCTTTACATTTGCGTTACTGTCTTTAATTTGAGTAGATCTTCTTATATCTAAACGTACAGAAGCATAAAACTTTAAAGCATTTCCTCCGGTAGTCGTCTCTGGATTACCAAACATAACGCCTATCTTCTCACGTAATTGATTAATAAATATAACGGTACAATTTGTTTTACTTATAGATCCCGTCAGTTTACGCAATGCTTGAGACATTAATCGAGCATGTAATCCCATTTTAGAATCTCCCATCTCTCCTTCTATCTCACTTTTTGGAGTCAAAGCAGCTACAGAATCTATTACAATAATATCGATAGCCCCAGAACGTATTAGATTATCTGCAATTTCTAGCGCTTGTTCTCCATTATCTGGTTGTGATATAATAAGATTTTCTATATCTACATTCAGTTTTTCTGCATAAAAACGATCAAATGCATGCTCTGCATCAATAAACGCAGCAATTCCTCCTGCTTTTTGAGCTTCGGCAATAGCGTGTAGTGTTAATGTTGTTTTTCCAGAAGATTCAGGCCCATATATTTCAATAATACGCCCTCGAGGATATCCTCCTACACCTAATGCAACATCAAGTCCTAAAGAACCTGTAGGAATAGAATCTACATCTACAATTGCTTGATCTCCCATCTTCATTACAGCTCCTTTACCATAGGTTTTATCAAGCTTATCTAGGGTAAGTTGTAATGCTTTTAATTTTGCTTCTTTTTCACTACTCATTTTCGTCATCTGTTTTGAATTCTAAAAATTGGATAGTAAAAGTAGGGTTTCTATTTGAAGGGGACAAGGTGCGCTTTCGCGAAAGCAAAATACTTTTTAACAAAAAAAATACGCAACCCTTTTCTTTTTTAGAAGTCTACTTCATGAGAAGTAATATTAAAAATGAGTTTACAACGAATTAAATACAATAAAATCCAGCTTAAGGCGAAGCGTTATTTGATGCTAGCGCATTGCCGAAAGTTGGAAGGCGGCTAGTTTAGATCGTATTTCTGTGCTTGTAACACAAAAGAAATAAGTCTAACAAAATGAATTAGCCGTTCAAAAAAATGCCCGCAGGATCGCCCTCCGGGCATTTTTTTGTGATCGTAATTCTTCCGTTTTTTAATTTCATCTATCTTTGCAAAAAAATAATTCTTTTAAACTTAAAAAAGTATAGCATGCAACTGTACAACAAATTAAGTGCAAAAGAGAGAGCCGCCCTTATTGATGAGGCTGGAGACGAGCGTTTCACACTCTCTTTTTACCAATATGCACACATCGGGAATCCTGAACTTTTTAGAAATCATTTGTTTATCGCGTGGGACGAAATGGACGTTTTAGGTCGTATTTATGTAGCCAAAGAAGGTATTAATGCCCAACTTTCTGTTCCCGCAACAAATTTTAACACATTCAAATCTTTCTTAGATGGCATTTATTTTCTAAATAATGTACGTCTTAATATTGCTATAGAACAGGATAATAAGTCTTTCCTTAAGCTTAAAGTAAAAGTGCGTCACAAAATTGTAGCCGATGGCCTAAATGATGATTCTTTTGATGTCACAAATAAAGGAGTGCATGTAGATGCACAAACATTTAACTCTCTTATAGAAGATGAAGATACCGTTCTAGTAGATATGCGTAATCATTACGAGAGTGAAATAGGTCATTTTAAAAATGCGGTGACTCCAGATGTAGATACGTTTAGAGATTCATTAGACATTATAGAAGATGATTTAAAAGACCACAAAGAAGACAAAAAACTTGTCATGTATTGTACAGGGGGTATTCGGTGTGAAAAAGCCAGTGCCTACTTTAAACACAAAGGGTTTAAGAATGTATACCAACTTGAAGGAGGCATTATAGAATATGCACGTCAAATAGAACAACAAAACCTTGAAAATAAATTTAAAGGGAAGAACTTTGTCTTTGACCACAGAAGAGGAGAACGTATTTCTGAAGATATTATTTCAAATTGTCATCAGTGTGGAAATCCTTGCGACACACATGTAAACTGTGCTAATGAAGCATGTCACCTTTTATTTATACAATGCGAGTCTTGTAACGCACAAATGGAGAGTTGTTGTTCTCAAGAGTGTGTAGAGATTACACATCTTCCATATGAAGAACAAAAAAGGCTTCGAAGTGGTAAAGGAAATAGTAATAAAATATTCAAAAAAGGACGTTCAGAGAAACTAAAATTTCAGAACAAAGTCTAGTTTACATTACTTTTTAAGAACTCGCAACAAGGTTTGTGCATCAGAATCTAAAGCTTCTGCTGTTACAAAGTAAATTCCTGTTCTTAAGTATGAAAAATCCATTTCTACGCTAATTCTATTCAAATCACGGTATTCAAGAACTGTTCTTCCTACAGCATCTCTTACTGTGATTTGTTTAAAAGGAACTGGTGCTCCTATCGTAACAATATCACTTGTAGGATTTGGAAATGCTCTAACCTCATCAAACACTTCATCTTCTACAGAAAGTTGTCCTACATTAAACGTGTGGGTATCACTTTCTCCATTGTAGGTTATAATATACGTCCATTCTCCTGTTTGGTTATTAATGGTTCTTTGTTGTGCCCACCACGATGCCACAAAATCATCATTAAAGTTTGTATTCCAACTTGAAAACAGATCGCCATTAGGATCATAAATTTCATTAAGAGCCGATGTTCCTGTTACTTGATCTTTAAAGTATCCTATAAACCATACCGTATCTCCTGGGTCAAATTGATTACTCTCAAAAGTTTCTTCTATTTCTGGACACGTTCCGAAATTAGGAAGATCTGTATGAGTGAGTGCTGCATTTACGCCAGAGTTAAGGTATTCTTTTTGTTCTGCCCACCAGCTTGTATCATTTAAATCATTACACGGTCCTGCATAAGGATCTATCAAGTTATTATTTTCATCATACACTTCAAAATGCAAATGAGGTCCTGTAGAGTTTCCTGAACTGGCAACAATTCCTAAATACTCTCCTTGTGTTACAGTATCACCAACATTTTTTGAAGTAAGGCTTCCATTTTTCATATGTCCATACCATGCAATACTACCATCTGAATGCTCTACAAAAACAGCATTCCATTGATCATTATTAAAAGAACAATTTTGATCAGAACTTCCATCATTTTTGTATATGATCTGACCCGAAGATGCAGCAATGATCTTTGTTTGTTCTTCATCAACTTGTTTCCAAGTAAATGGCCATAAGAAAATATCTACTCCTTGATGATTGTATCCGCTAGAAGTATCATAGGTACGTGTACCGCAATTCCAATCTTGTAATCCGCCTGTAGTTTGGTCATGATCAAAGTATACAGAAATTGCCCAAGTACTATTGTAATCAAAACCATCTGCTTGCTTTACAGGCCATATAAATGAAACTTGTTGTTCAGAACGACTTGCATTATCTTGATATAAGCGTAATCCTTCTCGAGAAAGATATTCTTGATTTGTAGCAACTGCATTATGATATACCTGATATTCTTCTTCAGAGACACAATTAATTCCTTCTGGATTAAAAACTCTTTCTCCACCAGCAGTTTGTGCAGTACTTATACCAAATGCGAGAAACATGCATAATAAAAAGGATACACGTAGAATTAGTTTCATAAGGTGAACTTTAAGTCTTAAATTTGTTCGATAACTTTTTTCTAAATGCTAATCAAGTAGTAAAGAACTTTAATAAATTGGTATCTTTAAACTTTAGCTAGTTATCAAATCTAAATAATAATAACGAGTAAAACACATAAATATATTGATTTTTAAGTGTTTTACCTTAAGATATATACTATATGGCGTGTGGAAATTGCGGAACAGGAGCTGATGGACAACCAAAAGGTTGTAAAAATAATGGCACCTGCGGTACGGACGGATGTAATAAACTTACTGTTTTTGATTGGCTTTCCAACATGACAATTCCAGAAGGTCAAGAAGCATTTAATTATATAGAGGTACGTTTTAAAAACGGACGTAAAAACTATTATAAAAACACTGAAAATGCAACATTAAGCATTGGTGATATTGTTGCTACTCAGGCAGCTTCGGGACATGACATAGGAATGGTTACACTTACAGGTGAACTTGTCCGTGTACAAATGAAGCGCAAAAAAGTAAAACAAGACACAGAAGACACCTTAAAAATATACCGTAAAGCCACTCAAAAAGATATTGATATTTGGACAAAAGCTAGAGATCGTGAAGAACCTATGAAGGTAAAAGCACGACAAATAGCTATCCGACTAGATTTACAAATGAAAATTTCTGATATCGAGTTTCAAGGAGATGGTTCAAAAGCTACATTTTATTATACTGCCGAAGATCGTGTAGATTTCAGACAACTTATTAAGGAGTTTGCGCAGGAATTCAGAACACGTATTGAGATGCGACAAATTGGTCTTCGTCAAGAAGCTTCTAGATTAGGAGGTATAGGGTCTTGTGGGCGTGAGTTATGTTGTTCTACCTGGCTTACAGACTTTAGATCTGTTACCACAGGAGCAGCTCGATACCAACAACTATCCCTTAATCCACAAAAACTAGCAGGTCAATGTGGGAAACTTAAATGTTGCCTTAACTATGAATTAGACGCCTATATGGATGCTTTAAAAGAGTTTCCAAAAACAGAAGTCAAATTACACACAGAAAAAGGAACCGCAGTATGTCAAAAAATAGATATTTTTCAAGGATTTTTGTGGTATGCATATGAAGGAGAATGGATGAATTGGCATAAGCTTACCGCAGCTCAAGCCAATGAAATCATCACGTCAAACAAAGCAAAAGAACCTGTTGCGAGTCTTGAAGAATTCTCTTCAGAACACATTGAAGACACTAAAATAGACTTTGGAAACGTTGTAGGACAAGATAGTCTTACGCGTTTCGACAAACCAAAATCAACTAACAAACGTCGCAACAATCGAAACCGAAATAAAAAACGCGCAACAGCTAACGCAACCAACAAAAAACCAGATCAGAAAAAAGCAGGTCAGAAGCCTAATCAAAAGAAGAAAGACCCTAACAAACCAGCACAAAAACAAAACCCAAACGCCAAACGTTCTAATAACAGACGTAACAGATCTAAAAAGAAACCAGACAACAATGCATAAAGTAGGCATAGTTATTCTTCTTGTCATCACTATGATCTCATGTGATACAAATCGGGTATATGACAATTACCAAACGGTAACTAATGGATGGAATATAAATGAATCGATCCAATTTGAGATTTCTGACGTAGATAGTATAACACCACATAATGTATTTATTACATTACGAAACACCAACGAGTATAAGTACAGTAATTTATTCCTGATCACAAGAATGGATTTTCCTAATGGCAAACAACTCACAGATACCCTTGAGTATCCTATGGCGACTCCAGAAGGAAAATGGTTAGGCACTGGATTTAATGACGTAAAAGAAAATAAATTATGGTATAAAGAAGGGGTACGCTTTCGCGAAAGCGGAGCCTATACCTTTTCCATAAAGCATGCGGTTCGTAAAAACGGAAGCATCACAGGAGACGAACATTTAGAAGGAATTACAGAAGTAGGATTGCGTATAGAACGCCCTCAAAATTAATAATAATGGCAAAGAAGCAGATTAAAAAAAAGCAAGCGACCAATACACAAACTGGCTTTAAGAAGTTTATTAAATGGTTTTGGGGATTATTTGCGGGAGGACTTTTAGCAGTCGTATTGTTATTTTTACTAGCAAGTTGGAATGTATTTGGCAAACTTCCCACCTTTGAAGAATTAGAAAATCCTGAAAGCAATCTTGCTACCAAGATTCTTTCTGCAGATGGTAAACAATTAGGGACGTATTATAATGAAAATCGTACACCTATTAAGTATGAAGACCTTCCTCAACATCTTGTGGATGCCTTAGTCGCTACAGAAGATGAACGATATTTTGATCATTCTGGCATTGATTTTAGAGGAACGGCAAGAGCCATTGCTTATTTAGGACAAAATGGAGGGGCAAGTACGGTGACACAACAATTATCCAAGCTTTTATTCTCAAACCCACCAAGATCTACAGTAGAACGACTAATTCAAAAGGTAAAAGAATATGTCATCGCTACGCGTTTAGAGCGTCAATACACCAAGGAAGAGATCATTACCATGTATCTCAATAAACAAGGGTTCTTATTTAATGCTATTGGAATAAGCTCTGCTTCTCGTATTTATTTTAATAAAAATGTAAGCGATTTATCTATTGAAGAATCGGCTGTTTTTGTAGCGATGCTTAAAAATCCTAGACAATATAACCCACATAGAAAAATCTCTAGAGAAAAATCTAAAAGGCGCCGTAATCAAGTATTTAAGCAGATGGAAAAAAATGGTTTCCTCACTACTGCTGAAAAAGACTCCTTACAAGGATTACCAATGGTGGTAAGATATACACCTGAAGGACATAGAGATGGAATGGCAACCTATTTTAGAGAAAATCTTAAAAAATTCTTAGCAGATTGGATTGAAAAAAACCCTAAAGGAGAAGATTCTGATGGAAATCTAGAATACTATAATATCTATAGAGATGGGTTAACTATCACCACAACCATAGACTCTAGAATGCAGCAAATAGCAGAAGAAGCTGTACAAAAACACATGCCTAGACTACAGGCTGAGTTTGATAAGCAAAATATAAAAAACAAAACAGCTCCTTTTAGAGATATAGAAGAAAGTGAAATAGAGACTATATTTAATAATGCTATAAAAAGCTCTGAGCGTTGGCGTAAAATGAAAGCCTCTGGAAAAAGCGAAAGTGATATTAGAAAGTCTTTTGACATAAAAACAGATATGTCTATTTTTTCTTGGCAAGGAAATATAGATACAATAATGACTCCTCGTGATTCTATACGTTATTACAAAAAGTTCCTACGTACAGGAATGATGTCTATGGTTCCACAAACTGGCGAAGTTCGCGCATGGGTAGGAGGTATTAATATGTCACATTTTCAATATGATCATGTACAAACAGGAAAACGTCAAGTAGGATCTACTTTTAAACCTTTCTTATATGCTACTGCGGTAGATCAGTTACATATTTCCCCATGTGATACACTTCCAAATACACTATTTTGTATTGCTGAAGGAAAAATGGGAAATACCAAAGAATGGTGCCCTAAAAACTCTGATGGAAAATATGGAGGGATGATGACGATGAAAGATGCACTTGCAGGATCTGTTAATACGATTTCGGCCAGATTAATGAATGAAGTAGGACCTCAACCCGTAATTGATCTTGTAGAAAAATTAGGTGTAGATGTAAGTAATATTCCTGCTGTGCCTTCCATTGCATTAGGAACTGCAGACTTAAGCCTTTATGAAATGGTGTCTGCCTACAGTGCTTTTGCAAATCAAGGCGTATATATAGAACCACAAATTGTAAGTACCATACAAGATAAAAACGGGACTATTTTATATCAACACGTTCCAAAAACACATGATGTTATCAGTGAAGAAGCTGCGTATGTAACCTTAAAATTGATGGAAGGGGTTACCCAGTCTGGATCAGGTAGAAGATTACGTACTGGAAAATCTAATCGAGCTGACTACAAAAATGTCGTCACTGGACATCCGTATTCTTTTACAAATCCTATTGCTGGAAAAACAGGAACCACACAAAATCAAAGTGATGGTTGGTTTATGGGTATTGTTCCTAACCTAGTCACTGGTGTCTGGGTAGGAGGCGATGATAGAGCAACACATTTTAGAACTACTCGATATGGACAGGGAGCCTCTATGGCATTACCCATATGGGGATTGTATATGAAAGATGTTTATAAGAATAAAGATCTTAATATCTCTGATGGTAGTTTTACAAAACCCAAAAATCTATCTATTGAAGTAGATTGTGAAAAATATAAATCGCAAAATACAGATAATGATGATTTTGACGAATTAGACATTTAATTAGTTTCATCCTAAAATATATTTATAACCCTATCTTTTTTGATAGGGTTTTTTTATGCTTTCGCGAAAGCGTACTCCCCTCTAATTTTTGTATTTTTAGTTCAAATTAAATAACAATGATCACAAAGAAAGTTGACGGTGTCCAAAATGCCTTACAAGGTGTGAAAAGTGGAATGACAATGATGCTTGGAGGTTTTGGATTAAGTGGTATTCCGGAAAATGCTATCGCAGAATTGGTGCACCTTAATATAAACGAGCTTACCTGCATTTCTAATAATGCTGGAGTAGATGATTTTGGACTGGGATTATTGCTTCAAAAGCGTCAAATCAAAAAGATGATTTCTTCGTATGTTGGTGAAAATGCTGAATTTGAAAGACAAATGCTTAGTGGAGAACTCGATGTAGAGCTTATTCCACAAGGTACACTTGCCGAACGTTGTAGAGCTGCTCAAGGTGGTTTTCCTGCATTTTACACTCCCGCTGGATATGGTACTGAAGTAGCAGAAGGAAAAGAAACTCGAGAATTTAATGGCAAAATGCATGTGCTAGAATATGCTTTTGACGCAGACTTTGCATTTGTAAAGGCTTGGAAAGGAGATGCTGCTGGAAATCTTATTTTTAAAGGTACCGCTCGCAACTTTAATCCGAATATGTGTGGGGCTGCAAAAATTACAGTAGCAGAAGTAGAAGAGCTTGTTCCCGTAGGAACTTTAGATCCTAACCAAATACATATCCCTGGTATTTTTGTACAACGTATTTTTCAAGGAGAACATTATGAAAAACGTATTGAGCAAAGAACCGTAAGACAAAAACACTAAAATAGTCATTGATTATACCATTAACTCATTGCAAATATGGCATTAGATAAAAATCAAATCGCACAACGCATCGCTCAAGAAGTAAAAAATGGATATTACGTAAACTTAGGTATAGGTATTCCAACATTGGTGGCAAATTATGTTCGTCATGATATAGAAGTAGAGTTTCAAAGCGAAAATGGCGTATTAGGTATGGGGCCTTTCCCATTTGAAGGAGAAGAAGATGCCGATATTATAAATGCAGGAAAACAAACTATCACTACGTTACCCGGCGCAAGCTTTTTTGATAGCGCTACTAGTTTTGGTATGATACGTGGCCAACACGTAGATCTTACCATTTTAGGCGCTATGGAAGTGGCAGATAATGGAGACATTGCAAATTGGAAAATCCCAGGTAAAATGGTAAAAGGTATGGGAGGCGCCATGGATCTGGTAGCAAGTGCAGAAAACATTATCGTTGCTATGATGCATACCAACAAAGCTGGGAAATCAAAATTATTAAATACGTGTAGCTTACCACTTACTGGGGTAGGATGCGTTAAAAAGATTGTAACAAATCTAGCTGTACTAGAAGTTACCAAAGATGGTTTTGTACTCTTAGAGAGAGCTCCTGGTGTTTCTGTAGAAGATATCAAAAACGCAACCGAAGGAAGATTAACAATTCCTGATAATGTTCCTGAAATGAATCTCTAATGTATGGTTATCTACGATCTTCAAGACATCCCACATCCATATATCTATATTGAAGATCATGATTACAATACAATCACTGATCGATTTTTACGAAATACTACAAAAGCATTAGATTATTTACATAAGACTAATGCGCTTACCATTACTTATGAAGATAATGGAGCCCTAGAAACCGTAGATATTATCGATGTTCTTATCGCAGATACCCAAAACAATATTAAAATTGTATATTCTGAAGGTAAAAACTTTTATAGTCCCGCAAATAATACGGTAGGCTTTTATGATACACATGGCGTCGTCTTTAGAAAAAACCACAAAAAAAAGTGGTTTGTAAAAAATAAAGGATATAATTCTCCCATGGCAGTATTAGCTCATGAGTTAATACATTGCTATAATGAACTCTACGAAACAGAAGAATATCTTAAGCGTAAAAGAGATCACTCTCCTAGAGGAAAAAAATTAGATCATATAGGGCGAGATCTTTCTTTTCCTAATAAAGAAGAAGAATTTGTAATTAGAATGACAAATCAAGTTGCAAAACGACTTCAAGAAGATAAGCGTTCCAATTATGGCCGGTCTTATTATAAAGTTGCAGATGTATGTGACGTACGAAAACACGGAACAAAAGAAAAAAGAAGAATTTCCCGAATTTTCAAATAGTTTCATTCTCAAAAACAACTGTTTTATACAAGCATTTTCTTTCAGCTATTTCATTTTCACGATTAAAAACTCAATAAAATCGATGAAATACACAAATTTTTAACATTTGAATGAAAAATTTAAGAATAAAGTTTGCATAAGTAAAAAAATATACTACTTTAGCAATCCCCAAATACAATAATTGATACCGATAAAGTGTACGAAAGATCAGACTAATGACCAACTAAACTTTATCAAAACCATATAGCTTTAAAACTCATACGAGTGTTTAATGTTATGATTTGTTAGAAATCCGCGGGGGGAGCCCTGCGGATTTTGTTTTATCCCTAAACTGACTACCATGCAAAAAAAGTACTCCCTACAACCTATCAAGTCATTTTTTGAAAGTATTAAAGAAGCGTTTACATTTATGGGTAATTGCTTATACCTAGCCAAGAAAGTATTTCTATTTATGATTTAAGATCCTTTAGGTATTGCGTCTATAAGATTCTTAGTATACACTTTTTGAGGATTTTTATAAATCTCATCTGCTTCACCTATCTCTTCTATTCTCCCTTTATTCATTACCACGAGTTGATCTGCCATGTATTTTACAACCGCTAGATCATGGGAAATAAAAATATACGTAAACTTAAAATCCTGTTTAAGTTCATTAAGTAAGTTTAATACTTGTGCTTGCACAGAAATATCTAATGCACTTACAGATTCATCACAGATGATCAATTTAGGTTGTACGGCAATAGTGCGTGCAATTCCTATACGCTGTCTCTGCCCTCCACTAAATTCATGAGGATACCTATTAAATTGAGCACTTTCCAGACCTACTCTCTCCATGATTTCTAATGCTTTCTCTTTACGAGTTTCCTTATTTGAGAAAAGCTTATGAACCTCCATAGGTTCAATGATTGCTTGCCCTATAGTAAGTCTAGGATTTAATGACGCGTATGGGTCTTGAAATATAATTTGTATGTCTTTACGCAATGCTCTAAGTTCCTTCCCTTTTACATGTGTTATATCATTCCCTTTATAGAGCACACTTCCAGCAGACACTTTATCCAATTGCAAAATAACATTTCCTAATGTTGATTTCCCACAACCTGACTCTCCTACTAATCCTAAGGTTTCTCCTTCATAAAGAGAGAAAGAAACATCGTTGACTGCATTCACAACTCTAGCTTTTCCAAATAACCCGGTTTTTGAAATATATGTTTTCTCAACATTGTGTACTTCTAAAATAGGTGTTGTCTCATACAATTCTTTTAACCTTTTAGTACGCTCTTCAGGAATTTCGATTTCTGTATGTAATGTGTCTGAGAGATAATCTTTAATAGTAGGTAGTGTAATTAACCTGTTCTCAAGAGAAGGTCTGGCACTCAATAATGCTTTTGTATAGGTATGTTGAGGTGTTTTAAAAATCATTTCTGAAGAAGCTTCCTCTACAATATCTCCTTTATACATGACAAGGA
Source organism: uncultured Dokdonia sp. (assembly GCF_947492535.1). Lineage (GTDB taxonomy): Bacteria > Bacteroidota > Bacteroidia > Flavobacteriales > Flavobacteriaceae > Dokdonia. The sequence goes on along the minus strand of NZ_CANLNH010000002.1, from coordinate 348,971 downwards.
CACGGTCTGCGATCTCTTTTACTAAAGATAAATCGTGTGAAATAAAAATAATACTCATTCCTGTATCCTTCTGTATGTCTTTTAGAAGCTGTATAATTTCTTTTTGAACCGTAACATCAAGTGCCGTAGTAGGTTCATCGGCAATAAGAATTTCTGGGCTACAAGCAATAGCCATAGCTATCATGACACGCTGCTTTTGACCCCCACTTATTTGATGTGGATAGGCATTAAACAATTCTTTAGGATCAGGTAATTTCACTTTTTCAAAAAGTGCTATTGTTTTATCTTTTGCCTCATGCTTAGTAAGCGAAGTATGTTGCTTTAGTATTTCAACCACCTGATAACCGCACGTAAGAGATGGGTTTAAAGAACTCATTGGTTCTTGAAAAATCATAGATATTAAACGCCCACGAATCGTTCTATACAATGATTCAGAATAGGAGAGCAAATCTTGCTCTTTAAAATTAATCTCTCCTTTTACAATTGCTTTCTTATCTAATAACCCTAAAGTAGCAAGTGTAGTAATTGATTTTCCAGATCCAGACTCTCCTACGATAGCAAGAATTTCGTTTTTATAAAGATCAAAGGAAATATGATGTATAATTTCTTCCATCTTTTTCCCTTGAGGAAAAGCTATTGAAAGATTTCTAATAGAAAGTAGCGCTTCTTGATCCATATGCTTCAAAATTACACATTAATTTGTGGTATTCTGTCGATAAAAACGCATGCGCATTCCTTTATTTTAAAAAATAGTTAACTCAATTCTGAATAAATACATTCATATCCAACGTAAAAAAAGTCAAATTTCTGTTTTTGCTTTCGCGAAAGCGTAATTTTTTTGATAAAAATCAGTGATGAAACATTTTTTCTTTATAAAGATTCCTTTTTAAAACCCAAAATCACTATAAGAAAAAACTATAGGTCATAGAATTTTAACATATTTCCTTTTTAGTGCTTTTTTTTCCTTTTTAAAACTCATTTCTTTTTTCCATTTTTCGCTCATTCCGCTTTAAATAGGGTTTTTCCTCTTCATTTAGTTTGTTTTAGACGCAGGCTATTTCTTGCCATAATATTGCACTATCAAAATAATCGAACGCAATTTCAACTCGATTATCAAAACTTGAATTATAAAAAAGACAATATTAAAAAGATTTAAAAATGAAAAAGACACTTTTATCGGCATTTGCCTTAGTAACCATACTCGCAGCATGTGAGTCTGATGACAACGATATATTCGTTGAAGAGCAGCAAGAAGAACAACAAGAAGAGCAACAACAGGAAGAAGAAGCAAACCTCGTTACTTTTGATATTACAGTAACAAATGCAGCAAATTATTTTGAAGCTATTCCTTTTTCAGAACGTTTAAGAGATGGTGAAACTCCTACCCCAGGACCACTGAATCAAAATGGAGATCAGTATCAAATCTCTTTCCAAGCAGTGCCTGGTACAAAATTTACTCCAGTAACTATGATGGGGAATAGTAATGATTGGTTTTTAGCGCCAGAAGATTTTGGAGGAATTGATCTATGGGAAAATGGCGCTCCTGTTACAGGAGACATCGCTAGTGAACTTATCTTATTTGATGCAGGAACAGAAGCAGACAACCTTCCGGAGTTTTTCCCACCAGCAGGAGCAAATGTAGGTCCTGAAGATCCAAATACAGCTACACGTATCGTAGATAGAAATGGTCGTCGTGGAGATACCTATATCACAGCTGTTCTAGATTATGAGGCAGGTACAGCAAATAGTGCAGGAACGTTTACGTTTACTATAACTGCTATTATGACTCCAAATCCAGATGAAGCACCGAGCTCACAAAATGGATTTGTAGTAACTCCTGGTATAACTGTATTACACGCATTAGCAAATCCACTATTCACATTAGGAGAAGCAGATCGTGGGGTTGGTCTTGAAGCTATTGCTGAAGATGGTATGCCAACTGCATTAAATAACTGGTTTCATGAAGAAGGACCTAATGGAGATCCTATTCGTCTAGCATCTACTTATAGTGTGCTTTCTGGAGGTGTTGCTTATGCATTTACTCAAGAAAGTGATCCTTGGTTCTCTCAAGGTAGTGCTGCAAACCCAAATAGTGGTGTAGAAGAAATCGCTGAAGATGGAAATAGAGCTGTAGCGGTAACTTACCTAAATACATTAGAAGGTGTAACGGCTGTTGCAAATAATGAAAATGCAAATGTACGTCCAGGAGAGAGTCTTACTTTCGAATTAACAGTACCTGTAGGAGCAGCTTATAAATTTGGATACGGAACCATGCTTGTAAATACTAACGACTGGTTTATTGCATACAATAATGAAGGATTCCCATTATTTGGAGAAGACGGAGAAACTCCATACTCAGGATTTGGAGCTACTACAAAATCATATTTATATGATGCTGGAACAGAAATAGATCAAACTGTAGGGTTTGGTGCAGATCAAGCACCTCGCCAAGCAGGTCCTAACACAGGAGCAGCAGATTCAAATACAACTATACGTCGTGTAAGTAATCTTGAAGATGTACAATACGGTAAAGGAGTATACAATAGTGGCCCTGGAGTAGTTGCTGTAGAAGACGGAAGAGGAGGTTATAATCTTGTAACTGTTGAAATCCGTCCTAGAAACTAAAAATATTAAGTGTTCATAATTGATTGTTTGGTTTGTTGAAGGGCTGTAATATTTTATTACAGCCTTTCTTTATGATATATATTTATTAAAATTGAGGGATTCCCTCAATTTAAGTTGTTGGTTTTCATCAAACATGCTATTTTAAAATGTTAAAATTGTGTCATTCATCGATGAAAATTTACTGCTATTTACAGGTAAAAGATTTTTTTGCGCATTTTGTCGAAAAATTTTTTTCTTTCTGTTTTTTTGATTGACTTTCGCCGCCGAAGTAATGCAATTGTATTGTAGATACTTAACCCCAAATTATAAAATAAGTCATGAAAAAAAATTACCTAAGAGTACTATCTCTAGGATTGGCATTATGCGCAACACAAGCATATGCACAAACGCTAAGCCAAATCTCGCAAATCACTAAAGAAAACAATCAAGAAAGACTTGCTCAATTAGAACAGCAGTTTTTACAAGTGAACGCTCAACAACGCCAGTTTGCAAAGCAACAAGCGTCTCAAAAAGGAATTCCTGCACAAATCACTTTAGATAACGGAGGAGTTGCAGAGTTACAACGTATCCTTCCTGACGGAACGCCTATTTACTATAGCACTTTTAACGCAGATGCTGCAGTTTCTACTAGAACAACACACATTAATGCTGGAGGTTCATTAGGATTAAACCTAATGGGACAGAATATGACAGCATATGTATGGGATGGTGGTCACGCAAGAGCATCTCACCAAGAATATGACGGTGCAGGAGGAACAAACCGTTACACGGTACAAGACGAAGCTAGTGAGGGTATTCAACTTAACTTTCATGCTGCTCACGTAACAGGAACTGTAATGGCCTCTGGTGTACAAGCAGAAGCACAAGGAATGGCTCCTCATGCAAAAATTAACGGATATCGTTGGAATGATGATGTTGCTGAAGCTACTAATGCTGCTGCAAATGGAATGCTTATCTCTAATCACTCTTATGGATTATTAGGAACTAATATTCCAGATCAGTGGTTTGGATCGTATTCTAGTGAGTCTCAAAGTTGGGATGAAATCATGTATAACGCACCATTTTACCTTATGGTTGCTGCTGCAGGTAATGAAGGGAATATAAACACATATAACGGAGCTCCACTTGGTGGGAATGCTGCGTATGACAAGCTTACTGGAAAAGCAATCACAAAAAACAACCTAGTTGTTGCAAATGCACAAGATGCTACTATCGCAGCAGATGGATCTCTAATAAGCGTAAACATAAATAGCGGAAGTAGTGAAGGTCCTACTGATGATTTCCGTATTAAGCCAGATATCGCAGGTAACGGAACAGAAGTATATTCTACATATCAAAACAGTGATACAGCCTATAATTCTATTACAGGAACGTCTATGGCTTCTCCAAATGTTATGGGATCATTACTTTTGATACAACAACACTATAATGATGTTAATGGCGCTTTCGCGAAAGCGGCCACATTAAAAGGTCTTGCTTTACACACAGCAGACGATGCTGGAGCAATAGGTCCTGACGCTATCTTCGGATGGGGATTATTAAATGCAAAAAGAATGGCAGAAACAATTACTGCCAATGGAACAACAAGTACAATCGATGAGCGTACGTTAACGGATGGTGCTTCATACCAAACACAAGTTACTGTACCAGCTGGTAAAATTTTACAAGCTTCTATTTCTTGGACAGATGCTCCAGGAACTCCAGTTACAGGAACAAATGATCCTACACCAGTACTTATCAATGACCTTGACTTACGTATTACTAAAGATGCAGATACTTTTATGCCTTGGAGATTAACAGGCGTTGACTCAAATGCAAAAGAAGATAATCTTGTAGATCCATATGAGCGTGTAGATGTTGCTGATGCAGATGGAACGTATACAATTATGGTAACTCATAAAGGAACTTTATTTTCTGGAAGTCAAAATTACTCACTTATTATAACAGTAATAGATACACCTGTAGAACCAGATAATAGCTGTGTTGCAGAAGTAACTGCTTTCCCATACAGTCAAGGGTTTAACAATACTCTTGGACAATGGTCTCAAGATACTAACGATGATTTTAACTGGACAGTAAGAACTGGAGGAACGCCTTCTGACGGAACTGGACCTTCAGGAGCTGTAGAAGGATCTCATTATATTTATATGGAGACTTCAAATCCTAATAACCCTGCAAAAGTAGCTATCTTAAACTCTCCTTGTTTTGACTTTACGGGAATGACAGAAGCACATGCTACTTTTCAATACCAAATGACAGGAAACGCAGTAGGAACTATTCGTTTAGAAGCAAGTACTAATAGTGGGATTTCTTGGACAGAAATATGGTCAAAATCAGGGAATCAAGGAGCTGATTGGCAAAACGCTATTGTAAATCTTGACGCTTATACAGGAGGCACTCTTACATTGAGATTTAATGGAACTTCTGGGAGCTCTTGGCAAGGTGATATTGCTATAGATGACCTAAGAATAGCAGAAGGAGCATTTGTAGATATTGTTGCACCATCTACTCCTATTAATTTAAATGCTTTAAACATAACTGAAACTACGGTAGATTTAACTTGGGACGCATCTACAGATAATATAGGAGTAACTGCCTATGATGTATACGTAGACGGAATCCTTTCTACAACAGTTTCTGGAACATCATCACAAATACAAGGTCTTACCCTTGATACAGCTTACCAATTCCAAGTTCGTGCTAAAGATGCTGCAGATAATGTTTCAGCATTAAGCAATGCTCTTAATATAACGACTGCAGGAGGTATCTCAACAGGGTGTGTTGGAGGAGAATCAATTCCATATGGAGAAGGTTTCGAATCAAGTATAGGTCTTTGGACACAATCTAATGAAGATAATATTAACTGGACAAGAGATGCTAATGGTACTCCTTCAAGAAGTACGGGACCATCAAGTGGATCTACAGGATCATTCTATATGTATGTAGAAGCATCTGGTAACGGAACAGGATTTCCAAATAAAAGAGCTATCTTAAATTCTCCGTGTCTTGATCTAACAAATGTTTCTAGTGCAAACTTCTCTTTTGACTACCATATGTATGGATCTTCAGATAGTGGAACTATTGCTGTAGAAATTAGTGATGACGATGGAGAAAACTGGACAGCTATCTGGAGTCAATCTGGAAATCAAGGAAATCAATGGATTTCTGTATCTCTAGATCTTTCTATATATACTGGAGGAGGTGTACAATTAAGATTTAATCGTGTAACAGGAGGTACTTGGCAATCTGATGTTGCTATAGATAATATTTCACTTGACTCTGGTAATGGTAACTTTGCTGAAGTACAAACACCATCAAACTTTACAGAAGACACAAATTCAAATATTCAAGAATCATTTGACTTTACTGTATTCCCTAATCCAGTAACAAACGGACAACTTTCTATTAAAGTTGTTGGAGCAGACGTAGAGCGATATGCTATCTATAACATGCTTGGTCAAATTGTAAATTCAGGTAACTTTAGCAATACATTAGATGTATCAAGACTTAAAGCTGGGATGTATATTTTAAAAGTTACTGCAGGTAATGAAACATATACAAAGCGATTTGTTAAAAAGTAACATTACATACTTGAACACACTTTTAAACTAGTGTAAAAAACCCGATGTTGAATAACATCGGGTTTTTGTTTTTTTAAGCTTTCTGCGATAGTACATCTCTTCTTACAGATTCCTTCCTAGTTTTCTAAAAAACAACCTTCGTGAATTGAAGTTTTTATATGTTTTTTATAAAAAAACAGTCATTACATCATTTATTCATCAAAATTATAATGAATATTGCTGTGTTTTTTATGATTTATTAAAAATACTGTGTAGTTAGTCGAAAAAATTTTTGTAATAAAAAACAAATCAGTTTTTTTTGCCAAAATGTTTAAGTATTCTCACAAATTAACTTAAATACACTAACCAAAATTAAACAAATCATGAAGAAAATGTACTTAAAAGGATTTTTCCTTTTAGCTGTGCTTTTTGGATCAATGCAGGTTTTTGCACAAACTACTGCACAAATTCAAAAAATCACTAAAGACTATGATCAATCTCGTCTATCACAATTAGAACAGAGACTTTCCCAAATTAATCAACAACAAAAACAACTGGCTAAACAACAAGCCACACAACGAGGATTAGCACTAACTCTAACATTAGATGATGGAGGCTTTGCAGAATTACAACGTATTTTGCCAGATGGAACTCCAATATACTATCGTACATTTAATGTAGATGCTGCTAGATCTACTCGTACTAATCATTTAAATGCTGGAGGATCTTTAGGACTTAATCTAATGGGGCAAAATATGACTGCTCACGTATGGGATGGAGGTCATGGTCGTGTAACACATCAGGAATACGATGGTGCAGGAGGAAACAATCGTTTAACGATAAGAGATATTGCATCTGAAGGAGGAACACAATTAAACTTTCATGCAGCTCATGTAAGTGGAACTATTATGGCTTCGGGAGTACAAGCTGATGCTAAAGGAATGGCTCCACATACAAAAGTGGATGGATATATGTGGAATAATGATATAGCTGAAGCTGCCGCTGCTGCTGCAAACGGGATGTTGATATCAAATCACTCGTATGGTTTTAGAGGAGATCTTGTTCCTGATCAATATTTCGGAGCTTATATTGACGAATCTCGTAATTGGGATGAAGTAATGCATAATGCGCCTAGTTATCTTATGGTCGTTGCCGCTGGTAATGACGGAAATCAAAATGGATATAATGGAGCTCCTTTAGATGGAAACTCTTCATATGATAAACTAACAGGACACTCCACTTCAAAAAACAACCTTGTTGTGGCAAATGCCCAAGATGCAAATATTGCTGCAGATGGAACTTTACTAAGTGTTACTATCAATAGTAGTAGTAGTGAAGGTCCTACAGATGATTATAGAATCAAACCAGACATTACTGGGAATGGTACAGGTGTTTATTCTACATATCAAAATAGTGACACAGCCTATAACTCTATTACTGGAACTTCGATGGCTTCTCCTAATGTAGCAGGATCTTTATTATTACTTCAACAACATTATAATAATACTAATGCCGCTTTCGCGAAAGCGGCAACAATCAAAGGTCTTGCCTTACACACTGCAGATGATATTGGTCCTACGGGTCCTGATGCTGTACATGGCTGGGGGTTATTGAATGCTAAGAAAGCGGCTGAAACAATTACTGGTAATGGTTCTTCTTCTATTGTAGATGAATTAACACTTACAAATGGAGGGTCTTATCAAATTCAAGTAGATGCTAATGGTGGTCCACTTTTAGCTTCTATATCATGGACAGATCTTCCAGGGACAGCTACTACAGCAACCAACTCATCTACATCAAGATTAGTCAATGACCTTGATATACGTGTTACTAAAAGTGGAACAACTTCTACTCCTTGGAGATTAACCGGAGTGACTACAAATGGAAAAGGTGATAATACTGTAGATCCATATGAGCGTGTAGATATAGATAATGCAACAGGAACGTATACAATTACAGTTACACATAAAGGATCTCTCTCAGGAGGAAATCAAGCCTTTACATTAATCGTAACAGGAACTGGAACAGCAACTCCTCCTCCACCTATTACGTGTAGCACTACCGTTTCAAGCTTCCCATATAATGAAGGTTTTGAAAACACATTAGGCGCTTGGTCGCAAGATTCAAGTAATGATTTTGATTGGACAATCAACTCTGGAGGAACACCTTCTAACAGCACAGGACCTGCTGCTGCGTTTGAAGGCACTTACTACGTATATATGGAAGCATCTGATCCTAACTTTGGAGGAAAGACTACGATTTTAAACTCTCCTTGTTTTGACCTAGCTGGGGTAACTACTCCTACAGCTAATTTCCATTATCAAATGACAGGTAATTCTGTAGGAACTATTAGACTTGAAGCAAGATTAGATGGAGAAAACACATGGACCGAACTATGGTCACAATCTGGAGATCAAGGTGCTGCTTGGATAGATCAAGACGTAAGTCTTGCTGCGTATAGTGGTAATACAGTACAATTACGATTTAGAGGCACAACAAATACTTCATGGCAAGGAGATATCGCTATTGATGGATTCAGCATTGAAGGTACACAAGCAGGAGATACACAAGCGCCAACAGTACCAACAAATCTTGCAGTAACAGGCGTAACAACTAGCTCTGTAGCTCTATCGTGGACAGCTTCTACTGATAATGTAGGAGTAACTGCATACGATGTATTCCAAGGAAGTTCTAATCTAGGAGAAGTTACAGGTACAACTGCTAATGTAACTGGACTTGCTGAAGGAACGACATACCAATTCTCTGTAAGAGCTAAAGATGCCGCTGGAAATGTATCGGCTAATAGTAATACCGTATCTGCAACTACAGACACAACAGCGCCTCCTGGTGGATGTACTGGCGGTGTTAATTCGTTGCCTTACGGCGAAAGCTTTGAAGCTAACCTTGGACTATGGACACAAGCTGGTGGGGATGACCTAAACTGGACGCGTGACTCTGGAGGAACACCTTCTAATAATACAGGACCGTCTTCAGGATCTGATGGATCATTCTATGTATATGTAGAAGCATCTGGTAACGGAACTGGATTCCCGAACAAACGTGCTATATTAAATTCACCATGTTTTGACTTAAGTGCGCAAACTGAAGCTTCTTTCATCTTTGATTACCACATGTTCGGTTCTACAGATGGAGGACGTGTTGACTTAGAAGCAAGTACTGATGATGGGGCTACTTGGACAAGTATCTGGAATCAAACTGGAAACCAAGGAAACCAATGGAATAATGTAACGATTGACCTTGCTGCTTATGTAGGTGGATCTGTACAATTAAGATTCAACCGTATCACTGGCGGTACGTGGCAATCGGATGTCGCTATTGATAATACAAGAGTTGTCGCTGGTGGTGGAAATGATCCGAATCCTCCTTCTGGATATTGTGCATCGAATGGACAAAACACAAATGATGAGTATATCTCTAGAGTGCAGATAGGAAGTATAGACAATAGTACTGGGGCTTCTGCTGGTGGATATGGAGATTTTACAAACCTATCTACAAACTTAAGTGGAAGTGCTAATATTACAATTACTCCAACCTGGACTGGTACTGTTTATAATGAAGCATATACTGTATTTATAGATTGGAATAGAGATGGTGACTTTGCTGACGCAGGAGAAACAGCATTTACGCAAGCGCCTACGCAAGCAACTTCTATTTCAGGTACTATCACAGTGCCTTCGGGAGCAGCTCAAGGACCTACTCGTATGCGAGTATCAATGAAGTATAATGCTGCACCAACAGCTTGTGAAAGCTTTAACTTTGGTGAAGCAGAAGATTATATTGTGAATGTAAGTAGTTCGACAACTAATACTTCATTCTCAGATCCTAATGCTTTAGATAATACAACTAGTTCTATTTCTTCTTTTGACTTTACAGTTTTCCCTAATCCTGTAACTAGAGGACAGCTTAGTGTAAATGTAATTGGAGCAGAAGCAGAAAATTATACTATTTATAATATGCTTGGACAAACTGTGCACAAAGGAGCATTTATAGAAACTGTAGATGTATCTAAACTTAAAGCTGGAATGTATATTATAGAAATTACTATAGGAAATGAAAATCATACAAAGAGATTCATTAAAAAATAAATAATATTACTTGAACATTAAAAACGAGTGTTCAAACCCCGGTATCAAAATATGATATCGGGGTTTTTTATTTCAAAATTCATTTTTACACAAAGTCTATCGATTTGGCGGGTTTTTGTTTAACGTTTTTAAGAAAAAATTAAATCTTAAAGAAATCTTAAAAAAAATTGTGCGTTTCATCGATTAAATTTCATTTATTTCAAAATTATTACGTTTTTTAGATAAAATCTTGAGTTTTTAACAAACGAGTTCCTAATTAACAAACAAATTACTAACGATTATGAAAAAATTGTACACATTTTTCTTGACAGCTTTTCTGTTAGGATCAACTGCTATTGCCCAAAATATGGATGGCATTATCCAGAATTATTTTGGTAAACACACTGAAAAATCCGAAACTGGTTTTTCATCTCAGGATGTATCTGAATGGCGAGTTACAGATATTGTCCCATCTTTGAATCCACAAATACAACACGTATATGTGCAACAAATGTATCAAGGAGTACCTATTCAAAACGGTACTTATAAGCTAACTGTTAAAAACGGCGAAGTAACTTGGGAAATTAATCAATTCATTAGTGACTTAGGAGCAAAAGCTAGTGTAACACAAGCATCATTAACGCCAGAAAGCGCTATTATGTCTGTTGTTAATGCGCATCAAATCTCAACACCAACAAACCTAAATTCAACTCAAAAATCGAAAGGCGTATTTGCATACGAAAATTCGGGAATAAGTATTGAACCAATTAATGTTGAAAAAGTATACCTATATCAAGATGGTGCTTTACATTTAACTTGGAAAGTGTCTATTTATCCTCTAGATGGAGAACATTGGTGGAGTGTAAATGTAGATGCTACCTCAGGAGCTATTTTAAGAACTGAAGACTGGGTAATTTCTTGTAGTTTTGGGGATTCTGATCATGCAAATCATGGTCATGATGCTACTGCAGTAGAAGAAACAATAGAAATGGGTCCTGTTACTTATAATATGACTTCTGTAGACGCTGCTTTTGTTGGTGGAGGTACATATAATGTATACCCATTAGGAATTGAAAGTCCTAGCCATGGTAACCGTGCATTGGTTTCAGATCCTGCAAATGCTACGGCTTCACCTTTTGGGTGGCATGATACAAATGGTAGTGCGGGTGCAGAATTTACAACAACTGTAGGTAACAACGTTACTGCTCAGGAAGACGCAAATGGAAATAATGGAACAGGATCAAGACCTAATGGAGGAAGTTCTCTTAATTTTGATTATCCTGTAAATTTAAATAACAATCCTTCTTCCTACCAAAATGCAGCTATTACTAATCTATTCTATTGGAATAATATTATACACGATGTATGGTATCAATATGGATTTAATGAAGCTTCTGGAAATTTTCAAGAAAACAATTATGGAAATGGAGGGGCTGGAAGTGATTCTGTAAATGCGGATGCTCAAGATGGAGGTGATATTAATAATGCAAACTTTGCAACACCACCAGATGGATCTAATCCAAGAATGCAAATGTTTCTTTGGAATACAACAAATCCACAATCAGATGGAGATTTCGACAATGTAATTATTGCGCATGAGTATGGGCATGGAATTTCTACACGTCTTGTAGGAGGCCCTGGAACAAATGCATTAGGAGGATCTGAGCAAATGGGAGAAGGATGGTCTGATTGGTTTGGACTAGTTATGACAATTCGTCCTGGAGATGATAGAAATACAGCAAGAGGAGTTGGTACATTTGTACTAGGACAACCTACTACAGGAGCTGGAATTCGCCCAACAAGATACTCGACAGATTTAGCAGTAAATGGTACTGATTATGGAGACATAGGAGGTCTTGCTGTACCACATGGTGTAGGATATGGTTTTGCTACTATTTTATGGGATATGACTTGGGATCTTATTGATCTTGAAGGCTATGATGCAAATCAATATACGGGAACTGGAGGTAATAATATTGCTATGGCACTTGTTATTGAAGGTCTTAAAAACACAGCTAATAATCCAGGATATGTGTCTGGACGTGATGGAATTCTTCAAGCAGATCAAGATCTTTACGGAGGACAATACAACTGTTTAATCTGGGATGCTTTTGCTAGAAGAGGTGTAGGTGTAGATGCTGTTGAAAACTCTAACGGAGGAACAAACACAAATACAGATCAAGTTATCTCATTTACAAGTGGATGTACTGGACCACCACCACCTGCAAGTTGTAATTCTACAGTAGCTAGTTTCCCATACAATGAAGGTTTTGAAAATACATTAGGGGCTTGGTCTCAAGATACGAGTGATGATATAGACTGGACAATCAATTCTGGAGGAACACCTTCTGATAGTACAGGACCTGCTGGAGCTAATGAAGGAACTTTCTATATCTATATGGAAGTGTCTGGTGATGGTGCAGGATTCCCTAATAAAACAGCCATCCTTAATTCACCGTGTTTCAACCTTGCGGGCGTAAACGCACCTTCTGCATCTTTCAGTTATCAAATGACAGGAAATGCTGTAGGGACAGTACGACTAGAAGCAAGAGAAGATGGATCACAAACTTGGACCGAACTATGGTCGCAATCGGGTGATCAAGGAGCCGCTTGGATAGATCAAAACGTAAGTCTTGCTGCATACTCAGGTACCGTACAACTAAGATTCCGTGGAACAAGTGCCGCTTCTTGGCAGGGAGACATCGCTATTGATGGATTCAGCATTGAAGGTACGCAAGCAGGAGATACACAAGCGCCAACAGTACCAACGAATCTTGCTGTTACTGGAGTAACAACTAGCTCTGTAGCACTATCATGGACAGCTTCTACTGATAATGTAGGAGTAACTGCTTATGATGTATTCCAAGGAAGTTCTAATCTAGGTGAAGTTACAGGTACTACTGCTAATGTAACTGGACTTGCTGAAGGAACAACATTCCAATTCTCAGTAAGAGCTAAAGATGCCGCTGGAAATGTATCAGCTAATAGTAATACCATATCTGCAACTACAGACACAACAGCGCCTCCTGGTGGATGTTCTGGTGGTGTGAATTCATTGCCTTACGGCGAAAGCTTTGAAGCTAACTTAGGACTATGGACTCAAGCTGGTGGGGATGACCTAAACTGGACGCGTGACTCTGGAGGAACACCTTCTAATAATACAGGGCCGTCTTCAGGATCAGATGGATCTTTCTACGTATATGTAGAGGCTTCTGGTAATGGAGCTGGATTCCCGAACAAACGCGCTATATTAAATTCACCATGTTTTGACTTAAGTGCGCAAACTGAAGCTTCTTTCATATTTGATTACCATATGTTCGGATCTACAGATGGAGGACGTGTAGACCTTGAAGCTAGTACTGATGATGGAGCTACTTGGACTAGTATCTGGAATCAAACTGGAAATCAAGGAAACCAATGGAATAATGTAACTATTGACCTTGCCGCTTATGTTGGAGGTTCTGTTCAATTAAGATTTAACCGTATCACCGGAGGTACTTGGCAATCTGATGTCGCTATCGATAACACAAGAGTTGTTGCTGGTGGTGGAAACACAGGATGTTCTACAGTTGATTTGAATACTACATACAATTCTTTCTCTAATCAAGATAATGGAACAGCTCAGTTATTGAATGGAAATACAGAATTAAAATTAGCCGACAATGCTTGGAAGTATATCAACTTCCCATACACAATTACTGCTAATACAGTTATTCAATTAGAGTTTAGAAGTGATATTCAAGGAGAAATTCATGGTATAGGACTTGAATCTGACAATACCTTATCTTCAGATTTAGTATTCCAATTCCACGGAACACAAAATTGGGGTATCCTTGACTTTAACAATTACTCTGGTAATGGATGGGTAACATATACCATTCCTGTAGGAACATTCTACACAGGGGCTGCTGATCGTTTACTATTTGTAACTGACCATGACGGCGGAGCTAGCAATGGAGATTCTTTCTATAGAAATGTTACTGTCTTTGAAGATGCTAACGGAAATGGTATTTGTGATAATGCAGAATCTAATGTGGTTACTAGCTTTGGAGGTGATGAAAATACAAATCCACTTGTTGGAAATAATAGTATAGAAGGTGTTGAGTTTGAAATATTCCCGAACCCAACAAAAGGAATACTAAATATCAATGTTGGAAATATAGAAGCAAAAAACCTTACTATCTATAATACACTTGGACAAGTAGTACGTCAAAGTGAATTTACAAATACTATTAATGTTGCTAACTTAAAGAAAGGAATGTACATTATAGAAATTGAAACAAATGGTAATAAAATGATAAAACAATTCATCAAAAAATAACCATATTTTTTGACACTAACCATTCAATCATGAATAGAAAACCCCGGTCAATGACCGGGGTTTTTGTTTTGAGACATATATCGTCATGAACTAGTGATGTCGATTATTTAGGACGAAACAACATTAAAACTATCTATTACACAGAAATGATCTCATGACCTTCTAATAGTCGTTCATTGCGTAATTTGAGAAGAATCTGAGCGACAGCTACGGTATCTTTTTCGCAATAAATAATAATTCTATCTATATCTCCTTCTTCATAATATACATTTCTAACCTCACTTCCATCTATATCATCTTTTGGAGAAGGAATTCCTAAGATATGGGTTAGTAATTTAAGCGATGTATAATGTTTATAATCTCCAAATTTCCATAAATCTAATGTGTCTAAATGGGGTACTTCCCATGGTTTTTTACCAAATAAATTAAGTTTATAAGGTAATTCTATGCCCAATATTATCATTCGTCTTGCTATATATGGAAAATCAAATTCTTTTCCATTATGGGCACATAATATGTGATTTGATCTATTAAAGTGCGTTTCTAATAGGTTTTTAAATTCCATAAGAAGGGTACGCTCTTCTCCATAAAAAGAAGTTGTCCTAAATGTTCTCGTATCTCCTGTTGTTTTAAAATACCCTACAGATATACACACAATCTTTCCGAATTCTGCCCAAATACCTGCACGTTCATAATACGCTTCTGGTGTATACTCGTCTTTACGCAAATATTTAGTTTTATCTGCATATAATGTTTTTGTTGTATTATCTAAGGTATCAAAGCTAATGGCTTGTGGTACTGTTTCGATATCTAAAAAGAGGATGTTTTCTAATTTTAATTTTGAGATCATATATGTATTTAAAATCTCTAAAATAAGAAAACCCTTTGTTCATTTTAAGTATCGGTTCTTATTTTACATTAGCGCTTAAAATGTATTATAAAGGTTGTAGCCGTCTTGCGTGAAGGATTGTAGTGAAAATCCCGCACCACACGAACGTGTGGGAGGAATTGTAGCGAAAAGCCTGACCCTTGTGGTCACGCCCAAAAAATAGAATTAATTGTTTTCAAGCATTGCATATGCCTCATCAATATAGATATAGAAGTCTTCTGTAAAAGATGCTCCTTCAACAAAGTTTCCCCTTTTGTGGCCTAATCTTACGATAATCATATCATCTTCAGGAATGGTAATTACATATTGTCCTAAAATACCTCGCATAACAAATATGCTTTTATTCTTATGGTCGCTAAGCCAAAAGCCATAGCCATACATATTATCATTTGGAAATCTAGGGTGTGTTGACTTTGCAACAAAGGTAGAATCTAGAAGTTGTTTTCCGTTCCACCTTCCATGATCTTTATAAAGTTTACCAAACTTTGCAAAATCTCTAGCATTACTTGCGATACAACAGTATGTTTTTACTAACCTATGGTCTGAGTCATCTACTTGCCATAAGGCAGATTGTTCCATTCCTAGTGGTTTCCAGAAACTTTCTGAGAGATATGATGCTAATTTCTTATTTGTCGCTTTTTCTATTACCATCCCTAATAATTGCGTGTTTCCACTTAAGTATTTAAAAGAACTCCCTGGTGTTTCTACTACTTTTTGATGTAGGATGGTTTCTGCTAAATCATCATCATAATAGGCTCTTGCGGTTACACTAAACGGACTTGTATAGCTTTCTTGCCAATCTAATCCTGATGACATGGATGACAGATCTCCAACTGTTGTCTTAGAGCCTTTATATTGCTCAAAAAAATCTCCTAAGGGTTGCTCTAAACTTTTTATATAACCGTCTTCAATTGCTTTGCCTAATAAAGCGCTGGTTATACTTTTTGCCATAGAAAAAGAGTTTGTTTTTGAAGTGGGACCGTACATTATTTCTCCATCTTCTTCATAGTTCTCATACCATATACTGTCATTTTTAATGATAAGGAATGCAATGGTTCCTAATTCTTGATGTGTCTTCTCTAATTTAGCGGTTGCTTTAGCTGTATTATATGCTTTATGTAATGCCCATGGTTGTGGTGTTCCATTTGCTATTTCTTCATTTTCAAAATGTGGATAATCGTCTATATAGGCTGTTACATGTCCTGTCATATAGACCACGCGAACTCCTTTCAAAATGTACTCGTAATCTGTTATATAGGCAATAATAACGAGTAGGATGATCACGCTTATTAATCCTTTTAAAAATTTCTTTATAAACTTCATAAGAGTATAAAATATCGTTTTAAATTGTATCTAATTAAAAAAGAGAAGTTTGTTTTAGAGGGCTTTCATGCTCTAATAACCATTTTTTACGATGTAATCCTCCTGCATATCCTGTAAGAGATCCATCGCTCCCTATGACTCGATGACACGGGATTATAATAGATATAGGGTTTTTCCCATTAGCACTTGCTGCTGCACGGATTACTTTTGGGTCTCCCAAGGCTTTTGCCATATCTAAGTAAGATGCTGTCTTTCCAAAAGATATTGTCTGTAACTGAGACCATACTTTTCTCTGGAAATCTGTTCCGCGTGGGTTTAATTTTAAATCAAAATCTGTTCTTTCTTTTGCAAAATATTCATTGAGTTGTTGTACCGCATCCTTTAGAACATCAGGGATTTCGTCAGTTGAAGGGAGATCTCCATCTAAAAAAGTAATTGCAGTAATACCTTGATCATCTCCTTCTATTTCTAACGTTCCTACAGGACTATTTATGTATACTTTATGCATATCTAAAGGTATGCATTTTGCTAAAAGTTTTGAATGATTTTTGGGTAGAATCTATTTTTTGTGTATCCTATTGTTTATGAGTAATTTTGTTATAGCCCTATAAACTGCGTAGATGAAGTGTAACCTATACTATATCATCCTTCTTCTTTTTTGTGTAAATCTTTCTTTTGCACAAGAAAAATCTATAACTCAAGATAGCATATACAATTTAAGTGAGCTGGTATTTAGTAATATAGATGAACTTGAATATAAAAATGCTATTGAGATTGCTACTCAAATTATAGCTGAAGGTGAAAGACAACAAAGTCCTTATTACACTTTTATTGGGTATGACCTTATGGGGAGTATTAATAGCGAAATGAAAGATACGCTTCAGGCTAGATTAAATCATGAAAAAGCATTAAAAATTGTAAAAGATAGTAAGCAAGATTCGATACTTTATTGGGCCTATTTAAGTTTAGGAAATGTAGAATCTGATGGAAAAGAAAATTATCAAAAAGGAATTGATTATTACAAAAAGAGCATTGAGCTTAATTCAGAAGGTAATGAATTAACAAAGATAGCCCCGCTTCTTAATATCGCCTGGACCTATCTAGATGAAAATAGAGCAGATGAAGCGCTTCCTTATCTTCTTCAGGCACAAAAACTCTATGAAAAAGATACGTTATACCCTAGAGATATTGTTGATGGTGAGACACTATTTGGCAGGTATCATACTCAAAAAGGAAACTATAAACTTGCCGAACAAGCTTTTTTAAAGGTTGAAGAAGTCATTAAAATAGAAAAATACAGTTCTATTGCTTTAGAGTTCTATAAACATTATGGTAAGCTTGCCGAACTTCAAGGGAATTATGAGAAAGCATATATATTACTTAAGGAAGCAAAAAAGCTTGATGATAAGAAGTATGAGCGTGATAAATTAAGAGAAGTACAGGCTGCTAATACTCGCTTTAATATTAAAGAATATGAACGCACTATAAAGTCTGCCAGGAATGAACAAATCATAAATGATAAACTCGTTGAGAAGTCTAGAGATTTGCGCAATATATTTATTCTTGCCTCTATTATTTTATTAATTGCGCTTATTGCTATCTTTTTTGCTTTTAAATCTCGAAAAAAATATATCAGACGCTTGCACGAAAAGAATAATCAATTAATGGTTGCTAAAGATGATGCAGAACGATTATCTCAACTTAAAACACAGTTTTTTTCTACAGTAAGCCATGAATTACGTACACCCTTATATGGTGTTATTGGACTAGCTTCCATTTTACTAGAAGATGAAGATTCTAAAAACAAGGAAGATCTTAAATCTTTAAAGTTTTCTGCAGATTATTTATTGGCACTTATAAATGATGTGCTTCTTTTAAATAAAATGGATGCTAATGGAGTTACTTTAGAGAAAACAGCATATCGATTATCTAGTCTTACAAAAAGTATTACACGTTCTTTCGAATTTAGTTTAGAGCAGAATAACAACAAAATACATTTACATATAGACGAAAACTTACCCGATAAACAAGTAGGAGATTATGTAAGGCTCTCTCAAATCCTCATGAATTTAATAGGAAACGCTATAAAGTTTAATGAAGATGGAAATATATGGGTATCTATTGATCTTTTAGAAAAGACAAAAGAAGGGTTATACAAAACAAAATTTACTATAAAAGACGATGGAATTGGTATTCCTACGAGTAAACAGAAAACAATCTTTGAAGAGTTCTCTCAAGTAGAAAACCGTAACTATAATTATCAAGGTACGGGTCTTGGTTTACCTATTGTAAAAAAGCTTTTGGCTTTATATGATAGCAAAATAGTTTTAGAAAGTGAAATGGGCAAAGGTTCTATTTTTACTTTTACGATCAATTTAGAGGCTAATGTTGCTAATGAAAATGAAACTGTAAAGAGTATTGGTAAAGAGAGTACTGCTATTCATGTATTCGAAAATGTGCACATTCTCGTAGTAGATGATAATCGTATCAATCAAAAAATCACCCAAAAGATTCTTGAAAAGCGTCAATTTCAATGCTCTTTAGCTGATGATGGGGAGCAAGCAATTGCATTGGTAAAAGAAAATACATACGATCTCATTTTAATGGATATTCATATGCCTAAGGTAGATGGGGTTCAAGCTACGAAAGCAATTAGAACGTTTAATACTGAAGTTCCTATTGTAGCCCTCACCGCTGTAGAGCTAGATGAAATGCGTGCTACAATTATGGATTCTGGAATGAATGATATCATTCTAAAGCCTTATGATATCTCACAATTTTTAACGACTATTTTACGTAACTTAAACAAGGCGTTTACAAAGTCTAGAAAAGCATTATAATAACTACCATCCGCTATAATCTGGAGGAACAATCTCGTTTAAGTTAAGATATACTATTATTTGACCTCTATGGTGTGTAAGATGATCTTGTAGAAGGTTTAAGATTTGTAATTTAGATTTAGGTCCTGCAAAAAACTGTACGGTTTCTTTTAATTCTTCTGGTAATGTTTTTTCAACAAGTACATATACATCATCAAAAGACTTTTTTAAAGCATTAATTATCGCTTCTTTCCCTTCTGGAGTGTTTTTAGAGAGCGCCTTTCTATCAAATCCTTCAGAAGAAAAATAAGTATTTCCTAACCAAAGCATATTACCTCTCATGTGTAATAGTTGAGCGCCAAAATTCATTTCTCTTTCTGTAGGAGCATATGTATACTTATCTTCTGGCATCGCTTCTGCGATCGCAATTAAATAATTTTTAGAATTATTCCATTTTTCTAGAAAAGCATCTTTTGCATTATCCTTTTGAGCATAGGTGATTGTAGTCAATAAACAAAGTGCTACACATAGTATTTTATTCATCTGATACTTTATTTTCATCTAATAATCCCAGCTCTTTTGCTCTCTTTTCCCAGTTTTTTCTAGCTAGTGTTTGTAAGTCTGCAACACGATCACTCTCGTCCATAATTTCTAGACCTAATAGTGTTTCAATAACGTCTTCCATGGTTACTAAACCACTTGTAGTACCATATTCATCTACTACTAATGCAATGTGGTTTTTTGTAGAAATTAACTCTTCAAAAAGGTCTGGTATAGGGAGATTACGATTTGTAATAAGTATAGGTCGTTGTATATTTTCCAATATTTTTTGATCATTCCCAAGCGCCATTTCTCTATACACTTCGCTTTTTAAAACAATACCCGTAACCTGATCTATATTTTTATCATATACTGGAATTCTAGAAAAACGCAATTCTTGATTCTCTTTAAAGAAATCACTTATTGTCATTTTAGAGGCGGCCGTTTTCATAACCGTACGAGGCGTCATTACATCTTTTGTAAGTACATCTTTAAATGATAATAAATTGGTTAGGATCTTACTTTCTGATTCTTCAAAGACTCCTTCATCACTAGCCATTTGAGCCATTGCTGTAAAATCTTCTCTACTTAAAACACTTCCATGGTGTCCTTTGCCTCCAACGAGTTTTGTTGTAAGCTGTAACAACCATAAGATTCCTGTCCATTTGAGCGGAAAAATAAGTGCTCTAAGTGCTTTTGCTGTAAAATTAGCAAGTTGCTTCCAATAGGTAGCTCCTATTGTTTTAGGTATAATTTCTGATGCTACTAGAATAAGAAACGTCATGATACCAGAAACCAATCCAACAAAATTTACACCTAAGATTTCAAAGTCTGGATATAAATCTGCAGCAACATTACCTACCATCATTGCACCTACAGTATGTGCTAATGTATTTAGAGTTAATATAGCAATAAGAGGTTTATCTACATCTTTTTTTAATTCTTCAAGACTAGATGCATACCCTTTGCCTTCACTTTTTTTAATATTTATAAATGTAGGAGATATACTTAGCAATACCGCTTCCAATATGGAACATAAAAATGAAAAGAAAATTGAAACGGTTGCCCAAAAAAGGAGTTGACCCATGGCTTATAAAACTGTTTCTGTAAAGGTATGTAAATTGAAATTAATCTGTAGACAGAAAATTTTAACTCTTCAAAAAAATAACAAGCCGATATTTTATACTTATTATCTACTTTTCTATTTAAAATTTTGGGCATAAAAAAAGGCGGAAAGTTCCACCTTTTTTTGCCCCAAATCTACCATGAACTTAACCTACTTATGCTATGGCTCTGCTAATATAATATTGATTTACAACCGTACAACATCTTTTAGACCAACTACACGATTTTTAGACCAAATACACAAAAAATATGAGATTTGTGATTTACTTAAGATCAATCTAATAAGCTCTGGCACTATTTCCTTCCATATAATTTATAAAAGCACGGTTAACAACGCGATTCCCTCCATTGGTAGGATAGTCTCCCGTAAAATACCAATCTCCTAAATTTTTAGGACATGCTTTATGAAGGTTTTCTACTGTCTGATAAATGATTTCTACTTCTGGTTTTACAGTTTCATCACTTAATAATTCTGAGATTTTTGATGAAATTTCTTGATCTGTAAAAGGGTCATAAATTTCTTTTACAAAGTTTTGTACATCTTTATCTTTAAGATCTACTTGTGCTTTGCATTTTTCATATACTTCTGAAATAACAGCTTCTTTTCCATTTTCTTTAAGAAGGGCTATTGCCGCTCTAAAAGCAATAAAGTCTTCCAGTTTTGCCATATCAATACCATAACAATCTGGATAACGTATTTGCGGAGCAGAAGAGACAACAATAATCTTTTTAGGATTAAGGCGCGCCATCATTTTAATAATACTCTTTTTAAGTGTCGTCCCTCTTACAATACTATCATCTATAATAACAAGTTTATCTTCAGGTTGAATCACGCCATAGGTAACGTCATATACATGGGCAACTAGGTCGTCACGACTACTATCTTCTGTAATAAAGGTTCTAAGTTTTGCGTCTTTTATCGCAATCTTTTCTGTTCTTAGCTTTCGCGAAAGGATACGTTCAACGGTTTCCTTATCTAGGTCTTCTTTTGAAGCTAACAGCTCTTCTCCTTTTTGTTTATTAAGTTCATCTTGAGCAGCCTCTACAAGTCCATAAAAAGAAGTTTCGGCTGTATTAGGGATAAAACTAAAAACGGTATTCTTAGTATCGTGATCTATGCTCTTAAGTACTTCTGGCATTAAAAGTCTTCCTAACAATTTACGCTCTTGATATATCTCAGCATCACTCCCTCTTGAAAAATAAATACGTTCAAATGAGCATGCTTTTCGCGTAAGCGATTCTAATACTTTTTTAATACTTAACTTTCCGTTTTTCTTTACTATTAGCGCACTTCCAGGATCTAATTCCTTTACATCATCAAAGTCTACATTAAATGCTGTTTGAATTACAGGACGTTCACTTGCAACCACTGCTACTTCATCATCTTCATAGTAATATGCTGGACGTATTCCTGCAGGATCTCTTAACACAAATGCATCTCCATGACCTAAAAGACCTACCATAGCATAACCGCCATCCCAGTCTTTTGAGGCTCTTTTTAATATTTTTTCAACTTTTAATCGTTCTGCTATTTGAGGAGAAGCTTGTTGCTTGTTATATCCTTCTTTTTTTAATTTCTTATATAATTTTGCCACCTCATCATCAAGAAAATGCCCTATTTTTTCCATAACAGTAATGGTATCTGCATGCTCTTTAGGGTGCTGGCCTAATGAAACAAGCTTATTAAAAAGCGTGCTTACATTTGTCATATTAAAATTACCCGCAACAATCAAGTTACGATGCATCCAATTATTTTGGCGTAAAAATGGATGTACACTTTCTACACTATTTTTTCCAAAAGTTCCATATCGTACATGTCCCATAAGTACCTCGCCTAAATAAGGAACATTGCTTTTTTGCCATTCTACATCATCTTTACGATCTGGATTTGCCGTCATGACTTCATTAATACGACCATTAATCTGAGCAAAAATATCCTGAATAGGTTGCTGTTCTGTAGATCGTTGCCTTGAGATATAACGCTGCCCAGGAGCCATATCTAACTTAATACTTGCAAAACCAGCACCGTCTTGACCACGGTTGTGCTGCTTTTCCATCATTAGATACATTTTATTTACTCCATAAAAAGCAGTTCCATACTTCTCTTTATAATAGCTAAGTGGTTTTTTTAATCGTATAAGGGCGATTCCACATTCATGCTTTATTGCATCACTCATAGTAGGTACTTTATAGTAAAAGCAAATGCGCCCCAAATTTGGGGCGCATTTATATTAATTAAGTTCTATTTCAAACTGCGTTAGCTGTTTAAACTGCTGCAGACGTTTTCTTATTTCTTCGGTTGTTACGTTTTCTAGTCGTTCTGTTCCAAATTTTTCTACGGTAAAGGAAGCGAGACAAGATCCATAAATCAATGCTTGTTTCATATTTTCAAACGTAATATCTCCGCTACTTGCTAAAAATCCAGCAAATCCTCCAGCAAAAGTATCTCCTGCTCCTGTAGGATCAAATACTTCTTCTAGTGGTAATGCAGGTGCAAAAAACACTTCTTCATTATGAAATAATAGTGCTCCGTGCTCTCCTTTTTTAATCACTACATATTTAGGACCCATTTCATGAATCTTTCTAGCTGCCGTCACTAAAGAATACTCTCCACTTAATTGACGAGCTTCCTCATCATTTATCGTAATAACATCTACTTTTTTAAGTGTTGTCTTAAGTTCATCTAATGCAATATCCATCCAGAAATTCATAGTATCGAGAATAACTAGCTTAGGGTCTGTCATTTGTTCAATGACACTAAGTTGCACAGTAGGCTGTAAGTTACCTAACATTACAATCTCTGCATCCTGATAACTCGCAGGAACTTGAGGGTTAAAATCTCCAAGGGTATTTAATTCTGTAACAAGGGTGTCACGAGTATTCATATCATTATGATATTTACCACTCCAAAAAAAGGTTTTTCCTCCTTTTACTACTTCTAATCCTTCTATATTAATATTTCTATTAGTCAGAAGGTTTATATATTCTTGTGGAAAATCTTCTCCAACAACAGATACAATAGCGGTATCTACGTTTTTAAATTGTGAGGCACAAAGACCTATATACGTAGCAGCACCACCAAGAATCTTATCTGTTTTACCAAAAGGAGTTTCTATAGCATCAAATGCACAACTTCCAACAATGACTAATTTACTCATCTATGTTTTTTTGCAAAGATATAGTTTTAAAGAAAAAGAAAAACACGAAATCTTGTCTCAATTTTGAGACATTTCTTTATATGAATCTAGCTTACGATGTAGCTCTGTAAATGTCTTAAAAGGTCCTTTTACTATAAGTGGGTTTACAATAATAGCTGGCACTCTACCTCCTGGGTCCATATGTATTTGTTGTGTCGCTCTTATACCCTCTTCTTCTTTCTCTAATAACCAAAACCCAGAAAGTTTTTCAATACGCAAACAGTTATCTTGAACATCTAATACATTAGATACTGTTTCTATAGAAAGGTATATTCTATCTTCTGTATGTTCTACTAGTTTTAACTCTGTTACTACATCTCTATCTTTTAGTGGCCAAGGCATTTCCTGTTTATAATAAAAAAATCGTGAGTTTTCTTTATCACTAGGAATACGATAGCTTATGTTAAATTCGCAAGAAGATGTATAGGTAGGTGCTTCATATAGTTCAAACAATAACTCTTCAAAAGTAGTCTCTATAACAGACGTTGCTTTAAATTCTTTAAAAGGACTATCTGGATATGCACGTGTATAGATCTCTATATTATCTTTTGATTTTTTAAGTTTCCATTTCTCTGGAGTGCTTGTACCAAAAGAGAGTAACATAAAAAAAGTAAGATAAAACAATGTCTTCATAGCGGGGGTTTAGTAGCGCAAATTTTAAAAAAATTACAAATCAAAGGGTATAAAAGTAATTACTTTCTTCCAAAATCTGCAGGAATCTCTCCCCAAGCTTTTGTTTCCCACTTGACAATAGTAGTTGTGTACGTATTTGTTTTTAGCCATTTTTCGGCACGACGTACAAGATCATATACTTCTTTATTACGAGGACTTTCTTGAAGTTTTGTATTGCAGGCTTTCTTTTTCACCCAACCTATAGCAATACGAGAATCTGAATAAATAATACGATCACTCCCTATTTTTTTTAGATATGCTAACCCATGTACAAGCGCTAAGAACTCTCCTATATTATTTGTTCCTTGTTTAAAAGGTCCTTGATGAAAAAGTTGCTTTACTGTTTGTGTATCTACTCCTCTATACTCCATAATGCCTGGATTTCCTGAACTCGCAGCATCTACGGCAATAGAATATAGATTAGGTTCTCCATATTTGGCTTTTTCTTCTGGAGTAAGCACTTTCTTTTTTTTAGAAGTTCCTTTTACATCAGCATAGTCTTTATTATACGCCGTTTTTGCTTCTGCAAAGGTTGGAAAAGATTTATACTGTGCTCCTGCAAAACCATCTATCATTGCCTTACAGTCTTTCCAAGTAAGATAAATGCCTGGTCTCTTACCTTGCCAAACCACATAAAACTTTTCTTTCTTTTTACTCATTGTTATGTCCCGTAAGCGGGTATATTTTCATTTCTCAATTTCAGCGAAGGCGGAAATCTCATCTCTATTTCGTATTAAATAAGAGCCTTTCTATTACTACAGGAAAGTGTTCATACTCTAATTGATGTACTTTTTCGGCTATTGTTTCTGGCGTGTCTTTTGGGGTAACTTCTACTTTTTCTTGGAAGATATAATCTCCTTTATCATATTCTGGTGTTACCTTATGTATTGTAATTCCCGTATAGGTTTTTTGCCCTTTATGCGCTTTCGCAAAAGCGTATACAGCTTCATGAACATGCTTCCCATACATACCTTTACCTCCAAAATTAGGTAATAATGCAGGATGAATATTGATAATTTGCTCAGGAAACAGATTAATTATTTTTTCTGGAAAAAGCCATAAAAATCCTGCCAAGACAATTAAGTCAGGTTTTGTTGCTTGTAAAAGATGTACAATATCGTCGGTTTTATAGAGTGCTGTTCTGTTAAAACTAATGGCACTTATTTGACTCTTATTTGCACGCTCTAAAACTTTGGCATCCTTGTTGTTACTGAGCACTTGCACGACTTGAGCATCCGTACGACCCTTAAAATGATTAATAATACGTTGGG
Organism: uncultured Dokdonia sp.; assembly: GCF_947492535.1. GTDB lineage: Bacteria > Bacteroidota > Bacteroidia > Flavobacteriales > Flavobacteriaceae > Dokdonia. Next base: position 322,544 of record NZ_CANLNH010000002.1, on the reverse strand, counting down.
CATTTGTACCGTTACCCGAAGCAAAAATTACAATACGTTTCATATATTTATGACACTGTTATAATGTGCAAAACAAACGATTATTATTAACAATTTGAAGGTTTTTATTAGAGAAATTATTTAATATTTACGTAAATTACCTTCATATTTTTGCGGCAATAGTGATCAAACCATAAAGGTTTGTTATTTTTGCCACTTAATTAAAAAATTAAATTTAGAAATTATGTCAGACATTGCATCAAGAGTAAAGGCTATCATCGTAGACAAATTAGGTGTAGACGAGAACGAAGTTGTAACCGAAGCTAGCTTCACAAACGACTTAGGTGCCGATTCACTAGACACTGTTGAACTTATTATGGAGTTTGAAAAAGAATTTGATATTCAAATTCCAGATGATCAAGCCGAGAACATTGCTACCGTAGGTCAAGCAATATCATATATAGAAGAGGCAAAATAAGTCTTATTATTTATGGAGTTAAAGCGAGTAGTAGTTACTGGACTTGGTGCACTTACACCAATAGGAAATAATATTCAAGAGTACTGGGATGGATTATCCACAGGAAAAAGTGGGTGTGCTCCTATTACATATTATGATGCAGAAAAGTTCAAAACAAAATTTGCTTGTGAACTTAAAAACTTTAACGCTCTAGATTTTTTTGATCGTAAAGAAGCTAGAAGGTTAGATAAATTTGCCCAGTACGCATTGGTGGCTTCAGACGAAGCCATCAATGATGCTGGAATTGACCTAGAAAAAGTTGATAAATTTAGAGTAGGTGTTATTTGGGGTGCCGGAATTGGAGGATTAGAAACTTTTCAAAATGAAGTTATTAATTTTGCTCAAGGTGATGGTACACCTCGATTTAATCCTTTCTTTATTCCTAAAATGATCGCAGATATTGCACCTGGTAATATCTCTATTAAGCATGGCTTTATGGGACCAAATTATACAACGGTCTCTGCTTGTGCTTCTTCTGCAAATGCAATGATCGATGCTATGAACTATATACGTTTAGGGCATTGTGATATCATTGTAACGGGAGGAAGTGAAGCTGCTGTGACACAAGCAGGAATGGGAGGATTTAATGCAATGCATGCCTTATCTACTAGAAATGACGATCCACAAGCAGCATCAAGACCTTTTGATGCTACACGTGATGGTTTTGTTTTAGGAGAAGGTTCAGGCGCATTGATATTAGAAGAATATGAACATGCAAAAGCTAGAGGGGCTCATATCTACGCAGAAGTTGTAGGTGGAGGAATGTCTAGTGATGCCTATCATATGACAGCACCGCATCCTGATGGAATTGGTGTAGAACGTGTAATGCTTAATTGTTTACGTGATGCAGGAATGACTCCTCAAGACGTAGATCATATTAATACACATGGTACTTCTACTCCTTTAGGAGATGTCGCCGAATTAAAAGCTATTTCTAAAGTTTTTGGAGATCACGCAAAAAACATCAATATTAATTCTACAAAATCTATGACAGGTCACCTTTTAGGTGCCGCTGGAGCGATAGAGGCTATTGCTTCTATTCTTGCTATGAAACATAGTTTAGTGCCTCCAACAATTAATCATAGTGTTGTAGACGAACGTATTGATTCTTCATTTAATCTTACATTAAATGAGGCACAACCTAAAGAAATTAATGTAGCGATGAGTAATACCTTCGGTTTTGGAGGTCATAATGCTTGTGTGCTATTCAAAAAAATAGACGCTTAATAGTATGAGCGCCATAAAAAAAATATTTTCTTCCCGTTCAAATACGAACGGGATTTTTTTTATGCGCATGCAAAGTATCTTGGGGTTTAAACCTAAAGACATAAGCCATTATGAAAAGGCTTTTACACATAGATCCTTAGGACTTAAAAAAGAAGATGGCAACCCTTTAAATTATGAACGATTAGAGTTTTTAGGTGATGCAATGCTAGGCGCTGTTATCGCTGCACATCTTTTTGAAGCTGTTCAAGGTGGAAATGAAGGATATCTTACCAAAATGCGCTCTAAAGTTGTAAGTAGAAAACACCTAAATGAATTGGGTAATGAGCTCAATTTATTACGATATGTAAAAGCAAATATTCCAAAAGAGAATTTTGGAGTTAATATTCATGGAAATTTATTCGAAGCACTTATCGGTGCAATATATTTAGACAGAGGCTATCCATATTGTAAAAAGTTTATCTATAAGAGGGTTATTAATCCTTATGTAGACATCGAAAAACTTGAAGGTAGAATTATAAGTTATAAGAGTGTTCTTATAGAATGGTGCCAAAAAGAAAAGAAAACTTTTAAGTTTGACACCTATGAAGATACAGGAAAAGATACCGTTAAACATTTTGCTGTTCGATTATATATTGACGGTAAAATTATAGCGAAAGCACGGGCAACGTCTAAGAAAAAGGCTGAAGAAATCGCATCTAAACGGTCTTTTTACGTGTTTCAACGACAAATAGAAAACAAATAAAGAAAGTCTTTAAGATTTTATTTACATTTGTTGTTTAACAGAGCCCTAACTCTAGATGTCTTTTCGTTTACCTAAAAAATATTATTCTGTTTTTGCACTATTTGCTATAATAAGTGGTATTCTAGTATTTTGGGCTGATTCATATATCACCGAAAAAGAAAAAGAAAACAGAAAAATACGTTTAGAAAAGTTAAACAAAAAAACAGCATCCGATTTTCAAAATGCTCTGAACAACTATGCCACTTTAATGTCAGGTATACGTTCATATGTTAAACTATCAAATGAATTTCCCTCTCAAGAAGCACTTCATCAATTTGTAGATTATCAGTTATCTAGTCTCCCAATAGATGATAGTTATGTTATTTCGTATATAGATTCAACACATTTTTTTAAATATTCTTTTACTAAAGACCTAATAGATCCTAGCGATCTTATTGGAACATCTATTAAAGACCTTGTAAGCGAAAAAGGGGTCAAACTCATGGAAAAGAAACTAAAAAGAAGAGACTATGTCGCCTTTAACCCATATAATATTGTGGAAGGTCGCGTAGGGCTTCCTATTGGTTTCAAAGCGTATAGTTCTCTTAACAAGGACATGGGCTACTTTTCTATTATAAAAGATTTCAAACCTATTATTGATCGTGTATATAGCAATATAGATACTACACAATATACTTTTAGATTTAAAACGTCTACGGGTGTAGAGTTTGATAGAGAACGTGTATATGACGGTAAAAAAATATACAATACTAAAAAAGATGAACAGTACTGGAGAAATTTTGATCTAAAGGATGAAGATTTTATAGGCACACAAATTCCATTTTTCAATAAAAAGTTTATTATAGAAACTGCCTACAAAGATTCCTATAAAAGGAATCCTAGATTGTTATTATTAATGATCTTATGGTATACCTTATTGTTAAGTTTTATGCTTTTTATTATTATTCAACTATATTTTTATAAGCGTAAAAACAGAACAATTGCTAAACAAAAAAAGGAACTATCAGAACTTGTTGCAACAAAAAATAAATTTTTTACCATCATTGCTCATGATCTTAGAAGTCCTTTATCTTCTGTTATTAATTTTCTAGATCTTTTAAAAGAAGAACAGAAGCCAAACAATCAAACAAATCAGATCATAGAGGCTCTTGGGGACTCCAGTAAAAATAGTCTCTCTCTTTTAGATAATTTATTGAAGTGGTCAAAAATCCAAACAGGTAAAACTCACTATGAGCCACAAAAAATTGATATTCTTAGCCTTGTAAAAGATCAAATAAAGACACAGAAACAACAAGCCCTTAGAAAAAATATAAACATAGTTATAGAGGCCAGTACAGACGTCAAAGTAATGGCAGACAAGAATATGATTGCGACTGTTGTTCGTAACTTATTATCTAATGCTATAAAATATTCTCATCCTGATGGGGTTGTCGTTATAGAGCTAAATAAAGTAGATACTTCCTTTTCTTTTAGTATTGAAGATAATGGTATTGGTATGCCTGAAGAATATCTTAATTCTTTATTTGATGTTACTAAAATAACAACTCAAAAAGGAACTTTACAAGAAAAAGGCTCTGGTTTAGGTCTCATTTTATCTAAGCAATTTATAGAGATCCACAATGGAATTTTAACAATAGAAAGTACACAGAATAAAGGAACTATTACTTCTTTCACGCTTCCTGTATAAAACTTTCGGCTTAATTATCTAACTCAAACGTTTGCGTATCTTTTTATATAAGATTGTCGCATATATCCATATGTAATAAGGTTAGTTTTATGTATCTTTAAATTTCGCAGTCATTTTTATGGGGACATTTAAGCTAGTATTAGAAGATGATTTTGGTTATGACTTTACACTTATTGCTATACATGGAGCTATAGAGTCTTATTATCTTGCTTATTTACTTAATAAGCATTTAAATCTTAGACTCAAAAGAAGTAGAACCAATTTAACAATAAGTCATGATGTTATCCCTGCAGAGTTTCCAGTATATGAATATCATAACGAAAAACAATACGCAACGTATCATCTTTTTAGTAATCTTACAAAAATTAAAAAAGAGCGAACTGATACGCATTCCAGTCTATTTGAATCTGAAACTGCTATAGAAAGGCGTTTTTTTTTAGAAGATTTACCTCGTGTAGACTATTTATTAAAAGTAAGTGAAGAAGGGAGTGGGTTTGCGCAAACAAAAACACTAAAAGAGCTTAACCAAATACCACAAATTGTAACCGCATACACTGTTGATATAAAACAACTTAAAACAAAAGAAAACTTAATTTTTGAATAATGCCAACTAGAAAAAAAACCAAAATCGTTGCTACCTTAGGTCCTGCTACAAGTACAGAAGAGACTCTTTTAAAAATGATGAAAGAAGGGGTTGATGTTTTTAGAATTAATTTTTCGCATGCAGACTATGAGGATGTCATAGAACGTATCAAAATGATTCGTAATCTTAGCAAAAAATACAAACATAATACAGCGATCCTTGCAGATCTTCAAGGACCTAAACTAAGAGTAGGTCGTATGAAAGAAGAAGTCGTTGTTAATCCTGGAGATAAGATTATCTTTTCTACAAAGGAAGAGTTTGAAGGTACTAAAGACAGGGTATATATGAATTATGCTCAGTTTCCTAATGATGTAAAAAAAGGCGAACGTATTTTACTAGATGATGGTAAACTCATGTTTGAAGTAGTAAAAACAGATGGTAAAAACGAAGTAGAAGCAAAAGTTATACAAGGTGGGCCTTTACGTTCTAAAAAAGGTGTAAACCTTCCAAACACAAATATTTCGTTACCTGCACTAACAGAAAAAGATGTTAAAGATGCCATTTTTGCTATTAGCCAAAAAGTAGATTGGTTAGCCCTTTCTTTTGTGCGTCATGCAGAAGATTTAAAGCAATTACAAGCTATAATAGATGAGCATTCAGAATATAAAATTCCTATCATAGCTAAAATTGAAAAACCGGAAGCTGTAGAAAATATAGATAAAATTATTGCGTATTGTGATGGCTTAATGGTTGCTCGTGGAGACTTAGGTGTAGAAATCCCTGCAGAAGAAGTTCCACTTATTCAGAAAAAACTTGTGCTACGTGCTAAAAAAGCACGTATTCCTGTAATTATTGCTACTCAAATGATGGAGACTATGATTTCTAGTCTTACTCCTACAAGAGCAGAAGTAAATGATGTTGCAAACTCTGTTATGGATGGAGCAGATGCCGTAATGCTTAGTGGAGAAACATCTGTAGGACAATATCCTGTGCAGGTCATCCAGAAAATGGCATCCATTCTCAAAAATGTAGAAGATTCTGAACTTATTCAAGTGCCACAGGACCCACCACATATACGTACGAAAAGATACATTACAAAAGCCATTTGTTATCATGCAGCACATATGGCAAATGAAATAAGTGCAAAAGCAATCTCAACACTTACCAATAGTGGATACACTGCTTTTCAAATCTCTGCCTGGAGACCAAAAGCACATATCTTAGTATTTACATCAAATAAACGTATTTTAACGCAACTTAATCTCTTATGGGGTGTTAGAGCTATTTTTTATGATAAATATGTTAGTACTGATGAAACGGTAGAAGATGTAAATAAAATTGCCCACGAGATGGGATTTGTAAAAAAAGGAGACATGCTTATTAGTCTAGCAGCAATGCCTATTGTAGAAAAAGGTATGGTAAATACATTACGTGTTTCTGAAGTGTAAGAGATATACTATAAAAAGCAAAAAGCGTTCTTAAAGAACGCTTTTTTTGTGCTATAAAAATGAGCATAATTACTTCGAAACCTCAACTTCCTTTACAATAAATCCTTTTTTATCTTTTGCAATGGTAACACTTCTGTTATAACCTCTTAATTGATATGTATACACGATAGATGTAATTTCTGATGCGGTGCCTCTATGTACTGCGATCTCATCTTTAAATGTTTTTTCTCTTTTATTTACATTAGCCACAACTTCAGATTTCTTTTTTGAAACTAAATCAGGTTGTAAACTTTTAGGTAAATCAAATAATTCTTTTGTAATTCTATAGGCTTCTGTCCAATTAGAAGCTGGTAGTTCTATACGTGTTGTAATACCAAATGCTTCTCCTTTTGGGTTTTTAACCTTACTAACCTTTACCGCATGATCTTTTGTTGAAATACGCTTTGCATATCCTTCTACAGATTCTCCATCTTGTGGAGGCGCTAATCGAGTAAGATATCCATCAAAAACAAAGCCTCTTGCTCCTTGATACTCTACTTCAATCATATCTCCAGTAATACCCGCAATAGTCATTGTTGTATGTTCTGGCGAGCTCATATGTTTTACTTGTGATCCGTAGGGAAGTGTCAAAATTTTCTTTGAACGTAAGTTTGTTCCTGATCGTAATGAAAGACCACTTGTTGCGTTTACATAAAATACAGAGGCAACAGGAGCTTCTTTTGGAACATCTAATTGTGCTAATAATGGTTTTTCAGAGGTAACCTCACTCTTAGTCTCTAAAGTAGTGGTATCGTTTTTAGGAGTTACTTCTTTTTGCTTGTTTGTGCAGCTAGTTAGTAAAATAGTTGCGGCGGCGATAGTTGTGATGATGATCTTCATAATAAATAGGTTTTAGTTAAACATTTATTATGAAAACACACATAACGTGCCATTATTTTAATTGATTATGTTAAAAAATTGATAATTATATAAAATTTTAACTTAAAATCAATCAATTTTTAATTAAAATTGAAATCCTATAGCTATAAACCATTCACCTGTTTTGATCTCAGGACTGTACGTATACTTTAATTCAAGGGGTCCTAAAAATGTATCCATCCCGTATCCTAATGCATATCCAGTAAAATCTGGACGCGTAAGCCACTCTTCTGAAGTAAAGAGATTATATCCCGCATTAGCAACGTTTACACCTATATTAAAATGATTCTTTTTAAGAAATTCAAAATCTACAGAAAACCCTGCTTTTACATACCCGTCTCCTGCAATACTTATAAAATCATATCCATAAAAGGGAACTAGATTATTGATCTTTTTATTGCCATATCCGCCTAGAAAAAAATCAAGAGATCGCACATCTTCACCGCCTATTTTAAAACCACCACTTAACTCTGTTAAAAATGTCCACTTTTTGGCAATACTTGCTGCATACAGAAAGTAAGCGTTTGCAATTGAAAACTCCGTAAAATTATCATTAAAATCTGAAGAATATAAATTCAAATCAAAATCACCATCAAAGTACACTCCAGATTTTGGGAAGTATCTATTATCTAAAGAATCATATCGCAACTGCCCATAGGCTCCAAAAAAATTGCTTTTTTCAAAAACAGAACCTGGTATATCATCATCGTCATCTACTGTTTCGGTTTCTACATCAAGAAACTTATGTTGTATGCCCAAGTCTAAAGAAAATTGTTTTACAAAAAGTGTTTGTAAATAAATCTGATTGGTAAGATCTTGATAGTCTAATGTAACGCGACTAAGTCCAGCTAAATCAGCATTACTAACTTCTTCTACAAGTCGAGCACTTACGCCTTTATTAAATGTATTATACGTAGATCGTATGCCTACACTCCAATAATATCCTTTATCTATATAATAGTTAAATGCATATCGAATATTATCTCCTATGATAAGATCAAACGTAGCGATATCATTATCAAAAAGAATACGTTTTCTAGTATAATTTACTAGCGCTGCACTACGATATAAATCATCATAATGTAATCCTAAACCTATAGATTGTTTGCTTTTAGACTCTTGAACATCTATGTTTAATAATGTCCCTTCAGGTATCTTGTCAAATCGATGTCCTATACGATCAAAATTTGCCGTTGCAGCGAGATTATTAATCCCATTACTGAAACGTTCATAGTCTAATGTAACTGGAAGATCTAACTGTAATTTCCCTAAAATATACGATCGTGTATAATCTTTATTTCCCCGAATTACAACAGCATCTATCTTGATGCTATCTTTTAATTTAGGTTCCTTCATACGCTTTCGCGAAAGCGTACCCTGCCGCATTGCAATGTCCTTTAAGGCATCAAATTGCTTTAATGCCTCCGTCTCTCCTCGATCAATAATCACATTTGCTTGATCAAAATCGACCACACTAAAATCTTTAATGTCAGGGCGTATATACACATCTGTACTATCGCGTTTTCCTTCCATTTCCTTTATAGTACGGTAATTATTGATCTGTAAAAAAATATCTGGTGCCGTAGTCAGTTGATCTCTCTCACGAAGTCCATCTTGTACATCTACCCCTATAATCACATCAACGCCTTTGGCTCGAAGCTCGTTAACCGGATAATTATTTAAAACCCCTCCATCAATAAGCATTCTATCGCCTAGAGTTACAGGTTTAAATAATGTAGGAAGTGCGCCACTAGAACTTATAGCTTCTGGTAAAAACCCTGTGTCTAAAATAACTTGTTCTGCTTTTTCTATATCTGTAGCAACACAAAAAAACGGAATAGGTAATTGTGTAAAATCATCTATGCCATTTACATGTTCTAAAAGACGTATTAATAGATTATACGTATTCTGTCCTTTAGAAATAGACTGTGGGAGCGACAATTTAAAACTATCAAATGGTAATGAAATCGCATACTTTTCTGAAGCCTCTTTTTCATAAAATGTCTTTGCCTTACGTGGCAACTCATCTTGAATGACTTTGTCAAAATCTACAGCTCTAAAAAGGGAATCTAATTGTGTGGCACTATATCCAGAAGCATACAATCCTCCTACGATAGCTCCCATACTTGTGCCTGCTATATAATCTATTTTTACACCTGCCTCTTCTAATACTTTAAGAACACCTACATGTGCAAGTCCTTTAGCTCCTCCTCCACTTAAAACAAGTCCTACTTTTACATCTTTTTCATTACCTACTTGAGCACTTAAAGAAAGTACAGCAAATAGGAACAAAAAAGTAAGTTTTAGTTTCATTCTTTTATATGGTAATAATTATAAATTATAGCCGCTTTTGCTGTTCCAACTACTTCTGTAAGACTCTTTTTACTCGCTTCTTTTACTTTAGAAACAGAGCGATAATGCTTTAGTAATGTCACAATTGTTTTTTCTCCAACACCCGGGATTTCTTCTAGCTCTGTACCTAACGCAGCATTGCTTCTTTTATTTCTATGAAATGTAATCCCAAAGCGGTGCGCTTCATTACGTAATTGCTGTATGATTTTAAGGCTTTCTGTTTTTTTATCCAGATATAACGGAATACTATCACCAGGATAATATATTTCTTCCAGTCGTTTTGCAATCCCTACAATGGCTATTTTACCTCGTAAGCCTAATGTTTCTAATGCTTTTAAACCGCTTGAAAGTTGTCCTTTTCCTCCGTCTACGATCACTAGTTGTGGTAAGGGCTGATCTTCTTCAAGGAGTCTTTTATACCGTCTAAAAACAACTTCTTCCATACTCGCAAAATCATCAGGGCCTTCTACCGTTTTTATATTAAACTTGCGATAGTCTTTTTTACTAGGTTTTCCATTTTTAAAAACCACACATGCTGCCACGGGATTTGTACCTTGTATATTTGAGTTATCAAAACATTCTATGTGTCTGGGCTCTTCAGAAAGTCGTAAATCAACTTTCATTTGCGCCATAATACGATTGGTATGACGATCAGGGTCAACGATTTTAGTTTGCTTAAAACGCTCCATCCTATAATACTTTGCATTGCGTTCAGAAAGTTCTAAAATGCGCTTTTTATCGCCCAGTTTAGGGACTGTTACTTTTATTGCATCACCAAGATCGACTTCAAAAGGCACATAAATCTCTTTAGATTGTGAGTCAAACCGCTGCTGAATTTCTATAATCCCTAACTCCAATAACTCTTTATCTGTCTCGTCAAGTCGTTTTTTAAGTTCTAGTGTATGCGATCGTATAATCGCTCCATGTGATAATTGCAAGAAATTTACATACCCATAGCCTTCATCACTAATAATAGAAAACACATCTACATTGGTAATTTTAGGATTTACTACAGTACTTTTTGCTTGGTAATTTTCAAGTATGTCTAGTTTCTCTTTGATACGTTGCGCATCTTCAAACTCCATAGCCGCTGCATGTTTTTGCATCTGATCTCTAAACTGATGTAACGATTCCTTAAAATCTCCTCGTACGATCTGACGGATATGTTCTACATGTTTGTGATAATCTTCTTCGGTTTGTTTTCCTTCACATCCGCCTTCACAATTACCCAAGTGATACTCAAGACATACTTTATATTTTCCAGCTGCTACCTTTTCTTTAGAGAGATCATAATTGCACGTTCTAAGCTTATATAAACTTTTAATAAGATCAAGTAATGTCTTGACTGTTTTCATGCTCGTATACGGACCATAATACTCACTGCCATCCTTAATCAAACGTCGAGTAGGAAATACTCTAGGAAAACGTTCATTTTTTATACAAATCCAGGGATAACTCTTATCATCTTTTAAAAGTACGTTATACCGAGGTTGGTATTTTTTTATCAAATTATTCTCAAGCAGTAATGCATCGGTCTCAGTCTCTACTACAATATGGCGTACTTCATGTATTTTTTTAACCATCGTACGAATACGACCGTTATCAAGCGTTTTATTAAAATATGAGAGGACTCTTTTCTTAAGATTTTTTGCTTTACCTACATAGAGTAATTTTTCATCTTTATCGTAATACTGGTATATTCCAGGGCTTGTTGGGAGTGTTTTTAATTGTATGTCGAGTTGAGAAAGCTCCATACTCAAAGATATAGATTCTCTTGCATAGACACTAGATGATATACATAAAAAGTACGCTTTCGCGAAAGCGTATAAAGAATCCTTCCAAGCGGTAAAAAACACATTCAAGAAATATGTAAATTGCAGAAATGATTTCTGTTAAGATCGTATGACGCTTACTACAGAATTCCATGTTTAAAATGTCTCTTTCATGAATTTGAAAATACTTTCTCGTAATGCACATCTGTATTCTACAAAACGACTTGTAGAAGCGGGCTTGCAAAGAGGTCATAGTATAGAGGTAATTGACCCTTTAAAATGTGACCTTATTATTCAAAAAAAGAATCCTACTGTGTATTACAAAGGGCGTCATCTTGATACTACAGATGCTATTATTCCTCGTATTGGTGCATCTATCACGTATTATGGAACAGCCGTAGTGAGACAGTTTCAAATGATGGGTACTTTTACGACAACTACCTCAGACTCTCTTATTAAAAGTAGGGACAAATTGCGAAGTTTACAGATTCTTTCTAAATCTAAATTAGGACTTCCTAAAACTATTTTTACAAATTACTCTAGAGACGTAAAAGAAGCAATACAACATGTGGGTGGAGCTCCTTTAGTTATAAAGCTATTAGAAGGAACACAAGGATTAGGAGTTGTACTTGCCGAAACAGAAAATGCTGCCGAGTCTGTTATTGAAGCTTTTAATGGTCTTGAAGCCAGAGTGATTGTACAAGAATACATAAAAGAGGCACAAGGAGCAGATTTAAGAGCTTTTGTTGTAGACGGTAAGATTGTAGGTGCGATGAAACGTCAAGCAAAGGAAGGAGAGTTTAGGTCCAATTTACATCGAGGAGGCACCGCACGAATTATTAGACTTTCTGAAGCCGAACAATATGCTGCTATTAAAGCTGCAGATGCTATGGGACTTGGCGTTGCTGGCGTTGATATGCTACAAAGTACAAGAGGTCCTCTTATTCTTGAGGTAAATTCTTCTCCTGGATTAGAAGGAATAGAAAGAGCCACCGGAACAGACATAGCGACAGCAATAATTTCCTATATTGAGCGAAATACATAAAGAGATACATGGCATTTATAGATACTGAAAATATATTAACCTTATTAGGACAAAAAGTAGGACCCGGAGAAAGTGCTACTATTAACTTTAATCTTGCCAAACTATATACAACCTCATCTGTTGAAATTCCTGTTATTGTAGAGCGTTCTAAAAAACCCGGACCGGTGATACTTATAACCTCAGGTATTCATGGTGATGAGATCAATGGAGTAGAAATTGTACGTCAGCTTATCGCTAAAAAAATAAATAAGCCTAAAAAAGGAACCATTATTTGTATTCCTGTGCTGAATATTTTTGGGTTTTTAGATATGAAACGTGCTTTTCCTGATGGTAGAGATTTAAATCGTGTATTTCCTGGTAATCCTAGAGGATCTTTAGCGAGTAGGTTTGCCTATCAATTTGTAAAAAAAATTCTTCCTATTGCAGACTATTGCTTAGATTTTCATACGGGAGGTGCCAGTAGGTTTAACGCAGCTCAAATACGCATAGAACCTCAAAATAAAACAGCTGTAGAATTTGCCGACATCTTTAATGCTCCTTTTACATTACATTCTAAAACGATCCCAAAATCCTACCGCGCTACCTGTTCAAGGTTAGGGATTCCTGTTTTATTGTTTGAAGGGGGGAAATCTAAGGTAAGTGATAAAGAAATTGCAAAAGTGGGAGTGGATGGTGCCATTCGATTTTTAAATCACTTAGGAATGTTACGATCTGCTATTGAAGTTCCTTCTATAAATAAGCCTTCTGTGCTTGTAGAAGCTACCAAGTGGATGCGTGCAAAGTATAGCGGATTAATGCATGTAAAAGTAATATGCGGACAGTATATCTCTAAAGGAGAGCATATCGCTACCATAACAGATCCTTATGGGAAGTTCAGATATCCTGTAAATGCACCGCATGATGGGTATATTATCAATGTAAATGAAGCCTCACTCGTATACCAAGGAGATGCTATTTTTAATATTTCTACCACTAAAACTGCTGGGCATGGAAAAAAAGAAGCTGAGGAAGAAGTATAAAGAACTCCGAGCAAATTTATCGGAAGAACAAATAGACACAAAAAGTCTTTCTATAGCAAACCACGCTCTTGAGTTAGATATATGGGACCATCAATATTATCATATTTTTTTACCTATTGTCAAACAAAAAGAAGTAGATACTTCCTATATTTTAAATATCCTTCAAGGAAAAGATAAACATATACTTATTTCTAAAAGTGATTTTACAACACATCATATGAAGCATTATTTACTGACGGATGCAACTCGATTTATTGTAAATGAATATGGAATACCTGAACCTGAAGATGGTATTGAAATTGACTCAAAAAAAATAGACGTCGTTTTCATACCATTATTAGCATATGACCTCCAGGGGAATAGGGTTGGGTATGGCAAAGGTTTTTATGATCGATTCCTTTCTGGATGCAAAAAAGAGGTTGTAAAAGTAGGGGTTTCACTGTTTGAGCCTGAGGTAAGGGAAATACGTAAAGATGATACGGATTCACCTCTAAACTACTGTATATCAACAACAAAGGTGTATAAATATTAGTTTTTATTAGAGAATTTAAATATATTATGGTTCCCAAATCATAGTATATGTTATTAAAAAGACGTAATCGCTTTAGTGTATTTACTGCAAAAAAAGACACTTCAAATTATCTAAATTATTTATGTGATAGTTTTCGTTATAGTGATATTTCAAACGGAACAGCTTCTGGCTGTTGGGGGGTTGATTTTATTAAAAAACAATCTCATCTTGACCTACAAGCTAGAAAATTATTAAACATCCCTCCAGATTATTCAATTTCTTTAAAAAATGGATATCGCTTTTTTGATCTACAAGATTTAGAAAAAGCATCAACACTATTTAACGTATGCTCCCAAGGAGAATCATTCAAAACAGAATTAAGAATGAGAACCTTTCAAGGAAAAACTTTTTATGCTAGAGCACAAGGAAAAGCTATAAAAAATGAATTAGGAGACATTATTGGAATACGTGGTGTTTTTCAAAATATTGAGGCAGAAAAAAAACAGGAATTAAAACTATTAAAATCTCTTAAATATACAGAAGAGCATAATAAATGGTTATATCAATTATCACATATTGTAAGTCATAATCTTCATGCTCAAGTTTGTAATTTACAGCTTACCTCTAAGCTAATGGATGTAGAAACCTTAACTAAAGATCAAGAAGAGCTTGTCACAAACATAAAAAACATCAGTCATAATTTAGAATGTACATTAGCACATCTTACTACTATTGCAACGTTACACAATGTTGATAAACAAGCCAAGTACATTGTTATAAAAGAGCTATTTCAAGAAGTTGTTCAAGAAATAAAAAAATCTACTTTTCAACAAAGAGCTATTTATTATACAGAATTTTCTGAGGTTGAGTTTATAAAATATATCCCTGCGTATTTAAAAAATATTCTTTCCCGTCTTATTATTAACGCTTTAAAAAACAAACACCCTGAAAGAGAGTGTGAAATCAATGTATTTACATATGAAGAAAACAGAAAAAAGTTTTTGGTTGTTAAAGATAATGGTATTGGTTTGCCACAAGATAAAATAGATTATTTAGTGTCAAAAACGCGCACAAGCCACTCTTATGTTGAAGATGAATATGGTTTAGGTATATTCCTTATAAAGAGTCAAATAGATGCTATGGGAGGTTCTTTGATGATAGAAAGTAAGTTAGGAAAAGGTGCTAAGTTTACCGTACAGCTCCAATAACAACATTTTAAAATTAACAATTTGATTGTTTTTTCTACATTAAAACCATTAAAACATCGATAAAATACACATATGTATCGCTAAAAAACCAATTTTCTTTAAAAAATGCTCTAAATTCAAAAAAAACTAGCTAACTTACGACATTGAACATTCAATTGTCATGGAGTTAAAATCTATAAAAAAACATTTACGCCCTTCCCTAAAACGCGTACAAGAAGAAAAAGCAAGTTTTTTTGCTATGGACGATTTCTATTATGAAGAAATCTCTAATCTTACACAAGCTGGAGGTTGGAGTGTAGATTTCGTAAATAAAAAAAGTTATTTTGATAAGCAAGCAAGGAAAATACTCAAAGTTCCAGATAGCTATATCCCTACTTTAAATCAATCTTATTTATTTTATGCCGAAGAACATATGCAAAAAGCAACTAATTTGTTTTTTGCTTGTGCACAAGGAGAGTCTTTCTCGGCAGAGGTTAAAATGGTGACATACACCAAAGAAGTTTTCTGGGCAAAAGCTCATGGAAAACCTTTAAAAAACGAAGAAGGAGAAATTATAGGAATACGAGGTGTTTTTCAAAGTATAGATGATGAAAAGAAAAAAGAACTTCAAATAGAAGCTTCGTTAGATATTATAGAAGGCCACAACAAGCGATTGTATAATTTTGCTCATATCGTATCACACAATTTAAGATCACACGTTAGTAATTTACAATTAACTACAGCCCTATTTGACACTAAAACTTTAGATCAAGATCAAAAAGAGCTTTTTGACAATTTCTCTAAAATAGCAACGAACCTAGATGTTACTCTTAAACACCTTAATGAAATTGTCACATTACAAACGAACGTTAATAAAGAAAAAGAGGTTGTAAATGTAGAAGAAGTATATAAAAGGGTCATAGGTTCTATAAGACAAATAAGCATTCAAAATAGAGTTGTTTACTATACTGAATTTTCTGAAGTAGAGGAGTTTCCATATGTCTCTGCATATTTAGAAAGTATACTTCATAATTTAATCACCAACGCTATTAAATATAAACATCCAGATAGAGATCCAGAAATCAATATATTTACATACGAAGAAGATAAAAAAAACTATCTTGTCATCAAAGATAATGGCTTAGGAATAGACCTTGAAAAATATGGAACTCAGCTTTTTCAAATGTATAAAACCTTCCATAACCATGATGACGCAACGGGATTAGGATTATTTTTAACAAAAAGCCAAATAGAATCCTTAGGAGGAAAAATTACTGTAGAAAGTACCGTTGGAAAAGGTTCTAAATTTACAGTTCAATTATAAAAAATAACTAAATATAAATTTCATTAACCCCTTAAAATGAAATATCCAATTGAAATGGCATGCATCATTGATGATGATGACATGTATGTTAACCTCATCACCAAGGTACTAGATATGAAAAACCTTGTGAAAAACCTTCTCATATTTAAAAATGGAAAGGAAGCACTAGATTATTTTGTAGGAGCCTTAAAAAAGCTAGAAGAACAAAAAATCCCTCAGGTTATTCTTCTAGATTTAAATATGCCTATAATGAATGGTTGGCAATTTCTTAGCAATCTTAGTGAATATGATTTTCCTGAATTAAAAAACTCTACACTATATATTGTAAGTTCTTCTATTAATCCTACAGATATAGAGCGTTCAAAAGCAATCAACTTAGTAACAGACTTTTTAATTAAACCTGTAACTATGGATCAATTGTCAGAGATTTTTATAGATAAATCTGCATAATTTTATTTTCAAAAGCTAGGTTTTATATATGCTATTCTTGAGTTGATTCCTTTTATTGGGTTTAGAACTGGCCTAGAATTTAATATCATAATTATGTATTTCAATACACTGTGTCATTCTATATAATTAAATGTATATAGAATATTAATGTTGTATGGGTATATAATTTCAATTAGTTTTATACGGTTGATTACTCATTGAACTTATGGCATCAATATTGACTGCTATAATCAATAAACAAAAAGCTTATGAAACTAGTTATTTCATCTTTTACTATAATTGCAACAATCATTATGTCAAGTTGTGGAGGTCATAAAAATGCTACTTTTGAAAAAGAAGGGACACTTTCTTTTAAAGAAGCTACCTATTCAAAATGGGTTGCTGGAATTAAAGGGGGTGGTGCAGGTTATAACATTAAATTACTATTAGATCCTACTCATGCAGACATCAAATTAGACAGTATTTATTTTAAAGATTTCAGTGCTTCACTTATAAGTAATGGAGACGGTCTTTATACTAGTTTTATTGATAATGGTCAAAATAGAGAAGTACTAAGCCCTATATATAAAAGAACTCCCGAAGTAACAGAAGCACCAAGCAAAAAAAATCTACAAACACTCTTTGAATTAACAGGAGACAACGCTGTCGTTTCTTATCTAAAAAATGGAAATACCGTCTATTATAAAGTAACACTTACACCTAATAGATCTATTAACTTACCTAGATAATACAAAAGACAGAATGCATACTTTTGTATCCTAGATTTTAAAATGACACAACCACATACATTTCCAAAAGAAGAAAAGCTAAAATCAAAAAAACTTATTGATGCTCTTTTTGTAGAAGGTACATCTGTAAAAGCATTTCCTTTACGAATTGTTTATTTAGAAACACCGCTACCCTATCCTGAAATTGTAATACAAACAGGGGTTTCTGTATCAAAACGAAATCACAAATTGGCTGTTACTCGTAATCGTATTAAACGATTAATGAGAGAAGCCTATCGCACTCATAAACAGCTAGTAGACACAAAAGGCACAACTTTTGCAATGCTAATCATATACACTCACCGTGATGTAGTGACCTATTCTGAAATGGAACGCGCTATGATCAAGGTCTTAAAACGATTTAATGATGCGATTACTACTACTCCTTCTTAGTTTTTTTATTCTTTTATCTTGTAGCAATTCAGAATACGATAGTGTTGAATATGCAGAAGAAACTACTTCCTTTGAAAGTTTTGCTCCTATTGGGAATCGAAATATTGATTTAAATGCTGAAATGTTAGATGATGTGGTTACTATAGAAAAAACAACGGCACCTAGATCTTCTCAAACCACTTCTCAAAAAATTATCAAAACAGGAAATCTTCGTTTTGAAACACAAGATCTTGAAAAGACACATCAAAAAATACTAGACGCTGTACGTAATGCAAAAGGATATGTACAACGTGATAATACAGGTAAAAACTACAACGCTCATTATCATAATCTTTCTATAAGAATTCCTTCCGAAAACTTTGATACCGTAATTCAAGCAATTTCTGATGGGGTTTCCTATTTTGAAGAAAAGACCATTTCGCAACGTGATGTTACTGAAGAATTTGTAGATCTCAACGCTCGTCTTAAAGCAAAACGCACTTTAGAAAAACGGTATTTAGAATTACTCTCTAAAGCTGGGAATGTAAAGGAAATGTTAGAGATAGAGCGCGAACTCTCAAAAATACGTGAAGAAATAGAAGCTCGAGAAGGAAGGTTGCAATACCTTCAAAGTCAGGTTTCAGAAAGTACTATCTCTATTTACTTTTATAAGGTCACTTCAGAAAGAGGGATTACCGTTTCTTATGGGCGTAAAATGACAAATGCACTCAAAAATGGATGGAACGGTATTTCAGAATTTTTCCTTGGGTTGCTACACGTCTGGCCTTTTATTATCTTAGTGGTCTTCGGGGTTCTTATAATTCGCCGTTGGATCAAGAAAAGAAAAAAGAAATAGTACGCTTTCGCGAAAGCGTAAACAATATAAATACCGATGTTGGGTTTTACATATATACTAGGTGTATTATGTGCTAAAACCCTAGTCATATAGAAGATAGTATGAGTCTATGAAAAAGAAAATTAGTATTTCCGTTATTGCTGTTGTTCTCCTTTTTACAACCGTAAGTTTTAAAAGCGATTTTTTTGAAATTGCTAAACAAATAGAAATTTTTACAACTCTTTTTAAAGAGTTAAATATGAATTATGTAGATGAAACCAATCCTGCAGAACTCATGGATGCCGCTATTGAGGGTATGCTTGATGATCTTGATCCGTATACAAAATACTGGACAGAGCAAGAGGTAGAAGATGCAAAAATTAATAGAAGTGGAGAGTATTCTGGTATTGGATCTACCGTTCGTACCAAAGATAAGGTGATGACTATTATAGAGCCTCGTAAAGGATATCCTGCTGACAAAGCAGGTCTTAAAGCGGGTGATCAAATTATAAAAATTGGTGATATCTCGGTCGCTGACTTTGAAGGAGATGCTGGTGATTTACTAAAAGGGTCTCCTGGAAGTAATCTTAATGTCACATACTTAAGACAAGGTAAAACAGCACAAGCCACTATAAAAAGAGCTGAGGTAGATGTAGATGCTGTTCCTTTCTATAAACTCGTTAATGGAAACACAGGATATATTGTTTTAACAAAATTCAATAAAAAAGCATCTGCCCAAGTAAAAGAAGCACTTATTAGTCTTAAAAATGATGGTGCTGAAAAAATCATCCTTGACCTTAGAGGTAATGGAGGAGGATTACTCGTAGAAGCGATTCGTATTTGTAATTTGTTTTTACCAAAAGGAGAAGTAATCACAACGACAAAATCTGTTGTAAAAAAATACAATAAAACCTATAAAACTAAAGAAGAGCCTGTAGATACAGAAATTCCATTAGCTGTATTAATTAACGGTCGCAGTGCTTCGGCAAGTGAGATTGTATCTGGAGGATTACAGGATTATGATCGCGCGGTTGTCATAGGAGCTCGTAGTTTTGGAAAAGGACTTGTACAGCGCCCTAAACCGCTTACGTATGGCACACAGCTTAAAGTAACTATCTCTCGTTATTTTACACCGAGTGGTCGTTGTATACAAGCATTAGATTATTGGAACAGAGATGAAAAAGGAAATGCTGTACGTACAGATGCACAAGATTATAAGGAATTTAAAACAAAAAATGGTCGTAAGGTTTTTGATGGTGGTGGTGTTTTTCCAGATATTGAAATAGCTTCTGCAAAAATGAGCCCTATTACAAAAGCTTTAAGTAAAGACAATGCCATTTTTGAATATGCTACAGAGTATTATTATAAACATCAATATGCCAACTTAGATGAGTTTCGTTTTACAGATACTGATTATGAAGACTTCAAGAAGTTCCTAAAAAAGACGCAGTTCAAATTTGAAACGGAAACTGAGGTTGCTTTCGCGAAAGCGTTACAACAAGCAGAAAAAGACGACTTAAAAGATGAGGTTTCTTCTATATACAATCAATTGGAAAGTACTATAGAGAAAGCTAAAAATAAAGAACTAGATGATCGTCAAGAAGAAATTCAAAATTTACTCATTGACGAGATTGTAAAACGTTATTTCTATCGTGATGGATTGTATGAATATCAACTACTAAACAATAAAGAAATTGCCGAAGCTGTTAGTATTCTTAATGATACTAAACGTTATGAAAACACTTTAAAATAAAACTATTAAGCAATTTTATATACATATTGTCTTTTTACTATACTCTGCGATTTCTATAGCACAAGTAGATAGATCTCACGAGACTTTTTTTGATACAGATCAATATGACATAACTAAGATAGAAACTGCAAAACTTAACCGTTTTATTGCGAGCTTACCTAAAGATAAAATAGAAGATATTTCTATTTATGGGTATTGTGATGACCGAGGAAGCGATGCCTATAATAAAAAGCTTTCTCAACAACGTGCAGATGCTATTAAAGCTATTTTTTCTGCTCAAGGTATCTCAGATACTATTATTAAAAATTCTGATGGGAAAGGAGAATTATTACTTACCCGACTAGATGATATCACAAATGAAGTACAACGTAAGCTTAATCGTAAAGTAGAAATTATTGTTTCTATTGCGCAACCTAAAATTGTAACGCCCGAAGAAGAAAAAACAGAAAAAGAACTTGTTAAAGCTGTTGAGGAAAAGCGTTATAAATCTTTTACAGATACTATTGTAAAAGGAGATCGTATTTTATTGGAAAATATTCTCTTTAAAATTAATTATAGCTATATAAAAGGAAGCTCTTATAAAAGTTTAAGAGAACTTGCAAAGTTTCTTAAAGAAAATGATAATATCATTTTTAAAATACAAGGACATGTCTGTTGTATAGGGAGAGGTCGTGATGCTATAGATTTAAAAACAGGTAAACGTAACCTATCTGTATCTCGCGCAAAATTTGTGTATGATTATCTATCTAAAAATGGGGTTTCTAAAAAACGAATGCGTTATGAAGGTTTTGGAAGCAAATACCCTTTAGGTGGAGATACAAAACTAGATAGACGCGTTGAAATTCTGGTAACATACGTCAAAAAGAAAAAGAAGAAATAAATGGAAGCGTTTCTTTATTTTTTTGAATCAATGCCTATCTGGCAAAAGTTGATTTGGCTTATAACTGTTATCACTCTTTTTTGGATATTAGAAGGGTATTATCCTTTTCAAAAAAAGAGTTATAAAAAATGGAGACACGCTCGAACTAATCTTACACTTCTTTCATTTACCATGGTTATTAATACTGTTTTTGGGATTGCTACCGCTGGTATTTTCTTATGGGGACAAGAGGTTCAATTTGGGTTATTACATTGGTTTGAAGCTCCTGTATGGATAGAACTTATTATATCACTCCTGCTTCTAGATCTTATTGCACAATACGGAGTACATTACTTTCTTCATAAAAATAAATGGTTGTGGCATTTACATACCGTACATCATAGTGATACACATCTTGATGTTACTTCTGGAACAAGACATCATCCTATAGATTTTATTATGAGGGAAATAGCAGCATTGTTTGCAGTGCTTATTACTGGAATGCCTATTTCATTTTATCTTTTATACCGTATCATTACGATCTTTTTACCTATTGGACACATACGAGTTTTACTATCCCAGAAAAACTAGATAAGGCTTTGAGTTATGTGATCGTAACACCAGGAATGCATCGCTTTCATCACCATAGAGAAATGCCATGGACCGATACGAACTATGGAAATATACTCTCCATTTGGGATCGTTTATTTGGAACCTTTTTATATGATGATCCTAGTAAAATTGAATTTGGGCTAGATATTATTGATGAAACTAAAACCGATGTACTTAGTTACCAATTAGGGCTTCCTTTTGATAAACGTGTAACGTATAAGAAATAGTCTTAAGACGTTCGTATCATCCCGATATGTGGGATTCCATCTTCGAGATACCCCTCTCCTACTTCTTTAAATCCTAGGTTATTATAAAATGATTTTAAATACGTTTGTGCTGAAATTTTAATAGTAGTTGTCGCGTATGCTTTTTCTGTGGCTTCGATAGATTTTTTCATAAGATCATATCCATATTTAAACTTACGTTCTGAAGCGCGTACCACTACCCTACCAATACTTGCATATTCAAAATACGTTTTTGGCGGAAAAATACGTGTATATGCAACAAGTTCTTTATCCTTATACCCTAATATATGTAATGCTATATCATCTTTACCATCTATGTCTTGATATACACAATCTTGTTCAACCACAAAAACTTCAGCACGTAATTGAAGTATTGCATATAACTCATCCCTACTAAGATCTGTATATGATTTTACTTCAAAAAAAAGTGGCTTGGTTTGCATATCATACCCGCAAAGCGGTTTTTTTAGAAAATTAACAATGAGATATTTTATCTACACGACGCTGATGACGTCCTCCCTCAAATGCTGTAGTTAAAAACGTTTTAACCATTTCTAATGCTTGATTTTCTGAAGTATATCGAGCAGGAATACTAATGACATTTGCATCGTTATGTTCTCTTGCTAATTCTGCGATTTCTTTCATCCAGCAAAGAGCAGCACGCACATTTTTATGCTTATTGACACTCATTGCAATACCATTACCGCTTCCGCAAATAACAATTCCAAAATCTACAACACCATTTTCAACATCTTTTGCAACTAGATGTCCAAAATCTGGATAATCAACACTATCAGTAGTATCTGTTCCATAATTTGTTACTTCATGTCCTTCACTTTCTAGATACTTTACAATTGTGTGTTTGTAATCTGGACCTGCGTGATCATTTCCAATGGCAATTTTCATGAGTTTGTTGTATTTGTTTTTGCAAATTTATATAAACTCTAAGGTTTAATATATACGCTTTCGCGAAAGCGTATACACTTTTAATAAACAATACTGATTGATTATAGTTTCATACCCAATGCTTGTTTATAAACTGTGAATAGTAGTTGTCAATAACTTTTAAAATATATTAATAACTGAAATTGGATACTATCTATTTTTTTACAATACAGGCTCTATAAGAATCTCACAACTTTTTATTTGATTAGTTTTTATCAATTATATCCATCATTTTTCACCTAATATTTAATAACTAACAACCTAAATTATCTTCAAAATAGTGTCAATTATGGTTTTCAACAATTGTGAATAGCTATTTATAAAACACCTATTATCAAGACATACAATAGTAATTTACTTTTCATAAGCAGTGAATAACTCATAGTAAGTGACAAATCAAAAAAAATGATCAAAAAGTTATACCGCTATTCACACCCTATTATAATCATCATATTTTTTTAAATTTTTAAAGAAAAGAAAATGATATATATATTATATGTTGATAACTGGATTTATGAAAATATTGAAGTAGATTATTTTAAAAAAGTAGAAATGAAAACTTTAGATATAGCTACTTATTTTTAACTAGCAATGTTTTCTATTTTAGAAGAAGGAGTAGAGGTGTGATTTCCATCTTTATTGAAAGAATTGTTAATATATACGCCTATGACAACGAGTCCTAATATGAATATTAAGATGAAAAGAATCGTAGTTTTATTTAATTTTTTAATAGAATTCATAGGTTATGTCTTACATAAAGACGCAACTTTTTACATATTGTTACATTAAATTTAAGTTTTTTTTAAGAATTATACCATTTTTGTTTAATCTATCTGTATTATTTTAATGTTAAATAAATATTTAATTAAACAATTTTTTATTAATAATAAATATTTCCGTTCTTTACATAAACATAATGGTAAAATGAAATTTCCATTACTTTTTATTCTTTTTCCTTTTATAGCCTTTGGACAAATCCAAATAGGTCAAACTATTCATGGAGAGGCTACAGGTGATCTTTTTGGTACAAATCTTAGTATATCTTCAGATGGTAGCACTGTTGCTATTGGTGCTTTTGATAATGATGGAAATGGTACTAATTCTGGACATGTACGTATTTATCGTAACATTAATGGCGTATGGACCCAAATAGGTCAAGATATTAATGGAGAAGGTGCAGGTGATCTTTCTGGAAGTAGTGTTAGTCTTTCTTGTAATGGAAGAATAGTTGCTATAGGTGCTAGTAACAACAATAATAATTCTGGTCATGTACGTATTTATGAAAATAATAATGGTGTATGGTTACAAGTAGGTGAGGATATTGATGGAAGTAGTTCACAACGTTTTTTTGGAAGTAGTGTTAGTCTTTCTTGTAATGGAAATATAATAGCGATAGGCTCAAATCTTAATAGCACTACAAATTCTAATTCTGGTCAAGTAAATATTTTTAGAAATGAAGGTAATACTTGGAGTAGGATAGGTAGCGCAATTAATGATGCAATAACTGCCAATGTTTTAGGAACTACTGTTAGTTTATCTGATAATGGAAATACAGTAGCTATAGGGACTCCTTTTGATATTGGTGATGGTGTTTTATCTGGCCATGTTCGTGTATATAAAAACTTACAAGAATCATGGAATCAAATAGGTGACGATATCACTAGTGATATGCTAGGTGATCAATTTGGCAGAGAGTTAAGTCTTTCTGGTGATGGTACGGTTGTAGCAATATCTTCTATGATAGACAGTGTAGATAATAATCAAACGGGCCAAGTTATTGTTTATAAAAATGTAGGAGAAAACTGGGTGCAAACAGGAAATAAAATTACTGGAGAAATGGCAGGCGATCAGTTTGGTAGAGGCGTAAGTTTATCTAGGAATGGATCTATTTTAGCGGTAGGCGCTAGACTTAATAATGATAATGGAATTTCATCTGGTAGTGTTCGTATATATCAAAATCAAAATAATCTTTGGAGACAAATTGGTGAAGATATAGATGGAGAAATGGCAGGCGATCAGTCTGGTATTGGTGTGAGTCTTTCTGCAGAGGGAACTATTGTTGCTATAGGCTCAAATTTAAGTAATTCTAGTACGGGACATGTACGTGTTTTTGATATTACCAATACATTATTATCTACAAAAGAAGCATCTATAACGTCTCAATTTAAACTTTTTCCAAATCCAGCACCTTCTAATGTTACTATAGAATTACCAAAAGAAGAAGCTGTAGCTATTCAACATATTACCATGTATAATGCCTTAGGGCAGCATGTGTTTTCTACGCAAGACACCACAATTAATACGAGTCAATTTCCAAAAGGAATCTACATAGTTGAAATTCGTACTAATGAAGGAATTGCTTCTAAAAAGCTGATTGTAGATTAATTAATAGGAATTATACTGAGTACGCTTTTAAGGAATTTATGACGTAGAAGTTTATACTGAGCTTGACGAAGTACGAAAGCGAATACTTTTAAAAATAATGAAAGCAAACCTGTTATAGGTTTGCTTTTATCTTTTATAATCTTAAATAATAGTCTTTTAACTTTAAAATAACGCTATAAATATTCCATTTAATATTTAAACCGTAGCTTTGCGGTAATCTTAATGGATTTATTTTAAAGAATTCATTCTATTTTTATAGACTTCACTATACTCACGCATTTATCCTTCAAAATGCATTACAATACATTCATTAAGTAAAAATAAATACATTTCTACAATGATAGAAATACAATATGATTACACAATTTTAAATGACTAGAAAAAAACGCAGACGTAGTTCTGCCAAGATAAATAACCTCACAGAAAGGATCATGCGTATCCTTAAAGAAGATCACCACCAAACGTTTAATTACAAACAAATATGTGCAAAACTCGATGTAAATGATACGAGTAGTCGCAATATGGTGATCAAAAGATTAGGACAATTAAGAGCCAAAGGTCAAATTATAGAACCTGAACGTGGCAAATATCAACTCACACCTAATCGTAACTACCATACTGGAATTTTAGATGTTTCTGGTAAAGGAGGTGGCTATGTGATGGTACCCGATATGGAACAAGATATTTATGTACCACCACATCACTTAAATAAAGCATTACATGGTGATGAAGTAGAAGTATATGTATATAAACAACGCCGTAGTAAAAAACACGAAGGTGAGATTGTTAAGATTATACAACGTAAAACAGAAGAGTTTGTAGGTGTTATAGAAATACAGAAAAAATTTGCTTTTGTACATACATCAGAAAGTAATAAGATGTATACAGATGTATTTGTACCGCTTAAAAAAATAGGAAAAGCTGAGCATGGTGATAAAGTAGTTGTCAAATTAGAAGATTGGCCAGACAAAGCAGATTCTCCATTTGGAAAAGTAACTAAAGTTCTTGGAAAACCAGGAGAACACAATACAGAAATTCATTCTATTTTAGTGCAATATGGTCTTCCTTATGAATTTCCTCAAGAGGTAGAAGACTATGCAAATAAGATAGATACTTCTATTAAAAAAGAAGAAATAGCAAAACGTCGTGATATGCGAGACATTCTCACATTTACGATAGATCCTAAAGATGCAAAAGATTTTGATGATGCCTTAAGTTTTCAAAAACTAGAAAATGGAAACTATGAAATAGGAATTCATATCGCCGATGTAAGTCACTATTTAGTACCAGGAACCATTTTAGATGATGAAGCTTATGAGCGTGCTACCTCTGTATATTTGGTAGATAGAGTAGTCCCAATGCTTCCTGAAATTTTAAGTAATGGCGCTTGTTCCTTACGACCACATGAAGAGAAATATACCTTTTCTGCAGTGTTTGAAATGGATCCTGCTTCCGCGAAAATACATAACCAGTGGTTCGGACGTACTGTAACCTATAGTGATGCACGTTTTGCTTATGAAGAAGCACAAGCCATTATTGAACAAAATGTCAGTTCGAGCGCAGTCGAGAACAAATCGTACAACAATACTATCCCTGCCGAAGTTTCCTTAACTGGAAAAACATACAAGGTAGATGATACATTGGTGGAAGCAACCTTAGAGTTAGATAGACTTGCTAAACTCATGCGTAGACAACGTATGAAAGACGGTGCCATTTCTTTTGATAAAGTAGAAGTAAAATTCAACTTAGATGAAGATGCCAATCCAACGGGGGTTTTCTTTAAAACATCAAAAGATGCAAATAAACTTATTGAAGAGTTTATGTTGTTAGCCAATCGTAAAGTATCTGAATTTATTGGTAAAAAGACACCAAAACATACCTTTGTATATCGTATCCATGACGAACCAGATGACGAGAAATTAGCAGCCTTAGAGAAGGTTGTAGGGAAGTTTGGGTACAAACTCAACTTAAAAGATCGTAAGAGCGTTACAAGCTCTTTAAATACCCTACTCGTTGATGTACAAGGGAAGAAAGAACAAAACATGGTAGATACCCTTGCCATACGTACTATGTCTAAAGCCGTATATTCTACAGAAAATATAGGACATTACGGACTCGCATTCGATTATTACTCACATTTTACATCACCTATACGTCGTTATCCAGATGTGATGGTACACCGTTTACTACAACATTATTTAGATGGTGGAAAGCCAGCAAGTGAAGAAGAGTATGAAGAAAAATGTAAACATTCCAGTGCCATGGAACAGCTGGCAACCAATTCAGAACGTGATAGCATAAAATACATGCAAGTCAAGTTTATGCAAGATCATAAAGATGAAGAATTCTTAGGGGTGATTTCTGGCGTAACAGAATGGGGAATCTATGTAGAAATTATTTCTAATAAGTGTGAAGGAATGGTACGTTTACGGGATATTAAAGACGATCATTACGAATTTGATCAAGAAACGTATTCTATTATTGGGCAAAGAACCCATAACCAAATCACGTTAGGAGATGAAGTAATTGTCAAAGTAAAAGAAGCCGATCTTGTCAAGAAACATCTTGATTTTCATTTGATAGGCGTGAAGGAATAATTAAATTCCCTCGAAGGAGGGAATCTTATTTTTTTAAAACTAAATTATCATTAATTTGTTGTCAACCTGAACTCGTTTCAGGTTCTCATCACATTGAGAATTTTTGTAGTAAGATTATGATAATACATTCATAATGCGGTTTAAATATATACGCTTTCGCGAAAATATACCAAGTATATCTCCCAAAAAGAATTAAAAGACTTTTTTAAAATAGCTTAGTACGCTATTTTACCCACGTCAACCTGAACTCGTTTCAGGTTCTCACTAGATATATAGTAAGGATTTCTCCTCTAGAAAGCTATGTAATGAGCATGTCGAAGTATCGTACTAGTTTATCTCTCGTTTTACAGTTTAAACAACAATACATACATTCGCATAAAGTCTTGACTTCTGATTCTTGTAGCATAGCGATCTTGAATCATAAATAAAAAATCTATGTTTAAATCTATTAGTAGTCTTATAATAGCACTTCTTTTGTGTCTATCCTGTAAACAAACAACCACCCCAGAAACTATATCCTTAAATGATACAGGCGTGCCCTTAGATATGGCAACCTATAGACGCTCACAAGTAGCAGATGTGGTATATAATCTATCTTTTGTCATTCCAGAAAAAAAGAACCTGCCTATTACTTCCCGAGCAACCCTAGAACTAACAGTGAATGATCTATCAAACCCACTATACCTAGACTTTAAAGAAGATAAAAATCTTATAAGCAGTGTTGCTGTTAATGAAAACATCATTAAAACCATACACGAAAAAGAACACCTCATCATTCCTGTAGAAGCCTTAGAATTAGGAAAAAATACTATTGACATTGGGTTTACAGCTGGAGAATTATCTCTAAATCGTAACGATGATTATTTATACACATTATTAGTTCCAGACCGTGCCAGAACCGTTTTCCCATGTTTTGATCAACCAGATATCAGAGCCAGTTATGTTGTAAAAATAATAGCTCCTTCGGCCTGGGAAGTATTGTGCGGAGCACCATTAGCATCTAAAGAAATAGCAGAAGAATTTACGACCTATCAATTTGAACCTTCGGATAAGATGAGCACCTATTTGTTTTCGTTTGTAGCGGGACAATTTGAAAAAGTGACCTCTCAAGATACCAAGCGTGAAATGAATATGCTGTACAGAGAAACCAATAAAGAAAAAATTACCGCTAGTACAGCTCGTATTTTTGAATTACACCAGTCGTCGTTAGATTTTCTAGAAGACTATACGCAAGTTGATTTCCCATTTAAGAAATTTGATTTTGCAACCATTCCAGGATTTCAATATGGAGGAATGGAACATACAGGAGCCATTCAATATCGAGAATCTAGTTTGTTTTTAGATACTAGTGCTACACGAACTCAAGAATTATCCAGAGCCAAACTCATTGCGCACGAAACTGCCCATATGTGGTTTGGAAACCTCGTTACCATGGAGTGGTTTAATGATGTGTGGATGAAAGAAGTGTTTGCTAATTTTATGGCAGATAAGATTGTAAACCCAGTCTTTACAGATATTAATCATGACTTACAGTTTTTAACATCACATTACCCAAGAGCCTATAGTGTAGATCGTACAAAAGGAAGCAATCCTATTCGGCAGGAGCTAGATAATCTAAAAAATGCAGGCTCTTTATACGGAAGTATCATTTATAATAAAGCACCTATTATGATGCGCCAACTAGAACTTTCGCTAGGGAAAGAGAAGTTTAAAGAAGGAATAGGGGAGTACATAGCCACCTATGCAAATGGAAATGCAGATTGGAACGGACTGGTAGAAATTCTTGATACAAAGACAGTATTAAATTTAAAAAAATGGAGTGATGTTTGGGTGAATTCGGCAGGGAGACCTGTATTCTCTGGTGACATTCAATATGATGACAACCATAAGATCAAACACTTTACAGTATCTCAAAAAGCAGAAGATGGCTCTGATAACCTATGGCCACAATCTTTTGAAATTAGCTTAGTATATCCAGATGCAATGAAGAAAATCTCTATAGTAAGCAATGCAAAAACCATTGAGGTATCTGAAGCGATAGGAGATGCGAGGCCTTTATATATTATTTATAATAGCAACGGGTATGGATATGGTGTATTTCCTGTAGACGCCGTATTACAAACCCCTTATATTCAAGAGGAAGTAGCAAGAGCACAGACATATCTTAATCTCTATGAACAAACATTACTAGGAACAGTAGAAACAGCAACGGTATTTGAAAATAGTATCAATGGGGTTGGTATAGAAACAAACGAACTTATTCTACAATTAATTACAAGACAACTCTCTAGTCTGTATTGGAATGCGTTTACAGAACAACAACGAACCGCCTATCAGTCAAAAATAGAAACGGTTTTATATAAAAGATTACAACAATCGGAACCCAAGAACATAAAGAAAATACTCTTTAATACGTATCGTTCTATAGCACATTCAGAAGAAGGAATGGCAACACTATATCGTATTTGGAATAAAAAAGAAACGATAGATAATTTGGTTTTAAATAAAGATAATTACACCAGTTTAGCACAACGATTAGCTTTATATGGTCATCCAGATGCTGAGGCAATTTTAGCGAAAGCGAAATCAGAATTGACCAATCCTGATAAAATAAAACGTTTTGAATTCTTAACACCAGCCTTAGATCAAGACGCTGCTGTGAGAATAGCTTTCTTTGAGTCATTTAAAGACGCTACAAACCGCGAAAAAGAAAATTGGGTACAAACAGCCTGCTCGTATATACATCATCCGTTACATCAAAAAGAAAACGGTGCTACCGTTGCGTTAAGTTTAGAGTTACTAGAAGAGATTCAGCAGACAGGTGATATTTTCTTTCCATTAGGATGGTTAAATAATACCATAGGACAATATACCTCTGCCGAAGCATATACACTTGTAGAAAACTACCTAACAACACATCCTGATCTTGATAAAAATCTAAAACGAAAACTCCTTCAGGCTACAAATAATCTATACAGAAGAAATAACAAATAATAATAAAAGCTCCTCCCCTCGCCGAGGGGAGGTGGATGTATTGAGGAACGAAAATACAGACGGAGGGGAGGTTTCAGTAATTAATTTAAAAGGCAATTTTTTAAAAACTGTAACATATACATAGATCATAGGTCTCTATAACAAATAAGAACAAAATGAAGAAGATCATACTAACAGTAATTGCAATATGTATATCAGCAATTACATTTGGACAAATCACAAAAAATGTAGGAGACTTTAATACCGTAAAAGTGTATGACCGTATTGTCGTAAACTTGGTAAAGTCTGATGAAAATAAAGTAGTTATTTCTGGAGCAGATGCTAGTCAAGTAGAAGTTGTCAATAAAGACGGAAAATTAAAGATTCGTATGGAGTTTGATTTGATTTTTGATGGTAATAATACCTTTGTAAACGTGTATTATAATAACTTAAAAACCATTGATGGTAATGAAGGTGCAGAGATTACTTCAAATGAATTGATAGAGCAAGACGAAATTGAAATCAAAATGCAAGAAGGTGCGCGTATTAATGTAGGATTAAAAGTAAGAAATGCTAATATGCGTGCTGTTACAGGCGGTGTTATAGAAGCTACAGGACTCGCAAAGACCCAAGATGTCACGGTAAACACAGGTGGTATTTATGAAGGAAGAGATTTAGAAACAGAAGAGGCTAAAGTATTTGTTCAGGCTGGGGGAGAAGTAGAGGTATATGCCTCTAAAAAAGTAGACATTACCGTACGTGCCGGAGGCGATGTAGATGTGTATGGAAAACCTGCAGAAGTGAAACGTAGAAGAACTTTTGGAGGAAGAATTAGGATTTTATAAGTGTTATACCACTTCTTATTTGGAATTACCGTAAAGAAAATGAAATATTTTTGTGAAAGGCGAAATATAAAATCAAAGCATAGCCATAGCTACGGTTTTATTTTATAATAAAGCATAGCGCAAAAAGAACAATTTTAAGAAGTTAATTTCAGGTAAGAAGTGGTATTGAATAGTTCAATGCTAAATAAAGGTATGTACACAGTATGTACCTTTATTTTTTTGCAATTATACGCTTTCGCGAAAGCGTAATAAGTAATAATAGATGATAAAACAAAGAGTTCTTTGGAGGTTAACTGGCATTCCCTAACTTTGTGTAAAAGGATACAACCCGAATTATGTAGTATAATTTCGTAATGAGGGTTAAAAGCATAATAAAATAAAGTGTTTTCTTAATTTTATCATAGCGTCGCTATGGTTATATTTAAAAAACACAGTAAAACGTTTTATTTTGCAGTGATTTTAAGACGTAATAGATGTTCTATTGCATAATACTGGTTTAATTATATGTTTCAAGATTTTCCTGCTGCACTTACCTCTGGTCTCGTACTGGCGTTTATGATAGGTCCAGTATTTTTTGTGCTTCTTGAAACAGCCGCTACCAGAGGATTTAGAGCCGCAATTATCTTCAATTTAGGGGTTTTTACAGCCGATATCGTATTTATTGGAATAGCATATTTAAGTAGTTATCAGTTATTGGAAAACCTCAGTAATGCTCCAGGCCTTTATGTCTTTGGAGGTGTCATACTCATTGTATATGGTCTGATGATGTATTTAAAAAGACCTACACGAGAAATGCTAGATCCTACACGCGTAAAAGGAGGAAAACATGGATACTTTCAACTTTTTATCAAAGGCTTCTTACTTAATTTTATTAATATAGGTGTACTCGTAATTTGGCTAGGTGTTATTATCGTAGTAGGACCTACGGTAGATAATGATCCTGTACGACTCTTTACTTTTTTAGGAATTATGCTTAGCACCTATTTTGTAGTAGACTTAGGTAAAATTGTATTAGCAAAACAACTAAAAGGATATCTTACACCCAGACGTATCTTTAAAGTAAAAAAATTACTAGGCCTTATTCTTATTATCTGCGGACTCGTATTAACCGTAAAAGGCTTTTTACCTAAAGATAAAATGGATATTAAAAAAGGTCTTGAAAACTTTCGCGATAGTAGAGAGTAATACCATTTCTACTCATAGACCAATACAGCAGCTCCGTCTTCACAAATCACATCTATCGGTTCTGCAGGAACATCACAAGTGGATCCAATACCATGATTAGCATTATATATAGCTTCTTCAGTCGTGTAGTTTTCTACCATTAATAAAAAGGCTTCTACATCTATCGTGGTAGGATAAGCAATATATCCTTGAGGTCCACCACAGGCTTTAGACCCATAAGCGACAAACTCCCATGCTGTTTCATCAGTACAAGGCTCATCAACCATCAATGTAATTTCATTAAATAATTCTTGTAATAGCTCCAAATCTTCTTCTTGACTTGTGGGCGGGGTATCATCATCAATACTACATCCACAAAAAAGGATTAATAAGCAGAAAATAGTTAAAGCATTTTTAAGAGTATTCATGATTGTTGTTTTTAATAAGATACTATGAATACAAAATAGTTGCGTTCTATTTTTTTATTAGTGAAACTCAATGTTGAGAAGTCTGTAAGACGTACTCAATAGTGTAAGTTGAACTAATCCCGCTTTTTCAGCGGGATTTAGGTTTAATATTTTTTATTTTAATGATTTTATAAAAGATATAAAAAACAAAAAGAGCTTCAATTTTGAAGCTCTTTTTGTTGAGGTATCGAGCGGATTCGAACCGCTGTAGATGGTGTTGCAGACCACTGCCTAGCCACTCGGCCACGATACCTTTTTAAGGTGATTGCAAATGTAATATATTTTTTAAGAGTATAGAAAATAGAAGCAAGAATATAGTATAAAAAAATACATATATGCTATACTCTGCTTTTACTACGTTCTACAGTGACCATTTCTACGTCGCCTCCAATAGGTGGATTTAATTTTGAAACCTGTACAGTGGCATGTCTAATTAAAGGTTCTTGATCTATAAAACGTTGTAAAATACGCTCACAAACCGTTTCTAATAAATGAGAAGACATAGACATTTCTTCCTTTACAATATGATTAAGTAATACATAATCTACTGTGTCTCCCAATTGATCTGTTTGTGCGCTTTTGGATAAATCGGCATCTACCTCAACATCTACACGATAATCGGATCCTATTTTTTTTTCTTCTGTTAGGCATCCGTGGTAGGCATATACTCTAATATTAGTTACTCTAATTTTTCCCATATTCTTTTCCCGCGTAGGCGAGAATCTTATTAATTTATAACAAAGTTACTTTAAAAAATAAAGAATGCTTTTGTTTTTAATTATACGCTTTCGCGAAAGCGTATTTATAACTATTTTTTATTGAAATTAACCTGTAAATAAATCAAATACATTACTAATAGCGCTGGTTTTTGCTTTGTAAAACTCTGTATATGTGCAATTTTCACAAGTAACAGAAGTATACTTTTCTGTCTGTACGTCAAATATTTTGGATAAGGTTCCTCCTGTGGCTCTCATTTGTCCAACAGTATAATGACGGTGATTGCACTTAGGACAACTATAATTTAAATGTTTCATGATTGATGTTTTATGTATTAGTGCTAGATAAAATAGTATTGTTACAACAATTCTTTTCTAAATAGCAATCTTTAAATGGCAGAAGCTACTTTAAATATCCTCTTTTCTTTTTCTCTAGTAGCGCAAGATTTTTCCGTAATTTTACGCCTTCAATTTTTAGGGCGATGAGTGATACACAAAAATCATTGAATTTTTTAGAACAAATTGTAGAAGACGATTTAGCAAATGGCTATACAAAAGACCAGTTGCGATTTCGATTTCCACCAGAACCTAATGGGTATTTACACATTGGGCATTGTAAAGCAATTTGTATCAGTTTTGGACTCGGAGAGAAGTATAATGCTCCTGTAAACTTACGTTTTGATGATACCAATCCTGCTAAAGAAGAGCAAGAATATGTAGATGCGATTAAGGAAGATGTAGCTTGGTTAGGGTATCAATGGGATAAAGAATGTTATTCAAGTGATTATTTTCAAAAACTATATGACTGGGCAATCCAACTAATTAAGGATGGAAAAGCCTACGTAGATAGTCAAACCAGTGAAGAAATTGCCGAACAAAAAGGAACACCTACAGAACCAGGAGTTGCTGGACCGTATCGTGATCGTTCGATAGAAGAAAACCTAGACCTTTTTACTCGCATGAAAGATGGAGAGTTTGAAGCAGGAGCACATATCTTACGTGCAAAAATCGATATGGCAGATCCTAATATGTTGATGCGAGATCCTATGATGTATCGTATTATGTATAAAGAACACCACCGTACAGGAAACGATTGGTGTATCTATCCAATGTATGACTGGACCCATGGAGAAAGTGATTATATAGAACAAATCTCACACAGTTTATGTTCGTTGGAATTTAAGCCACATAGAAAGCTATATGATTGGTTTTTAGATCAAGTATATACAGGAGAAGATGTACGTACCAAACAACGTGAATTTGCCCGTCTAAACTTGAGCTATACTATTATGAGTAAGCGTAAGTTATTACGTTTAGTAGAAGATAATATCGTTTCTGGATGGGATGACCCGCGTATGCCTACCATTTCTGGATTACGTAGACGAGGATATACTCCAGCAGCTATTCGTAAATTTATTGATACCGTAGGTGTTGCAAAGCGTGAAAATGTAATTGATGTTTCTTTATTAGAATTTAATATTAGAGAAGATCTTAATAAAACGGCTACACGTGTGATGGGCGTTTTAGACCCTATAAAACTTGTTATTACCAATTATCCAGAAGGAAAAGAAGAACTTGTTACGGCAGAAAATAACCCTGAAGATCCAAATGCAGGGGAACATCAAGTTCCGTTTAGTGGTGAATTATATATAGAAAAAGAAGACTTTAAGGAAGAAGCAGGAAACAAATTTTTCCGATTGACCCTTGGGAAAGAAGTCCGTTTAAAAAATGCCTATATCATCAAAGGGGAGAGTGTTGTTAAAGATGCAGACGGAACCATTACAGAAATTCATTGTACCTATGATCCAGAGAGTAGATCTGGAAGCGGTACAGAAGCATCTAAGCGTCATGTAAAAGGAACCTTGCACTGGGTGTCAATAGCACACGCAGTTCCTGCAGAAATACGTCTATACGATCGTTTATTTAACCATGAAGCACCCGATGGAGACAAGGATAAAGATTTTATGGAATACATCAATCCAAACTCTCTAAAAGTGATTACAGGATACGTAGAACCTTTTTTAGCAGAAGCTAAAGTAGGGGACAGGTTTCAGTTTCAACGTATGGGGTATTTTAATGTAGATACCGATAGTACTACAGAAAAATTAGTATTTAACCGTACGGTAGGATTACGTGATTCTTGGGCAAAACAAAAACCAAAGCCACAACAAAACAAACCGCAACAGCAAAAACCACAACCTCAACAAAAGGCTTCGTCCTTGAGTCAAATAAATAAGCTAGGTAAGAAACTAGCCAACCTTCCTGAAGAGAAACGTCTAGCAACGATGGAAACCATCCAAAAGCTAGCGATAGATTTAACAGAAGAAGAGGTGGTAGGATTCTTTAACACAGCCGCAAAAAAAGTGGGAACGCGTATGGCGGGGATTGAAAGTTTATACGCTTTCGCGAAAGCGCACTCAAAAGAAATTTCAACAATTCCAGGTGCCGATGAATTTATTCAGAAAGCGAAGGAAGATGCTAATGAATTATTGAGTGAGGCTGCAAGTAAACTATAAGATTAAAATTCTAATTTTTATTTAAAATAAAAGAAGGCTGAGAAAATTTCTCAGCTTTTTTTGTTAAAAAAACGTAGATAGATAAAATCAATACTATAAAAATAATAATCAATTTATCTTATTAAAAATGGCTTTACTAGAGCGGTTTTCATGTACTTATTTTTTATAGAAATATATTGTGTCGATTTAAAAAACAGAGTGGCTATAGGAGCTTTAAAATGCTTATTTGTCTTAAGGGAAGTTAAGAAATACTATTTTTTAACCGTATACTTATAAAATTTAAAATATTATAAAAGAAGCTATCTAAAAGTTAATCTAATACGTCATTCTGAATTTATTTCAGAATCCTTTTACATTGATTAGTAATCAATTTCTTGAGAAACTGAAACAAGTTCAGTTTGACGGAAATCACAACTTTTCAGATAGCTTTTTAGTTTATGGATTGTAGAAAAAATTTACTCTACAATCAATTTCTTAGAAGAAATTCCTTGATTGGTTTTTACTTCTACAATATATACTCCTTGCGATAGTGTAGAAGTAGTAATTGTTGTTTCTTTTGAACTTAGTACTTGCTGTCCTAAACTATTATAGATGGTTATTTTTTCTAGTGTACTTTCTTGTGGAATTTCTATGGTTACTTGTGTTGTAGCTGGATTTGGATATAAAGAAAAATTAGATGATATAAATTCTTCTGTAGAAAGCAGATCACTAAGATCAAATACACGTACATGGCCAGATTGATTTCCATTATCATTATTTCTTATGGCTCCTATAGCTACTTCTTCTCCAGTAGATGATAAACTAATACCAAGTCCTGAAAAATCACCTGGATTTTCTCCATTTATATTATTCCCTATTTGAATCCAGTTACCTTCTTGATTTCTATAAATACGAACCTGCCCAGAATTAGATCCATTTCCGTCATGGAGACGAGCTCCTACAGCTAAAATAGTACCATCACTAGATAAACTTAAATTAAATCCGAAATCGTCACCTTGATTTTCTCCATCAATATCTTGTCCAATTTGTATCCAAGTTCCTCCTTGATTTTCATAAACTCTTGCATGACCAGAAATAGAAGAATTCCCATTATTAAATACCGCTCCAATAGCTAAAATAGTACCATCACTAGACAAACTAGTACTAAAACCTGAAAAATCACCTTGATTTTCTCCATCAATATCTTGTCCAATTTGTACCCAAGTTCCCCCTTGATTTTCATAAACACGTACATGACCAGAGTTTGATCCATTTCCATCATTTTGATCAGCTCCTATAGCTAGAATAGTCCCATTATCTGATAAGCTAATATTTTGCCCTGAAAAATCACCAGAACTTTCTCCATTTATATCTTGTCCAATCTGTGTCCATGTACCATTATTATTTTCATAAATACGTACATGACCAGAAGAACTTCCATTACCATTATTTGACGGTGCTCCAATTGCAACAATGTCTCCATTTGATGATAAGCCTATACTAGTACCTGAAAAATCATTAGAGTTTTCCCCATTAATATCTTCTCCTATTTGTACCCAATTTTCGTTTTGATTTTGGTATACACGCACATGTCCGGCATTTTCACCATTCTCATTATTGTTATCAGGTGCTCCAACAGCTAAAATACTGCCATCAGAAGAAAGTTTTACACTGAAGCCAAAAAGATCTTCTGAACCTTCCCCATCGATATCCTCTCCGATTTGTATCCAATTTCCATTTTGATTTTGATATACACGCACATGTCCAGCATCTTCACCATTATCATCATTTCTAAATGCACCAATAGCGATAATAGTTCCATTTGAAGACAAACTTACATTTCTACCAGAAGCATCCCCAGCAGCCTCGCCATCAATATCTTGTCCAATTTGAACTTGTCCATATGTGATAAATGGAACTAATAAAAGAAGTACTAATTTTTTCATAATCAATTTTTAATTAGAATTTTAAGATGTCAAATAACGTATTTTTTTGTGTAAAAATAAAAGGCTTACATTAATTTGTAAGCCTTTTAAACTCTATGTTTAGAATAAGAACTTACTCTACTATCAATTTCTTAGAATAACTTCCTTGATTGGTATTTACTTCTACAATATATACTCCTTGCGATAGGGCAGAAGTATTAACTATTTTTTCTTTTGAAGTTAGTATTTGTTGTCCTAAGCTATTATAGATGGTTATTTTTTCTAGTGTACTTTCTTGTGGAATTTCTATGGTTACTTGTGTTGTAGCTGGATTTGGATATAAAGAAAAGCTGGACGATGTAAATTCTTCTGTAGAGAGGAGATCACTAAGATCAAATACACGGACATGACCTGAATTAAAATCATTTCCATCATTGAAATCAGCACCAATAGCAATAACAGTACCATTGGCTGACACGCTTATACTTCTTCCAAAAGTATCTTCTTCAGCTTCTCCATTGATATTTTCTCCTATTTGTACCCAATTTCCATTTTGATTTTCAAACACACGTACTTGTCCTGAATCGAAACCATTGGCATCACTGCGTATGGCGCTAACACCTAATATATTTGCTTCTGAAGAAAGACTTACTCGAACACCAAATTGATCACCTTCAGTAAGTCCATTGATATTTTCTCCTATTTGTACCCAATTTCCATTTTGATTTTCAAACACGCGCACTTGTCCTGTACCCTCTCCATTATCATCATTTCCTGGAATACCAATAGCAACAATATTCCCATTATTAGAAAGACGTACAGCAGAACCAAAACGATCATTCACGTTTTCACCATTAATATTTTGCCCTATTTGTGTCCAAGTATTGTTTTGATTTTCAAAAATACGCACATGACCAGAACTATCTCCATTTACATCATTTTGGGGAGCACCAATTGCTATAATTGATCCATCTGCAGATATATCTGAGGTAAATCCAAAGATATCTGCTTGATTTTCACCATTAATGTCCTGTCCGATTTGTGTCCAGACGCCATTTTGATTTTCAAACACACGAACGACTCCTGGGTCTGGATTTGCTGAATTAAGGGGAGTACCTCCAATAAGAATAATTGTCCCATCAGCAGAAAGGCTCACACTAATTCCAAAATTATTTTGGTTTTCTTCTCCATTAATATCTTGTCCTATTTGTGTCCAGATTCCATTTTGATTTTCAAATACGCGAACATGTCCAACATCGACTCCATTTTCATTCCCATCATTTCCAACTGCTCCAATAGCAACGATAGTTCCATCAGCTGAAAGACTAACATCTCTTCCTGAAAAATCAAGGAAGTCTTCTCCATCAATATCTTGTCCGATTTGTACCCAGTTATTGTTTTGATTTTCAAAAATACGCACATGACCAGCCGCTTCATTACTGTCACTATTATTGATGGCTCCTACAGCAAGTATGTTACCGTCAGCGGATAATTCTACTCGGATACCTGATTGATCGTTGGGAGCCTCTCCATTTATATCTTGACCAATTTGAACTTGTCCATATGTGATAAATGGAACTAATAAAAGAAGTAATAGTTTTTTCATAATCAATTTTTAATTAGAATTTTAAGATGTCAAATAACGTATTTTTTTGTGTAAAAATAAAAGGCTTACATTAATTTGTAAGCCTTTTAAATTCTATGTTTAGAATAAGAACTTACTCTACTATCAATTTCTTAGAATAACTTCCTTGATTGGTTTTTACTTCTACAATATATACTCCTTGCGATAGGGTAGAAGTATTTATAGTTGTGCTTTTTGATGAAAGAACAAGCTGTCCTAAACTATTATAGATGGTTATTCTTTCTAAAGTACTTTCTTGTGGTATTTCTATGGTTACTTGTGTTGTAGCTGGATTTGGATATAAAGAAAAATTAGACGTTGTGAATTCTTCTGCAGAGAGAAGATCACTAAGATCAAATACACGTACTTGCCCAGAGCTATCTCCGTTGCCATCACTTAAAAAAGAACCTAAAGCAACCGTATCTCCATTTGATGATAAACTTATATCAATACCAAAAACAAAGTTTGACGCTCCTGAATTAATAGCTTGTCCTATTTGCACCCAATTTCCATTTTGATTTTGATAGATATACACATGATCAAATTCTAATGCATTCTCATCATTAGCTGTAACACTTATGGCAACAATATTTCCATTGGCAGAAAGACTAATACCTGCTCCAAAAAATTCTTCGGTTGTTTGTCCATCTATATCTTGTCCTATTTGTGTCCATGTACCACCCAGGTTTTCATAAACTCGTACATGACCAGAACTATCTCCATTTTCACTATTACCTCTAGCACCAATAGCGACAATTGTTCCATCTGCAGAGAGACTTAAATTACCTGACTGATCATTTGAATTTTCTCCATCTATATCTTGTCCTATTTGTGTCCATACACCTTCTATATTTTCAAAGAGCCGTACATGACCTGAATCGGTTCCATTTCCATCATTAATTGTAGCGCCAGTGGCTACAATTGTTCCATCTGCAGAAAGGCTAACATTATTAACACTACCTAAACGATCTTCGAGAGCTTCTCCGTCTATGTCTTGCCCAATTTGTATCCAAGTGCCTTCTTGATTTTCATATATACGTACGTGACCAGAAAAATTTCCGTTGCCATCATTTCCGTCAGCACCAATGGCTACAATGGTACCATCTGCAGAAAGGCTAACACTTCTACCTGAAAAATCTTCTGAAGCTTCTCCATTAATATCTTGTCCTATTTGCACCCACGTACTTTCAATATTTTCATACACTCGTACATGTCCAGCATTTTCACCACTGGTATCATTTCCTCTAGCTCCAATAGCTAAAATATTTCCATTAGCAGAGAGACTAACACTACTACCTGAAAGATTTCCTATCGCTTGTCCATCTATGTCTTGCCCTAATTGAGTCCAAGTACCTTCTAAATTTTCATACACGCGTACATGACCTGATAAGTTTCCATTTTCATTGGTATTACCTTCAGCGCCAATAGCCACAATAGTGCCGTTTGCGGATAAGCTTATGCTCCTACCTGATTGATCGTTGGGAGCCTCTCCATTTATATCTTGACCAATTTGAACTTGTCCGTAAGCTAATACAGGGAATAATAAAAGAAGTACTAATTTTTTCATTTTTCATTTTTTCATTTATAAAGCGCAAAACTCTATTATTTAATTAAATAAGACAAAGTTTGTGTGCTAAAATTCACGAATTTAGCCATTAAAAAGGCTTGCAATATTTTTATTACAAGCCTTAAATTTTTAAAAGTATATAAAATTCTATTCGTCTCCTCTAGACTTCTTTTTATTTATGATCCCTTTTGCTTCATTGTCTATTTTCATTTGTTCTCCTATTTGATTAGAAGCGACAAAAGAAGCAATCATATCATTAAGCATATTACTTCCCGCTTGTGGAGAGTTAGGCATTAAGATTAGGTTAGAGTTGGTTTGCTCTCCCATAGATTGTAATGTATCATAATGCTGCGTTACTACAATAAGTGCTGATGCTTCTTGAGAATTAATCCCTACATTGTTTAATACATCTACAGACTCTTCAAGACCACGAGCAATCTCACGACGTTGATCTGCAATACCTTGTCCTTGAAGACGCTTAGATTCTGCTTCTGCACGTGCTTTTGCAACAATCTTAATACGCTCTGCTTCTGCTTCAAACTCCGCAGCTACTTTTTCACGCTCTGCGGCATTAATACGGTTCATTGCTTCTTTCACTTGTAAATCAGGATCGATATCTGTTACAAGGGTTTTAATAATATCAAAACCATAGCTAGACATCGCTTCATTAAGTTCTCCTTTTACAGCAATTGCAATATCATCTTTACGCTCAAATACATCATCCAATTTCATTTTTGGCACCTCTGCACGTACTACATCAAATACATAGGATGTGATCTGATCATGCGGATTTTCTAGTTTATAAAAAGCATCATATACAGCATCTTTACGCACCTGAAACTGTACAGAAATTTTAAGACGTACAAATACGTCATCTTTTGTTTTTGTTTCTACCACAACGTCTAGTTGTTGGATACGTAAATTAACACGTCCTGCAATACGATCAAAAACAGGAATCTTAAATCGAAGCCCTGAATGACGCGTACCAATAAATTTTCCAAAGCGTTCGACAATTGCAGCTGTCTGTTGCTTCACCATAAATATTCCTGAAAAAAGAATAAGAACTATTAGGAATAGAATTGCATATGTGATGATTTGTCCCATATTTTTTGTTTTGAAAGTTGATTAAAGTGTTGAAGTTATTAAAATAACTACATATATGTCTACGTTATAAGCAAAATGTAACAAGTCTTTTAGGATTTACTACATTTGCGCCCTTAACTAACGAACTAAAACGTCAATTTTATCCCCAAGTCTTTATGAAATTACACATTTTCATTTTTCTATTTTTTGCTAGTATTTTAAGTGCGTATGCACAATCTCACCGTAATTCAGGGAGTTATAATAGAATAGGTTTACAAGGAAGAATTTTACTTACGTCTATAGATAGTGATAATCTTAACATAGATGGCAATGAAGGGTTTCAAGGAGGATTTACTACTCGAGGACGTCTTTATAATAATTGGGGTATTGTATATGGTATTGACTTTATGAGTGCTAGTGTTTCTGTACAAGGTACAGGTGCAAGTCAAGCGATAGATAATCAAATAGATTATAACTTTATAGGAGCACAACTTAATTTCTTAGCAAGTTATAACCTAATAGGACAGAACCTAGCGATAGATTTTGGCCCAGCATTGCTTGTGAACGGTAAA
Source organism: uncultured Dokdonia sp. (assembly GCF_947492535.1). Lineage (GTDB taxonomy): Bacteria > Bacteroidota > Bacteroidia > Flavobacteriales > Flavobacteriaceae > Dokdonia. The sequence goes on along the minus strand of NZ_CANLNH010000002.1, from coordinate 278,982 downwards.
ATGAATCTTAAAGATAATGCACAAGCAGATACAAGAGTTGCAGGTTTTTCAAGTTTAACAGCAAGTGATATAGAAGAAATTTCAAAAATTAATCCGTTTGCTGTCGTTGGGTTAACCGGAGGTTTTGAAAATGTACGTTTGACAGTACAATATCAATATGGCGTGACAAATATCCTTAATGGATTGAATAAACAAGAATTAGAGACTATTGATTCTGAAGCTAGAAACTTTAAAGGAACCGCTTCCTTTATTTCTGCAGGAGTTGTATTTTATTTATAATACGATCACAAAAAACAAAAAAGCGTCACTCTTACAGTGACGCTTTTTTGTTTATATAGATATTCTTTTTTATAAGGTTTCTATTGCTTTTTTAATACGCGCAATCGTTTCTTCTTTTCCTATCGTAGTAGCAATAGCAAAAACATCAGGTCCCTGCATCGCACCCACAAGACTTAAACGTAAGGGTTGCATTACTTTTCCAAAACCTAATTCATTACTTGTAATCCATCCTTTTACAGCATCCTGTAGGGTAGGGGTATCAAATGTATTTACTCCTTCCATTACAGTAACGACTTTTTCCATAATAGAAGCCGTATCTTCTTTCCATCCTTTTTTTGCAGCTTTCTCATCATAGGATGTAGGTGCTTCAAAAAAGTAACTTCCTAGATTCCATAAATCAGAAACAAATACAGCACGCTCTTTTATAAGTGCTGTAACAGTAGTTACATACTCTAAAGAAGTGTCAACACCTTTTTCTGTAAGAAGCTCCATGAATTTATTAGCAATTACAGGAATAGCTGTTTGTTGTAAATAATGTTGCTGAAACCATTTTGTTTTTTCTGGATCAAATTTAGCTCCAGCTTTATTGACACGTGTAAGATCAAAGGCGTGTACCAATTCTTCTAAAGAAAAAATCTCTTGCTCTGTTCCTGGATTCCAACCTAAGAAAGCGAGCATATTGACAACAGCTTCTGGGAAATATCCATCTTCTCTATATCCTGAAGAAATGTCTTTGTTTTTAGGGTCTTCCCATTGTAATGGAAACACAGGGAATCCTAATTTATCTCCATCACGTTTACTTAACTTTCCTTTTCCTACTGGTTTAAGAATTAAAGGAAGGTGTGCAAACTTAGGAGCATCCCATCCAAAAGCACGGTATAATAACACATGTAATGCTAGCGATGGCAACCATTCTTCACCACGTATTACGTGTGTGATTTCCATTAAATGGTCATCTACAATATTAGCAAGATGATAAGTAGGCATGCCATCTGATTTAAAAAGAACTTTATCATCTAGTACATTAGTATCTATTTGGATATCGCCACGAATCTCATCTTGCAATTCTAAGATTTCATCTTGTGGTGCTTTAAAACGAATTACATATTCGGCTCCAGCATCAATACGTTGTTGTACTTCTTCTTCAGAAAGTACTAAGGAGTTATCTAATTTTAATCTGTTATGCCAGTTATAGATAAAGGTTTTTCCTTTTGCTTCGTGATCTTTACGATGCGCGTCTAGAGCTTCAGCGGTATCAAATGCATAGTAGGCATTTTCTGAATCTAATAACGCTTTCGCGAAAGCGGAATACGTCTCTTTACGCTCACTTTGTCTATAAGGACCAAAATCGCCTTCACGACCGGGTCCTTCATCATAAGGAATTCCACACCAATCTAAACTCTCTTTGATGTAGTCTTCGGCACCTGGCACATACCTATTTTGATCGGTATCTTCTATACGCAATACAAAGGTTCCGTTATGCTTTCTTGCAAAGAGGTAATTAAAAAGGGCTGTACGTACACCACCTATATGTAATGGTCCTGTTGGACTAGGAGCAAAGCGTACTCTTACTTGTTGAGACATAAATCAATCTTTTGAGGGTGCAAAGATAAATGTTTGTATGTGGAAAGTCTTAAAAGTTTTTACAAATAACCATCTACTTTTTAGGTAAAGAATTATAGGTGTTACGTTTATTATTATCGGCAATACCGTTTCTTTTAACACCTAATTATAGATTGGTCTCATAAAACAGTTATTATGAGAAAAAGATACTTTTTATTAGGGTTTATACTGTGTTTAATAAGTTGTTCTGAAGAAGATAATGTAATCAATCAAGTGCTCAATGCTGAAAGAGGGGCATTCTTAAGAACAAGTAATATTTTGCAAGGAGAATTATATGTAAATCAACCAAATTCAACTTTTGAAATAGAATTAGAAGAAATGGATAGTGCAGATGGAGGTCTTTTATCTTCTGTGGATGTATATCTAAGTTTTATAGATAATACGCCAGAAAATAATACTTCTACATCTAGTAATTTATTCAAAACATATAATGCGAGTGATTTTACAACAGGCCCTAATAATTTGCCAGTTATCTCTTTAAGATATACATATACTGAGTTGCTTGAAGCAGTCGGATTACTTATTGATGAAACACATTGTAAAGATCAGTTTAGACTTGATTTAGAACTTAATTTAACTGACGGACGTGTTTTTAAGCACGAAAATGCTGCAAATAGTGTTGTACATACTATAAGTTTTTCCAGATCTCCATTTTCATATCTTATAAATATTGTAGACCCAGTTTCTGAAGATTTATTTTTAGGAGAATATCAAATGGTGCATATTGAAGATGGTTTTTTTGGACCTACTTTTCTGTTTGATCAGCCCGTTTTAATTGAACAGGGACATTCTACAAATGTTAGAACGTTTGAGCTTAAACACCCGTTTATTAGAGTAAGAGGGCGTATTGTTGTAGAATTTACAATAGCATGTGATGCTTCGATAGTGACAAAATATATTAGAGCTGTCGATGTTTGTCAGGACATTAATGATGCTCCTAATCCACCTATTGAAACGTTTCCTCCAGAAGGAGGAGTGATAGGTCCAGACATATTTTTTGCCCCTTTATCTATGACAGACGATACTGTATTTGAATTATGGTATGTTGAAGGATTTGAAGGAAGAAGCAATGGGTGTGATTATAGTGATTTCCCTGCAAAAATTAGATTGACTAAACAATAGCATAAATGACTTTATAGAACACTCTTACTAGGAAATATAGTAACGTAAAATGTAAAAGTATTTTTTGTAAAAAAACAAACTCCTTCTCCTTTTGGGAGAAGGTTGGGATGAGGGTTTTAAATTCCTTTTTTTAACCAGTTTAAGAAACGTTAGGTCTCTGATCTTCAGGAACTCGCTTATTAGGAGGGTTAGTAACGCAAAATTCTTACTAATTTGTTCTAAAATTTACAAATTACTTAAGAATAACCACCAAGACTATTTGGTTTTTGAACAAAGTTGTATAAATTGATTACCTAGTTCGGTAATTCTGTGATAAGAAGAATGGGGTTCGTATTTTGCTTTTATTTTATGCCAATTTTCAGTTGAACCAAAGCCGCTTCCACCTGTTTTAAATTCCTCTATATAAATTTTAGGTGGCAGTTTTTTTATTAATCCTAGTCTAATCAAATTTGCTAATTCATATTCTTCTAATGAAACATAGAATCCTTCTTCTTCGTTATTCTCTAGTTCATTTTTAATTTTATTATCTTCTAGATTAAGAAGTTCGCCAGATTTTTTTCGGTTATTTATTCTTTGGAAAAGAATAAAGTGGTGTTTTTCGTTTTCGTGTAACTTTTCTAAGCCAGTAAATTCTTCAATAGATATTTGTCCAAGTATATATGGAAAAACATGGTTTTGTAAATTTGATTCACTGTCTGCCATATTACTAATCATATTAGCCCATTTATCTTGAAGATTTTCATTTTCTTCTAATGATGCATTTTCTAATAGTGGAACTAATATTTTTACGGGAATTTGTTTTGTTGAAATATTTCTAGATTCAATATATTTTTGAGCTTTGTTTAAAATTCTAATTTGGTTCTTAAATCTAAAGTATTTGATATTCTCTGAAACTAATAATCCTACTTCTTCAAATGAAGGTCCAAGTAGCTTACCTAAAAATTCTTTTGCTAATTCTAATCCTTTTTCAATAGTTGATGATTTAATATTTATATCTTTCATTACTTTATACTGTAGATAACAAATGTATTAAATAACTAGCTAGTTATTAATATTATAAAACTTTCTTATTGAAAATATAGTAACGCAAAATTCTTACTAATTTGTTCTAAAATGTACAAATTAGTTAAGAATAACTACCAAGACTATTTGGTTGTTATAATAGTGATATTCTATTTCTTAGCAAGTACCTTCTGATCTTCAGGAACTCGCTTATTCATAATCTTAAACCAAATAGGAGGGAAGAGGGATAAGACCATACTAGTAGGATATCCATAAGGCAGTTGCGGACTGATCTCGTGGTAGTCTAACAATTGAAATTTCTTATTGGCACGATAGTGATGATCGCTATGACGTGTTAATTCAAAAAGCATAATACGTCCAAATACATGATTGCTATTCCAAGAATGTACTTCACGTACACGCTCATAACGTCCGCTTTCTTTCTTTTTACGACGTAAACCATAATGCTCTATGTAATTAATGGTTTCTAAAAGTAAAAACCCAGAGATTGCAGCAAATAGTAAAACCTTAAACCCTAAAAAACCAAAGAAATAATAACCTGCATACAAATAAGCTATTTGAATAATAGTATACCAAAGCATATCATTTTTATAAGAGAAGAAAGAGCGGTTTTCTCTTTTTAATAAATCCTTCTGTATGCTCCATGCACTTGTATATTGTCTAATAATAGAGGTAATCCAAAAATGATATAGCGGTTGATTGTATTTTGCAGTTGCAGGATCTTCAGGGGTCGCTGCTTTAAGATGATGTCCAAAATTATGCTCTATAAAAAAATGCATATACAACGCGGGAAGCAATAGAAATTTTCCTAAGAATTGCTCTACTCTGCTATTGCGATGTCCTAACTCATGGGCTACATTAATTCCATTAGAACCTATAACAATACCACAAGAAAAAATAAGCCCTACTAACTCATAGGTTGCAATTTCTTTTGAAGTAATTGTTGTGATTGTAACGTAAAGCAATCCAAAAACGACAATAAGATTAAGATATAATAGAAAGTCTGTCCAATGCAAGGAAGCCTTAGATTGTTTTTCTTCTTCAGAAATGTTGGTGTCATTTATAGGGAAAATAGATTCTAAAACAGGAACCAATGCAAAAGCATATATAGGTGCTAGAAAAGACCAGATTCCTTGAAAATAAACTCCAATAAATGCACATAATGGTACAAGATATGCTGACAAATACTTTAAATCTTTCATAAATAGGCAAACTTTAACAAGGCGTTATAAAAGTATACTATTTAGAAAACATAATAAAATTGTAGTTTTAGGGGTTGGTATAGAAAGAAAAATGAATAAATTTAAAAACATAGAACAGAAGCTAGAACGCTTTATTCGTAAATATTACACAAACGAACTGCTTAAAGGAGCGATTCTTTTTTTTGCATTTGGTGTATTATATTTTTTACTCACCCTTTTAATAGAATATTTTTTCTGGCTAAGTCCTTCGGGAAGAACGGTGTTATTTTGGCTTTTTATAGGTGTAGAAATTGCGTTGCTTGCTAAGTTTATCATCATTCCGTTAGCGAGATTGTTCAAATTATCTAAAGGCATTAATTATACAGATGCAGCGCAGATGATTGGAAATTATTTCCCTGAAGTAAGTGATAAGCTTATTAATACCCTTCAGTTACATCGTGTTTCACAAGATTCGGAACTCATGCTGGCGAGTGTAGAACAAAAAAGTCAAGAATTAGAACCTGTTCCTTTCCGTTTAGCAATTAATTTTAAAAAGAACCTTAAATACTTAAAATATGCGGCGATTCCTATCGTGGTTTTTTTAATTGCAAATTATACAGGTAAAGATGAGGTCTTTTCATCTAGTTATGAGCGAGTTGTAAATTACAGTGAAGCCTATGAACCACCAGCACCCTTTAGTTTCTTTGTTGTCAATGAAAATTTACAAGCGGTAGAGAACAGAAATTACAAATTACAAGTACGTACCGTAGGTGATATTGTCCCTGATGAAGCATCTATACATTTCAATAACGAGATTTATTTTTTACAACAAGTTGCTCCAGGGGAATATAGTTTTACGTTTGAACAACCTACGGGTGACATCTCTTTTTATTTACAAGCAAATAAAGTTACTTCTCAAGCATATAATTTAGAAGTTTTAAAGGTTCCTGTGCTTGTTAATTTTGAAATGGAACTAGATTATCCTGCACACACTAAAAAGGTCACAGAACGCATTAAAAACACAGGTAATGCCATTATTCCAGAAGGGACGAAAGTTACTTGGATGTTAGATACACGTGAAACAGAACAGGTAGAACTTGTCTTGAAGGATACTTTATACGCTTTCGCGAAAGCAAAAGAAACCAACCCCACAACATCGTATAGTTTATCACAACGTATTTATAAAAACACACCCTACGAGGTGAGCACCAGTAATACGTCATTAAAAAACTTTGAAAACCTTGCGTATAATTTACAAACCATCAAAGATGAATTTCCTCAAATGAATCTTGAGGTAAAGACAGATAGTATAAGTAATCAACAAAATTATTTTTATGGAAAAGTAAGTGATGATTACGGACTTACGAAATTACGCCTTGTATACTATCCATCACAATCTGAAGATAAGAGCTATAAAAACATTGCAGTTTCAAAAGGAAATGTCGATCAATTTATTTATGCATTTCCTGACACACTTCAACTTCAAGAAGGGGTAAACTATGAATATTACTTTGAGGTTTTTGATAACGATGCTATTCATAATTATAAAAGCACGAAAAGTAGCGTGTTTAGTTTTGTGAAATTTACAGAGAGCGAATTAGAACAACAACAATTAGAACAACAGAATAAGGCCATTTCAGGTCTTGATAAATCGTTAGAAAAATTAAAAGAGCGAGAGAAAGAACTTCAAGAAATTTCTCGTACACAAAAAGAAAAGAAAGAGCTCAATTTTAATGATCAAAAGAAACTTCAGAATTTCCTAAAGAGACAAAAACAACAAGAGGAATTAATGAAAGATTTTTCTAAACAACTTAAAGAAAATTTAGAAGAATTTCAAAAAGATGAAGAGCTGACAGATGAGGAAAAAGAAAAACTAAAAGAACGTTTAGAGCGCCAAGAAAAGAAAGCGAAAGAAAACGAAAAGCTATTAGAAGAACTTGAAAAACTTCGTGAGAAAATCAGTAAAGAAGAGCTCTCTGAAAAACTAGAAAAGCTACAAAAGCAAAATAAAAATAATAAGCGCAATCTAGAACAAATGGTAGAGCTTACAAAGCGCTATTATGTTCAGAAGAAAGCTGAGAAAATAGCTAGGGATTTAGAAAAGTTAGCCAATAAGCAAGAAGAGTTGAGTAAGAAGGATGGAGAGGAAAATAATAAAGAAGAACAAGATAAACTAAATGAGGAATTCAAAAAATTAGAAGAAGACCTTAAAGATTTAGAAAAGGAAAATGAAGGGTTAAAAAAACCTATGGATATTCCTTCTGATGAAAAGAAACAAGAAGAAATTAAAGAAGAGCAACAAGGAGCTTCTGAAGAATTAGAAAAACAAGAGCAAGAACAGGAGAAACAAGAACAAGAAAACGGAGAAAGCCAACAGAGTCCACCCAGTAAATCGGGAGCACAGAAGAAGCAAAAGAAAGCTGCTCAAAAAATGAAACAAATGAGCCAAGCGATGCAATCTCAAATGCAGCAATCAGGTGAGCAAGGAATGGAAGAAGATACTGAGATGTTACGTCAAATTTTAGATAATTTACTTGTATTTTCTTTTGAGGAAGAAGGAGTGATGAAAGACTTCAAATCAATGGATGATAAGAATCCTAATTTTGCAAATAAGCTTAGACTTCAAAATGTATTAAAACAAAACTTCCAACATATTGACGATAGTTTATACGCACTTGCGCTGCGCAGACCAGAGCTAGATGAAAAGATCAATGAGTCATTAACAGAAATAGATTTTAATATTACAAAAGCATTAGAACGTCTTGCTGATAATCAAATTATTCAAGGTGTAAGTAGTCAACAATATATAGTGACAGGAGCTAATGAATTAGCAGATTTTTTAAGTAATTCTTTAGATCAGATGAATAATCAAATGAGTGGTCAAGGACAAGGTCAGGGACAAGGTCAAGGACAGGGGCAAGGTCAAGGTCAAGGAAGAGGTCAACAATTGCCTGATATTATTCAGAGTCAAGAAGAATTGAATAAAAAAATGGAAGAAGGAAGTAAACCTGGAGAAGGTAAACAAGGTGATAAAGGCAAAGAAGGAGAAGGTGAGAATGGAGAAAGTGGAGAAGGAAAAGAAGGTCAAGGAGAAGGCGAGGGTGAAGGACAAGGTGATGGTGAAGGACAAGGAAATGGAAATGGAGAAGGTGGTCAAAATGGAAAAGATGGCCGTGGAGAAGGAGAAGGAAATGGGGATAATGAAGGAGATGAATATGAGCAAGGATTACTCTATGAGATTTATAAAGAACAACAAAAACTCCGCCAACAATTAGAAGACGAGATACGTAAAAGCGGACTAGGAGATGATGCAGAACAATTGGTAAAAGACATGAAAGATGTAGAACAACAATTGTTAGATAAAGGTTTTAATAATGAAACGTTAGAGCGTATGACAGAATTAAAACATGAGTTGTTAAAATTAAAAGAAGCTACTTTTCAACAAGGAGAAGAGGAGAAAAGAGAGTCAAATACCAATTTAAAAAATTATGCAAATCCTGTAAATTCTTCTATTGAAAAAGCAAAGAAGTATTTTAATACAACAGAGATTTTAAATAGAAAAACACTTCCATTAAAAGAAGAGTACAAGAAAAAAGTACAAGACTATTTCCAAAAAGATAATGATTGAATTTAATAATACAAATGATTTTGAATTAGAAAATGCTGAATCAGTTTCAGCATGGTTACATCAAGTAATTGTAGAAGAAAAAAAAGAGCTTGGTGAGCTAAATTATATCTTTTGTGATGATGATTATTTACATAAAATGAATGTAGAATTTCTAGATCACGATACCCTTACTGATGTGATTAGTTTTGATTATACAGAAGGAATTGTCATAAGTGGCGATGTCTATATTTCAACAGAAAGAGTTGCTGATAATGCAAAAGATTTTAAGGTTTCTTTTTCTGACGAATTACATCGAGTAATGGTGCACGGAGTATTGCATTATTGTGGCTATAAAGACAAGACAGATAAAGATCAAGATGTGATGACAGAAAAAGAAAATTATTATTTGGACAAGAGAGATGTGATAAATTGTTCCACGTGAAACAATGGATAAACACCTTATAAAAACAATAAAAGAAAGGGCGTATATTTGCGAGCTAATTTTTTGCTGATAGTACGTCTTTTTCGTTTTACAGTAAATTTAATGTTCCACGTGAAACAATGAGCCTATTTCAAGATGTATACGATGTGATTGTAGTTGGTGCTGGCCATGCTGGTTGTGAAGCTGCCGCCGCTGCTGCCAATATGGGAAGTAAGACATTACTTGTGACGATGAATCTTCAAACCATCGCACAAATGTCATGTAATCCTGCTATGGGAGGAATTGCAAAAGGACAAATTGTAAGAGAGATTGATGCCCTAGGAGGATACAGTGGAATCGTTTCTGATAAAACAGCCATACAGTTTAAGATGCTCAATAAATCAAAAGGACCTGCTATGTGGAGTCCAAGGGTTCAAAGTGATCGTATGCGTTTTGCAGAAGAGTGGAGATTACGATTAGAGAGAACACCTAATTTGGATTTTTATCAGGAAATGGTGAATGGCTTATTGGTAGAGAAAGATAGAATTACGGGTGTTCGTACATCATTAGGAATTGAAATAAAAGGGAAGTCTGTGGTACTTACCAATGGAACTTTTTTGAATGGATTAATCCATATAGGAGAGAAGCAATTTGGAGGAGGAAGAGCAGGAGAAAGAGCGGCAACTGGAATTACAGAACAGCTCGTTGATTTCGGTTTTAATACCGGAAGAATGAAAACGGGAACGCCTCCTAGAGTAGATGGACGATCCTTAGATTTTTCTAAAATGATTATTCAACCCGGAGATGATATTCCAGAGAAGTTTAGCTATTCTAAAGAAACAAGTCCGCTTACACATCAGCGACCTTGTCATATGAGTTATACATCTCCAGAAGTACATGAGTTGCTGAAAGAAGGTTTTGATCGCTCACCGATGTTTAATGGAAGAATTAAATCTATAGGACCTAGATATTGTCCATCAATTGAAGATAAAATTCATCGGTTTGCAGATAAGGATAGACATCAATTATTTGTAGAACCTGAAGGTTGGGATACCTGCGAAATTTATGTAAATGGATTTTCAACATCACTTCCAGAAGATGTTCAATTTAAAGCATTACGTTCTGTAGCTGGTTTTGAAAATGTAAAGTTTTTTAGACCTGGTTACGCTATAGAATATGATTATTTCCCACCTACGCAATTAACACATACCTTAGAAACAAAACTAGTACAAGGATTGTTTTTCGCAGGGCAGATTAATGGAACGACAGGATATGAAGAGGCTGCTTCTCAAGGATTAATGGCAGGGATGAATGCACATTTAAAAGTGCATGAAAAAGATCCTTTTATGTTGCAACGTAATGAAGCATATATAGGCGTTTTAATAGATGATTTAATTACAAAAGGTACAGAAGAGCCGTATCGTATGTTTACCTCAAGAGCAGAGTATCGTACGTTATTAAGACAAGATAATGCAGACGAACGTTTAACTCCTTTGTCACATAAAGCTGGATTAGCTACGCAAGAACGCTTACACCTTATGGAGGAAAAACGCGAAGCTTCCGAAAAATTAGTAAAGTTTTTTGAAGACACAAGTATCCTTCCAGAAGAAGTAAATGATATTTTAGAAGAAAGAGGATCTTCTCCTATGAAACAATCTGATAAAATGTTTAAGGTGTTTTCTAGACCTCAAATTTATTTAGATGACATTAAGAAGTTTAAAAAAGTAGCAGCCTATATAGAAGATAATGCCATCGAAAAAGATGTGTTAGAACAAGCTGAAATTAAAGTAAAGTATGCAGGCTACATTGCAAAAGAAAAAGCAAATGCTGACAAATTAAATCGTCTGGAGAATATTAAAATCCCTGCTAATTTTGATTACAGTAAACTAAAGTCTCTTTCATACGAAGCCAAAGAAAAACTAGAAAAAATTAGACCGGCTACGATTTCTCAAGCATCTCGTATTAGTGGAGTATCTCCTTCAGATATTAGTGTGATGCTGGTGTACATGGGTCGATAATTCTTATAATGTTTCACGTGGAACATTGAAAATTCCTTATAAATAGTTATGAAAACTACCCTTGAAGTAAAAGATCATTCAGTTTCTGGAGAATCCTTTCGTCTAGAATACGATGCAAAACTTCATATGTATGTTACGACTCCAAAACCTTCCAAAGAAAAATTACCTTCTTATTATGCGAGTGAAGATTACATTTCTCATACAGATGGCAAACGATCGTTGTTTGAAAAAATGTACCAGGTTGTAAAAGGAATTACGCTTTCGCGAAAGCAAAAACTTCTTACGTCATATATTCCTCAAAAAGGAGCTCTTTTAGATATTGGTGCTGGCACAGGTGATTTCCTAGAATATGTTTTAAAAAAAGGATGGAATGCTTCTGGCGTAGAACCAAGTGAAAAAGCAAGAGCATTAGCAATACAAAAAAATGTTAGTGTCGTTGAAGCATTACCAGAAAATTCAAATGGATATAATGCTATTACCATGTGGCATGTATTAGAACATGTATATGATTTAGAAGAACAATTACGTTGGCTTAAAAAGAATTTGAGTAGGGAAGGAGCACTTTTTGTAGCCGTTCCCAATTTTGAATCACATGATGCTTCTATGTATAATACAGATTGGGCAGCGTATGATGTGCCCAGACATTTATATCATTTTTCGAAAAAAGCAATTCAATTATTATTTGAAGAACAACAAATGAGAGTTGTAGCGATACACCCCATGAAGTTTGATGCTTTTTATGTGAGTTTATTATCTGAAAAGTATAAAACAAGAAAAATGAATTACGTGAAAGCATTTTTATGTGGATGGCGCTCTAATCAAAAAGCGAGGAAAACAAACAATTATTCTTCACTTATTTATGTCATTAAGCATATATAGTTGAAATAAGGCATAAAAAAAGCGACTTTTTTAAAAGTCGCTTTTTTTAAATAATGATGTTTTTATTGTCTAGCAAAAACAATTACACTGCTCACACTAACACTTACTGTAATGCCTTCTTGAGTTACTTCTTCATTCACTTCTTGACCTAATCTCAATGTAGTATCTGTCAATTCAAGAATTGTAAGATCACTCATACCCATTGTATCCCCAACAGGAATATCAATGTCAAGATCAATAATCTCTCCGTCAATAGAAAGGATATTTCCATTTCGTTCCCAAGTACCTTCTTGTTGAAGATTATCAATAGAAGTTGTTTCTGTTTCAGACATTCCGTTTACAGTAAAATCTAAAACAATATCATAAGAACCTTCAGAGGTATATTCATTTGGATTTTCAGTAAATGTGAAATTTAAATCTAAATTTTGACCTACCCCATCAAAAGAAGTATTTACAGTTTCTCCTAGAAAATCAAAACTTGTAGTTCCTTCATAATCTAAAGATGTAACGGCCCAAGTCCCAACTAAACTAGCAGAAGTTTCATTTCCTCCTTCATCATCAGAACTACATCCTACTAAAGATATAATAAGAAATAATGCCATACATAATTTGCCAATTGTTTTCATAAATTTTTTATTTTAAGATTATTTAAATTTTGAATCGGCTAATAAAATAAAAATTATCATACGAGCTTGTTTTTTTATCAATTCGCACTATTTTATTTCAAATATGCACACATAAACTTAAAATAAGCCGTTTTAAGAGCATTTTAATCGTAAAAACACCCATATACTATTCAAGTATTTCTTTCTTTCTTAAAATTTATGTGACAAATTCCTTTTCTATAAGAAATTTCTATTCAATAAAAATAAGTTCATAGTTTTTTGTTATAGTGTAAGATTTTTACAATTTTACAGGTCAAACTAGTCAAACTTTATATTTTTGCCGCAAAACACACATACCATGAAAAAAATAGGAATCTTAGTTATAATTGCAATTTTATCTATTGCCTGTCAAACAGAAAAAACCGCATATGTAGATACAGAACAATTATTTAAAGATTATCAAGAGCTTACTGATGTAAAAGAACGTTTTACAAAACAAAATGATGCGATTTTAAGCGATTTAGAAGTAAAAATTCAAGCGTATCAAATAAAAGAAGATCTGTTTAGAAAAAACGGACCAACAATGGCTAGAAAAAAGCAAGAAGAAAAGTATAACGAACTTGCAGCTGAAGCACAACAATTACAACAAGAACGCCAAGCGCGTCTAGGGAAATTACAGGTTGAAAGCCAAGGTGCAATAGATAGTTTACTTACAAAAGTAAAAGATAAAGTAAAAGAATATGGGAAGAACAATGGGTATACCTATATTTATGGTAGTAATGACGCTGGAAGTGTAATGTATGCTAAAGAAGAACTTAACATTACAGAAAGTGTTTTAGAATACCTTAATGGAGCTTATAAAGGTTCTAAAGAGTAATTTAGACTTTAAAAATATACTAAGGCGATGAAGAAATTCATCGCTTTTTTTGTTATTATTTTTAAGCGTTTTAAAATATACAAGTATAAAATAAATACAATTTATCTTTCCCTTTTTAACATACTGATTTCTAGTATTCTTATTAAGTGTTTAAGTCCTTTTTTTGAGATGAATATAAATACTATTTCTAATGATATTCTGAAGACTAGAGTCGCCATTATGCTATGAAAAATAAGCTCTTTGGAAACATCAAACCCTCTGAGTACAAATGACGCTAGAAGCCCTAATAGAGGATATAAAAAGAGGAACCCCAATATCCACTTATAAATAGTCTTTATCTGTATTTCTATATGAATGCCTTTATCTTCTACAATCCCCTTGAAAAAACAAAGTTTACCGTAATATGTACTAGATAGTGTAACATCAAAAGAATTTTCGTGTACTAGCCCATTAAACGTAGTTGCACTCCAGTCAACAACATATTGATTATCTAATTGGGTTTCTTTTTCCAATTTTGATGCTAAAAATGAATAGTCTTTTTTTAGAATTCCGGAATAATGTCTTGATGGAAAAACCTTTACATTCAAAATAGACGCTTATTTTAAAAAGTAATTTTAATGATTAGATAAGAGCCATACACCAAAAATAACCACTATAAAATAGCCTACAATGGTAAAGGCACCTGCATAATCTTTTGCAATACGTTGCCCAAATAAGAGCATTAATAATGTAATGGCAGCAACGATAGATCCGTATAATGCTATCGTAGAATTATCCTGTACAGCAAGTTGATATATACCTATTCCAGCAAGCACAGAGGCAAGCAAATCTAGCACCACTAAAACTGCTACGAGAAGAGGAACTATACTCCCTAAAAAAGTGTCCTTAAAATGACCGTTCAACCAGCTTATTTGACCCTTCCAATCGAACACTTTATCGAGCCCAGATTGTAAAAAAGTAATGATAATAAATAAGAGGATTAAAATCTCAGTAATATTAGGCAATAAAAAGTCCATATAGTGTGTTTTAAATGGCTAAACATTTTTTTAGGGTATCCTAAAAATAATATAACTAATTGATTAGATCATTGTTTACGATGTAATAATCGTGTTAGTTTTATAGAAAGGTCTGATAAAATAATACGAGCATTCCCATTGCGTTCTATGTGATATGAGGCGTCTTGTAGCTCAGAAATGATGTCCATAATGTTATTTCCATGCACAAAAGGAGCAAATTTACGAAGGTCAAAACCTGTCTTTGGTTCTAAGTATACAAGGGGCTCTGTTTTATAATTTAAAAGCATCGCCTGACGAAAAAATTGCACACAATAATTGAGGAAATTTTTCTGTGTTTCTCGACCCGTTTTTGCAATAGTTTCACTCCAGTTTAGTAACTCAATAACAGACTCTTTTTTTCCTTTAGCCATAAAAGCAGTACGTACCCATGTGATAAACCATTTTTCAAATTGTACATCATCTCCATCCTGGTGTATTATGTGTAATGCTTTATTGTAATCTCCTTGTGCTTGATGTGCTATTTTTTGCGCCTCTTTGGGATCAGATTGTTGTCTTGATACAAGCGCATTTGCAAGATGTGCTTCACTTATAGCAGGAAAATGTAATACTTGACAGCGAGACTTAATCGTATCGATAATTTTATCTTCATTTTCTGTGATAAGAATAAATAGGGTCTTAGATGGAGGTTCTTCTATAAGCTTTAAAAGCTTATTAGCTGCAGCAGTGTTCATTTTTTCTGCCATCCAAATAATCATCACTTTATACCCTCCTTCATAGGCTTTTAATGCCAGTGATTTATTAATATCTATAGCCTCAT
The DNA here is from genome assembly GCF_947492535.1 of uncultured Dokdonia sp. Lineage (GTDB taxonomy): Bacteria > Bacteroidota > Bacteroidia > Flavobacteriales > Flavobacteriaceae > Dokdonia. Next base: position 263,514 of record NZ_CANLNH010000002.1, on the reverse strand, counting down.
CTACACCTATTTGACCTTGCTTTTTTTCTATATCGATATGCTTATGCCATTCAAAAAGATCCCCATAAGGATTTTCTTGTACAAAAGATCGCCATTCAGTCGCAAAGTGACTTGATACGGGATGACTTTTTACAGAACCATTTGTAGCTACTGGATATGCAAAATGTAAATCGGGATGAGCGAGTTGCTCAAACTTAATATTACAAGAAGCATTACCTCCTATATTTTCCCCATTTGTATTTGAACATAAAATGTATTGCGCATAAGCGATGGCCATAGGTAAAGTACCTGAACCTGATGTTCCCACAAAGAGCTGTGCATGAGCAATACGACCTGCATCCACACTTGTGGTAAGGTGACTTTTAATAAAATCTTGACCGATAACGTTTTCGAAAAGCATAGTATGTCAAATATAAAAGAAATGTGACGTATATAAACGCTCTAACTACTATATTTGCTAGGAAACTACCTTGAGGTAAGCCCATGAGGTAGTTTAAGTAAAAAACCATTTGATTTCGAGGCAAACCTCGGAGCTTTTAAATCTCGGTTATCGAGTAAAATTAAAGAATAATGAAGACAGTAGACCACTTCAATTTTGAAAATAAAAAAGCATTAATACGTGTAGACTTTAATGTGCCTTTAGATGATGAACTTCAAGTAACTGATACGACAAGAATTGAAGCAGCAAAACCAACCATTTTAAAGATTTTAGAAGATGGAGGAGCCGCTATTTTAATGTCACACTTAGGAAGACCTAAAGCACAGGAAGATGAGTTTTCTATGAAGCATATCTGCCGTAAAGTGTCCGAAATCATAGGTGTTGAAGTTATTTACGTAGCTAATTGTGTTGGTGATGAAGCTACCCAAGCTGCTCAAAACCTTGAAATGGGGCAGATTTTATTACTTGAGAACCTCAGATATCATAATGAGGAAAAGCAGGGAGATGAAGCTTTCGCGAAAGCGTTATCAAAACTAGGAGATATTTATGTAAATGATGCCTTTGGTACTGCTCATAGAGCTCATGCATCTACAACGATTATTGCGCAATTTTTCCCAGAAAATAAATGTTTTGGAAAATTGCTTTCTAAAGAAATAGAAAGCTTAGATCGAGTACTAAACAATAGCGAAAAACCAGTACTTGCCATTTTAGGAGGTGCTAAAGTATCTTCAAAAATTACCGTAATCGAAAATATCTTAGATAAGGTAGATGAGATGATTATAGGTGGAGGTATGGCGTATACTTTTATTAAAGCTCAAGGCGGAAATGTAGGAAACTCTATTTGTGAGGATGATAAAATGGAACTTGCATTAGCTATTTTAAAAGCGGCTGAAGAGAAAAATGTATTGATACACCTTCCTGTAGATGTTCTTGCTGCCGATGATTTTTCTGAAACGGCAAACACAAAGGTGGTAGCTATTGATAACATTCCAGAAGGATGGCAAGGACTTGACGCAGGACCTGCATCTCAAACGGTATTTGATGCTGTTGCTCAAAGGGCAAAAACTATTTTATGGAATGGACCTTTAGGTGTCTTTGAAATGACCCCTTTTGCAGGCGCAACAATTGCACTTGGAAATAGTATCGCGCAAGCTACTAAAAACGGAGCGTTTTCTCTTGTAGGAGGCGGTGATAGTGTGGCTGCTGTAAAGCAATTTGGCTTTGATTCGAAAGTAAGTTATGTGTCTACTGGAGGAGGAGCGATGCTGGAAATGCTAGAAGGAAAGACATTACCTGGTATTGCTGCTATTTTAGAGTAAATAATGACAAACCTGCATATAAAGGAATAAAAAGCTACCTATTTTTGGTAGCTTTTTTCAGTCTTTACAGTCGTATGTTGAGATCACTTATGAATAAACACCTATATTTGAAGGACGCACAATTCATACGAATTTTGTAATACCCTCGTTGTAAAAACTATGAGATTACTTCATATATACAGTCTTGTTGGATGTTTGTTGGTTTCCGCTTTCGCGAAAGCGCAAGACACCATACCCTATGAGTCTTTTAAGAAAAATAATAAGGAACGTGTGGGTCTAGAAAGAGATACTATCACCATTATAGATTCTATTACCACCACTTCTTTTGTAAAAGAAATAAATAAAGTAGAGCTTAAAACCCTCTCAAGAGATTCTATAGTATTTAAACTGAAAGATGAGCCTTTTGCAGCACGTCTGGATTCTTTATGGCGTCATGAATTAGCTCGAATGGATTTGTATGATTCTATTACCAATATGGTACAAGGATTAGAATACAAAGAAGAAGTATATCTAGATTTACCTACAGATACCTTAAAAAAACGATTAGCACGTATTAACGAGCGAACGCCTTTTAATGTAGGCTATACGCCCTCTTTAGAAAATGTCATAAAAAGATATTTAAAGCGTCATAAACCAAGTATGGAGCGATTGATGGAAGTCAGTCAGTTTTACTTCCCGATGTTTGAAGAGACCTTAGATAAGTATGATATCCCATTAGAGATGAAATACCTTGCTATTGTAGAGTCTGCCTTACGACCACGTGCTAAGTCTAGAGTGGGCGCAACAGGTTTGTGGCAATTTATGTTTAGTACAGGAAAAATGTATGATCTTGATGTGAATTCATATGTAGATGAGCGTATGGATCCTATTATGGCAACAGAAGCTGCGTGTCAATATTTATCAAAACTCTATGAGCTTTTTGGAGATTGGGATCTTGCTTTAGCATCGTATAATTCGGGTCCAGGAAATGTTTCGAAAGCCATTCGTCGTAGTGGAGGCTATCAAAACTATTGGAATATTCGTAATAATCTTCCACGTGAAACAGCAGGATATGTACCTGCTTTCTTAGCCACCATGTATCTTTTTGAATATGCAGACGAGCATGGATATCAGCCTAAAAAAGCGCCTGTAAATTATTTTGAAACCGATACCGTTCACGTAAAAGAATTAATTACTTTAGAGCAGGTTGCTAAAATTACGGGTGAACCTTTAGAAGTAATTCAGTTTTTAAACCCTTCTTATAAACTTGATATTATTCCTAAGATAGAGAATGAAAAATATTATGTAAGACTTCCTATAGAAAAGATAGGTCCGTTTGTTCAGAATGAGGAAGAAATATACGCTTTCGCGAAAGCGGAAATAGATAAAAGAGAACAACCATTACCAAAATTTACAACGGCGAGTTCTCAAATTCGCTACCGAGTGAGAAGTGGCGACTATTTAGGTAAAATAGCTAATAAATATGGTGTTAGAGTAAGCCAATTAAAAAAATGGAATAACCTTCGGTCTAATAGTTTAAAGGTTGGACAACGCTTAACCATCTACCCTCGTAAACCGGTTACTTCTTCAAGTACGTCTAGTACTACAAAAACTGTAGTTGCTAATGGAAAAAAAGTATATACAGTAAAACAAGGAGACTCTTTGTGGAAGATTGCTAATAAATTTCCAGGTGTTAGTGTGAGTAATATTAAAGTTTGGAACGATATTAGCGGTGATAGGGTAAAACCAGGAATGAAACTTATTGTTTCAAAATAGAGACATTAAAAAACGTATGATATCATGAAAAAATTACTCGTAGCCATTCTCTTTTTAGGCGTTTTTATTTCTTGTGAGGAAACGTCAAAAAAACGATCATTAGAGGGGTCTGTAGGAAATACAAATAACTTAAAAATGGTCATAGATAAAGAGCTATGGCAAGGTCGTGTAGGAGATACGATGCGCACTATATTAGCTGCTACTGTAGATGGATTACCAAGAGATGAACCTCTTTTTACATTAGATCAAGTTACACCAGATAAGTTTACGGGATTTGTATCAAAAAGTAGAATTTTTCTTTCTACAAAACTGGGAGAACCATCACATTTTTCTATAGAAGAAGATGTTACGGCAAGGAGACAAACCGCTGTAATGATTTCTGGAGAAGATGAGGATGCTATTATTGAAGTCTTTAAAACTAACAAGGACAAAATAATTGCAGCTTTTAAAGCAAGAGAACTTGAAAACACACAAGGACGTATTCGAAGTTCTTTAAAGAAAACAGATTCACTAAAAGCTACGTTTGGAATAAGCATGCGCTTCCCAACGATTTATCAATACACCAAACAAGAAAAGAATTTCTTTTGGATGCGTAAAGATTTAAAGAGAAGCGGAAACATGAATATCACGGTATATGAAGTGCCACTTAATGTAATAGATAAAGACACATTTTCTGTAGCACGTATTGTACGTATGAGAGATTCTATTTCTGGAGCTAACATCGATTTAAATCAAGGTCGATTTGTAACAGAACCTTCTTTTTCACCTCAATTATTTGAAACAGAGATAGACGGTCGTTTTGCTTGGGAAATGAAAGGAACATGGGAAGTAAGAGATGGAAGATTGATGGTAGGTCCTTTTATAAATTATGCGATACGTGATGAAAAGAATAATAGATATGTGGTTGTAGAAGGGTTTGTATTTTCACCTTCATTAGATCAGCGAGATACAATGTTTGAGCTAGAAGCTATCTTAAGATCTACTCGGTTTTTAGATAAGTAACAGGTTCTGTAAAAAGATATTAAAAAAGCCCAATGTATCAATACATTGGGCTTTTTTAATATGCTGTAGTAAAAATTAATTTTTCTCTTCTAATTTAGAGTCTCCATCTTCATCTTTGGATGCTTTCTTAAATTCTTTAATACCGCCACCAAGACCACGCATCATTTCAGGTATCTTTTTACCTCCAAAAAGTAATAAAACTACCAAAACAATAAGACCTATTTGCCAAGGTCCAATCATACCTAAAAATATTCCTAAAAAATTCATGTCTTTAATTTTAGAACTGCAAAGATACTAAAGAAATATGATGAGGGAGTAGTATAGGTGATTTTTTAAGACTTTAGATAGTATATTTGCAAGCATATGTCACGTAAAAAAGGCGAAAAAAAAGCGATTGCAAAAAAACTCCTGCATAAGTACAGGCTTGTTATCTTAAATGAAGATACGTTTGAAGAACGTATATCTTTCAAGTTAACAAGGCTTAACGTATTTATTTTGGTAGGTATTTCTGCAGTTGTACTCATTATTCTTACAACATTGCTTATTGCATTTACCCCCATACGAGAATACATTCCTGGGTACTCTAGTAAAAAACTAAAATCACAAGCTGAAGAATTGTTAATACAAACGGACTCTTTAAAAACAGTCATTGCGATTAATGAGCAGCAATATGCATCCATACGCAAAGTATTAACAGGAGATTTAAAAACTATTGAGTTTGATAAAGATTCTATAGAAGGCGTTATTGATCCCGACAATGATGACATTACCATCCAACCATCTAAAGAAGATTCATTACTTAGAGCAACGGTAGAAGCACAAGACAAGTATAATCTTTTTGAAACAGCGACTAGACCAGCAGATTTTGCCTTGTTTCCTCCTGTAAAAGGACATATTAGTGCAACATATGATAGTGCTTCAAAACACTATGCCGTAGATGTGGTAACAGAAAAAGATGAGCCTGTGAAAGCAGCAGGAGATGGGACTGTTATTTTTGCCTCTTGGACGGCCGATACGGGACATGTGATTATCATAGAGCACCAAAACAATTTAATTACGGCATATAAGCATAATGCTTCTCTTTCAAAAGAGCAAGGGGATCTTGTAAAAGCAGGAGAAGTTATCGCTATTGTTGGAAACACGGGAGAATTAACAACGGGCCCACATTTGCATTTTGAGTTATGGAATAATGGATATCCAATAAATCCAACAAATTATATAGATTTTAAATAAGATGTCTCTTAAATCATTTGCAGCAAAAATATTTGCAAAGCGTATAAAACGTAAAATAGATGCTTGGGCTTCCGATCCCATAGCGACGCAAGAAAAAGTCTTCAAAAATTTGATAGACGCAGCACAGTATACAGATTTTGGGAATGATCATCATTTTGATAAGATCCATTCGCATGAGGACTTTGTGCGAGAAGTTCCTGTGAGAGATTATGAAGCATTACGTTCTTATATAGATCGTGTAGTAGCAGGAGAAGCAAATGTCGTATGGCCTGGAAAACCTTTATACTTTGCAAAAACATCGGGTACAACTTCAGGTGCAAAATATATTCCACTTACTAAAGATAGCATGCGCACACATCCTGATACGGCACGAAATGCTATTTTATGCTATATCGCTGAGACAGGAAATACCAGCTTTGTAGATGGGAAGATGATTTTTTTACAAGGAAGTCCTGAAGTAGAAGAAAAAAACGGAATCAAATTAGGAAGACTCTCAGGAATTGTAGCACATTATGTTCCTAATTATCTTCAAAAAAACAGACTCCCAAGTTGGGAGACTAATTGTATTGATGATTGGGAGACAAAAGTAGATGCTATTGTAGAAGAAACAATAGATAAAGACATGACCATTATAAGTGGTATTCCTTCGTGGGTGCAAATGTATTTTGAGAAGCTTATAGAGAGGTCAAACAAGCCCGTAGGAGCGCTTTTCAAAAACTTTAACCTCTTTATATACGGAGGTGTAAATTATGAGCCTTATCGCGCAAAATTTGAAAACCTGATAGGACGTCGTGTAGATAGCATAGAACTATACCCGGCCAGTGAAGGCTTTTTTGCTTTTCAAGATACCCAAGGAGAAAAAGGAATGCTGTTGCAGTTAGATAACGGTATTTTTTATGAATTTATAAAAGCAGACTCTTTTTTTGAAGAAAACCCAGAAAGAATTACACTAAAAGATGTAGAGGTAGGTGTAAACTATGTAATCATTATTTCTACTACAGCAGGTTTATGGGCATATAACATAGGAGACACAGTTATATTTACTTCTGTAACCCCTTATCGAATTATTGTTTCTGGACGAATTAAGCATTTTATTTCGGCATTTGGAGAGCATGTGATTGGTAAAGAAGTAGAGCAAGCATTGCAAGAGGCCATTGAAGGAACTACTATTCGCATCAATGAATTTACAGTAGCACCACAAATAACACCAGAAGAAGGCTTACCATACCATGAATGGTTTATAGAGTTTGAAAATGAAGATGGAGATGTGTCCGCTTTCGCGAAAGCAATAGACGATTCTTTACAATCTCAGAACTCATATTATTATGATCTCATTGTTGGGAAAGTACTGCAACCGCTGAAAATTTCAAAAGTGAAAGCAGGAGGATTTAATGACTATATGAAATCTATAGGAAAACTAGGAGGGCAAAATAAAATCCCAAGACTTTCTAATGATCGTAAAATCGCAGATAGATTACCGATTATTTAAGTATCTTTGAACTTTAATATGAGTATATTAAAAAAACAAAGGCGTACACGAGCACAAGAGAGTAGCAGCGCCATCGAACGCATGTATATAACCATGCGCCATCTTTTTAACCGTGGTTTCTACAAACCCATGGGAGTTTCTGGAGAAACACTAAGAGAAGCATTATTAATTTTACGTCCCGAAATTTATGGCTCTATCGCAGAAGAAAAAGTAGAGCTAGACGGATTGTTGTATGTAATAGATAGACTTCCAGAAAGAATTGAAGAATGTAGATTTATCAATTTAACAAGTGATGAAGGCTATAAAAACAGTCTTTTTGAACCTATTATCCCTCGTAAACGTAGGCGTAATTGCTACCGAATTGATGAGGAGCAAATGAATATTGAAGTCACAAGAGGACGCTCTGAGATTTATGATATTCTTACCCATCTCACATTCCTATTTATAGAATCTCACAAAATCATGAATCGTGTGTTGATAAATGATAGAGGAGATCTTACAAGAGATTGGGAAAAACTAGAGAAAGCCGTACTCTCTGATGATGAGTTCACTCAAAAAGAACGAGAAGTTGCTATTACCCATACAGCAAATATTTTAGGAAGAACGTTTGAAGAAGTAAATGAAGTAGCTCCTTTATTTAATACAAAAAATAATACAAGACGTTTTCTTGAGATTATCTATTGGTTAGGGAAACTTGCCATTGCAGAAATGACACAAGATGAAAAACGTACAGTTACCTTTAGCCCTGTACTAAGAGAGCGTTTAGGACACCATATACACGGAGAAATATGGGCTCAAAACATTAAAAAGACACTTAAAGAAAACGACCTTATACACAGACCTATTCATATCATAAGTGCAAATATGCATAGTGTTATGAATACGATATACGCACCAGTTGCATTAAAAAATGAACTTAAAAAAGGATCTAAACTAGACATTTACGAACTTTTGAGTGATGCAAAAAGCGGGAAACTAAGAAGCAAGGTCGAAAAAGTTGCGATACAAAACGGAATGATTTACGTGGCTGATGATAGCGGAACAAATATCAATGTGCAAATATTTGATATGTGTAAACTGGCTATTGAAGAAAACGAATTTTGTGACCAGGCGACGCAACCAAACGACAATCCTGTCATCTTAGTAATGGATTATGCCTTTGGAGAACAAGCGTATGAAACCATGGAAGAGTTGTTAAAACCCTTTAAAGAAGATGATAACACAACCTATTTGGACGTACGATCAGTATCTATAATGGGTAAAGCTGGAATTTTAGAAGGAGGTAAAGGGGATATTATGATTCCTTCTGCGCATCTTTTTGAAGGAACAGCAGATAATTATCCATTTAAAAACGCACTTAAGAAGGAAGATTTAGAAGGCAACGGGCTTAAGGTTTTTGAAGGAGCAATGGTTACTGTACTGGGGACTTCATTACAAAATAGGGATATTTTAAAGTTTTTTCACGATAGTACTTGGAATGTAATAGGACTTGAAATGGAAGGAGCTCATTATCAAAAAGCCATTCAGGCGGCATCTAAACTAAGAGGGAATATACAGGAAGATGTTGAGGTGCTGTATGCCTATTATGCATCAGATAATCCCCTAGAAACGGGAAGTACATTAGCTTCTGGAGGATTAGGCACAACAGGGGTAAAACCTACCTATTTAATTACAGAAAAAATACTGTATCATATTTACAAATTATAACAACCAAAAACCAAAAAATAAATGAGTGCATCACAACCAGCATCTGACGCTGATCAAGAAATGGACCTCACAGATATTTTTACGCTTTTTCAGCGTATATTCTATAAATTTTTAGCATTGTGCTTTAAAGCTCTAGATTTTATATTTAAGTCTTGGTGGGTTATTTTATTACTCATCATACTAGGAGCCACGCTAGGATATTTCACCAAAGGAGAACCTAAGTATACATCTGATATAATTATTAAAACCAATTATAAGAGCCAATCGTATGTTTACAATGCTATTAAACAGTTTGATGATAATCTTTCTGAAAAAGATGAAGAGTTTATAAAATCTGTAGGATTAGATATTAATAACCTTACAATAAAAGGAGTAAAAATTAGTCCAATTATTGATGTCGTTGCCCTAATAGGAGGAGAAGTAAAGATTTCAGATAGAGCGCTAAGTACTGTGATTAAAGAACTAGATGTTAATGAAGACACAGAATTATTTGCTAGTGATCGGTTTTATTCAAATTATGAATTCCACAAGATTACAGTTACACTATCTGGTGAGAGCGCTAAGAAAGACATCGATAAAATTATAACATTTATAAATAACCAACCCTACATTCAAAAAATATCAAAAGAGTTTGTTCAAAATATTGAAGATCATATTGCTAAAAATGAAATAGTATTACAGCAAGCTGATAGTATGATGAAAATTTATGCTTCCAGTAGTGATGTTTCTCAAGAAATTAAAAGCAAAGACCTTTCTTTTTTTAATAATCAGAATAATTTAAATGTTAATGGGGTTTTAGTGTTTAAAAATACAGTTCTTAAAGAAATACAAGAACTTAAAGATGAGCTTGTCACATCCTCTTCAGCCATTATTGTTATGAGTGACATACAAGTTTCATTAAAAGAATCATTAAAAGATAGAAAAGAGATTATATATCCTATACTTTTTGTGTTTTTCTTTTTAATATTAGCAGGTATTAGATATACGTATATTTCTTTGAGAAAGATAGTAGAGGCTCAAAATTTATTAGATTAATTAATGACATTTTTTGTCAAAAAATAACACATGACCAAAACAGCATTAATAACAGGAGTTACTGGACAGGATGGCGCATATTTAAGTGAGTTTCTTCTTAAAAAAGGATATATAGTTCACGGAATAAAAAGAAGATCTTCTTTGTTTAATACAGATCGCATAGACCATTTATATCAAGATCCACATGTTGATCATCAGAACTTCTTTTTACATTATGGAGATCTAACGGATAGTTCTAACTTACTACACATTATCCAAAAAGTACAGCCAGATGAGATCTATAATTTAGGAGCGATGAGTCATGTTCAAGTTTCTTTTGAAATGCCAGAATATACAGCAAATGTAGATGGGCTAGGCGCATTGCGATTATTAGAATCCATTAGAGCATTAGGGTTAGAGAAAAAAACAAAAATATATCAGGCATCTACTTCAGAACTTTATGGAAAAGTTCAAGAAGTTCCTCAAACAGAAAACACACCTTTTTATCCCAGAAGTCCATATGCAGTAGCAAAAATGTATGCTTATTGGGCTACGGTAAATTATCGTGAAGCCTATGATATTTTTGCATGTAATGGTATTCTTTTTAATCATGAATCTCCCATACGTGGAGAGACCTTTGTGACTCGTAAAATTACACGAGCAACTTCCCGAATAGGATTAGGACTTCAAGAGAAAATGTACTTAGGGAATCTTGATGCAAAACGAGATTGGGGACATGCAAAAGATTATGTAAAAATGATGTGGATGATTCTTCAAGCAGATCAAGCTGAAGATTGGGTCATTGCTACAGGAATTACAACAACGGTAAGAGACTTTATAAGAATGGCTTTTAAGCATATTGGAGTGACACTTGAGTTTAAAGGAGAAGGAATTAATGAGAAAGGGATTGTTGTTGCCTCAGAAAACGCTGATTACAAAGTAAAAATAGGACAAGAAGTCGTTGCTGTGGACGAGAAGTATTTTAGACCTACAGAAGTAGACTTATTAATAGGAGATGCTACAAAAGCGTATAAAAAACTAGGGTGGAAACCTGAATATGAGTTACAAGATCTTGTAAACGATATGATGAAGAGTGACATTAACCTTATGAAAAGAGACAGCTATCTTAAAGAAGGAGGATATACAACCTTAAACTACTTTGAATAGTGTATGAAGAAAGATGCAAAAATATATATTGCAGGCCATCGTGGCTTAGTAGGTAGTGCAATAAAACAAGATTTAGAAGGGAAAGGATATACAAACCTTATCTATAAAACGCATAAAGAATTAGACTTAACAAATACGCTTGAGGTTGAAACCTTTTTTAATACAGAACAACCTGAATATGTGTTTCTAGCAGCAGCAAAAGTTGGTGGAATTATAGCGAATAATACCTATAGAGCAGATTTTATACACACTAATCTGATGATTCAAAACAATGTGATTCATCAAAGCTATAAGACCAATGTCAAGAAATTACTTTTCTTAGGGAGTACGTGTATTTACCCAAAAGAAGCTCCACAGCCCATGACAGAAGATAGTCTTCTTACAGGAGTTTTAGAATACACAAATGAACCGTATGCCATTGCAAAAATTGCGGGAATTAAAATGTGTGAAAGCTATAATTTGCAATACGGGACCAATTTCCTTTCGGTGATGCCTACAAATTTATATGGCTATAATGACAATTTTGATTTAGAAAAATCTCATGTATTACCTGCATTAATTCGTAAGATGCATTTGGCAAAATTACTTTCTGAAGGGAAAGAAGAAGAGGTGATGCAGGATTTAGGTGTTTCCGCTTTCGCGAAAGCGGAAGAAATCCTACAAAAATATGGAGTATCTAGCTCTTCTGTAGAAATATGGGGAACAGGAGCTCCACGCAGGGAATTTCTATGGAGTAAAGATATGGCGAATGCGTGTGTCTTTATTATGGAACATATAAATTTTGAAGACGTAAAGCCTGCAGGAGCTATTAGAAATACGCATATTAATATCGGTACAGGAGAGGATATTTCTATTAAAGAATTGGCCCAAACTATTCAAAAAACAGTAGGGTTTTCAGGAAAACTTACATTTAATACATCAAAACCAGACGGTACATTACGTAAACTAACAGATGTTTCTAAATTACATACCTTGGGATGGAAACATAAAATTCAATTACAAGAAGGAGTAGAAAAGTTATATGCTTGGTATCTAAAAAAGTAATTTATACCAGATATGCTAAAATCTCTCTTGAATAATGAAAAAAGTCGCACAGTAGCAGGTAACTATATTGCACTACTTTTAATTCAAGGAGCTAATATAATTTTACCCTTACTAACCCTTCCTTATTTAATTAGAACCATAGGTACAGAACGTTTTGGACTTGTTATGATTGCGCAAGCTATAGGTGTTTTTCTAACTATTATTGTAGATTTTGGATTTAATATAAGTGCGACAAGAGAAGTGTCTTTATTACGCAACGATAAGGAGAAGTTATCTCAACTGTATTGGAATGTATTTTATATAAAATCTATATTACTACTTATTACTTTTCTTGTTGTAGTGGTATTAATAACTACGATAAGTAGATTTAAGGCAGAAGCATTCGTTTATATATTAAGTTTTGGAATGGTTTTAGGACAAGCCATATTTCCTACTTGGTTTTTTCAAGGAATTGAAAAAATGAAAGTAATTACATTTATTAATGTACTCGCTAAGATTCTTTTTACAATAGCTGTTTTTCTCTTTATTTTAAACCCCTCTGATTATGAATTGGTACCATTATTTAATGGGGGAGGATTTATTATATCAGGAATTATAGGGCTTATTTATAGTTTAAAATTTGTTAACTTTAAAAAGCCTGATTACAATCAAATAAAGAGTTTAACAAAGGATACTTCAAGTCTGTTTGTTTCAAATTTTGCAACAAGTCTTTACACATCAGGAAATACATTTATACTAGGAATGTTAGGAGGAGATGCAATTGCAGGAATTTATTCAAGTATGGAGAAACTTGTTTTGGCTTTGAAAAATGTTTTTGTTCCTCTATATCAAGCTATATTTCCTTGGCTTGCTACTAAAGGGCCTAAAGAAATGAGGAGTTTTATTAAAAAAATGACACTTCCTATAGGACTCATAGGGCTTATAATTACGATTACGATCGTATGTATAGCTAAACCGTTATTACATTTTATTTATGATGATCCTAAAATAGATAATTATAGTTATATATTTCAAATCCTTGCTTTAATTGCACTGTTTTCTGCACTTAATATGTTACTTGTATCTTTATACTATCCAGCAGCAAAGTATTATAATAAAAGAATGTATGCCCTTGTTGCGGGAGGGTTATTTAATTTATGTATGGCATTAATTATAGGGTATTATTATGGTATAACTGGCATTGCAATTGTTGCTGTATGTTCAGAGCTTTTTATTCTTATAGTAGCTAAATATTTGTTTAATAAAATTAATGTATGAAACAGTTAATTATTATTCAAACAACGACCCCTGATTATAGAACAGGTTTTTTTAAAATGTTGAGAGCTACATTGAATGAAAATTTTAAGCTTTATAGAGGTTCTAGGTATTTTGAAAAATCTATAGTAACAGATTCAAGAATTGAAGGTATTGACATTAAAAATCATTTTTTCTTAAATAGAAAGTTTTTATTCCAAACAGGAATATGGCATCTCTTATTTAAAGATGTTGTTATTGTACTAGAAATGAATCCTCGTATTATTTCTAATTGGATATTTCTTTTTGTAAGAAGGATTAGTAATAAAAAAACAGTACTGTGGGGACATGCATGGCCAAGAAAAGGTAAAAATAGTAAAACAGATATTTTAAGAAACTACATGAGAAGACTTGCGTCATCTATTGTTGTATACACAAAACAACAACAAAAGGAACTATCTTCTTACATGCCCAAAAAGACAGTTTATGCAGCTCCTAATGCCTTAATTTATCAAAAAGACATGTATGCTCAAAAAACTAAAAACCCTGCAACAAACCTTATTTATGTAGGAAGGTTGTCTAAAAATAAAAAACCTTTTTTTCTTGTTGAGTCATTTAAAAAATGTTTAGATATTATTCCAGAAAATGTATGCCTTCTCTTAGTTGGAGAAGGAGAAGAGAGCATACGTATTTCTAACTATATTAAAGAGCATGGAATAGAAAAAAGAGTTTTACAGAAAGGACATATTAATGATTATGATACTTTAAAGTCTTTATATGAAAGTAGTATTTTTAGTGTTTCCCCAGGCTATGTAGGCTTATCAATTACACAGAGTTTTGGTTTTGGAGTACCTATGTTAATATCAAAAAATGAACCCCACTCTCCAGAAATTGAAGCTGCAATTGATGGGCAGAATGCTCTTTTTTATACTACAGACGATGATTTACATTTTGGCGAAAGCATAAAAGAAATATATAATAATCCATCCTATTGGATCGATAAGAGATCAGAAATAGCCGCTCATTGTAGAGAAAATTATTCTATAGAAACAATGGCAGCTACATTTATAAATTTAGTAACAGTCTATGGCGCTTAAAACTTTATTATTGATTGTTTATGTGTTGATTACAACTGTACTCTTCGCAACATTTAATGCTGTTTTTCCAGTTTGGATCTCTTTTTTTATAAATGCTTTGATTCTTTTTTTTATAACTGTTTTTCATGTGTTTGAAGAAAAAGAGTATTCGCCATACATCTCTTCTTTTATTGTTTTTTCATTTCTTTTTTTCCAAGTAGCTCCTATCGTTCAAATCAACTCTTTTACAGGTATAGATAGGGTTTTTATGACAAATTATCCCTACAGAGAAAGCGAAATTATATTCACAAACGTTTTAATAGGTATTTTTAATATTCTTTTTTTTCTAAGTTATCTTTTACTTAAGAAATATAAACCCATTAGAAAGATCCCTTCGATTCAAGAGAAAAACTTAAATATTCTCCCGTTAACTATTATTTGCACATTTATAGTATGTGTACTCGTGTTTTTTATAAGTTATAGTTTTGTTCAAGATGAAATAAATAGACCCAATTGGATAACATCTCGCTATTCCAAAATGTCATTACTTATTTATAAGAAAGTACTTTTTTTAGTTCCTTTTGGTGGAATTTTATTATGTGTTCAATATTTTAAAAAGAGAAAAAGGAAAGCTATAAATAGCGTGGCAATATTTTTCTTTCTAATCGCATTCTTATTCTTATTATTATGGTTTAAAAATCCATTAACGGAAAAGCGTAATGCACTGGGTCCTATATATATATGTTTAATGTTTTTAGTGATTCCTAAATTGTTGAATACAAATGTAAAAACATTGTTTTTTTTGTTTTTTACAATGATTATAGGTTTTCCTGTATTTGCCATTGTAACCCATAGTGATGCAACATTTAATGCCATTATAAAAAACCCTGGAATATTAATAGAAGAAATGAAGGGCGGCGGTATAACAAATGCGTTTAATACATTAAATTATGATGCATTTATAAATATTACAGCAAGTGTGGATTATGTGTCTACTTATGGATATTCTATGGGATATCAACTATTGAGTGCATTGCTGTTTTTTGTGCCCAGGAGTATATGGGAAAATAAACCGTATTCTACGGGAGCTGTAGTAGGGGAACATCTTATAGAAAGTCATGGGTTTACTTTTAGTAATCTTTCTAATCCACTTGTTTCAGAAGGTTATATAAATTTTGGAATTATAGGTGTTTTTATAGGCGCTTTTGCCTTAGCATATGTTATTATAAAACTCATGTCATGGTTTAAAAGCGATGATTATTTAAAAAAAATAATGAGTTTTTATTTTGCATTGCATATGATCTTTTTATTGCGCGGAGATTTTGCAAATGGTCTTTCCTATTATGTAGGGACACTCGCTGGGGTTATTATCATTCCAAAGTTCATAGAATACATTATAAAGCAAATTTTAATACACCAAAAACATGGAAAGGATTAAAGGCTTATTTGAGTTTAGAGCATTACATACTACGCTATGCATTCTATTTGCTTTGGTTATTGTACCATCAAATCTAAAAGCAGTAGTTATATTTTTATCTGCTCTTACAATTTTGGTGGTCAAAATAAAAAATGGTTTTTCAATTAGAAAATCTTTCTTACTATTAAATAGTAGTGTTTATTTGTTGATAGTCATTACATTATTTTATACGACTAATTTTGACTATGGAATAAAAAAATTATCTACGATGCTCTCTTTAGGGGTGTTTCCTATCTTATTTTCCCTTTTTCAAAAAGAGGAAATTATTCAAGTGAGAAAAAAGTATAAATATTATTTATGGATTTATATTATAACGGTTCTTTTATTTAACTGTATCTCTTTTCTTTGGTTTTATTTTTCAAACCCTAATTATGATTTTCCGGGTATTATTGAACACTTTGAAACTATTGTGAGGGTTGATATGGGAAAATTTAATATCCATCCTATCTATCTATCTATGCATTGTGCCATAGCAATACTTTTCTCGTTCAAAATCTTGAGTACGTTAGTGTCCAAAAAAGCAATATTACTTCTTTTAAGCATCGATATAGTATTGTTGAGTTTTATCCTTTTATATGCTAAGAAAGGACCTATAATTGCATTATTATTAGTGTTCTCACTATTTCTCATGTTTCAGAGAAATAAAAAACATACTAAGACACATATAATAGTGGTCTTATGCCTAGTAGGTGTAACAGTAGCTATCCCAAAAACAAGAGAACGATTTGTAGAACTATTGAAAATAGAAAATATCCAAACAGGACCAATTACGTCTACTAATATTAGATATACTATTTATGATATAGCGCAGGACTTAATAAAAAAATCTCCAGTAATTGGTTATGGAATAGGAGACTATAATGATACTCTTATAAAGCAATATAAAAGTGATGGAGAAGCTATTTTGGCTATTAGAAAATATAATTCCCATAATCAATTTTTCAGTCTATTATTAATAGGAGGAATACCATTACTTATTGTCTTTCTATTAATGATAGGTGTCAATTTGATATATGCCATAAGATATGATAATCAATTACTTATTCTTTTACTTATTTTTTATTGTATAGTAATGTTTACTGAAAACATACTTGAAAGAGAATCTGGAGTTATTTTCTTTTCTTTCTTTATTAATTTTTTCGCATTGTTTAACAACGGATTATTAGAAAATGAAAATAGCCCAAATACACAATAGATATAAAGACATAGGCGGAGAAGATATTGTAGTAGAAAGAGAAAAAAACCTATTACAAGATGCAGGGCATGAAGTCGTACAGTACTTTGTGTCTAATAATGATATCATATCAACGAAAGAAAAAATACATACATCTATACATCTTTCTTATAGTTTGAAATATAAAAAAAAAGTAATTTCTTTTTTAAAAAAAGAAACTCCTGATGTAGTTCATGTACACAATTTTTTACCAATACTTTCCCCATCGGTTTTCTATGCTACTAAACAATTAAATATACCCGTAGTATTAACATTACATAATTTTAGGCTATTATGTATAAACGGACTTTTATACAGAAATAACAAAACTTGTGAGAACTGTGTGTCAAAAAAGATACCACTTGATGGTATAAAATATGGCTGTTATCAGAATTCAAAGGTGATTTCACTATTTCCTACAATTAGTAATAGCCTACATACATT
Organism: uncultured Dokdonia sp.; assembly: GCF_947492535.1. GTDB lineage: Bacteria > Bacteroidota > Bacteroidia > Flavobacteriales > Flavobacteriaceae > Dokdonia. The sequence goes on along the minus strand of NZ_CANLNH010000002.1, from coordinate 245,902 downwards.
TATGAAAACATGGCAATCAAAAATAAATAAGGTTATTTTTTTGTCAGAGTTTTCAAAAGGCGTGTTTTCTAGATCTCATATATCTTTCAAACCTGAACAAATGAGCGTGAAGCCTAACTTTCTTGAAGACAAAGGGTATAGCTATGAAAAGCAAAATTATTTTTTATATGTAGGAAGAATTTCTGAAGAAAAAGGAATTCTTACGGTTTTAGAATCATTTATAGCATCTGGAAAACTCCTAAAAATAGCTGGTACGGGTCCCTTACAGGATGAGGTGATAGCATACAGTAAAACACATAAAAACATAGTCTATTTAGGCTTTCAGAATCAGCAACAACTTAAAGACTTATATCTAAATGCTAAAGCAACTGTTTTTGCTTCAAAAATGTATGAAGGGTTAGGTCTGGTAGTCATTGAATCTTTTTCTTTTGGAACTCCAGTCATTGGACCTGAGTTTGGGAATTCTGGACAGCTCATAACAGAAAACTATAATGGAAATAAATATGAGTTAGGAAATGCTACTTCGCTCTCTGAAGTAATCAGATCATTTGAAGAAAATCAAAACCAAAAATCACTAAGAAAAAATGCGAGAACGACTTTTGAAGAAAAATTTACAGCTCAAAAGAATCTACAAACGCTAGAAAAAATCTATAAAGAATCTATAGAATCCTCAAGAGACCTTACCTCAATATAATTCATTTATCTTTTGAAGATTCTAAGATACTTTTTTTGATTCCCTAATTTTAAAAAATACATACCTGTAGGTAAACTACTAATCGTAATTTCATTAGTATCAATAAAGCCCGATAATACAATTTTGCCAGTAAGATCAATTAATTCAAAACTACTAGGCGTCTCGAGATTTTGTATAAATAAGATCTCTGATGAAGGGTTTGGAAATATGTTGAATTCACCAGATGTATTATTTTCTTGAATAGTATCTATCACAAAATCTTCAAGAGGTCTTCTCCAAGAACCATAATAAAAATAATCTTCAAAAATGAAAAAAGAAGAGACGGTGTCATTACAGTACACATCACTATATATTCGTTCTGCAATGGGAGACGAAATATTAAAAATACTAAGAGTTGCATTTGGGTGTGTACCATTAGTTGTGTAAAGGAAATCCCCAGTGCCCCCTAAATAATACCCATAATGTCCTGGATTAGAATTAAAAAGAACGGGTTCTGGGTTAGGTGCATTTAAGTCAACTTGATAAATCTTCCCTTCAACAATATCTGTAAAATAATATGTGTCATTTAATATAATAGGACTGAAAATTAAATTTAAACCTAAGACGTTATCTGTAAACTCAAATAACAAAGAAACCCCTGCGTCAGGATTTTCTGTATCAAAAGTATATAAATTTCCAGGATAACCATTTTCACTCGTAGTGTAATGAGAAAAATATAATTTTGAGCCATTGGAACGCATCCTCATTCTAGAAAAGATACCTGTATAGTTTCCTATTGTATCTAAAACTAAAGAAACTGTAGGAGATGTCGTATTAAAATCTATTTTATATAATTTGTATGTATCTGTGTCTAGATTGATAATGTACAAATCATCTCCAGAAAAAGTCATACTTATAGGATTATTAAAAGGAACTTCAGTAATAAACTCAGAAGAGGTATGGGGAAGATTTTCTTCTGTAGTAGACAATTTTTCTAAAGTTAATACATTGTCTTCGTTATTAATTACAATATATCTATATCCATCATGATATGTGGATAATACGGTATTTTCAACTAATGAAAATACAACACTAGGTCCAAAACATTCTTGCGTAATTCCAGATGTACTTATAACTAAACAGATGAATACAAATAATTTGTTCATAATAAAAATAGATAACACAATAAATCCTCATTAAAGATATATAAATCTGTGTAAAAATCTTTTCTTTGTAACATTAACAAAATTTCCTTGAAAAAACGCACCCATATCACATTTATTGGACTCAATTTCTATCCTGAAAGTACTGCAATTGGCCTATATTCAACGCAGCTTACACAGTATCTAGAAGATCATGATATTCAATTGGATGTAATTACCGCATTTCCCTACTACCCACAATGGAAAATTGCTAAGGAGTATCAAAATAAAAAGTCATACCTAAAAGAAGAATTAGGATCTATACATGTATATAGATATAAGCAATATGTACCTGCAAACCCTACATTTCTAAAACGAATCATTCATATTCTTTCCTTTACATGGGGTTCTTTTAGGAATCTTTGGAAAATAAAGGAATGTGATATTGTTATTTCTATCGTTCCTTTTACGAGCGCTACGCTTTTAGGCTATATTCAAAAAAGACGTTTTAATGCTAAATCTTGGATTCATATACAAGATTTTGAATTTGATGCAGCCTTTCAATCTGGACTTACTAAAAGTGGTGAGCAAAAAGGAGGTATCGTGTATCGTTTATTGATGTGGATTGAAAAATCGCTCTTTTCAAAAGCCGATATCGCTAGTACGATTAGTCATACAATGATTAAAAAACTGGAGAAAAAAACAACGGCTCCTACGTATTTCTTACCTAACTGGATAGATGAAAAGCAAATTGATCCCGCTTTCGCGAAAGCGCACTCCTATTTAACATCCTCAAAATTTAAAATTTTATATTCTGGAAACATAGGAGACAAACAAGACTGGGACTTTTTTATGAAATTTGTCGAAGCAATCGATTTTGAACGCTTTGAAATTGTGATTGTAGGAGATGGTTCAAAACGCATATGGCTTGAAGAAGCAATAGCAGGATACCCTGAGATTACACTATATCCTCCCGTTGCATATGAAGAATTATCAGATTTATTATGTAGTGCAGATACCCATATACTCTTTCAAAAGCCTGAAGTAGTAGACACTGTGATGCCATCTAAAATATTAGGAATGATGGCAAGTGCAAAACCTTCTATTATTACAGGACATGCACAATCTGAAGTTGCTACTGCAATGACAGATGCTCAAGGAGGTTTTTATAGCTCTGAAAAAGAGGTAGATACTGTAATAAGCCAGTTAGAAACACTTATAAATAATCCTGAGATAGCTAAAGAAATGGGTACAAAAGCAAGACAGTATGTAGTATCAAACTTTGCTAAAAATCAAATTTTAGATGCGTTTTTAGAGCAACTCATGCAATTATAAGCTCTATAGAGACAAAAGACTGTAAATACTTCCCTATTTTTGTGCTTTAATTAAGTTGAGATATGAAGATAACCGTAGTAGGAACAGGCTATGTTGGTTTAGTAACTGGAACATGCCTCGCCGAAACAGGTAACGAAGTAGTCTGTGTAGATATAGATGAAAATAAAGTGCAACGTATGAAGAACGGAGAGGTGCCTATTTATGAGCCGCATCTCGATGTACTCTTTGAGCGTAATATTAAGGCAAGAAGACTTTCTTTTACAACAAAACTTCAAGAAGGTCTTGATCATGGAGAAATCATATTTTTAGCATTACCTACACCCGAAGATGAAGATGGGTCTGCCGATTTATCATACGTATTGGGAGTTGCTGAAGATATAGGGAATCAAATGAAAAGCTACAAAGTAATTGTAGATAAAAGTACCGTTCCTGTAGGAACAGCAGAAAAGGTAAGAAAAACAATTGCTGCTAAGACGACTATTGATTTTGATGTTGTCTCAAATCCAGAATTCTTAAGAGAAGGATTTGCGGTAGATGATTTCTTAAAGCCAGAACGTATTGTAGTGGGATCCTCTTCAGAAAGAGCTACGCAACTTATGGAAAGACTCTATAAGCCTTTTGTCCGATCAGGAAACCCCATCATTATTATGGATGAGAAGTCTGCCGAACTTACGAAGTATGCAGCAAACTCTTTTCTTGCGACAAAGATTACATTTATGAATGAGATTGCAAATTATTGCGAACTCGTAGGAGCCGATGTAGATAAAGTGCGCCGAGGGATGGGAACAGACTCTCGTATTGGAAAACGATTTTTATTTCCAGGTATAGGATATGGAGGTTCTTGCTTCCCTAAAGATGTAAAAGCACTTCATAAATCTGGAAAAGAATCTGGATACGATTTTCAGATATTAGATGCCGTAATAGATGTAAATAATCACCAAAAAGTAAAATTGATTCCTAAAATTTTATCACATTTTAATGGAGATATACAAGGTAAAACAATTGCGATATGGGGATTGGCATTCAAACCAGAGACAGATGATATTAGAGAAGCACCTTCTCTATACATGATTGATGCATTACTCGCAAAAGGAGCAAAAATCAAAACATTTGATCCTGAAGCTATGGATAATGTAAAAGCAAAATACAATGATAAAATAGAATTTGCGACCACTATGTATGGCGCTACCGAAAATGCAGATGCATTGGTTATAAGTACAGAATGGAGTATTTTTAGAACACCAGATTTTACAAAACTTATAAATAACCTAAACCAACCTGTGATTTTTGATGGACGAAACCTATATGATGTAGCCGATATGGAGAAAGAAGGGTTTACATATATATCTATTGGTAGAAAAGAAGCATAACTATGCGTAAACGAGTTTTAATAACAGGAGCTGCGGGCTTTTTAGGTTCTCATTTATGTGATCGATTTATAAAAGAAGGATATCACGTAATAGGAATCGATAACCTTATTACGGGAGACCTTGCTAATATCGAACACTTATTTAAACTCGAACAGTTTGAATTTTATAATCACGATGTTACAAAATTTGTACACGTACCAGGGCAATTAGACTATATACTACACTTTGCTTCACCAGCAAGTCCTATCGATTATCTTAAAATACCAATTCAAACACTTAAAGTAGGATCTTTAGGAACACATAATCTTTTAGGACTAGCAAAAGAGAAGAATGCACGTATTCTTATCGCATCTACATCCGAAGTATATGGAGATCCATTAGTTCATCCACAAACAGAAGACTATTACGGAAACGTAAATACTATAGGCCCTAGAGGAGTATATGATGAAGCAAAACGTTTTCAAGAATCTATTACGATGGCATATCATCGTTTTCATGGTCTAGAAACTCGTATTGTGCGTATTTTTAATACCTATGGTCCTAGAATGCGACTTAATGATGGAAGAGTCATTCCTGCGTTTATGGGACAAGCATTACGAGGAGAAGACTTAACTATTTTTGGAGATGGGTTACAAACGCGTTCTTTTTGCTATGTAGATGATCAAATAGAAGGGATATATAGATTGTTAATGAGTGACTATGCGTTGCCTGTAAATATTGGAAACCCTGATGAGATTACCATAAAAGATTTTGCACAGGAGATTATAAAATTAACAGGAACAGATCAAAGAGTCACATACAAAGATCTCCCTGTAGATGATCCATTGCAGCGTCAACCAGATATTAGTCTTGCAAAAAAGATGTTAGGATGGGAAGTAAAAGTGTCTCGTAGTGAAGGTATGAAACGCACCTTTGAATATTTTAAGAATCTCACAAAAGAACAGCTTCATAAAAGCGAGCATAAAGATTTTTCAAAGCATATTGTAAAATAAAATGGCCTACAAAAAAGGAAGATATTCTGGTTTTATTAGGCCTATTGTTTATAGCCTCGACCTTTTGATTATTGTCATTTTGGCAAAGCTCTGCCTTGTGATGGGCTCGCACTTATTTCTTTTTGTTGGTTTTATTACGTGTACTTGGATTGTCTCTGCTATAAAATCTAATTTTTACGAAGTATATCGATATACACCTCTTATCAGAATTTTTTCATTATTAGGAATTCAATTAGTATTATTTACCCTATTAGTTTTTGCTTTTTTCGGATTCTTCTCCGAGATTAATAGTACTCCGAAGCAAGTTATCTATTATATACTCTATGTCTTTTTAGGTATTACTATAGTAAAACTAGGCATCTTTTATCTTCTTAAGAAGTATAGAACAGTCTTGGGAGGAAACTTTAGACGCGTTGTTATTTTAGGAGTTAATGCTAAAACGCAACAACTAGAGAACTTCTTTAAATCTAATAAACCTTATGGCTATCAGGTAATTAATAAGTTTGATGTACAGCAGTCAGGTGACCAATCGTTAGAGTCTTGTTTTGCTTTTATTGTAGAAAATAGTATTGATGAGATTTATTGTTCTATTTCTGAGTTTACAAATGAGCAAATACGAGAAATATCAGAATTTGCCGATAACAATCTCAAGATCCTTAAATTCATTCCAGATAATAAAGAGATTTTTACAAAAAAGCTCAACTATCAATACATTGGGATCACTCCAATATTATCATTACGTACCATACCCATAGACACTCCATTAAACCAGTTTATCAAACGTACCTTTGATATTGTGATGTCTATTTTGGTGCTTGTAGGGTTGCTTTCTTGGCTTACACCTATCATGGCCATTTTGATAAAGTTAGATTCAAAAGGCCCCGTATTTTTTAAACAAAAACGCAACGGATTAGATTATAAAGAATTCTATTGTTATAAGTTTAGATCGATGCAACCTAACCCAACAGCAGATCTTCATCAGGTGAGCAGAAACGATCAACGTATTACACGTTTAGGGAGAGCGATACGACATACCAGTATAGATGAGTTACCTCAGTTTATAAATGTACTTAAAGGAGAAATGTCTGTTGTAGGTCCAAGACCACACATGGTAAGCCATACACATATGTATGCAGAGCGTATCGATAAGTTTATGGTGCGTCATTTTATAAAACCAGGGATTACAGGACTTGCTCAAGTAAGTGGTTATAGAGGAGAAGTTGAAACAGATAATGATATTATAAACCGTGTAAAGTTTGATATCTTTTATGTAGAAAACTGGTCCTTGCTTCTAGATATAAAAATTGTTGTTCAGACGATTATAAAGGCACTTAAAGGAGATGAAAAAGCCTACTAACCACCTTCCGCTTGTCTCTATTATCACTCCTCTGTACAATGCAGAAAATTATATCATACCTACCGTAAAAAGCATTCAAGAACAAACCTATACGCATTGGGAACATATTATTGTAAATGATTGCTCTACAGATAATTCATTAAACATAGTAGAAGAGCTTTCAAAAAAGGATACACGTATAAAAGTGGTTACGCTTTCGCGAAATAGTGGGGCAGCACAATCCCGTAATAAAGCGACAGAACTTGCTACAGGAGATTATATTGCTTTTCTAGACGCAGACGACTTATGGCATCCAGAAAAACTCGAAAAACAGCTCAACTATATGGAAACGCATAATGCAGCCGTTTCCTATACGAGTTACACCCATATTAATGAAGCGGGAAAACCCTTAGGCAAACGTATCAAAGCATTGCCAGAACTCACCTATCAAAAACAACATAGTAATAACTATGTGGGAAACTTAACAGGCATCTATAAAGCTTCCGAAATAGGTAAAATAATAGCGCCTAACATACGTAAACGACAAGACTGGGCTGTTTGGTTAGAAGCGATCAAAAAATCAAATAGACCCGCTGTAGGACTCCAAGAAGATTTAGCCTATTATAGAATACGAGAAGGATCTATAAGTTCTAATAAACTCAACTTGGTAACCTATAACTTCAAGTTTTATAAAGAGTATCTAGGTTATTCTTGGATTAAGTCTGCCTTTTGTTTACTTCGCTTTTTTTATGAGTACTTTTTTGTGAGAACAAAACGGATTGAGAACTATTAAATTTTATAATACAATATGTAATTAGTTAGGAAATTCTACTCACAAACTGTTTTAATTTCCCACGTTTACTACGATCCATCTTTTCAACTTTTTCAAAGAGTACAGTAAGCCCGTCTTCTAAGTAGGTGTAGGTGGCTTTTTTGATGGTTTCTTCTTCTGATACAGTAAGTGCTCGCTGTGCAGTATAAATTACGTTAAACGTGTCTAAAGCGGTTTGTTCAATCACAAACTCAGAGACGTTTCCATCTTCTTCAATGACACTTTTAGTGACATAATAAAACGTAAGACCAGGTACTACTTTTCCGCTGGGGAGACGTGCAATATCGTTGGTACGTCCAATCAGTTTTTCTAAGATGGGTTTTTTAGGCGTGCTTTTTCGCGAAAGCGTACCCACATCCCCAATATCATAACGAATAAAAGGATGCGCTTTATTATAGAGCGATGTAATTACAATACGACCCGATTCGCCATGAGGCACAGGCATATTCTGATCATCTAGAATTTCAACATATAATAATTCGCTATCTACTTGAAACTCGTCATTGGTATTTTGAAATGCAATAAGACCTAATTCGGAAGCCCCATATTCATTAATCACAGGGATTCCAAACTGTGTTTCCATTAATAGTTTATCACTTTTAAAAAGCATTTCACTAGTTACAATACAGGCCTTAAGCGATGGACATACCTCTTTAAGAACGATGTGATGTTGTCGCAGATATTTGGCAAATAGTACAATACTACTCGTGTATCCGTTGAGGTATTCAAAAGTAGTGGTTGTAAATTTTTGATGTATTTTCTTGAGCTGGACATCACTTAAATCAAAAATAGGAAAGCGATATCTATTTCCTAACCAATCTTTAAGACGTTCTTTACGATATTCCATAAAATCTAATGGAATTCCATAAAAACGAGCTTGTTTAGAGGTATTTATATCTAGATCAAACCAATCATATCTGTCTTGAAAACTTGCCCAAGAAAGCGCATGAGATATTTTGTCTTTGGCAAAAACAAAAGGATGTCCAGAAGAACCCGATGTTTTATTGACATACACATTTTTACGTGTATATCCTGTAGAGAGGCGTTCCAGTAATGACTGTTGTAAATGTGCTTTGGTAAGTACAGGTAGCTCATTCCACGAGTCACTTTTTTGTGTAGCAGTAAGTTGTTTGTAAAATGAGTTATGTTGCTTGTGATAGGCTACAATAGCTTGTTTTTTTTCTTCAACATAGGCAAGAAACTGATCTTCAGGAATGGATTGGATACGGGCTAATTCCGCTTTCGCGAAAGCGATATCAAACCCCTTAAATTTTAATGTCCAATTAAATAAATTCACGATCCTAGTATGAGTGTGGCAAAATACAAACAATTTCATTCCTATCAAGATTTATTCCCTCGAAGGAGGGAATCTCCATCTTTTAGTTCTTATCGCAAAGTTGTAATACATAATGCGGGTTAAATGAACATTAGAATAGATCCTCAATATTTTTATCAGAATACCTTGCCCTAAAAGTACAGACAAACTACTTTTGCATTTTGATACAAAAACACGACTCAATGAATATTTTAATCTTAGGATCTGGAGGAAGAGAGCACACATTTGCATATAAAATCGCAGAAAGTGCACATTGTGATAGCTTATTTGTAGCACCTGGAAATGCAGGAACAGCTCAAATAGCAACAAATGTTGCTATAAGCGTGACAGATTTTGAAGCGATTAAAGCACTAGTGATTAAAGAAACTATTGAGATGGTTGTGGTAGGACCAGAAGATCCTTTAGTACAAGGAATCTATGACTTTTTTAAAGCAGATGAAGCATTGCAAGATGTCGCAGTGATTGGTCCATCAAAAGAAGGGGCTACACTTGAAGGAAGTAAAGAGCGTGCTAAAGAGTTTATGATGGCGCACGGAATCCCAACGGCAGCATACCAAAGCTTTATTCCAGAAACACTAGCTGAAGGTCAGGCCTTTTTAGAAACATTACAACCGCCATATGTATTAAAAGCAGATGGACTTGCGGCTGGAAAGGGCGTTTTAATTATACAAGATATTGAAGAAGCAAAATCAGAACTTGCTCAGATGCTTGGCGGGAAATTTGGTGATGCAAGTACCACAGTGGTGATCGAAGAATTTCTAGACGGAATTGAATTAAGTGTTTTTGTACTTACCGATGGAAAAGAATATAAGGTGCTTCCAACGGCCAAAGATTACAAGCGTATAGGAGAAGGAGATACAGGATTAAATACAGGAGGAATGGGAGCTGTAAGTCCAGTTCCTTTTGTAGATGAGGCTTTTATGCAAAAAATAGAAACACAAGTTGTCAAACCGACTATTAATGGTCTTGCTAAAGAAAATATTGAGTACAAAGGCTTTGTATTTATAGGATTGATTAAAGTAGGAGATGAGCCTAAGGTGATAGAGTACAATGTCCGTATGGGAGATCCAGAGACAGAGGTAGTGTTGCCTCGTATTCAGAGTGATCTAGTGGAATTATTTCAAGCCGTTTCTCAAGGAAAACTTGCGGAGCAAACATTACAAATAGATGAGCGTTCTGCGACAACAATTATGCTCGTTTCAGGAGGGTATCCAGAGGCTTATGAGAAAGGAAAAGTGATTACAGGAATAGAAAGAGTAGAAGATAGTATTGTATTCCATGCGGGAACAACTCATAAAGACGAAGCTATTGTTACTAATGGAGGACGTGTTATTGCGATTACCTCTTTTGATACTAACTTTAGAGAAGCCATAAAAAAATCCTATCAAAATATAGAAAAACTACACTTTGATAGGATGTATTATCGTACAGATATAGGTTTTGACCTATAATTCGTGGGTTAGATCGCTGTCTTTTCCTAAGAAACCATGAGATATGGCATCACGTCTCTCATCACCTTCTTTGTTGTGATCAACAAGTTGGCGCATCCAGTAACCAATAGCAACACAGCAAATGATCATAAATAACCAGTTGACGCCGTTTGCACCCCACCAGTTTGTTAATTCTGTTTCTGCAAACCAATTAAATGGCGTAAATAATGTTTCTTCTGCAAATGCTTGAATTCCTTCAAAAAATCCTTTCAAACTCATAAGTTCGTATGTTTACAATAATGGTATCTTAGCTATACGCAGTAATACTATTTACTACGATAGCGCAAAAATAGAAAAAACCACCTATGCTCACAAGCTTTTTTAGCACATCAAAGCCTATTCATACCATTATTATTTTGGTATATATGTCTATAAGTTATTTTGTGGCTAATAATACCTTGTTTTCTGAAGGGTTTTCTTGGACCGTTTTTTTACAAACAATAGGGGTGTGGCTATTGTATATCATCACGATGTTTATCCTAAATTTTGTATCACAAAAAAACGAATTAAACAAGCGTTCTTCCTATAGGATCTTATTATTTGCGATGTTTACGTCTTCATTACCCGTTGCACTACAAACGCCTACGATCATAATCACGGGTGTGTTTGTAATGTTAGCCCTACGACGTATTCTTAGTTTTAGATCAGGACTACATATGGAGAGGAAATTGTTTGACGCAGGTCTTTGGTTATGTCTAGCCTGTATTACATATTTCTGGACAAGCACCTTTTTTATTTTATTGTTAGCAGGGTTATTATTTTATGGAAGCACTACCCTACGATATTGGTTTATTCCTATACTTTCTGTTGTCTGTGTGACTGTACTCTGTACTTGCTATGTTATTTTTATAGGGGAAGATCAATCCTACATACTAACTATTGTAGATGATTTTTCTTTTGATTTTTCTAAGTATACATCGTTACTCATATTAGTTCCTATAGCTTTATTTTCAACATTGTTTTTATGGACTATTTTTAGATATATACAAGATTCAAAAAGAGCAACTATTGCGCAACGTCCCTTATATCTGTTGGTTATTTTTATGGCAATCATAGCCATAGCTATCGTTATTATTACAGATAATAAAACGGGTGCAGAGTGGTATTTCTTCATCATACCGCTTGCTATTATTATGACTAATTATCTTGAAAATGCTTCTGGAAAATTCTTTAAAGAGTTTCTTCTTTGGATGGTTGTATTAGTGCCATTTGCACATTATTTTTTAGCATAGTCTACTAGAAACATGATAAAGCACAAGAACTCCTTACATTTGCAGCCCGTAGCTATATCATCTAAGATTAGTATCTAGGCAAAACCATGAATTATATAGGATCAAAACATAGACTCTCTGATTTTATTAAAACAACTGTAAAAGAAGTTTGTGGAGATGATTTAAGTCAGAAAACATTTTGTGACCTATTTGCAGGAACGGGAAGTGTAGGGCGTAATTTTAAACCACTCGTAAAATCTGTAATTGCAAATGATTTAGAGTACTATAGCTATGTTTTAAACAGAAATTATATTGGAAACCATAAAGAACTTCTCTCCAAAACGTATTTTGATGAACTTAATAACCTAGAAGGAATACCTGGTTTTATTTACACGCATTATGGAGAAGGAGGAGGAAGTGATCGGTTGTATTTTTCAAAAGAAAATGCACAAAAAATAGATGCAATTCGTCAAAAAATAGAAACATGGAAACATACAGGAACTATTTCTGAAGACATTTATTTTTTACTACTTGCGTCTCTTATAGAAAGCGCAGATAAAATTGCAAATACAGCTTCTGTATATGGTGCTTTTTTAAAAAAAATAAAGGTAATGGCAGCATTACCTATACAATTAGAACCTGCAAGCTTTGATAAGACACCAAACAGCCATACAGTATTTCATGAAGAGGGGAATGCTCTTGTTAAAAAGATAGAAGGAGATATTTTATATCTTGATCCACCCTATAATGTGAGACAGTACGGATCAAACTATCATATACTAAATACTATTGCAAAATATGATACCTTTGTACCCAGAGGAAAAACGGGTTTACGAAACTATAATAGAAGTGCGTATTGTAGTAGCGTAAAGGTAGAAGCAGCCTTTGAAGAACTAATAAAAAATGCCCAATTCAACTACATTTTTTTAAGTTATAGTAATGAAGGGTTAATGCCGCCAAATATTGTAAGAAGTATCATGCAACGTTATGGAAAATATGACCTTGCAACGGTCGATTACAAACGTTTTAAAGCAGATATGAATAGAAAACATAAAGCCCAACGCACTACAGAATATTTACACATTTTAGAAAAGTAAGAACTATGTTTACAGATAAAGCAAACCGTATTTTTAGAGAAGCGATAGAAAATTATCATATCATCAATACGGTAGATCAATCCTTTGAAAATAAATATGACAAAAACGAAGATGTAATTTCTCATCTGTTATATCGTAAATGTTGGATTGATACTGTACAATGGCATTATGAAGATATTATTCGTGATCCTCAAATAGACCCTGTTGCTGCACTTACGCTAAAGCGTAAAATTGATGCATCTAATCAGGATCGTACAGATATGGTAGAATACATAGATAGTTACTTCTTAGACAAATACAATGGCGTAACAGTCAAAGAAGATGCAACGATAAATACAGAAAGTCCTGCATGGGGAATAGATCGTCTATCTATCCTCGCACTAAAAGTATATCATATGCATGAAGAAGCAACAAGAGAAGATGCTTCACAAGAACATCGTGATGCGTGTAAAACAAAATTAGATGTACTTATAGAACAACGTGCCGATTTATCTACAGCTATAGATACATTATTAAGTGATATAGCTCATGGTGATAAGTATATGAAAGTATATAAGCAAATGAAGATGTATAATGACGATGAGCTGAATCCAGTACTTCGTAATATAAAAAAGTAATTGTCCGTTCGAGCGCAGTCGAGAACTCAATACCTCTCGACTGCGCTCGAGGAAACATTGGGGATTATTCTATGCAACAACCACAACACATTCTCGTGATTCGCCTTTCGGCTATGGGAGATGTGGCTATGTTAATTCCTGTGATATACGCTTTCGCGAAAGCGTACCCAGAAACAAAAATCACAGTACTGTCAAAACCCTTCTTTAAGGCCATTATTAACACCCTACCTAACGTACATTTTGTAGCTGCCGAAACCAATACACAACACAAAGGGGTTATAGGTATTTGGAAGCTTTCTCGCCAACTCAAAAAACGAGGAATCACACACGTAGCAGATACGCATAACGTACTTCGATCTAAAATTCTTCGATTTTTTTTAGGACTTCCTAATGCCAAAATAGACAAAGGAAGGGCAGAAAAAAAAGTACTAACCGCTTCTGAAAATAAGATATTTAAACCCCTCAAGACTACGGTGCAACGGTATGTTGAGGTTTTTGAAAATGTAGGATTTTCAGAGATAACACCTACACTACTTTCAAGGCCAGATATACATAGGGATGTCCTTAACGTTATAGGAAAAACCAATAACAAACTCATAGGAATAGCTCCTTTTGCAGCACATCAAGGCAAGCAATATCCGTTAGATTTAATGAAGGAAGTGATTCAAAAATTAGATCAACAATCTGGAATAAGACTGTTTTTATTTGGAGCTCCCAACGAAAAAGAATTATTAGAATCTCTTACCGAAACGTGTGAAAATGCAACAGTAGTTGCGGGTGCGTTAAAATTTCCAGAAGAGATTAATCTAATAGCGCAACTAGATATTATGCTTTCTATGGATAGCGGAAATGGCCATCTAGCAGCGATGTATGGAGTTCCTGTGGTAAGTCTGTGGGGAGTAACACATCCTTATGCTGGATTTGCTCCTTTTAAACAAGAAACACATTGTATACTATCTGATAGAGAAGAGTATCCGGCTATTCCAACATCAATATATGGTAACAAAGTTCCTGAAGGATATGAGGAAGTAATGCGTACGATTACACCACAAATGGTTATAGAGAAACTAATGAGTTTGTTATAATTTATTATGCATGCATACTATTTTTGTATCTTTGAATATCCAAAATAAAAATCATGAGCCAGAAAACACCACTTACAGAACTTCTTGATATAAAGCACCCTATTATTATGGCACCTATGTTTTTAGTGTCTAATGTAGCGATGCTTACTGCAGGAATGGAGTCTGGGATTGCAGCTTGTGTACCAGCACTTAACTACAGGACTATAGAAGAGTTAAAAGCAGCGATTACTGAATTAAAAGCAGCAAAAGTGCCTGGAGGAGCTTTTGGAATTAATCTTATTGTCAATAAATCTAATTTAAAATATCCAGCACAATTAGAAGCTGCTTGTGAGCTTGGTGTTGATTTTATTATTACATCATTAGGAAGTCCAAGGCAAGTGATAGAAAGTGCAAAACCAAAAGGAATTAAAGTGTTTTGTGATGTAGTAGATCTGGCGTATTCTAAAAAAGTAGAAGCCATGGGATGCGATGCTTTAGTTGCTGTAAATAACCAAGCAGGTGGTCATAGAGGTGATGCGACCCCAGAAGCATTGATTAAAGAATTGAATGAAAACTGTACCATCCCTGTTATTTCTGCAGGAGGGATTGCTGATAAAGCAGATCTAGATAAAATGATCTCTTACGGGGCCATAGGGGCAAGTATAGGGAGCCCTTTTATTGCAAGTGAAGAAGCACCTGTTTCTCAAGAATATAAACAAGCTTGTGTAGATTATGGCGCTGATGATATTGTGATGACTCAAAAAATATCAGGAACGCCCTGTACCGTTATTAATACACCGTATGTTCAAAAAATAGGGACAGAACAAACGTGGCTGGAAGGTATTCTTAATAAGAATAAAAAACTCAAAAAATGGGTGAAAATGATTCGTTTTGCAAAAGGAATGCGAGATACGACCAAAGCAGCACAAGGAGCCACGTATAAAACTGTATGGGTGGCGGGACCTTCTATCGAAAAAACAACAGCTATTAAGCCTGTAAAAGAAATTATTAAACGATTTATTTAAGAAATAAATCGTTTAAGCTATCACTAAGGTTTCCTTAGTATGAAACCTCTCAGAAATGAGAGGTTTTTTTATTCTAGGAGGTTTAATACTCCATCTTATCTACCGAAGTAATCATTAAACAGCGTAAAAACGAAAAATCTGTTGAATGCCTCATGGGCTTTCCTCAAGAACTATTTATACCTGCTTATTTTCTTAAAACAAAACAATATGATGAAGCTACTGATAAACAGAGGGTTAAAAATTTTAAAATAGACTTATTTAATAGAAGTTTGCATACAGAATACCCAGTATTCTATTAAAATTAGCTTTTAGCGCTTGAGAGATTTTACCATAAGCATTTATATAAAATAAGCGCTCTTTTTTAAAATAATCATAAATGAATAAAAAATGTGTCAAGTAAGATTTACAGTAGAAACAGAAAATAATATGGAACCTATTTTAAGCGGTCAAGGAAGATATAGACGTGTAGGAGATCAAACCTGGATAGATTTTGATATAGACCTATCAGATATAATGACTCCAAACATCACTATTGTTGGAAATTATGAATTAGAAGTAAGGGTGAGTTATGAAGCAGTTCCAACAGCATTAGATTGGAGTCTATGGAGAGGAAGTACCTTTAAAATTTCAGAAGACGGTTGTGATGATAGCGTGTATTATTATGCAAAAGGAAACCAAACCATAGGCGCTTTATGATCATTATTCACTCATTATATTCCTTACCACTCTTAAATAATAGATGGGGCCTTCAAAATCAATTTGAAAAGAGCTATTATTTGTCTTTTTTATATGCGAAGCGATTGGGATATGAAGTGGTTTTACATACTGATAATGCAGGGTATGAATTATTGAAAAATATTGGTTACGACCGAATAGAGTTAAGTTTAAATGATTTAAAGCCAGAAGACTCAACATACTGGTCTTTGGGTAAAATAAGAGCTTTAGAATTAGAAGGATTACATAGTATTCATATAGACGGAGATGTATTTTTAAAATCCAATACAATAAAATCCCTTTTTGAATCTGATTATGATGTCTTAACTCAAATGATAGAGGCTCAAAATGCTTTTACCAATGACTATGTGCCTCAGGTAGATCTTTTAGGTTCAGTCTCAAATGTTCTAGTCTCAGATATTAGACATTCATACAATTGTGGTGTATTGGCTTTTAAAGACACACAATTATTTATTGAGTATGCTAATTTATTTAGAGAGTTAGTATCTATTTATAAAAATAACCCTAAGATTAATGACTTCTATAAAAATGAGTTTAGATATTATGAGAAGATGCTAGTAATAGAACAGTATAGCTTGCCTGTTCTCACAAATAAACTAAAGAAGGAGCCAAAATTTATTATCAATGAAAATGAAGATTTAGTTGAAGCGTGTGATCATTATGGATTTGTTCATGCATTAGGAAGTTCAAAATATACAGACTCTTTTCAAGCGTTGGTAAAACAAAGAATTAAAGAAATAAAATAATGATATATAGTCAAACATTTAGTACAGATTTATTGCACACGCTAAAGAAAGAAGATGTATCCTATATGTTGAGTTTACACTATCTAAGCGCATTATCTATTTCCAGATATTTAAAAAAAGGAGATGAGTTTATCTTAATTACAGATACCAAAGGAAGAGAGCTTATAGGAGATGCCTTTCCTTATACGAAAGTAGTAAATGCACTAGACAATTATCCATATATACGTCCATTCAAAATGAGTGCGTATAAATTATATTCTGTAGAGTTATTTAAAGGTAAAGATTTTGTTCACTTTGATAATGATGTGTATTTGTTTAAACCCGTTCCTGAATTTGAAGATACATTAGTACAAAGTAATGAAGGTTATTTTGTGAGGTATATTTATTGTAATAAAATAAAACACTTTGATTACATCTTGCCAGATTACACAAAAGACATACGTAATAACTATAATCCTGGAGTTTTTGGTTTCACGAAAGACTCAATAATTAGAGACGAGTATTTCAATACCTTTTTAGAGTATTCTCATAAAAATATCAATAAATATGCTGCAATGCCTGAGGGACTTCAAAAAGAGTTTTTTTTACTCAATTTTCAGGATGTATACCTTGTTTTAGAAGAGGCGCTCTTACATTATCTATGTGAAAAAAATAAGGTGCCAGTTACAGAAGTAATTCCAGATAAATATGAAAATTATCCTGGAGTTTGGGGTGTTTTTTACAAAAAAAAGTACCGAGATATCAATTGGGATGATGTTATAGAGATTAGTCATCATAGCTGGCGTAAACATGAATATTGCCATTTAGTAAGTCAAAAAGATGATAAAAATACCCACGTACAAGAAGTGATGTTAGAAATATATAAAGAAAATAAAAATACAGTTAATACTTTTTTAGAATGGATATAGTAATTACAGGACGAAATATATATGATTATCTATTTGTTAATTATCTAATCTACGGTCTAGAATATAAGCTTAAAATCACCTGGAGTAATACTATTTCTGACGACATAGGTTTTATGTATAAAGACTTAGAAGATGCAAGTTGGGCAATAGAAAATGATGATTTTGTAGCACCTCTTTTAAAGCAATATCACGCACTTTCTAAGACTTTATTTGTAACTGAAAATGACCTAGAAAAACTACAACTTATTTATGGTAATGAGAAGAGAGTAGTTAACTTCTCTAAATTCATAACCGTTAACAATTATAAGATAATTAAAGAAAGGTTTATTAATTTGTAATATATTTTTAAAACTAGCTATAAGCCTGTTTTTTATGTAGATTCTAGATATTATTTCAAATACCCTAACCGTTTCAAATCTTCTACATTTTCAGCAGTTGTACAAACGCCATCTATTATCACCAAATTACGGTCGGAAATATCCAGTACATCTCTGTAATAATGATCAGTTAATAAAATTCCTTTTTTCGCTTTAAGCGAAAATAAAAACTCTTTGATTGCTTTTTTGTATAATGGTTCAATCATAGAAAAAGGTTCATCCAGTAATAAAAAAGGATGTTCTAGATGCGCTACCAATAATAACTCAAGATACCGAAGTTCGCCCAACGATAAAGTCCCTATTTTACGAGTGGTTATTTTTTCTACAAAAGGCGCTCTGAAAATACGATCTTGATCATCACCATCTGTATGAAATAAAGGAATTACATCACGTACTTTTAAATGCCTAGGAAGGAAGTTGTCTTGTGGTAAATACCCTATCCATTGATTAGGAATGACATCTTTTGGGTGTATATTTTTTCCATGTATTTGTAATTCAATATTGTCTGCTTTAAGAGTTCCAAATACAATTTTAAGTAAGGTAGATTTTCCAGAACCGTTGCGACCAAACAAACTTACGATTTCGCCTTGAGCGAACTGTAAAGAAACGTCTTTAAGCACTTCTTTTTTGCCAAACCTCTTACGAGCATGTTGTATCTGTACTACTTTTTTCATCCTAAAAGAGCGAGTATGCCTATAAAAATAATAGCGATAATGCTATTTACATACCAGGTTCGTTTAATAAGTTGCGCTCTTGTAAAACCAAGATTATGATACATATAATATTGTGCTTTCTGAAAATAATTAAAAGCAAGAACGCCTAATCCTGTTCCGAAAACGCCAAAAATAATGACTAGATTATAGAGCCTTTCTATAAATGAATCATACATCCCGGCACTAGCGAAAGAAAAGAATACTGTAATAACAAGTGTATATAAAGTAACATCTCGGTAATAGGTCCACATGCTCGAAAAATACAAATTACAATCTCTAAAAATCTAAAAGAAATGGTAATTTAAAATAGAATCAAGCCTGGCTGCCAGTGGACAGGATCGCTTCGCTTCAAGAATCAAGATCAAAAAATAGAGTAATACTCTAATTTAGAGTATTACTCTATTTTTTATACTTTCTTGACTATTCCTTTTAGCAGATAATACATCCCTTCTCCCCAAGGGAGAAGGCTAGTGCCTGTGCTGAACTTGTTTCAGTAATGAGGGTTTTTCTAAAAGAGAATGCTCTAAAGACTAATAACTAACGGCTATATTACACATCGTCATAATCTACCACCAGTTTTGTTGAGGTAGGATGCGCTTGACATGTAAGGATAAGTCCTTCGGCTACTTCACTATCGGTTAAGATTTGGTTTTTCTCCATCACAGCAGTTCCTTCGGTCACACGTGCAATACAACTACTACAAATACCACCTTGGCATGAGTGTGGTGCATCGATATCTTCGTCAAGAGCTGCATCTAGAATGATAGCATCTTGAGACATGGTCAATTCAAATTCTTCATCATCTACAAGAATTTTAACGTGCGATTTTCCATCCAATGCTTCTTCTATGACAGCAGTCTCTGTAGATGCTGTAAAAAGTTCAAAATGAATAGTTGAATCGGCAACACCGTTTGAGGTTAATACATTACTTACCTCTTTAATCATGGCTTCAGGACCACATAAATAGTAATCGCTAAACTCGTGAGAGGCATATTTGTTTTTAACCACAAAATTTACCGTAGACTTCATAATACGTCCAAAATGAGCGCCGTCTTCTCGCGACTGACTATAAATAAACTCGATAGAAAAACGATCTTTATATTGATCTCTTAACGCAAGTAAAGCATCTCTAAAAATGGCATCTTCTGGACGTTTGTTTCCGTAAACAAGTACAAAACCACTTTCTGTAGACGTTTCGAGCGTAGTTTTGATCATACTCATAATGGGAGTGATCCCTGAGCCTGCTGCAAATGCTAAATAGGTTTTTTTTGCTTTCGCGAAAGCGGAATCTAAGAGAAACCTTCCTTCAGGTGGTGCTACCTCAAGGGTATCGCCTTCCTTTAACGATTGATTTGCAAATGTAGAAAACGTACCACCTTCTACTTCCTTAATAGCAACACGTAATTCTCCACTTTCAGGAGTACTACAAATGGAATAGGCACGACGTACTTCTTGTCCATTGATCGTTGTTTTTAAAGTAATATATTGTCCAGCTTGATAGCTAAAAATGTCTTTTAAGTCTGAAGGAATCAAAAAACCAACAGAAATAGCGTGTGCTGTTTCTCGGGTAATTGATTGTATAGTAAGTGTATGGAAATCTGCCATTGTTTATTTTTGATGGCAAAAATACAAAGGATTCACAGTACTATGTAACAATTTACATTTTTTAAACACTAACAACTCGTAAACAATCAAGAGCAATGATTAAACGATTTCTAAATTTAGAATGGAAAGCATTCTTTAGGAGTGCTTCTTTTCAAGTAAACCTATTCCTGAAAATTCTGATGGGATTGGGGGCACTCTATTTCATTTTTGTGTTTGTCGGATTGGGTGTAGGACTATTTTTTGGTTTGCAAAAAATGGAGCTAGAACCTTTAGTAACGGTAAATAAATTTCTTATTTATTACTTTGTTGCCGACTTAATAGCGAGGTATTTCTTTCAGAAAATGCCTGTTATTAATATCAAACCTATGTTGCTGATGCCTTTTAAGAAAAGTAAAATTGTAAATTTTGCTTTAGGGAAAACAGCATTGTCATTCTTTAATATTATTCATGCCTTCTTTTTTATTCCGTTTAGTATCGTTCTTTTAGCACAAGGGTATAGTCTTGTAGGAATTATAGGTTGGCATTTAGGAATTATGGCATTGATTTACATTAATAACTTTATCAATGTATTTTTAAATGATGAAACGGTTTTTGTAGTACTTTTTGGAGCTGCATTTATCATTTTAGGAGGATTACAGTATTACGGGTATTTTGATATTACAGCCTATACGGGGCCATTTTTTCAGGGACTATATGAAACCCCTTGGCTGGCAATTATACCTATGGTTGTTCTTGTAGGTGTTGCTTATTATGCATTTACCTATTTCATAAAACGTTTATATCTGGATGCAGGGTTATCTAAAAAGACACAAACTGCGACCACAGAGAATATGGAATGGTTAGATCGTTTTGGAAAAGGGTCTACCTTCTTAAAAAATGATTTAAAGCTAATACTTCGTAATAAACGCTCCAAAACAACCATATTTATGAGTGTGTTATTTCTTTTTTATGGATTATTATTTTTCGGTAATGCGATTGAGGTATACAGCGGTCCTTTTTGGAGAATGTTTGCCGCAGTATTTGTAACCGGAGGATTTCTATTTAGTTTTGGGCAATTTGTGCCAAGTTGGGATAGTGCGTATTATCCTTTAATGATGACACAAAACATCAGATATAAAGAATATTTGCGATCTAAATGGTTGCTCGTAGTCATTGGAACAGCAATCTCTACGATACTGTGTATTCCATATCTATACTTTGGTTGGGAAGTACTTGCTGCTATTCTTGTAGGAGCGATCTTTAATATGGGAGTCAATGCGCACCTTGTATTATTAGGAGGTGCCTATATCAAAACACCTATCGATCTTACCAGTGGGAAAAAAGCATTTGGGGATAAGAGCGCCTTTAATATTAAAACATTATTGATTAGTCTCCCTAAAATGTTAGGACCTATGGCATTATATGCTATAGGACATTTTACACTAGGACCTGTATCTGGTTTTGCACTTGTAGCGATTGCAGGACTAGCAGGATTTGCTTTTAGAAATAAAGTATTTGATATGATCATTAAGATCTATAAAAAAGAGAAATACAAAACATTACAAGCCTACAAACAAAAAAATTAAGACCATGATTGAGATACATAATTTATCAAAGAACTATAATGGAGTGTCTGTTTTAAACCTAGAAAGAATCAGTATTCCTAAAGGACAATCTTTTGGACTGGTAGGAAACAATGGTGCTGGAAAAACGACCTTATTTAGCAGTTTGTTAGACCTTATTCAACCTACCACTGGGTATGTTAAAAATGGAGGATACGAAGTAAATAAAGGCGAAGAGTGGAAAACACATACTGCTTCATTTATTGACGAGAGCTTCTTAATAGGCTACTTGACTCCTGAAGAGTATTTTTATTTTATAGGAGATCTAAGAGGAGAAAATAAGGCTGATGTTGATGCACTTCTTGCTGGTTTTGAAGATTTCTTTAATGATGAGATTATCGGAAAACGTAAATATCTTAGAGATTTATCTAAAGGAAATCAGAAAAAGGTAGGTATTGTAGCTACGCTTATTGGAAACCCAGATGTTATCATTTTAGATGAGCCATTTGCAAACCTAGATCCTACGACACAAATACGTTTAAAAGGAATCATAAAAAAACTAGCAACAGATAAAAATATTACAGTACTTGTATCAAGTCATGACTTACAGCATGTAACTGAAGTTTGTGAGCGTATTGTAGTACTTGAAAAAGGAGAGCAAGTAAAAGATATTATGACCTCTCCAGAAACACTTAAAGAACTTGAAAGTTATTTCTCTGGAGAAGAGGTGATTTAATAAATACAATGTTCCTAATAAAAAGAAACGCTATCTTTTTGAGCAGATATATACTCAAAAAGATAGCGTTTCTTGATTTTTATAGGAACTATCGTCTATAATACACCAATTTTAAAGATGTAACTCTCGGTTTTTTCAAAAAGAAGTGTATTTTTACAGGCTTCCATACTAAAAATGGACATTTTCTGTTTTTATCAAAAAACAATGTGAGTTTGAAACTACTTATAAAATATACTTGTTGCGTCTTCTTTGCAGTTTTGTTCTTAACAAGCTGCTCTCGTAAAAAAAATTCTTTTGTGAGCCGTAATTTTCATGCGGTCACTACAGAGTATAATACATTATACAATGGTGAGGTTGCTTTAGATGCAGGACGCGAGTCTTTAATCTCTACGTTTAATGATAACTATTGGGATATCCTTCCCATAGAACGTATTGCTTTTAAAGATGAGATCTCTATTCGTTTAGAGGAAGAAGATGGAGATCCAAATTTTACAAAAGCAGAAGAAAAGGCAATTAAAGCCATACAAAAACACTCCATGAAAATAGATGGAGAAGAATATAATCCTCAAATAGATGAGGCTTTTATGATATTAGGAAAGGCACGTTATTATGATCAGCGTTTTGTTCCTGCCTTAGAAGCATTTAATTATGTATTAGCGTATTATCCTAAAAGTAATAATATAGCACAAGCTAAAATCTGGAAACAAAAAGCAAATATCCGTCTTGACAATAATGAAATTGCTATTGAAAATTTATTGAAAATTTTTAAAATAGAAGACAAGCTTAAAGATCAGGATAAAGCAGATGCTTATGCAATACTTGCGCAAGCATATCTTAATTTAAAGCATAAAGACACAGCGCTCATTTACATGAAGGAAGCTACGAAGCTTACCAAAAGGAATGAAGAGCGAGGACGTTATAATTATATAAAAGGACAATTATATAACAACTTAGGTGATAAAGACAGTGCAAATTTAGCTTTCCAGGAAGTGATCGATTTGAATAGAAAAATTCCTCGTAAGTACTTGATCAATGCACATATCGAGCAGGCTCGCAATTTTGATTATGAAAATGGAGATCAATTAGTACTTTTAGAATTACTAGAAAAATTAGAAAAGAATAGAGAGAATAGACCTTTCCTAGATAAAATTTACTATGCTAAAGCAGAGTACTACCAAAAAACAAATCAAATAGATTCTGCACTTGCAAACTATAATAAATCCTTGCGAGAAGATTCTCAAGATAAGTATCTGAATTCTAGAGACTACCTTGCTATTGCCGAGCATAACTTTGAAATTGCACAATACCAAACAGCAGGGTCTTATTATGATAGTACGATGGGAGAGCTTAATGATAAAACCAGAGAGTTTAGAATCATTAGAAAAAAGAGAGAAAACTTAACAGACGTTATTAAATATGAAGAGCTTTCTCAACGTAATGATAGTATTCTTCGATTAACAACTTTATCTGAAGAAGAGCAACGTACATTCTTTGAAGAATATATTGCAAAAATTAAAGAAAAAGAGCTCCAAGACTCACTAAGCCGTGTGGAAGATATTAGAGATAATGAATTCTTTAAAAAAACGAATGCAAATAGTAAAAATGGCGGCAAATCAGGAAGAGGTTTTAATACTTCTGGAAATCAAATAGGAGAGTTTTATTTTTACAATACAACAGCCGTAGCATATGGAAGACAGGCTTTTAGAAAACGCTGGGGTAAAAGAGCCTCTGCCGATGGATGGCGTATCTCTACAAGACAAGATATCCCGCTTAATCCAAGTGCATTACCATTTAGAGGAGATAGTGGAGAAGAAGATACCGCACTCACGGTAGATGATTACTTAGCAAAAATCCCAAAAGAGAAGAAAGAATTAGACAGTCTAAAAAAAGAACGTGATTTTGCATACTTCCAATTAGGACTTATTTATAAAGAGAAATTTAAAGAATACCCATTAGCTTCAAATCGATTAGAAAAATTGCTTGACTTTGGACCTGAAGAACAATTAATTTTACCGGCCAAATACAATCTGTACCAAATCTATGGACAGATGGAAGACACTGGAAAGCAAAATAGCTATAAGCAAGATATTACGTCAAACTATCCAGATTCTCGATACGCATCTATTATCAATAATCCAGATAAAACATTAGAGCAAGATGCATCATCTCCAGAAGCTATTTATAACGGACTCTTTAGAGAATTCCAAAACCAGCGTTTTGGACCCCTATTAACAAGCCTTGATGAACGGATAGAGCAATTTTATGGAGATCCTTACTTGCCAAAGTTTGAATTGCTTAAAGCAATGGCTTTAGGAAGATATAAAGGATATAAATCATATAATGAAGCTTTAAAATATGTAGCACTTACGTATCCTAGATCTGACGAAGGTAAAAAAGCACAACAATTGCTTACCAATGCTATTCCTAGCATGAAATTTAAAAGCTTCGAAGATGAAGCGACCGCTACAAATTGGAAAATTGTATATGCATTTAATAACTCAGATATAGCAGGAGCTAACAAAATAAAGGAACAATTAAATGAAGCCTTTGAAACCATAGGATATACAAACTATGTAACCTCTCTGGATGTCTATAATGACAAAAAATCTTTTGTTGTTGTACATTATTTAAATAGTAAATCCCAAGCAGAAGGATTGGTAGAATTGCTCGCTATAAATAAAGAGATTAAAGAAAAAATCACAAAAGAAAATACAATTATATCATCAGGAAATTATAAAATTATCCAACTTCATAAAAACCTCGAAGACTATATACAGCAAAGCACTAAATAACCCTCTATAACACCCCCTCACTATGTTTTCAGATAATAAAAAAGGAAAAAATCTAGACCACAGCAGTCAGCAAAATAGAATAAGCCAAGGAACAAAAATTGTTGGCGACATTACATCTCAAGGCGGTTTTAGGATAGATGGGGAAATAGAAGGAAACATAAATACCCCTAATAAAGTAGTGATAGGGAAGACTGGTGTAGTAAATGGATCTTTAATTTGTAAAGATGCAGATATAGAAGGATTGGTAGAAGGAACAATGCAAGTAAACAATCTTCTATCCATAAAATCTACAGCGCGCATTGAAGGAGAGGTTACTGTTGGAAAACTTGCCGTAGAACCAGGTGCCACTTTTAATGCCTCTTGTGATATGAAAGGCAATTTAAAATCCATTGCAAAAGATGGGAAAAAACAAGGAGAAAAAAGCGCTTAATAACTGGGCCGTTTTTTCTGGCATTGGTTTGCAGATGGGACTTACGATATTCTTAGGGAATAGATTAGGAATCTGGCTTGATGGAAAATTTGAAACTTCCTTTTTAGAAACTACACTTACGCTTATTACAATTTTCGCATCTATGTTCCTTATTATTTACCGTGTAAATAGACTCAATAAAGAATGATCAAACAATTAAGTCTCTATAGCATCATCTTTGTGTTATTTTCATTTGCAGGGTATTATATACATACGACTGTCTTTACTAGTCTAGCAAACCAAG
This sequence comes from uncultured Dokdonia sp., assembly GCF_947492535.1. Taxonomy (GTDB): domain Bacteria; phylum Bacteroidota; class Bacteroidia; order Flavobacteriales; family Flavobacteriaceae; genus Dokdonia. The sequence continues at coordinate 219,516 of NZ_CANLNH010000002.1, read as the reverse complement.
CTCCTTTCTCTTTACAAGATGTATATCTATACCATGGAGTATTTTCATTACTGTTATGTGCTATTTTTTTAGCGCTTTTAAATAGTAAAAAATTTAAAGACCAATTAGGTTTTTTGTATTTAGTAAGCGTTGCTTTAAAAATAATGCTTTTCTGTATTGCTTTTTACACTCCTATTTTTAAAACAGATTCTTTCACAAATACAGAAGCAGCTAATCTTCTGATTCCCATAGGTTTATTCTTAATTTTAGAAGTGTTTTTTATTAGTAAATTACTAAATAAAATAGCTCCTTTAAAAAATGATAGATAAGGTGTTTTAAGTCTAAAAATAATACCTATCTTTGCGCCGAATTTTAGACCTCATTATTCGGATCATAAAGGAATTAAAAAAGAATGAAGGTAATAACAAAAACACTTACGTCTTTAAGTCTTATTTTACTTTTCTCACTTACCGCTTTCGCGAAAGGAGATAAAAAAGACGGTCAAAATAGTCAGGGAGATCCTATCAATACCAAAGAGGAAATCAATGAATATATCCAGCACCACGTTAAAGATTCTCACGATTTTCATTTATTTTCATATTTTTCTGGTGGAGAAGAACATCATGTAGGTTTTCCACTTCCTGTTATTCTTTGGGGAGAAAATGGACTAACAGCTTTTATGTCTTCTGCATTTCACCACGATGATGACGGAAAAGAAATTGTAGAAAAAGGAGGAAGTAATTTTGTAAGACTACACGGAAAGATTTATGAGCTAAACGCAGGTGCTACTGAAGTTGCTTTTGATGAAGCGCATCATCCAACAAATGCAAGCATGCCTATAGATTTATCGATCACTAAAAGTATATTCGGAATCTTATTATTAGGATTTCTTATGTTGCTATGGTTTAGCAAATTAGCAAAACAATATAAAAAGAAAGCGATCCCTACAGGTTTTGGAAGAGTATTAGAACCACTTGTACTTTATGTAAGAGATGAAATAGCAAAACCAAACATTGGTCCTAAATACAGAAAGTTTACAGGATACTTAATGACCGTATTCTTTTTTATATGGCTTTCAAATTTATTAGGATTAATGCCTTTTGGGTTCAATATTACGGGACAACTTGCTGTTACCGCTGCTTTGGCAATACTAACATTTGTTGTATATATGGCAAGTAGTAATGGACATTTCTGGAGTCACCAATTATGGATGCCTGGAGTTCCTTATATATTAAGACCTGTATTAGCAGTTATAGAATTAGCAGGAACATTAATTATTAAGCCATTTTCATTAGCGGTACGTTTATTTGCTAATATTACAGCAGGCCACATTGTAGTAATGAGTTTGATTGCTATTGGTATTACAATGCAAGAGCAAATGGGAGCGGTAGGGTCAACATTATTATCATTTGTATTATCATTATTTATTACGCTTATAGAAGTGCTAGTAGCATTCTTACAAGCCTATATATTTACGATGCTTTCAGCTTTATTTATTGGAATGGCAGTAGAAGAGCCTGAGCATCACTAAACAATTGAATTTATTTTTTAACTATATATATTTAAATTATGTCTTTAGAGATTTTACAAGCAGCTGAAGAAGCAACATCATTAGTTCCTAACTTAGTAGGAGCTGGTCTTATTGTAATTGGAGCTGGTATTGGATTAGGACAAATCGGTAGAGGTGCTATGGAAGGTATTGCACGTCAGCCAGAAGCTACAAACAAAATTCAAACTGCGATGATTATTATTGCAGCACTTTTGGAAGGGCTTGCGTTCGCAGCAATTTTCTTAGGAAAATAATCCTTAAAAGAATTCCATTATCCTGTAACGGTTGGTTGCAGGATAATGGTTATTAAAACACAGTTAAAAAGTATTTGAAAATATTATGGAGCAGTTATTAGAAAATTTTTCACTGGATTTATTTGTAAAGCAAACAATCTTGTTTCTTGTACTTATTTTCTTAATGGTAAAGTTTGCTTGGAAACCTATCCTTACAGCATTAAATGACCGTGAAGAAAGTATTCAAGGAGCATTAGATTCTGCAGAAGCTGCAAAGAAGGAAATGCAAAACCTTCAGGCAGATAACGAAAAGCTAATCAAACAGGCTCGTGCAGAACGCGAAACCTTACTTAAAGAAGCACGTGAGATCAAAGCAAAAATGATCGAAGATGCAAAAGGAGAAGCAAAAGCAGAAGCAGACAAAATGATTGCTCAAGCGCAAGCAGCTATTGAAGCAGAGCGTAAATCTGCAATTGCAGATCTTAAGAGTCAAGTAGCATCACTTTCTGTAGATATTGCAGAGAAAGTTGTGAAGAGCGAACTTTCAAATAAAGATAAGCAACTAGGTCTTGTAGAAGAGATGCTAGGTCAAGCCACTTTAAACTAAACCAATATGGGTAGTACAAGAGCAGCAATACGATATGCAAAAGCAGTCTTGAATCTTTCTAAAGATACGGGGTCTACAGATGCTGTATTGAATGACATGAAATCTATTGTAGCAACTTTAGGTGAAAGCAAAGACCTTCGCCTTGCGTTACAGAGCCCAGTCATAAAAGCAGAAGATAAAAGAGCTGTATTAAAAGAAGTTTTTAAAACAGCTTCAAAAGAGACGATAGGACTTATAGATATTATAGTAGACAACAAACGTGTTGATATACTTGGAAATGTAGCTACTAGTTTTGTATCCCTTTATAATGAAAGCCAAGGAGTACAATTGGCATTAGTAACAACAGCCGTTCCTTTAACTTCAGAAATAGAAGCAAAGGTGTTAGCAAAAGTTACAGAGTTAACAGGAAGTACAAACGTAAAATTAGAAAACATCATTGATGAGAGCATCATCGGTGGGTTTATATTACGTGTAGGTGATACGCAATACAATGCAAGTATCGCTAGCCAGTTAGGCAAATTAAAAAGAGAATTTAGTAATAGTTTATAATAAACTTTCGCGAACCTGCCTGACGGTAGGCAGGAGCGTTAAAACCAATATAAAATGGCAGAAGTTAAACCAGCAGAAGTTTCAGCAATTTTGAAACAACAACTTTCAGGTTTTGAAGCAGCAGCTTCACTTGATGAAGTAGGAACTGTATTAACCGTGGGTGATGGTATTGCTCGTGTATACGGACTTTCTAATGCTCAATATGGAGAATTAGTAGAGTTTGAAAGCGGCCTTGAAGCAATCGTTTTGAACCTTGAAGAAGATAATGTAGGAGTTGTACTTCTAGGAGCTTCAACAGGAATTAAAGAAGGAGATACCGTAAAGCGTACACAACGTATCGCTTCTATTAACGTAGGAGAAGGTATTGTAGGACGTGTAGTAAACACCTTAGGACTTCCTATAGACGGTAAAGGACCTATTTCAGGTGAAACCTATGAGATGCCATTGGAGCGTAAAGCACCAGGAGTAATCTTTCGTGAGCCGGTAACTGAACCATTACAAACAGGTATCAAGTCTATTGACGCGATGATTCCTGTAGGTAGAGGACAGCGTGAGTTGGTAATTGGTGACCGTCAAACTGGTAAATCTACTGTTTGTATTGATACCATCCTTAATCAAAAAGAATTTTACGATGCTGGTGAACCAGTATATTGTATATATGTAGCCATTGGTCAGAAAGCTTCTACTGTAGCAAATATTGCTCAGGTATTAGAAGATGCTGGCGCACTTGCCTACACAACTATTGTTGCAGCAAACGCATCAGATCCAGCAGCAATGCAGGTATATGCACCATTTGCTGGAGCAGCAATTGGAGAATATTTCCGTGATACAGGACGTCCTGCATTAATCATTTATGATGATTTATCTAAGCAAGCCGTAGCATACCGTGAGGTATCTCTTTTATTACGTCGTCCACCAGGACGTGAGGCATACCCTGGAGATGTATTCTTCTTGCACTCAAGATTGTTAGAGCGTGCAGCAAAAGTGATCAATGATGATGCTATTGCAGCAGATATGAATGACCTTCCTGATAGTTTAAAACCTATCGTAAAAGGAGGAGGATCTCTTACAGCACTTCCAATTATTGAGACACAAGCAGGAGATGTATCTGCATATATCCCAACAAACGTAATTTCGATTACAGATGGTCAGATATTCTTAGATGGAGATTTATTTAACTCAGGTGTACGTCCAGCAATTAACGTAGGTATTTCAGTATCTCGTGTAGGAGGTAATGCTCAGATTAAATCAATGAAGAAAGTATCTGGTACATTAAAACTGGATCAAGCAGCCTTCCGTGAATTAGAAGCATTTGCTAAGTTTGGATCTGACCTTGATGCAGCTACATTAAATGTAATTGAAAAAGGAAAACGTAACGTAGAGATTCTTAAGCAATCTGAAAACACACCATTTACGGTAGAAGATCAGATCGCAATTATTTATGCAGGTTCTAAGAACTTATTACGTGATGTTCCTGTAAATAAAGTAAAAGAATTTGAAGCAGAGTACTTAGAATTTTTAAATGCAAAGCACAGAGGTATTCTTGATACATTAAAATCAGGAAAACTTACAGACGAGGTAACAGATACGTTAGTAGCTGTTGCTAAAGATCTTTCGGCTAAGTATAATTAAGAAGTACGCTTTCGCGAAAGCTGTCTTAGATACAGTAGAAGTAGCGAAAATATCATTAACAATAACCCTTAACAAGAGCGCCAATGGCAAATCTTAAGGAAATTAGAAACAGAATTGGTTCAGTATCTTCAACGATGCAGATTACCAGTGCCATGAAAATGGTATCTGCTGCAAAATTGAAGAAAGCGCAAGATGCGATTACAGCAATGCGCCCATATGCAGATAAGCTTACTGAGCTTTTGCAGAACTTAAGTTCTGGACTAGACAGTGATTCTGGAAGTAATTATGCAGATAATCGAGAGGTGAATAAAGTACTTATAGTTGCTATTTCATCTAATCGTGGTCTTGCAGGAGCTTTCAATTCTAACATTATCAAAGAAGCAAAACGATTAGCTGAAACAACATATGCTAATCAAGAAGTTAGTTTTGTAACTATAGGTAAAAAAGCAAATGATATTATTGGAAAATCACATACTGTGATTACAAATAATAATCAAATATTTGACGATCTTACTTTTGATAATGTAGCTGTGATTGCAGAAGACTTAATGGAGCGTTTTGCTACAGGTGAATTTGATAAAATCGAAATCATCTACAATAAGTTTAAAAATGCTGCAACACAAATAGTAACAACAGAGCAATTCTTGCCTATTCTACCTGTAGAATCTGCAGAAGCTTCTAATGCTGACTATATTTTTGAACCATCTAAAGGAGAAATCGTAGAAGGATTAATTCCTAAAGCTTTAAAAACGCAATTGTTTAAAGGAATACGCGATTCTGTAGCGAGTGAGCACGGAGCACGTATGACAGCAATGCATAAAGCAACAGATAATGCTACAGAGCTTAGAGATGCACTTAAGTTACAATATAACAAAGCACGTCAAGCTGCTATTACCAACGAAATCTTAGAGATTGTAGGTGGAGCAGAAGCACTAAATAATTAATTCATTCCCACGAAGGTGGGAATCTCAATATAAAAATCCCAACCTTAAAAAGGTTGGGATTTTTTTGTTACAGCTCATATTTAGAAGGATTATCTAACCTTTACATGCTAATTTCTAAATTTAATTTTGGAAACAATTATCGGGACTCACTGGTTTTATGGTGATTGAGTATACATTTACAACACTTTCTTCACAAATATTTTGGTTTGAGTTATAAGCCTCGAGATGTAACATTCCTCGAGGCTTATCTTTTTATTCCCGCGTAGGCGGGAATCTCATTCTCACTAAGTTCAAATCTTCTTTTGCGTAGGCAGGAATCTTATTCTTATATATTTAGAACTATCTCCACTCTTCGAGTATGCTCAGGGTGAACTCCAACAAGAATTTAATATGGGCATCACTAGCGCTTTTTTTGAATAGGTCTACGTTTATTTTTAGTTAACGACATTATACGTATTCTAAACATCAAACAAGACACTCTCTTAGCTTTTATGATAATACCTAGCAATAACGTATAAAATATAATTTTAGCTATGTATAGAGCTTTAAAATTAGCCGTAGTCTATAAATACATGAAGTATATGGTAATTTTTTTGCTTTCGCGAAAGCGTATATAGAATCACTGTTATTAGTTGGATTTATATCATATTTTAAATGATATTAAAGGAAACGATTATCGGGTTTCACTGATTGTATGGGAGTTAGATATATATTTACAACACTTTCTTCACAAATATTTTGGTTTGAGTTATAAGCCTCGAGATGTAACATTCCTCGAGGCTTATCTTTTTATTCCCGCGTAGGCGAGAATCTCATTCTTACTTAGTTCAAATCTTATTCTTCTGTTTTTAGAGTTACCTTTTTGGGATACCATGATTTCCTCTTTGTGTCGTTAAAAATCTTTTTTCGCGAAAGCGTAAATAACAAATGTCTATTGAAAGATAGAGGGTTGCGTCTTGTAATAGTAGTTTATTTAAAGTTTAACAAACGATCATAATCTATTCTTAATTAGGAAGTATTAACATTTCTCTCTTCTATTTTTGAAGTTCATCAATAAAAAATTACATGAAAAATAGAATTTTATTTTGCTCATTAGTATGCTTACTCATATTTCAAAATGGATTTAGTCAATTGAAAAAAGGAGATCAATTATTGTCAGTTACGTTTGCTCCATATCCCACAACTTCTAATGGAGAAAAAGATTTTGGTGTTATAGCAAAAGCAGATGCAGAATTCCTACTTACGAATCGGTTGTCTTTAGTCACCAGTGGTTTTTACTCTAATAACACTGCATTTGACAATGCTAGTGGTATCACATTTAATGCCTTTGGAGTTATTCCGTCCTTGCAGTATTATATACTAAATAAAGAAAAATGGAATGTGTATGCACTTGCAGGATATGGTTTTGGGTTTACAGACCGAAGTTTTAGAGATTCTCAAAATAGTGCCATTACGGTCGCTACTTTTGGAGCTGGCGCACAATACAAGGTAGGAAATAAATGGTTTTTAAAATTACAACTCCCATATTTTAAAGCACAAAATATATCATTTGACTTTACAGAAGTAGAAGGAATTGCTCCATTTATTGGTGTGAGTTATCTATTATAAATTTGTTACTTTTAACAAGTTATAATACTTCCTTTTTTGAGTACACTTAAACGCTTTTTTAAAGACACTGTTATTTATGGATTGGCAACAGTGCTGCCTAGACTAATGGGTATTATTTTAGTGCGTTTGCATACCGATGCACTTCCTAGAGAAGGGTATGCAGATGTAGCTTCCTTTTATGTTGGAGCTGCATTTCTAAATATCATTTTGACGTATGGAATGGAAACTGCTTTTTTTAGATTCTTTTCTAAAAGTGACAAAAAGGAAAAAGTATACAGTACTGTTTTTATAGCGCTCATAATAAGTACACTCCTTATTTCTATCGTATTGTATGCGTGTAAAACGCCTATTTTACAATTTTTAGAATTGCCTGAATCTTATTTTTGGTATTTAGCTGGAGTAGTATTACTTGACACATTAGTTGTGGCTCCATTTGCGTATTTAAGAGCGAGAGGGAAAGCACTACGATTTGCTGGATTTAAATTGGCTAACTTATTTGTTTTTGTAGCGCTAAATTTTTTCTTCCTTTGGGCTATCCCAAAATTTAATTGGTATTTTGAATGGTATGATACTTCAGATATACGGCAATATATATTTATAGCAAACTTAATGGCGAGTATTGTCACATTGCTGCTTATTGCACCAGAATTCTTTAGAGTTAAAGCTGTTTTTGATAAACAGATATTTAAAAAACTTTGGTCATATGGATGGCCCATTATGATTGCTGGCTTAGCATTTGTAGTAAATGAGCAGCTTGATAAATTATTTATTAATAAGATGCTTGATAAAGATACAGGAGGGGCCTACGCTGCTTGCTATAAAATAGCTGTTTTTATGACCATCTTTATTCAAGCATTTAGATTAGGAGCAGAGCCTTTTTTCTTTAATCATGCAAAAGAAAAAAATGCACCAACTACGTACGCTCTCATCTTAAAGTATTTTGTGATAGTAGGCGCTTTTGGATTGGTTATCATTACAGGTTTTGTAGATATTATTAAAGATGAATTGGTAAAAGATACTTCCTATCATATCGCTATGGAAATAGTCCCATATGTATTGTTAGCTAATCTTTGCCTAGGGATTTATCACAATCTTGCAATTTGGTATAAACTCACTGATAAAACAAAATACGGAATGTATTTTTCCATTATAGGAGCGATTATCACGATTTGTTTTAATGTATTTCTAATTCCTATCATCGGATTTATGGCTTCAGCATATGCGACACTTGCAGCTTATGGAACGATGATGGTACTCTCTTACATTTTTGGTAAAAAATACTATCCTATTCCTTATGAACTTAATCGTATAAGTCTATATCTACTCCTAGCCATTGTAAGTTCTGGGGTTTCCTTTTATATTTTCAGAGCAAATTACTTGGTAAGTGCTATCTTGTTAGGGATATTTGCACTGGTTATTTTTCTTATGGAAGGAAAACAACTAAAAGCAATCATAAAAAGATCATGAAAGTTAAAATTATAAACAAATCAAATCACGCGTTACCGCATTATGAAACCATTGCAAGTGCGGGTATGGATTTACGTGCAAACATTACAGAACCTATTACAATAGGTCCTTTAGAACGAGCAATAGTGCCTACAGGACTTTTTATAGAACTTCCTATTGGAACAGAAGCACAAGTACGTCCTAGAAGTGGTCTTGCTGCTAAAAAAGGGATTACAGTTCTTAACGCACCAGGGACGATAGATGCAGATTATAGAGGCGAGGTAGGGGTTATTTTAGTAAACCTATCTAATGAGGCGTTTACGATAGAAAATGGAGAACGTATTGCTCAAATGGTCATTGCTCAACATGAGCAAGCTGTTTGGAAAGAAGTTATTGAACTTTCAGATACGGAGAGAGGTGCTGGAGGTTTTGGAAGTACAGGTGTGAAATAAATTCCTGCGAAGACGGAAGTCTTACACAATAGAAGAAGAATATTCTGGTAACTCCAGATAAATGAAGAATAATTAATAGAGGATTCCCTCCTTCGAGGGAATGAAAATAAGAATTTTCAATGAAAATAATAGTCCCAATGGCTGGACGCGGAAGTCGTTTACGTCCACATAGTTTAACAGTGCCAAAACCATTAATTCCTGTTGCAGGAAAACCCATTGTACATAGACTTGTACGTGATATTGCTAACGTATTAAAACAACCTATAGAAGAGATTGCTTTTGTACTAGGAGATCCCGCTTGGTTTGGTGATGATGTGGTTAAAAGTCTAGAAGAACTTGCTAAGAGTTTAGGAGCAAAGCCATCTATTTATCGTCAGGATCAACCTTTGGGAACGGGTCATGCCATTATGAGTGCAGCACCATCACTTTCTGGACCTGCTGTCATTGCCTATGCAGATACACTAATACGTGCCGAGTTTGACCTAGACCCAGAAGCAGATAGTGTGATATGGACTAAAAAAGTAGACAACCCAGAAGCATATGGTGTTGTAAAGTTGAACGAAAAACAGGAAATCGTTGAGCTCGTAGAAAAACCAGAGACCTTTGTTTCTGACCAAGCAGTGATCGGAATATATTATTTTAAAGATGTAGCCGTTCTTAAAGGAAAGCTTCAAGAAGTGTTGGAAGAAAACATTATGAATGGAGGAGAATACCAAATTAATGATGGTATTAAGAAAATGATGGCAGAAGGTCGTATCTTTAAAACAGGAACTGTAGATGAGTGGATGGACTGTGGAAATAAAGTCGTTACGGTAGAGACAAATGGTAGAATGCTTCAGTTTTTACACGATGACGGAAAAGAACAACTGGTAGCGGATAGTGTTGTTTTAGACAATGCAAGCATTATTCCACCATGTTATATATCAGAAAATGCAGTTTTACGCAATGTTACGGTAGGTCCTAACGTTTCAGTAGGAGCTGGCACGGTGATTGAAGACAGTACCGTGAAAAATAGTTTGATTCAATCTAATAGTGTTATTAAAAATGCGCAATTGGATCAAGCAATGATAGGAAACCATGTAAAATACAATGGTAAGTTCACACAAGTAAGTCTTGGTGATTATACCGTTTTAGAATAGGAGTCCTTTTTAAAGGGAATAGTAAAATACAATGAAAAGAAATCAGTACATAGTATTATTGTTTTTGTGTTTGAGTATGCTTTCGCGAAAGCATATATATGCACAAGACCCAACGCCTTTTGCAGATCAAAATGTCGATGATCTTGGCGATGTATCTGATGAATTTCAAGAGGCATTTTTTGAAGCCCTAAAACAAAAAGGAATTGAAAACTATGAGCTTGCCATTTCTTCTTTAAATGAATGTATAGCCATAGAACCTGCTAGAGCTATCCTGTATTTCGAGAGAGGTAAAAATTATGAAGCGCTCAAAAAACATGACCTCGCTGAAGATGATTTTTTGAAAACACTTTCGTTAAAACCAAATCAAGAACCTGTTTTGGAAGCACTTTATGAAGTGTATTATAAAAATCGGGATTACGAAAAAGCAGAAAATATCGTAAAGCAACTTATTCCATTTGATATTCAATATAAAGAAGATCTTGCTCGCATTTATGTAGCCACAAAACGATATGATGCCTCTTTACAATTACTAGACGAATTAGATACTGTAAAAGGGAGTGATATTTATAGAGAACAATTAAGAGATCGTATCTATAAACTTTCTGGTAATGAGAAAGGACGTACAGACGCCATTGAAAAAAAGATTGCAAGTAACCCTACTGCCGAAGCAGATTATCTTAAACTTATTTATTTATATAGTGAGCAAGGAGAAACTAAAAAAGCCTATGAAACGGCCTTAAAGCTAAAGGAAATTAATCCTAATGCTGAGGAAGTAAATCTTGCATTGTATAAACTGCATTTAGAAGACGGAAAGACGAATGATGCTATTGAAGCGATGAAAAGTACCTTAAAGAGTAAGAAAATAACACCCAAGGCCAAACACAGGGTGTTAAATGACTTCTTACTATTTGTAAATAATAACCCTTCATACGAAACACAATTAGAAGAAGCAATTTCGATCTTTGATTCTCAGGTAGTTGATGCTAAGATCAATCAAAAATTAGCAGCATATTATATTAAAAAAGGAGTGAAGGATAAGGCGTTACCTTATCTTAAAAAAGCATTATCAAATGATTCTGAGAATATAGATATTATTAAAAGTACACTTTTATTACAGTTAGATACAGGAGCATATACAGAAGCAGAAGAAGTCGCTTCTTCTGGATTAGAATTATATCCTTCTCAACCATTACTATATCTTACCTATGGAGTTGCTCTTAATAGACAATCTAAATTTAAAGAAGCTATAGAACAGCTTGAAGTTGGGATAGATTATATTATAGATGATGTAAAAATGGAATCCGATTTTTACCAACAACTAGGGGAAGCATATACAGGAACTGGAAATGCCACAAAAGGGCAACAGTATATCAATAAAGCAAATGCACTTAAAGCACAAATGGATAAATGAAAAAGATAGCATTTCTTTTTGTATTTAGTATGTTAGTTAGTTGTGGCGGCACAAAGAAAACCACCAATAAAGCTACTACAGAAGATATTGCCACGGCACGTCTTATTGAAAATCATTACGGTAATACTTTTGAATTTAACACATTGGTAGCGCGCACACGTGTACGATATCAAGATAAAAAATCAAGGCAAGCGGTTACGGTAAATATCCGAATGGAGAAAGATAAAAAGATATGGATGAGTGCTTCTATCTTAGGGATAACAGGAGCAAAAGCACTGATAACACCAGAAAAGATATCTTTTTATGAAAAGATAAATAGACGTTATTTTGAAGGAGATTTTTCATTTTTAAGTCAGTATTTTGGCGTTCAAATGGACTTTGAACAATTGCAACGCCTTCTTATTGGACAGACTGTTTATAATTTAAGAGATGGAAATTACCAAGTAGATCAGGTTGAAGGATTATACAAGATTACTCCTAAAAAGCAATTAGATATTTTGAATCTCTTTTTCTTCATGGAGCCTCAAGATTTTTTAATTAAGAAACAGCAAGTCACGCAACCCAAAGATAATCTCTCATTAGATGTAAATTATACAACACATCAATTAGTGAAAGGAAAGTCATTTCCTAAAAATATTGCTATTGAGGTACTTGAAAATACAGATCAAACCCATATAGATATAGAATACAGAAGTGTTGAAGCAGATGTTCCTGTACGATTTCCATTTTCAATCCCTTCTGGATATAAAAAGATAACGTTAGATGAGTTCTAGTAAAAAGAACTATATATTGATGTTACTCGTATGCTTTTTTTTAGGAGGCCTACAAACCAGTTTTGCTCAAAAACCAACACGTAAACAATTAGAAGAACGTAGAGCTTCTTTGATTGCAGAAATGCAACAACTATCACGCTTACGCGAAACCAATAAGAAAAAAGAAATCTCCTTATTGACACAAGTAGAAGATTTGGATCAGCAAATAAAAGTGCGATCAGATATTATAAAAGTAACCAATCGTCAAGCAAATCTCCTGACACAAGAGATCAATGAAAATCTCAATAAAATGGAAAACTTGAGGGATGAACTTAAAGACCTCAAAGATGATTATGCGTTGATGATTCAAAAATCTTATAAGAGCAAAAGCGGACAAAGTAAAATTATGTTTCTATTGTCTAGTGAGAGCTTTAAACAGGCGTATAAGCGTATGCAGTACATGAAGCAATATGCAAACTACCGCAAGAAACAAGGGGATCAAATAAAAGAGCGTACAGTACTCTTACAACAAGTTAATACAGATCTTATCCAGCAGAAAAAAGATAAAGATGCACTAATTGCTGAAAATAGACTTGCTAGGAAAGAACTTGATAAAGAGAAACAAGCACAAGATGCACTTGTTGCACAAGTACGTAAAAAGTCAAATGTGTATGCAGCTCAAATTAGAAAAAAGCAACAACAAACAGATGAGATTGATCGTCAAATAGATAAGATTATTGCAGATGCAATCGCAGCGAGTAATGTAAAAGCAGGGAAACCAAAGTCTAGTAAGAAATTTTCGCTTACTCCAGAAGAAAAAAGCCTTGCTTCAAATTTTGCTTCTAATAAGGGCCGCTTAATATGGCCTGTAGAAAGAGGTCGCGTGTCAAGACGATTTGGAAAGTCTAGACATCCTACATTGCCCAATATCACAACCTATAGTAGTGGTGTAGAAATAGAAACGTCTCCTAATGAGCCAGTGAGAGCGGTTTTCAAAGGAGAAGTTTTAAAAATACAAGATGTTTCTGGAAGTAATCTAGCTATATATATAAAGCATGGAGATTACATTACAGTGTATTATAACATCAAAAAAATCACTGTTAAAGTAGGAGATAAGGTAGATTTTAAGCAATCTATTGGAGAAGTGGGTCTTAATGCGTTTAATGGTAAAACTATTCTGAAATTTTTGGTTAGAAAAAACAATACAAAACTCGATCCTTCAGATTGGGTTAAGGGCATGTAAACGTTATTAATACAAGATGATACGCAACCTAAAAGGGTTTTACGTATCTAAAGAGTATGTGTAAAAAAATAATGGGTACGCTACTTCTTGTATGTTGCTCTTTCCTAAGTTGTAATGAACTAGAAAATAATAGTCGTATCGCCTTTGACATAAAAGTCATTGATGATGCTAATCAACCCATTCCTGATGTAGATCTTAATTCATACGCTTTTAGAGAATCTGTTTTCATACCATTTATTTTGTTATTTGAAGGCTTTGAAGGTATTCTAGGTGTGGGGAGTACAGATAATCAGGGAGAAGCAACATTAATATCTTTAGCGCCTAATCAAGAACTTAATCTGATAGGGGTTTTAATAAATAGCAATGAACAATTTGAAGGAACTCCAATCAATGAAGAATATGGGGTAGTAATGTATCTATTGGACAGTAATGTAGATGTAAATGAGCTTGTTATATTACCTGAGACCGTATTAAAACGAAGCGCTACATTAGAGATAGAAATTATTGACTCTCCTGATGTAGAAGGAAGTTTAGAATACGCTATAACCTTCCCAACAAGAATTCAACAATTTCAATTTCCAGAAGGAGAATCATTTACAAGTGATATTGTAGATGGAGTAGGGATTCCATCTATGTCAAAAACAGAAACTTTTGATACACTTCAAAATACGATGGCAGTATTTGAATATACAATTACATCTAGTAGTGGAGAAGTAGAGACGAATACTATTGAAATTCCAATTAATCAAGACGTTGTACAGTATGTATTTGAATTTTAAGATAGTTATAATAGCACTTTTATGTGTTCAGTTAAGTTGGTCTCAAGAAAAAGACACTCCTATAACTAGAGATACATTTGTAGAAGGATTTATAGAAGTCGCTTATACGCAGCCTATATTTTATGGAAATAATTTCATTAGCGAAGGATATGATGTAAAAAGTACTCTTAATTTGGGGTTTACAAAAGGTATCCATTCTATGGTTTTACACTTTGATCTAAACATTTCATCTAGTGATGTTGTGAGACCTGAGGTAACAGGAAATGTAAGAAATGCAAACTTCACAAGAGTCTCTGGAGGCGTAGGCTATCCATTGGATATTAGTTCTAAATGGCAATTTTCACCCTCTTTGAATATAGGATACTTAAAAATAGGACAGCTTTTTGGTGATGAAAAGATAAGAGACGATGGTTTTTTTATAAATGCCGAAGTAGCTTTAAATTATAGAATTTATGAATGGGTAGATATTTCATTGGGAGCCCAAAATTACTTTGATTTTATTAGTATAGATGCACCATCAGAAATACAATCTTTTTTTAATAATGCGCAATCTATATATCCTTTTTTAGGATTACGATTTAGAATAGCTGAATGACTTAGAATAGTTAACTCTTTCACGTTTGTTTAACCTTTTCTTGTTGATTGTTTGTGAGTTAGTTAGTAAAACTTAACACTTTTTGATTCTTTCTTTGTTTCAAAGGAAAAGAAACCATCATGAAAAATATTTCATTACTCGTATTCTTACTTGTTATACAGAGTCATGCACAAACAAAAGAAGTATACACGACCGAGACTACTGGAGCTTCTGTAAGCGGTCAAAATGAAGGTCAATTTGAGTTTTATGGACAAGATAGAGGTGTGTTTATTAAAAGATCACTGTCTCCATCTATAAGTATGCTAGCTGGTTTAAATCAATCACGTATAGATAATAAAGATTTTTTAGAATTCCCATTACTTTTTCAATATCAGTTTTCACCAAAGTTGAAAGTATCTGGAGGGTCGCAACTTGAATTAGTTCGAAATAGAGATACAGGAACCTTTACAGTAAAGGGAGTTTCCTTTTCTGTTGGTATTGATTATCAGTTTACAGAAAATTGGGATGCAGGTATACGATTTATACAACCTGTCATTAAACGTGAAGCATTTGATCGTTCAAGTCCATTTGTGCCAAACCCCATACGATTACGTACAGGGTTTAAGTTTTAAAATATATACTATTGTACAATAATTCTTTCTATAAGTCTTCCCTCTGCTGTATCAATAGCTAAAAAATAAGCACCGCTAGAAAGGGTGCTATCAAATATGTTAAGTGCAATATCTTGAGGTGTATATTGCTTTATAATACGCCCAGTTACATCAACAATGGTGATATCATTCACAATTTTTCCTTGTAATCCTTCAATAGAAAATTGTCCTTGATTTGGATTAGGAAAAACAGTGATAGTATTTGTTACTATTTCGTCTGTTAAAGACAGCACATTTCCCTGAAATCTTGATAAAATACCAGAACCGTTCTGAACAAAATATAGATCATCGTTAAAAAAGCTTACACCAAAAGGATTGTTTTGCCCTGATACAATTTCTACAGCCGTAGGAGAAGTTTGTGAAGTATCTATTCTAAATATAGAACCATTGTCTACAAACTCTGTAACAAGTAGTATTGAGCCTTCAGCATGTATGCCAGCAGGATTATTAAGCCCCGTAACGACATCTTCTAATGTTGGAGTCGTATCTGTCACATCAAACTTAGAAACGCGATTTGCACCTGCGTGTGCAATAAATAACTCATCTCCTATAAGTACAATCTGCTCAGGAAAATTAAGCCCGTTTATGACTGTAGATACAGTTCCGGTAGTAAGATCAACACGGCCTATTCTTCCACCTTGGAATTCAGAAAAATATAAATTATTATCAATACGTACCATAGAAACTGGAGTTACGAGTCCAGATGCAATAGTCACTTGGTTTGATGTAAGATCACTCGCATCTCTTCGCGTTATAAGACCTCCTACTTGAGAAATATATACATCATCTCCATCAAAAAGAAGACTTGTAGGACCATTAATACCTGTTACAACATCTTCGGCAGTAGGATTTGTAGCGGTTAAGATCAACACGTACAATGGTATTGCCTGTAAATTCAGCAACATAAGCGTCAGTACCTTGTATCACGACATCAAAAGGATCAGAAAGTTCTGTGACTACAGATGATACTTGTGAAATAGATACGAATGGAATACTAATAAGTAGAAATAATAAGGTAGTTTTTTCATGATAGGTAGGATTATAAGTTGTTAAAACACGCATCTATTAATAACAATAAATGATGCATTCATGTAAAGTCATATTTCTAAATAATTCCTTACAAGTAATATATATTCATTATACGCTTTCGCGAAAGCGTATACCATAGATTTCTTATACTTCAAATAGTGTATAAAATGCGGTCTGAAAGTAACTTCATACGTCATTCTGAATTCATTTCAGAATCTCATCATATCAGTTATATCAGTAATGGGAAACTGAAACACGTTCTGTTTGACGAAAATCATACCTTTTCAGATACTCTCTTTAACGATGTTGAATGATATGATTTCTTATGTAAACAGTGCTTTTAACTCTGTAGCATCGTTAGGTTTCATTTTTCCAGCGAGTACTAAGCTTAATTGTTTGCGTCGTAAAGCGCCGTCATAACGATCTTTCTCATCATCGGTTTCTGGTACAACTGGCGGGACAGGGACAGGTTGTCCTTGTTCATTTACAGCCACAAATGTATAGATTGCTTCATTAGCTTTGGAGCAGATACCGCTCTCACGATCCTCAATCCATACGTCTATGTAAATCTCCATAGAGGTTTTAAATGCTCTAGAGATTTTAGCCTCTACAGTTACGACACTTCCAAGAGCAATGGTCTTGTTAAAGGCAACATGATTAACTGAAGCTGTCACTACAATTCTACGCGAATGCCTTCTTGCAGCAATACTAGCTGCTCTATCCATACGCGCGAGGAGTTCACCTCCAAAAAGATTGTTTAAAGGGTTGGTTTCGCTAGGTAAAACAAGATCTGTAAGTATTGTTTTAGATTCGCTAGGCGTACGTGTTTCCATAGGAGACTTAATTTTTTAACAAAGGTAGGAGGTATCTAACGAAAAATGAAGTCTGCAACTAGAAAATAAGCAAATTTGAAAAACATACTTTATGCATTCTGAGTCTTAGGGCGAATCCACATAATAATTAAGTACCCTACAGTTAATCCAATACATGAAAACAACACATCATTTTGATCAAAAACATTATTTCCGCCTAAATTATGAATTTTAAATTCTTGTGTGATAACATAAATAGCTGTTAAAATTATGGCTATAGTATATATAAAATGATCCTTAATCTTCTTTTTAGGAGTTATTACTTTACTATTTATATAAAGCCCAATACTGGTTAATGTTAATATGCCTACAATAGCTTCAAAAAAGTTAGGGAGAGACAATAAGATTACTTTGAATAAATTGGGAGAATCACTATTCAAAACAGAAGGTCTGATAAATTTAAAAAAAGCGAATAGTATGATTATAAGAATTTGTATTCGAGCTAACTTTAAAATGTCATTCATTTAAACGAATTGTACTATCCCTGTTTTATGGAATAGGATTTAATGATTAATACCTTAGAGGGTATCTAGATGACTAGTAAACAATATACTATAAGAAATGCTATAAGAAGTAAGGAGGATTTACAATTCTCTTACATCAAGCCATGCTGTTTTGTTGTCTTCTTTTCGAACGTTACGAAGTATCGCTAATGCTTCCTGAGGATTAGCATAACTACCATACACTACTTGGTGTAGTCCAAATTTGTTAACACTTACAAGTCTTGCTTTGTCGTATCCTTTATCCTGTAATTGTTGGATTCTTTTTTCAGCATTTTCTTTTACTCTAAACGCGCCAGCAACCACATGATACTTGCCTTTAGGTTGAATTAAATCTAACGTGATAGCAGGTAAAGGGTTTTCAATAACAAAAGTTGCTTCTTGTATCTTTTCATCAACCTGCGTTTTTGCTTCTTGTTCTGCAGCATAATTATGCGCTTCTACATTTTTAAGGTATTTAAACCCTCCGAAACCAGCCATTCCAAGACCTACAATAGCAATAGCAGCATATTTCATCCACCCGTAAGAAGCTCTCCTCTCAGGTGTAAATGCAATAGGCGCTTTTTCTTCTAAAGCTTCAACTTCCTCTTTGTATACTTCACGCGCTATTTGAGGAGACGTAAATGAAGAAAGCCCAAAAGACGAAGTAAGATAATTAAGATGATACGAAGGTTCAAATTGAAGTGTGTTTTCTTCACTCATTTTAAAGGAACCAATATTCTTAAACTCAACAGCAGTACCTTTATGTAGACTATCAAATAAGAAGCGTACATAGGATGCAATTTTAGTATTTGCATCTTCATGAGGAATCATTTCCTTCTTAGCAATGTAATTAGCAAGTAACCCATCAGTATCTGTAAGCTGTGCATTGAAAGAAAGCTTCTTCTTTGGTGGGTAAAAAGCTTTTGTGCTTTCGTGAATGATAGCAGATTGATACTGAGTTAAAAACGCCCCAAAACCTGGTACGATTACACACTCATAACGATATAAAAGGTCACTTATGTATTGGTCTAATTGCATAAAATAAAGATACTTTTTTTTAAAACTTTGCAAACAGTCATAATGATATTTTATTAACAAAAATCAAATAGGGATGTGGCCTCTTGATTTCCTGTGTGTTGCTTCAGAAGTAGGCATGTTATTTAGAAATATTCGATGATGTCTTAATTGTGTATAGAAAATGATAATGCAGACTTTTATACTAGTAATAAAAATTGTTTCTTGTGTGTTTGTAAATAACATATATGGCTGAAAACGAATTCCTTTCTTTACTTACACTCCAACATATTCCACATTTAGGAGATGGTAGTATTAAAAAGCTTATTCAACATTTTGGAAGTGCCGAAGCCGTTTTACAGCAAAAAAAAGAACACCTTTTGAAAGTAGAAGGGATAGGAGAACATAAACTTCAATCGTTTTGGGATGAAAAGCATTCCGCTTTCGCGAAAGCAGAATTAGAACACCTACAAACACATAAGATTCACTATAGTTGTTACACAGACAATGACTATCCTCAGCGACTAAAACATTGTATAGATGGTCCTGTTGTGCTATTTCAAAAAGGAAATATAAAATTGGAGCAACGCAAAATAATTAGCATTGTTGGAACACGAAAAATTACGTCTTATGGAACTGCTTTTGTCGAAAAACTCATAGAAGAGATTGCCCCATTCAATCCTATTATTGTATCTGGATTTGCGTATGGTGTAGATATCACGGCGCATAAAGCTGCTTTAAAAAACAACCTTCAAACCATTGGCGTTTTAGCTCACGGGCTTGATAAAATGTATCCCAAAACACATAGTAAATATGTAAAAGATGTAGAAAAGAACGGTGGTTTTATGACCGATTTTTGGACATCAGATTCGTTTGTACACACTAATTTTTTACAACGTAATCGTATTATAGCAGGACTTAGTGAAGCTACTATTGTTATTGAAAGCGCCGCAAAAGGAGGTTCGCTAGTCACCACAGATTTTGCCAATGGATATCATCGTGATGTCTTTGCGGTTCCCGGAAGAGCAACAGACCCATTGAGTATAGGGTGTAATAATTTGATTAAACAACATAAAGCACACGTTCTTACGTCAGCGGCAGATATTGCATATATTCTTAATTGGAAGTTAGAAGAAGAAGCGCCATTGCCTGTACAGAAAAAGCTTTTTGTGACCTTAGAAGAAGATGAAAAATTGATTTGGAGTTTTCTGAAAAAGCATGGAAAAGAAGAATTAGATATCATTGCTTTACACTGTAAAATGCCAACCCATAAAATCGCAGGCATCCTCCTCACCATGGAATTGAAAGGAGTGATACGTCCTTTGCCGGGTAAGTTGTTTGAGGTGATGTAGATTATAAATTAAGAATGGTTTTTCTATTTATAACTGCTCATACTATTTCTTTATTACTTTAGTTTGCCAAAGTTGCTTATTCGTATCTTTCATAGTAACTAAATATAGGCCAGGCTGTAAAAAGCTAATATTTATACTAGTAATACCTTCATTATTTATGTTATGATATACTTCTTGACCAATAACATTATATACATTTATCTCTTGTATTAACATTCTTGAATCAATACTTATTGGACCAGTAGTAGGGTTAGGGTATAATAATGATTCTTTAGGTGGATTGTCATTATCTGGAACACTTAATACAGTTGAGTTTTCATACCATCGAAATCTTCCAGATGATACAAAAATGTCTATATCAGTATCACCATCCATATCGGCAACGTGTAGTCCACGACCCGCTGCTTCAGAAATAGCAATAATTTGTTGAGGACCAAAGTTTCCTTGTCCATCCAAATTTTCGTAATAAGCAATTGTATCATCACCTTGTGAAGTAGAAATAACATCTTGATCGCCATCTAAATCAAGATCCGCAGAGATTACTCGGTTTGGAAAATCAGTTTCTGTTGTAATAATATTTGGGTTACTAAAATTTCCAAGTCCATCTGTGTTTTCATACCAAGCAACCATATTATCACCTGCAGAGACTGAGAGCACATCCATATCTCCATCCCCATCTATATCTGAAGAGTGTACTGACCAAACAAAGTCTGCATTTTGAAAAATCATGGTAATAGGTCCAAAATTTCCTTGACCATCTGTATTTTCAAACCAAGCTAGTTTATCATCAAAAGGAGATGCTGCTAATATATCCATATCTCCATCTCCATCCAGATCTGAAACAAAAACATCTCGTACAGATTCCATATCAGTAGTTAATATTTGTGGGAAATCAAACGTTCCTTGTCCATCTATATTTTCATACCACTCAACTTTGTCATCAGTGCTTGATGCGGACACTACATCCATATCCCCATCTCCATCCAAATCACAAGCTAAAACATCAGAAGCGCCTTCTGCATTAAGAGTTATTATATTATCTAGTCCAAAGTTTCCTTGTCCATCTATATTCTGATACCACGCTACTTTATCTTCAAAAGGATTTGCGTAAAGTATATCCTTGTCTCCATCTCCATCAATATCTGAAGCAAAAACAGCTCTCCCTCCCTCAAAGAATGGTGATATGATGCGCTGGACTTCGATATCTCCGTCTCCATTTGCATTTTCAAACCAAGACAAAAGATTATTTGTTCCACTTAAAATATCAGTATCTCCATCTCCATCAATATCATCTGCAAAAATCTGATTAGTCCCTGGTGGAAAAAAACTCCTAAAACTACCAAATGTTCCTTGTCCATCGAGATTTTCATTCCAAGCAAAAAGGGTAAAATCAGTACTACCCCACATGACATCCATATCTCCATCGTTATCAAGATCATTTACAAAAATATTATTTGGATATAAGTCAGGATTATCTCCATCTTCAATGATCTGTGGCGACCCAAATGCCCCTTGATTATCTATGTTTTCATACCATACTACGTTCCTGTCATCAGTACTAGCTATAACGATGTCTAATCTATTATCGCTATTAATATCGCTAACATATACTTCACTGTCTATATTATTACCATTATCAGCAATAAAATTTGCAATGAAACTTTCTGAACCATCATTTTCATGCCATGTCACACCACTAGCGGCACTACTTACAACATCGATATCTCCATCCTGATCAATATCTACAGTAAAGAGAAAATCAGGCATGAAGATTGTCGTTGTAACAATTACTTGATAAGACCCAAATGTTCCTTGTCCATTTAAATTTTCAAACCATCTGATATAATGATCTCCTGTATAGTTTCCACTTGCAATTATAACATCTGAATCCCCATCACTGTCAATATCTTCAGCTTGAATTGCAGCCGAAAAGCTAGCATCTCCAAGTTCTCCTATATAAGTTTGAGGTCCAAAATTTCCATTGCCATCCAAGTGTTCGTACCAGACTACATCTCCTTGCAAGGCTACAATGTCTAGAAAATTATCTCCATTTATATCAATAATTTGAAAATGTTCACCAGTGTCTGGGGCAATGATTTGTTGTGCGCTAAAATCGCCTAAACCATTTAAATTTTCGAACCAAACAATATTATTAAAACCACCAGAGATAATATCTAAATCTCCGTCATTATCCAGATCTTTAGCAAAAACGGTAAGAAATTGGCTTTGATTTGGTTCTTCAGCAATTAATTTTGGTAAACCAAATTCAATTCTATCATTAATGTTTTTGAACCAAATGAGGTGATCTAAGGAAACAAATATAACATCTTGATCTTCATCTCCATCTACGTCAGCTGTTATAAAGTCAGTGGGCGCTTGAAATCCCGAAAAGTTTCCTGCTCTGCGTTCTTCAAAAGAAATTTGACTATAAGATAAAGGGCAAATCAATAAGAAAATTATTACGTAAAGTATTTTCTTTTTCATGTTTTCAAGATTGTTTTTTGATTTAAAAACATTTGTAACTGTTGAGAATCATTTAATATAATTATAATCTTGACTTTTCCTAAAAAAGCTCAAATTAATAAATCTGAGCCTTTTCTATTTTCTAATAGACAATAAATATAATTACCCTTTTATCTTCCCAGGTAATACTTTATAACCCATATTATATAATGTAAACCCATAAATATCGGCATACTGTTCTATGGTTTTACTTACAGGGGTTCCTGCGCCATGACCAGCATCGGTTTCAATACGGATAAGTGTAGGCGCACTTCCAGCTTGTTTTGCTTGTAATTCGGCAGCAAATTTAAAGGAATGTGCAGGGACTACACGGTCATCATGATCACCTGTCGTGACAAGTGTTGCTGGATAGGATACTCCTTCTTTTACATTATGTACAGGAGAATATCCTTTTAGGTATTCAAACATTTCTTTGCTATCTTCTGCAGTGCCATAATCATAAGCCCATCCTGCACCTGCAGTAAAGGTATGATATCTAAGCATATCCATTACTCCTACAGCTGGCAATGCTACTTTCATAAGATCTGGACGTTGCGTCATCGTTGCTCCTACGAGAAGTCCTCCATTAGATCCTCCGCGTATGGCTAAGAAATCACTAGAGGTGTATTTTTCAGCTATAAGATACTCGGCTGCTGCGATAAAGTCGTCAAATACATTTTGCTTTTGCATTTTTGTTCCTGCATCATGCCATTCTTTACCATACTCACCGCCACCTCGTAAATTAGGAACCGCATAGACACCTCCTTGTTCCATCCATACTGCATTTGCAATACTAAAACCAGGTGTAAGACTTATATTAAAACCTCCATAACCATACAATATAGTTGGATTTTTACCATTGAGCTCGATTCCTTTTTTATGGGTGATAATCATTGGCACTTTTGTACCATCTTTAGAAGTATAAAAGACCTGTTTACTTTCGTAAGCATCTGGATTAAAGTCAATATCTGGTTTTCTAAATAATTCTGAAGCTCCACTTTTTATATCATATTTATAAATGCTTCCAGGCGTCTTATAATTACTAAAGCTATAATAGAGTTCTGTTTCTTCTTTTTTAGCACCAAAACCACCTACAGATCCTACACCAGGTAATGTGACTTCACGAATGAGTTTTCCGTCATAATCATATTGCATTACTTTAGAAACAGCATCTACCATATAGCTTGCAAAAATAGTTCCTCCACCAGTACTGGCACTTAATACATTTTTTGTTTCAGGAATAACATCTATCCAGTTTTCAGGACGTGGGTCGCTGGCATCTACAGTTACTACACGTTGGTTAGGTGCATTAAGATTTGTAGATAAAATAAGTTTTGATCCTACATTAGTAATAAGATAGGTATCACTATCGGTGTGATCAAGAATAGTAACCAGATCACTATTCGGTTTTGTAAGATCTTTTAGGTATAATTTATTTCCAGAAGTACTTACTCTAGGACTAATCAATAAATAACGATTGTCTCGAGAAACGCTTCCGTAGATATAGCGGTGTTTTTCTTCTGGAGTTCCTCCATAAATAAGAGCATCTTCAGATTGGGGCGTTCCAAGTTTATGATAATATACTTTATGTTGATCTGTTTTGGCAGAAAGTTCACTTCCTTTAGGCTTATCATAACTTGAGTAGTAAAAACCTTCATTTTTATACCAACTCATCCCTGAAAACTTAATATCTACCAAGGTATCTTCTACAATTTTTTTAGACTCCGTATCCATGATCAGGATTTTTCGCCAATCACTTCCTCCTTCAGAAATACTGTATGCAAGTGTACTTCCATCTTCAGAAAAACTTGTTCCTCCCAAAGAAATAGTTCCATCTTCGGCAAAGGTATTTGGATTTAAAAATATAGTAGCTGTTTCTGGATCTTCACCCGTTTTATAACGGTAGATGACATACTGATTTTGTAATCCATCATTTTTATAGAAATAGGTATACTCTCCTTCTTTGAAAGGAGATCCTATTTTTTCATAATTCCATAATTTTTCAAGTCTTTCTTTAAGTTGTGCTCTAAAAGGGATCGTATCTAGATATCCATAGGTTACCTGATTTTGACGTTTTACCCAATCTTCAGTTTCTGAACTACGATCATCTTCCAGCCAGCGATACGGATCTGGCACATCTGTTCCAAAATAGGTGTCTACGGTATCAGCTTTTTTGGTTTTTGTATAGGTCACTGCAATAGAATTTTCTATAGATTTTACATCATTTTGACAAGCAAATAGCATGCTACTCGCAAAGGCTAAAAAAAGAACTTTTTTCATATGGATGGAGAATATTATTGAAAGAGTGAAGATAGGGATTTGTTCGCTTTCACGAAAGTGAAGTTTATACTGAGTTCGTCGAAGTACGAAAGCATAAAAAACCCCACCTAAAATAGGCAGGGTTTTAGAGTATATATGAAATGTACTTATTGTACGAGATGTCTGTAATTATTCCAATTTTTATAAATGAAATAGATATTTACAATGGCCACTAATAGTGCAGGTCCTATATTTGGTGGGTCTAAAACAGCATGAAAAAGAACTACATTAACAGAGATGGGTATTAATGCTAATAATGCTGCTGGAAATGCTTTTTTAGTAATAAAAAGAATTCCGACAATAGCTTCTAAGCCTCCAACTAATGGCCACATATATCCACTATCTGTAAATGCTTGGAATAAATTTGCTGCACCTACATTTTCTCCAAATTCAAAGTCTGGCATAAACCAGAAGAATTTATTAAGTCCAAAGGCAAGGAGCATAAGTCCGAGTCCGATTCTAATAATTGTGTTTACTATTTTCATGAGTTTGTTTGTTTTGGTTATTATAGCGACTTAGACGCAAGAGCATTCCATCGATTACAAAATACTTCTAAAAAATTGTCAATTTACCCTTTAATTATTTTATTTATGCGTTAAGCAGATTTTGGAAAATGGTTATAAAACGGCTTATATGAAGGGCATCAACAAGAGCGTGATGAACATATACAGCTAAAGACATTGTCTTTTTTTCATCAGCATCCATTACCTTTCCAAAAGATATTTTGGGTTCACTTCCTCTCGATTTAAACATTCTAGCGTGGGTAATGGAGCTAAAATTAAGCCAAGGAATCGCAGAATAATGAATAACATTGTCAGGATTATTGGGTGGAAAAAGCATATCACTTTGTTGAATACGGTCTATTTCTTTTTGTATTGATTTTGAAAAGGTGTCAAAATCTTCTGCATAAGGAATATCACTAAAAGCAAATGTTTCATTAGATCGCATGATGGTTGCCGAGGCTCCAATATGATCATATAGAACTACTTGGTTGTCTGGAGTGATACGGTATCTGAAATTTTCTATTTGATTAGAAGCCAATACACATTTATGTAAGTAATAGGAAAAGAATGAATATCCTTTTTCTTTTGCTACGCGCATGGCTCTGGTTACATCTATAGAAACCGTTACTCCATAGAAAGGCTCTTCAAATTGATTAAAAAATTCGAAGTGTTGTTTGCGTTTCCATGTAGAAAGATCGATTGTTTTCACAGAAAATATTTTTACTAATAGCCAATGTACTAAAAAGAAAAACCTCCACAAGGGAGGCTTTCTATTTATAGTAAGGATGATTATTTTATACTAATTTATTTTCTACCAAATATTCTCCAATCTGAACAGCATTTGTGGCCGCTCCTTTACGAAGGTTGTCAGAGACAATCCACATATTAAGTGAGTTTTCTTGTGAGTGATCACGGCGTATACGTCCTACAAAAACATCGTTTTTGCCCTCGGCATAAATAGGCATCGGGTAGGTATTTGTATCTGGATTATCCTGTACAGTAACCCCATCTGTCTCACTAAGTAACTTGCGAAGCTCCGTAAGGTCATACTCATTTTGAAATTCTAAATTAACAGACTCACTATGTCCACCTACTACAGGAATACGCACAGCAGTTGCTGTAACAGCAATCGTACGATCATCTAATATTTTTTGAGTTTCATTAACAAGTTTCAATTCTTCTTTAGTGTATCCATTTTCTTGGAAAACATCACAAGCAGGAATCGCATTACGATGAATAGGGTATGGGTACGCCATTTCTCCTTTCTCTCCTGCATATTCATTCTCTAATTGCTGCACAGCTTTTACACCCGTTCCAGTAATAGATTGATAGGTAGATACCACGAGTCTTTTAATGCCATATTTTTTATGTAGTGGTGCTAGAGCCAATACCATTTGTATCGTAGAGCAATTAGGATTTGCAATAATCTTATCGTCTTTAGTTAACGCATTTGCATTAATTTCAGGAACTACTAATTTTTTTGTTTGGTCCATTCGCCATGCAGAAGAGTTATCTATAACTGTTGTTCCGACTTCAGCAAATTTTGGAGCATATTCAAGAGACGTGTCTCCTCCAGCAGAAAAAATAGCAATATCTGGTTTGGCAACAATAGCATCTTCCATAGAAGATATAGTGTACTTCTTCTGTTTATATGTTACCTGTTTACCTACAGATCGTTCTGAAGCAACAGGGATTAATTCTGTGATTGGAAAATTACGTTCTGCAAGCACTTGCAACATCACTTGGCCTACCATTCCGGTAGCACCTACTACGGCTACTCTCATGAGAATATGAATATTTTTAAATTAAAACCCCAAATTTAGGGAGATGAACTTGATTTATAGACGTTAAAACAAATAAAAAAAGGATAATGTTTTAAGGATACACAAAAGAGTCGGAAAATGTATAATTACTAACAAAAAAACTGCCTTAGCTAGATTACTAAGGCAGTTTACAGTTAAAAATATGTACTGTAGCGGTGGCTACGTATGTTTATTTTTTAAGAGAATCTCTGATTTCAGTCAATAAATCAATTTCAGATGGTCCAGCAGGAGCAGCCTCTTCAGCAGGTTTTTTCGTTTTGTTATACGCTTTTACAAGTAAAAACATTACAAAACCTATTACGATTAAACTAATTATAGTATCAATCCATGCACCATATTCAACTGCTGCAACACCAGCTTCTTTTGCAGCTGCAACGGTTTTATACTCTACATCTCCAGGAGTCCAAAATTTATCAGAGAAGCTTACGCCTCCTGTTACTAGACCAATTAGAGGCATAGCAATTTTAGAAACGAATCCGTTAATCACAGCTCCTATTGCTCCAGCCATAATAACCGCAACTGCAAAATCAATCACGTTTCCGGTCATGATAAAATTCTTAAATTCTTTTAACATTTTAATTTGGTTTAAAGGTTAATGAGTCTCTAAGGTACTAAAAAAACAAATTCAATTAACAAAGCTTTAAGAATATCAAAGCCGCTATCGAAGAACGACACGTTTTACCCGTTGAGATACCGCTGTAAGGAGTTCATATGAGATAGAATGAATCCTAGCAGACACATCAACTGCTGAGGCTTCTTCTCCAAAAATAATCACATCATCTCCTTCTTTACAATCAATACCTGTGATATTCACCATAAGCATATCCATACATACGTTTCCTATTATGGGAGCTTTTTCACCTTGTATTGTGACATATCCTTTACCGTTACCATAAGCTCTAGAAATACCATCGGCATGTCCTATAGGGATTGTAGCCGTTTTTTCGTAATGCGTTGCTTTATAAGCGCGATTATAGCCTACAGTTTCTCCTGGTTCAATCCTATGTATTTGTGAAATGACTGATTTAAGTGAAGCAACAGGACGTAAATTCTGATCTTCTTCAAGTGTATTTCCATACCCATATAATCCTATGCCTGTACGTACCATGTCAAATTGTGCTTCTGGATAATTAATAATGGCTGAGGTGTTACTCTGATGTAAGAAAGGTGTATACGCTAATGCATTTAGAAGCGTTTTTGCTATTTTAGTAAAACTAGCAATTTGGTTTTGAGTAAACGTCTTCTCTTCTAGATCTTCACTGGCAGCCAAATGAGAAAAAATAGACGCTACTTTAATAGTTTCAGTTTCTGTAAGACGTTCTAGGACCCAAGCGGTATCACTTTCCCAGAACCCTAAACGATTAAGACCGGTGTTAAATTTTAAATGAACAGGATAATGTTTCTGTTTATGCGCTTTCGCGAAAGCGGAAAATTCTTTAAAAACACGGGCACTATATAAACTAGGCTCAAGGCAATTTTCAATAACCGTCTTGAAATTGTCAGGTTGTGGATGGAGTACTAAAATAGGGATTTGTACTCCCGCTTTACGCAATACTTCTCCTTCATGTGCGTAAGCCACAGCAAAATAATCGATTCCTAATTCTTCTAGAAATAGTGCCACTTCACTCGCATCACTACCGTAACCAAAAGCTTTTACAACGCCCATCATCTTTACCCCTTCAGAAAGCTTAGACCTAAGGTAGGTATAGTTATGCTTTAAGGCATTGAGATTTATTTCTAGACGGGTGATCCCCATAAGAGACTATTTATCGGTGTTTGTATCGGGTATTTTTTCTACAGGAACTTCAGTAGGATCAGTTACCTCCATTTTTTTGAGACGATCTCGTAGCATAGCCTTGTAATAAGCACCTCTACTTAAGGGTTCATATTCTTCGGTTTCTCCTAAAAGGACAATATTGTCATTTTGCGCTTTTCTGTAACTATATTGAGCTAAGTTACCTGTACGTGTACATACGGCATGTACTTTAGTAACATACTCTGCAGTAGCCATAAGGGCTGGCATGGGACCAAATGGGTTTCCTTTAAAATCCATATCTAATCCTGCAATAATGACTCTAATGCCTCTGTTAGCAAGGTCGTTACATACTTTTACAATCTCGTCATCAAAAAATTGAGCTTCATCAATTCCGATTACATCACAATCATCTGCTAAAATTGGAATATTTGCAGCGGCGGGAACAGGTGTAGAACGTATTTCGTTAGCATCATGGGACACTACCATTTCTTCGTCATAGCGAGTATCTACAGCAGGTTTAAAGATTTCTACTTTTTGTTTTGCAAACTGGGCACGTTTGAGCCTTCGGATGAGTTCTTCTGTTTTACCAGAGAACATAGATCCGCAAATTACTTCAATCCAACCGAATTGCTCCTTATGATTTACTGTGTTTTCGAGAAACATTTTGTACTTTTCAAGACCAAAACGTCATTTTTGACGTTTGGTTTTAGATCAGGGTAAATTTATCAAAAAAGAGACGTAATCAACGTTAAGTATTCGAAAGTTATGAAGAAATCTATTAAAGCAGAATTAATAAGTCTCGCACACAAAATATTACAACTTAAAGATGATACTTCATATGCGCAAATGACAGAGCAATCTAGAGCGCTTTATGAGAAATTAATGGTGTTATCTTATGCAGAAAAGCTTGAAAAATCAGGACAACCTACCATAGGACTTTCTAAAATTGAAGCAAGTATCGATGCAATACCTGAAGTAGAGGTAACGGAGCCTATCGTAGAAGAAATAATAGAAACCCCTGTCGAAGAAAAAGTAGTGGCGCCAGAACCAATCCCTGAAACTCCAAGAGCTAAAACTCCTGCAGAAATTGTTGCCGAAAATGAAGCGCGTTTTGCTGAGGCAAGAGCAAATGATAGACATCGACCTGATGGGACTGTTTTTAATCAAGATGATCCTGTACATGAGCCCGTTATTGAAAAAATTAAAGATATGGTGGCCGAAATGCCTCCAGAAGCCTCTGTGATAGATGAGTTAGTAGAGTCTATAGCGCCTCAAGATCGTTATCAAAAAAATGATATGTTAGAAATAGGAGGGGAGTTTGCCCAGATGCCTATTTTTGACCCTGTAGCAGTTGTAGAAGAAGACGTAGCGCCCAAAAATCTTAATGACAAACTTAAGAGTGGCCTTAAAATAGGTCTTAATGATAAACTTGCTTTTATAAAACATCTCTTCCAAGGAAGTGATGCAGACTATAATAGAGTATTATCGCAACTAAGTACGTTTAGTTCACTGGAAGAAGCAAAACAATTTATATATCAAATGGTAAAACCAGATTATGATTCTTGGGATGGAAAAGAAGAATATGAAGAGCGTTTTATACAAATCATTGAGAGTAAATTTAATTAATGATATAAATAATGAAGGTTCAAAAAATCAGCTATTGGATCGCCACGATTATTACCTGTGGTGTTTTCACGTTTTCTGCTCAGATGTATTTTAGAAATACAGCGATGGTCGAAGGGTTTTTTGAAGCACTTCAGTATCCTTCCTACATTGTGATTCCTTTGGCTATTGCTAAAGTGTTAGGAATTGCCATGGTTTTATGGCGGGGTATTCCATGGCTAACAGAATGGGCATATGCGGGATTCTTTTTTGATGCAGTGCTCGCTTTTGCAGCACATATTCATGCAGATGATGGAGGCTACATGTTTTCACTACTAGTATTAATTTTCTTACCGATATCGTATTTCTTAGGAAAAAGAGTACGACCTATGTATGACTGAAAGTAGCAAACTATACCTAGTTCCAACACCTATTGGAAATCTAGAAGATATTACATTACGAGCCATTCGTGTATTAAAAGAAGTGGACTTTATTCTTGCAGAAGATACGCGTACAAGTGGTAAATTATTAAAGCATTTAGGAATTTCAACGCAAATGATGAGTCATCATATGCATAATGAGCATAAAACAGTAGAAGGTCTTGTTAAAAGATTACAAGCAGGAGAGACGATGGCGCTGATAAGCGATGCAGGAACTCCAGCTATTTCTGATCCAGGATTTCTATTAACGAGAGCCTGTGTAGAAGCAGGTATTACAGTAGACTGCCTCCCTGGAGCAACTGCATTTGTACCCGCATTAGTAAATAGCGGACTCCCAAATGATAAGTTTGTTTTTGAAGGATTTTTACCTGTAAAAAAAGGGCGACAAACCCGTCTTCTGTTATTAGCTAAAGAAACGAGAACGATTATTTTTTATGAGTCTCCACATAAATTAGTGAAGACACTAGGACATTTTGCTGAATTTTTTGGAGAAGATCGTCAAGTGTCAGTTTCTAGGGAAATTACTAAACTTCATGAAGAAACAATACGAGGTACCGTTACTGAGGTTTTAGCGCATTACACAAAAAAACCACCTAAAGGAGAGATTGTGATTGTACTCGCTGGAAAAAAATAGAGCAAACTCAAAAAAAGTACAATTAACATTCCTTTTCTAGTAGTATGTCTTGTTGTTAATCTAGTTATAATTGTAGTTTAATATGATCTATTATGGAAACACTTCTTACTAAAATACGAGCTTGCGGGATATGTGCTGCACATTTACCTTTAGGGCCCAACCCTATTGTGACGGCTCACCCAGATGCGCGAGTTATTATAATTGGGCAGGCTCCTGGGACAAAAGTGCATAAAACATCTATTCCTTGGGACGATCCTAGTGGTAGACAATTACGTAAATGGTTAGATTGTGATTCAGAAGTATTTTACGATCCAACAAAGGTTTCTTTAGTGCCTATGGGATTTTGTTATCCCGGAAAAGGAAAGACAGGAGATTTGCCACCAAGACCAGAATGTGCTCCAGAATGGCATGAACAGTTACTTGCTAAAATGCCTAATATCCAACTTATCATTCTTATAGGTATGTATGCTCAAAAGTACTATTTGAAAAATACAGCAAAAAAGACATTGACAGAGACGGTGAGAAATCATGAAGAATATGCTCCTAAGATTATTCCGTTGCCACATCCTTCGCCTCGCAACAGGTTTTGGCTCACAAAAAACCCTTGGTTTGATGTAGAAGTAGTGCCTAAACTTCAGTCCGCTTTCGCGAAAGCGATCTCAGAATAATTTCCTTTTAAAAAGAATACTTAGCTGCAAGAATCAGATTACGTCCTGCTGCCGAAATTCCAGACGCATATGTTCTATAACGTTGGTCTGTAATGTTTTCTAAGTTTGCAGTAAAATTCCATTGTTTGTTAAGTTGGTACTGGCTAGAGAGATTAAGAGTATACCATCTTGGAGCAAAAGGATTTCCATTTGCATCTACCGCAAAAAGTTCTGGACTATCACTTACTTCTGGAGATAAATCGTCAAAATTTAAAGCCCCATTATAGTTTACAAAAGCATTCAATGTCCATTTGTCTTTTTTCCAAATAAGATGTGTATTTCCAAAGGTAGGAGCAACATGTCTTACAGGAAGTAACGATCCGTCTTCTTCTTCTTGTTCTCCTCTGGTAATATTAAATTGAGAGGTCACACTAAGGTTATAAGGTA
The DNA here is from genome assembly GCF_947492535.1 of uncultured Dokdonia sp. GTDB lineage: Bacteria > Bacteroidota > Bacteroidia > Flavobacteriales > Flavobacteriaceae > Dokdonia. Next base: position 186,526 of record NZ_CANLNH010000002.1, on the reverse strand, counting down.
ATTTAATGTCTATACCCGCTTCAAATCCCCATACCTGAGCAGTTCCTGCATTTTGGATGGCTTCTATATTAACGGTTTCACCTTCAAACTCTATTGTAGAAGAGCCATTGAGGGTGAAGTCTCTACGGACTAATGCATTTTCTAGTTGCGAGTAATATATATTAGCATCAAAAGTAACGACATTACTAAAGTTAAGAACCGTACCTATTTCTGCATTATAAGCATACTCTGCTTTTAAGTCAGGATTAGGGATTATAAGATCTCCGTCACCACTATCAAATACTTTTCCGATGTCGTCTATATTTGGTGCTCTAAAAGCAGTAGAAAGATTGGTTTTAAGCAATACCGTTTTAGAGATTTCGTAATTAAGGCCTGCACTTCCTGTAACATTCCCAAAATTAACGCGAGACTTTTCAAAAGGGAAATTAAAAAACTGATTGTTGCCTCTAAAATCTGTAAAAATAAATAGTTGATTATAACGTAATCCTGAGTTTAACTTTAGTTTTGAGCTAAGATCAAATTGTCCACTTGCATAGGCAGCAAGTGACTGCCATTCAGATCCGTCGGGATATCGAGTATCTGTAAGTTCAAATTGACCCGTTTCTATGTCAGTAATAGAACCGTTAGAGTTTATATAATTATAGACATATTCAACACCATAATTGAATTTAGTCTTTCTATTTTTTAATGTTTTTTCAAAGTCTAAAGCTCCAGAAAAAGCATTTACACGTTCCGTACGTGTACGAAGACCTGTTCTGCCAACACGTCTATCGTTTCTGCTTTCTTCAGAATTTTGAAAGGCGAGTGTACCTTGTACTCTATCATACAAAGGGCCATTACCTTCTTTATTTACTTGTAAACTGGTTAAAAACCATTTTTGGGGCCCATAAAACCATTGGGCTGATCGCAAATTGCCATCTTCGTCTCTTTGCGTAAGACGGTCATAACGATCATAATCTGATGTGTTTGCAAATGAAACATTAAAATTAAAGTCCCAAGTGTTATTAGGAACATATCGTATTTTTTGTAAGAGATTATAACTGCTATATCCTGTACTTACTTGCTTTAGGGGGTCATCATTTTGAACGACAACATCTTCCCCATCAATACGACGTATAAATTCGTTACGTAAAAAGGCATCAGGGCCATGATTCCCTTGTCTTTGATTTCCATAATCAGAGTAACTAGCACTGGTAAGAAATGCCCATTTTTGGGACCCTAGATTAAAATCTAAATGTCCTGTTTTTTCATTATTAGAGGTGCTGTAACGTGCAAGCGCATTTCCAGACACTTTAAACCCTAGTGTATCTGTTTTAGAAAGCTGAGGTTTTTTGGTATAAAAATTTAAAACACCACCTACAGCATCACTACCATATACAACAGACCCGGGGCCTAGAATCACTTCTGTTCTTTCTAAAGCAAAGGGGTCAATAGAGATAATATTTTGGACATTTCCTCCTCTAAAAATAGCGGTATTAAATCGTATACCATCTAGTGTAATAAGAAGGCGATTGGTAGAATATCCTCTTATGGATGGACTTCCACCTCCTAATTGACTTTTCTGAACAAATACTTGTCCGCTCGTTTGTAATAAATCTGCTGCTGTTTGTGGATTATATAATTCAATATCTTCTTTAGAAAAGCCAACGATTTTTTGAGGAATCTCGCTTTTTTTTTGTCCAAATTTTGATACAGATAATACAATTTCATCAAGATTGTTTTCTAGCTTTCTTAAGAAAACTTTATTTCCGTATGCAATTATTTGAGCTTTAGTGTGTATAGCTTGTTGATGAGCTACTTCTGAGAAGATGATTTTTTCTGCTTTCGCGAAAGCGGAAATATCTGCCTTACCATCAAAATCAGTAATCGTACTTATACTCTTATCTTCATTGTAAATAGCAACACTAATAATAGGTTCTCTTGTATCTATATCAAGAACAGTAATCTGTTGCGCTTGCGATGCTATTGATATAAATAAAAACAGAATAAATATGTGGCGCATTTAGGTAAAAATTGAATTAAGCACAGCGAGCGAGCGAGGCTTTTTAAAGCCGTGCAAATGTAGCTCATAATACTGTAATAACATAGTGAGGAAATCACTACGTTGCTTTTGGTTTAGCTTGATTTCAGATAGTGTATCAAATTTTATGCCTAATAGCTGTTTTAGAATTATTATTTGCGCTCCATTTTGACAATAAATATTGAGTTCTGAAGGCTCAAAGGTACCTTCTATAAGATTAAAATATTCATACGTAATATGGGTTTCATCAGGATAAAATCCAAGATATTGTGTGAGCTTTAATAAAAATAAGAGATGAAAATTTGCAATGGTGTCATGCGTGTCTAACCATATGATAGACGTTGTTAAATAATCAAATAAAGAGCTGTTTTCTTCTTCTTCAATAATGGTGTTACGCAACATATCTGAAATAAAGAAAACAAGAGCTGTTTTAGTGATGTCTGTATGTAGGTTTCTGTATTGATAGGCTACCTTTGCTTCTCGGATAGTTTCTAAGGTTCCTTTGTCTTTATGATTTGCTTCTATTTCTAGCTGCATTAAGGGTTGAAACATAGCTGTTCTGAGCTTCCCTTTTTTAGACTTTAAGATATTACGTAAAAGGTATGATTTTAGTCCGCTACTTTTTGTAAAGCATTTTACAATAAGATCTGCTTCACTGTATTTAAGAGCAGAGATAACAATTGCTTGTGTCGTAATAAGCATTATCGTATGATCATCAGTTTTGCAATCTGAGTTTCTAGTGCATCTGGACCTGTAATAAGGATAAGATAAACACCAGAAGCTACTCGGTGTCTTCCAAAAGCTCTCGTATCCCAAGTAATACTGCCTCCTACCGTATTTTCTTCATGAACAAGGTTTCCTGTAAGATCTGTAATTTTTACGTTGGTGCGGGCGGTAAGACCTCTTATAGTGACTTCTCCATTAAACGTTGGTCGTACAGGATTAGGGTATACCACAACGTCTTCTAAATCTTCTGCTGGACCCGTATTAGACCCATCAAAAGAAACAAGTCCTCGTAGGGTAGCAAAATATACGGTGCCTGATTCTGGATCTAATGCAATGTCTTGTACATTATTGGAGGGGAGGGGAGAATTATCTTCTGTAAAATGCTGCAGAGTCTCTTGCCCACTTGGAGAGAATAGAAAAACACCAGAATCTACCGTAGAGATCCACTTGTTATTAGCGCCATCTACCACAATCTCTGTTATAATTTGATCATTAAGTAATTCTTGAGCGATACCATCTTGTAGAATGATAATAGCGTTGGTAGATACATTAGGTTCTGTAAATATGGATGATGGTGAAAATAAAACACGAAGCCCTCTTCGAGTTCCAATCCATAAAGATCCGTTACGATCTATGGTGAGTGCTCTAACATCGTCACTAGGAAGGTTTGCAGCACCTTCTTCCCCAGCAATACGAGCAAAACTTCCCGTATTTGGATCATACCCTGCAACTCCTTGATTACTAGTTCCTATATAAATTCTTCCATCTCCTGCAATAGTTACATCATCAATACCATTTGCATCTTCTACCAGCGTAGGTAAATCGTTTAGGAAATTGACAGTACTAAACTGACCTGCTGGAGAAAGTCTAGAAAGAATATTAGGGACTCTAGAATTTGAAATCCATAAGTTCCCTTCTCTGTCAAAAGCAGATCCGTTAATTCTAACACTACTATTATTTGCTCCAATTCCTTCTAAAGGACTGTTGTTTTCATCAAACAGAACGGTAGGAACTTCTTCATTTATTTCAAGTAATCCAGCGCCAAAAGAACTTACAAAAACTTGACTTGTGTTTTGGGGATTAATCGCAATAAAAGAAAGATCTCTTGCTCCAAAAATACTATCCTCCGAAATATTATTCCATCCTAGTTCTGTGGTGAGATGACTTATACCTCTTCTTCTATTTCTTGGAGCGTATGAAACACTATATTCACCATATACAACCCATAATTCATTAGTAGATGCTGTTATATTGAATGGATTATTAAATAAAGGGCCATTGGGTAATATTTGCGATACTTCATTTCCATTTAAAGGAACTCTAATCACTCCAGAACCTAATGTTGAAATAAATAAAGAGCCATTTACAATAACAGAAGCACTATAAGGGTCCTCAAAATCTGGAATATTTGAAAAGGAGTTTATAAGCGTTCCAGCTGCATTATATATCGAAGCTGTATTTTCTGTAATGACACTTAACTCCACGCCATTTGCCTCAAGGTCTTCTATAGCTTCAGGTAGCTGTTGAAAAGGAGTAAAGTTTGTTCCTGTTGTAGATTGCAGTAATTGTGATCCATTTGCTACATATACAGTATTATCCAAAGAAGTAATGGCTTGAAAGGACCCATTGAGAACCGTAGACCAGTTATTAAAATCTATAATATTTGTATTGTTTACAATAGCTCTACGCACACCTCCTTCAGTACTGGAAGCATAAATATACTCATCAAGAATTGCCGTTTGTGTAATATCCAGTAATGAACCATTATCTCCAATAAAATAGGAATCGTCAAATTCTAATTGGCCTAAGTCATATAATGAAATACCAAATCCTGTAGAGATATATACAAATCCGTTAAATTCTGTAAAGTGATTTATTCTTTTTCTATCTGGAGGAATAGAAACCCTATTAAATATATCGACGACAGTAATTACGTTTTCACTATTCCCTACAATAACGTCTATAATTCCATTTTCATACCCAATAAGAAGTGTGTCAAAAGCTTCGCTATAATAAATGGAAGAAATTGTATTTCCAGAAAGGCCATTAATAGTTGATCTTGTTATGGTACTTCCATTAATGGTAGAAAATATAAAAACAGCATTTTCTGAAGCAGCATATACTCGTCCATTTCCGCTATCAATATCTCCTACAGAGGCAAAAGAAAAGTATCCTGTCCATTCATCAGAAAAATCTTGTGCATAGAGTGGTAGGGAAAACAGTACTAGTAAGAGTATATAGAGATGTTTCACGTATTTTTATTTCTTCTTTTAAAACCGTTCAAAAATACAATTATTGCCTTAGTCTTTAAATAAGATAGTGTGGTATTCTATTTTTTCGCTTAAAGCGAAAAAAGATTTAAAAAAAATAGGCGACATCTGTCGCCTATTTACTATCTATAATGGTATTGAATGTTTAAACAACACCTTGAGCCATCATTGCTTCTGCTACTTTTACAAAACCAGCAACATTAGCACCTTTTACATAGTCTACATACCCATCTTCTTGGGTTCCATATTCTACACAAGCTGCGTGGATATCTAACATGATATTATGAAGTTTTTCATCTACTTCTTTTGCTGTCCAGTTGTAACGCATACTGTTTTGAGACATTTCAAGACCAGAAGTGGCAACACCTCCTGCATTAGATGCTTTTCCTGGTGAGAAAAGGATTTTAGCATCTTGGAATGCTTCAATAGCTTCTGGTGTAGAAGGCATATTAGCTCCTTCTGCCACACAGATACATCCGTTTGCAATTAATGTTTTTGCAGCTTCGTGATCTAACTCATTTTGAGTTGCGCACGGAAGTGCAACATCACACGTAATACCCCAAGGCTTTTGCCCTTCGTGATATTCGGCAGATGGATATTTGTCTAAATATTCTTTGATTCTACCACGACGTTCATTTTTAATCTGCATAACGTATGCTAATTTCTCAGCATCAATTCCATCTTTATCGTATACAAAACCACTTGAGTCAGAAAGTGTAACGACTTTTCCTCCTAGTTGTGTTGCTTTTTCTGTAGCATATTGCGCTACATTTCCAGATCCAGAAATCACTACTGTTTTTCCTTCAAAAGATTCATTTCTTGTTTTAAGCATACTTTGAGCAAAGTATACATCTCCATATCCAGTAGCTTCAGGACGTATTAAAGATCCTCCGTATGACAATCCTTTTCCTGTAAGTACTCCTGTAAACTCATTGCGTAGTCTTTTATACTGACCAAACATATATCCTATCTCACGTCCTCCAACACCAATATCTCCAGCAGGGACATCTGTATTTGGTCCTATGTGACGAGATAACTCAGTCATAAAGCTTTGGCAAAAACGCATTACCTCTGCATCAGACTTTCCTTTTGGGTTAAAGTCAGACCCTCCTTTTCCACCTCCCATAGGAAGTGTTGTAAGGCTATTTTTAAACACTTGTTCAAAACCTAAAAACTTAAGAATACTTAAGTTTACTGAAGGGTGAAAACGTAACCCTCCTTTGTAAGGGCCTATTGCGCTATTAAATTCTACTCTATAGCCACGATTTACTTGGATTTCTCCACTGTCATCCGTCCAAGGAACTCTAAATATAATAGTGCGCTCTGGCTCTACCATGCGCTCTAATAATTTCTTACCTTGATATTTTGGGTTTGCTTCTATAAAAGGAATAACCGTTTCTGCAACCTCATGAACAGCTTGCATAAATTCGGGTTCATTCTGATTGCTTTTAGCAACATAATCGACAAAGTTTTTAATGCTGTCTGACATATCTTTTGAGTATTAGATAATTTTAATCTTAAAAATGCGTTTTTAATAGGATGCAAATATAGTGTATCCTGAAAATTGAGTCGTTTTTTTTTCGAAATTCGTAAAAATAATGTGTTTTTTTAGAAATTTACTTGTTTTTTGGAAACCTGATGGTTATAAAATTTCGCTGTTAACCTAGTTTTTATATATTTGTTGCTGTCTCAAATTACCTATTTTCATGAAAGCCAGATACCTACTCATGGCAATTATTTCATTTTGCTTTGCTCACCAGGAGCTTAAAGCGCAACTAGGCTTTTCCCATGAAGTCGGCGTTATCACTGGTCCCGTAGCATTTCAATCTGATTTCGGATTGCGTAATAACTTCGATACAAACCGTGGAAACATTGGTTTTGGTATCGGTATTGTACATTATTTAAACTTTGCATATAGAGCAGATTGTAACTGCTATTCTAGAGATACTTACTGGAATGATCACTTCAAAGTTAGAAACGAAATAGATTATCACGTCACAAATCTTGACCATTTTGGGGAAGAATCTGAAGATAATGATCTAGGAGGTTTACAACTTAGAGGACACAAAGGAAGAGCCAATGTTTTTGAAATTGGATCTCAATTGGAATATTTTCCAATGAGTATTCGAGATTTTACAGCAGGCGCTTATCGAGTTGCTCCTTATGTAAGTCTTGGTGTTCATTTTGTGTCTTTTGATCCTGAAGCAACTTCAGAATTAGGAGATATTCAAGGACAATTTATAAATCCTTTTAGTGGGGAACTAGCTCCCACGCTTTTTCCTGGTTTTGCCCAAGGAGAAGGGCAAAATAATAGCGGTATCGATGATAGGCCAGGTTCTACGTGGGCTATTACTTGGAGTGCAGGGATTCGATATAAATTAGCCCCACTCAGTGATTTAGTATTAGATGCTAGATGGCATTATTATACATCAAACTGGGTAGATGGATTAAATCCAGACCCAAGACCAGTAAACCGAGCCAATGATTGGATCTTCTGGTTAAATGTTGGATATATCTATTATTTAGAATAATTGTAGTATACGCTTTCGCGAAAGCGTATATAAAAAATAAAAAAACGGTTGCTATATTTAGCAACCGTTTTTTGTTATAATATTAAGATGTAATTAAGCTAATGCTTGCTTTATATCTGCTATAAGGTCATCTATATCTTCTATACCAACACTTAAGCGTATTAAAGAATCTTTCACTCCTGTTTTTTCTCGCGCTGCTTTTGGAATTGATGCATGTGTCATAGATGCAGGATGCCCAGCTAGAGATTCAATACCTCCTAAACTTTCTGCTAATGTAAAGACCTTTAACTTTTCTACTACCTTTACAGCACCTTCATAAGAATCTTCTTTTGTTGTAAATGAAACCATCCCTCCAAAATCATTCATTTGCTCTTTAGCTGTCTGATGATTAGGATGATCTTTAAATCCAGGCCAGTAAACTTTATCAACGTTAGGATGTGTTTTTAAAAAATGCGCAATCGCTTTTCCATTTTCACAATGACGTTGCATGCGTACATGCAATGTTTTTATACCTCTTAACGCAAGAAAACTATCTTGAGGTCCGCATATGGCACCACTAGCATTTTGAATAAAATATAATTTTTCAGCAAGTTTTTTGTCCTTTACAATAAGAGCACCCATCACAAGATCACTATGGCCTCCTATATATTTTGTAGCGCTGTGCATCACAATGTCGGCCCCTAAATCTAAAGGTTGCTGTAAATAAGGAGTGGCAAATGTATTATCTACAGCAAGCATGATATTGTGTTTTTTGGCTATAACTGAAGCTGCTTTAATGTCTATAATATTCATCATTGGATTTGTAGGTGTTTCAATCCAAATGAGTTTTGTTTTTTCAGTGATATGATTTTCTATAGCATGGGCATTTTCCATACCAATAAAATGAAATTTGATACCAAAGCCTTCAAATATCTTAGTAAATAATCGATAGGTACCTCCATATAAATCATTTGTAGAAATAACCTCATCTCCATGTTCTAAAAGTTTCAGAATAGCATCTATTGCTGCAAGACCAGAGCCAAACGCAAGACCATGCGTTCCGTTTTCTATACTCGCAAACGCATTTTCTAGTGCATTTCTAGTTGGATTATGTGTTCTACTATATTCGTATCCTTTATGACCTCCTGGAGTAGATTGAGCATATGTAGACGTTTGATATATAGGAGGCATTACAGCGTTATACGCTTTATCAGGTTTCTGACCTCCATGTATTGTTTTGGTATTGAATTTCATATATAATGTATTAAGAAAGCGAAGTTCATGACTTTCTTTTCATTCAAAAATACAATTAAACACCTCTATACACAAGACAACTATGTAGAGATAAGCAGTATAAAATCAAGATACTTTATCTAATTGTGAATTAATAAATTATACGCTTTCGCGAAAGCGTATTTAGTAAGGATCGTATTTTTCAAATTTGCGATGAAATTAATGGATACTTTGTTTTAACATATTTTGATATAAAAAATGGGGTAAACGCTTTTTCTATGTTAATATTGTGTCTTTTTCTTAAAACTTTATGTTTTATGACGATTAATAGATGTCACTCGTCGAAAATACGTTACATTTTTCTTAAAAAAGATTTAGAGTATTTATCTTTTAGGTCCGCATTTCTTGCGGTTTCACTTTAAAAATAAACCAAACATGAAAAAAATTACATTATTATTATGTCTTTTTGTCGTCGTTACGGCATTTGGGCAGACCCCTCTGACTTTGCAAGAGTACGCAAATGCAGGTCTTGAAAGAGGAGCAGTTGTACAAGGGCTTGAGGTTCAAACAGCTACTATTAATACCCTAGGGGCAAATGTCACTACATTTGATGATAGAGATGATTATCTGGCAAACTGTTCAGATGGAGCTTTTTTAACATCAGAAGACTTTACTGGAGGTCCTACAGCGCTTGTAGGGTGTGACGATGTTTTAAGTTCAGCTGGAGATACTTGTTATCCTGCCGGTGAATTAGCGGAAGGATTTGAAATTACAATAAGTACTCCAGGAAATGGTACTGTATATATTGATCCTGCCGATGGATTTGGTACATTAGATCCAGCAGTGGGTTCTAACACATTTACTGATTTTACAATTATAAACTTTACAGGAGATGACCCAGTAACTAGTGTTGGATTTGATCTATATTCTCTTTTAGGAGGCTCACCTGTAGATATAAGAGTGATTGGAGAAGCTGGTTTAATTGATACAGTAACTATAGATGCTACTGTTGGTCCTGTTTTTGTTGGGATTGTAGCAGTAGAGCCAATCGTAAGTTTAGAATTAGAAGATCTTTCAGGTGCTAATGTAGAGATTATTGCTCAGTTTTTATTTGGAAGTTGTGGGCCTTTAGAACTTAATGATGACCCAGAAACAGCTAGAAACTTAGTTGTAGGAGAAGTATTTGAAGATAATCCTGTTATTGCAGATAACACAGAAGCAACAGCAACAGTTATTGATGATCCTTCTTGTGGTAACTTTACTGAAGCAGATTTATGGTATAGCTTTGTAGTTCCAGATAGTGGATCTGTTTCTGTAGAATCTAGAGAAGATGACGGTTCTATTACAGATACAGCTTTAAGTATTTATGAAGGTGAGATAGGAGCATTAGTTGAAGTGGTTTGTAATGATGATGGTGGAGTTGGCTTATTCTCTTTAGCAGAAGTAGAAGGTAGAACTCCAGGAGAAGTACTATATGCGCGTGTATGGGAATGGAATGGAGGTTCTTTAGGAACTTTCCAGATGTCTGCATATGATACACCTCCACCTGCAAATGATGATCCAGAAGGAGCTATTCCTTTAATGGTTGGTTCTGTATTTACAGATTTTCCTGTAACCGCTTCTAATGTAAGTGCTACAGATACAGCCATAGATGATCCATCTTGTGGTAACTACGGTGGAGCTGATGTTTGGTTTACTGTTGAAGTACCTAGTACTGGACAAGTAAATATAGAAGCAGATACAGCTGGAGGTATTACTGATACTGGGATGGCTGTATATTCAGGAGAGATAGGAGCTCTTTTAGAAATAGCGTGTGATGATGACGGAGGGAATGGACTATTCTCTTTAGTGGCAATTGATGATCCAGCATTAGCAGGCATGACATTATTTGTTCGTGTTTGGGAATGGGGAGGCGGAGGCTTCGGTCCTTTCCAAGTAGCTGCTCATAGTGATTGTGCTGTAGATGCTGCAGAAATTGTAACTACTACAGGTGACACAGAAGTAAGTATCTGTACAGGTGATGGTAATCCAGACCCAATAGATGTTACTATTATAGGAGAAGGAATTGGAACAAATAATGGTTGGGTGATTACAGATAATGCTACTGGAGAAATTTTAGGATTACCAATGGCGCCTCCATTTGATCTTGAAGGAGTTTTCCCAGGAGTATGTGCAATATGGTATATCCGTTATGAAGATGGATTAATGGGTCTTGATATGGGATCTAATGTAGCAGATCTTGATGGTTGTTTTGACCTTTCTAATCCAATCTTAGTAGATAGAATTGATGAAGGAGGAATATGTGACGTGTGTGAATATACACTTGAAATGAATGATACATTTGGAGACGGATGGAATGGAGCAATTATGGATGTTCTTGTAGACGGTGTTGTTGTTTTAGATGACGTTTCTTTAGATGATGATCCTAATAATGATGGACTTCAAGGAATCCTCGGTATTCCAGTAAACTCTACAGCAGATATAACTACTGTATTTATAGATGGTGGTGGATTTCCAGGAGAAGTTTCATATAGAATTTTAGATGTAGACGGAAATGAAGTAGGAGCTGGTACAGCTGATCCTACAACAGATATCCCATCTGGAACGATTGCGGCTGATTGCCCAAGTTGTTTACAACCTGTTGATCTTGCTGTAGCCAATATTACAGCTATGAGTGCAGAATTGAGTTGGGTAGACCTTGATAATACGGTACCTATGAGTTATGATTTAGAATGGGGATTAGAAGGTTTTATGCCTGGTGATGGTACTTTAGAAGCTGGACTTACAATGACTACCTTTTTATTGGAAGGTCTTGATCCAGAAACATCGTATGATTTTTATGTAACTTCTAATTGTGGAGGTGATGATATCAGTGAGACTTCAGGGCCAGTTACATTCATGACTATGCCTACGTGTCCACCTCCGTTTGATTTAGCAGCAGGTAACTTCTTACCAGGATCTGTAGATTTATCTTGGTCTATGTCTGTAAATGCATTTGGATATAACTGGGAGATACAAGACGTAGGAGTTCCTCAAGGAGATCCAGGAGCTATTGCTACAGGAAACACACTTGTAGATACATTTGATACTGCAACTGGAGCATTTGTAGATGGAAACATGTACACATTCTATCTTCAAGCAGGATGTACTGCAGATGATTTTAGTACATACGTATCTATTGATTTCTTATATTTCTTACCACCAGCAAATGATGATTGTGAAAATGCAATCGAAGTTTTCTGTGATGATGTAATAACAGGAGACACAACAAATGCAGGAGATTCAGGATCTAACCCATCAGGGGATGTATTCTATACGTATGTAACTCCAGAAATTGCACAGACTGTAACGATTTCATTATGTGAGGGTACAGATTATGATTCATTATTAAGAGTATTTGATGATGAGTGTAACCTTGTAAATGAAATTGCAACAGATGATGATGGTTGTGGTACTTTACAATCAGAACTTTCATTTGTAGCAACTGTAGGAAATTCATATACAATTATGGTAGAAGGATTTGGAGCAAGCGTAGGTAACTTCACTATGGCAGTTACTTGTGAAGATGCTCTATCTGTAGATGATAATGTATTAGAAGGATTTAACTTCTATCCTAACCCTGCTCAAGATATGATTAATCTTAATGCTAGAACAGGAATTGAAAATGTAACATTATTTAACCTTGTAGGTCAGAAAGTACTTGAGCAAAAAGTAGGCGGACTATCTACATACCAACTAAATGTAAGCACTATGGCTAAAGGAACTTACTTAATGCAAGTAACTTCTGACGACGGTCAAACAGGAGTATACAGAGTTCTTAAAAACTAAGAACATGTTATCCTATTTTAAGTAATTACTATATAGTAGCTGCTTAAAAATTAGATATCAAAATGAAGAAAAACCCATCACTGTAAAGTGATGGGTTTTTTGATTCGATTATTTAGGAGGAGACACATATATAGCTACTTCCTCTCTTATAATTATTTTAAATAGCCTTAACTAAAGCCATTGCATATCCTAGATGTAATCCTTCATGAAAATTATTAAAAGCAATAGCATCTTCTACCTTGTGAAGTATTCCTTTACTAGTGCTTAATGTATAGGTTTTAAAAGAGGTAAAGATACCGTTGTTATAATCTTTTTCTAATTGTGTTATTGTAGAAAACAACAATGATTTTATTTCTTCTATTTCTTTTAACGTTGCAAATTTCTCAGGCTTAGTTCCTTTTCGGTAAAGATCAATAATGTGTTTAGGAACCTGAATATCTTCTCCAGATAAGCCATATACTAATAATTGTTGTGTAGCAATGCTATGCCCAATATTCCAAAGGATGTTATTATTATAACCTTCAGGAATTTTATTGAGTTGTTCGGGAGATAACTTTTCCATTAAATTGTGTAGTAATTGTCGGTTTTTTTGACAAATATCAAAGTCGTAAAGCATGGTGTGAAATTTTTATTAAAAGTAGTTTATTTAGTAATAAATGATCGAATTTTGCAATGATAACTATATAGCTATTTCATCGTGAAAAAAATATACCATCTTTCTACCTGTGACACGTGTAAACGTATTATACAGGAAATAAACCCTGATAGTGATGTGCAATTGCAAGACATAAAGACCGAAGCAATTACAGAAAGTCAACTAGAAGCTATGCATCACTTAACAGGAAGCTATGAAGCCTTGTTTAGTAAAAGAGCACAATTGTATCGTCAGCGTAATTTAAAAGAACAGACGCTTTCTGAAGAGGATTATAAAAATCTTATCTTAGAGCACTATACATTTTTGAAACGCCCAGTTATGATAATAAATGATGCTATTTTTGTTGGAAATAGTAAAAAAGTAGTAGCCGAGGCTGTAGCAGCTTTTAATTAATATGAGTAAGCGTCACTTAGCTTTACTAGCAGCGTTTGGTGCCAGCTTTATATATGGAATCAACCATACACTTGCAAAAGATTTAATGCCTACATATATAAAACCCTTTGGTTTTATTATGTTGCGTGTGTTAGGGGCCGCTATTTTATTTTGGATTACAAGCTTGTTTTTTCCTAAAGAGAAAATAGATCGTAAAGATTGGGGACGAATTGTTCTTTGTGCGTTGTTTGGAATGACTATTAATATGCTTATGTTCTTTAAAGGACTGGCTTTATCTACCCCTATAAATAGTAGTGTGGTGATTACCCTATCTCCTGTAATTTTATTAGTCCTTTCTGCTATTTTCTTAAAAGAAAAAATTACTTGGTTTAAAGGATCGGGTATTGGAATAGGCTTAGTAGGAGCACTTGTTTTAATACTTTTTGGAGCAAAAACACAAGAAAATGCGCCTAATATCCCTTTAGGAAACATATTATTTATAGTAAATGCGACGGCCTATTCAGTATATTTAATTATAGTAAAACCACTTACCGCCAAGTACTCTTCTATTACACTTATGAAGTGGTTTTTTCTCATAGCAGTATTCACAAACTTACCCGTAGCATTGCCAGAATTCCGCGAAGTAGAATGGACAACGCTTCCAGCATCAGTGATTGGCGTAATGATCTTTGTGGTTGTAGGAACGACTTACCTTACGTATTTGTTTAATGTGTTTGCATTACGTACGCTTAAGCCTTCTACAATAGGAGCGTTTATTTATCTTCAACCCTTATTAGCAACATTAGTAGCCATTGTTTTAGGTGCAGATACATTAACAGGAATACGCATTTTTGCAGCGGCACTCATTTTTTTAGGAGTATATTTAAGTACAAAACGCAAAACAGTTACTGTTGAGTGATATAAAGATTACATATCATACTACGATACAAGAAGTGCCAGATACAGTTTTTACAACACTAGTTTGTAAAGACACTTTATATTTTGAAAAAGAATTTCTTTCTGCTTTTGAAAAAGCAAATCCTAAAATTGAATATTGCTATTTTGTGCTTTCTCAAGATAATGATTGTATAGGGTTAGCTATTTTACAGCGTATGAGTGTTGCTATTGACAATGCACAAGAGCATCTTCCTTTTTCAGAACGTATAGCACGCTCCTTACAATGTTATATAAGTGCTCGTAAAATACATACCATTGTATGCGGAAATGTCTTTTTAAGTGGTAATTATGGGGTTATTATAAAAGAAGGAATACCACAAGAATCTATTTATAAAAAAGTAGCTCAGGAGATTAAAAAAGTACATACAAAAAAGAAAGCTTCAGTTTTCTTTTTTAAAGACTTTATCGATCAGGATATTTCTGTAGTTTCTGAAGTAGAAAAACATCAATTTCAGCCCTTTGCAGTAGAACCCAATATGCGCCTTAAGATATCTAACGATTGGATAGATTTTGATCAATACAAAGCGGCGTTAAAATCAAAGTATCGTGTTAAGGTTAATAAGGCAGATAAAAAGAGTGCACCATTAACGATGCGATCTTTTGAGGCAGAAGATATAGAAAAGCATCGTGATGAGCTTCAACAATTATACTGCAATATTACAGATCGAGCATTGTTCAAGACCATAGATTTAGAAATAGAAACGTATAAATTGTTAAAAATACGCTTTCGCGAAAGCGTACTCATAAACACCTACTGGTATGAGAATCGTATCGTAGGATTTGCAACCGCATTCAAAGTAAAAAATAGTATAGATGCGCACTTTATAGGTATAGATTATACCTACAATAAAGAATTGTCAATCTACCCTAGAATTTTGAATGATTATGTACGATTAGGAATTGAAATGAAAGCCGAAGAAGTTAATTTCGGGAGGACTTCTTCAGAGATTAAAAGTACATTAGGAGCAACCCCTGAGAACCTTACGTGTTATGTAAGGCATCGTAGAACGGTTGCGACACTTTTATTTAAGCCACTTGTAAGACAGATCAAGATGAAGGAGTACAAACAACATACACCTCTTAAATCATAAAAGACCCATTAAAGGAAGAACCTTTAATGGGTTTAAATTTAATAATGTGCTTTCTTACCTATGTCCAGGCATTAATAATTCCACCCATAACAGCGAGAGTTACTGTCCAGTATCCCACAGCAATCAAAACATATTTGATAGATTTTCGCTCATATAGCGCAATGGTGCCTAAGACAGGAAGTATCACAAAAAGGCCCATAAGTACCCCGTGGAAAGCTCCATGTTTAAAGGTAAGATAAGGATCTTGTCCATGAATTTCGCCACCGCCACCGCCTATCAATACTTGTGCCCACATAGAGAATGCTAAAAAGAATCCGAAAACAAAGCTCAATCCAAAGATGAGTGCCATATTTCCACTTTTTATTTTTTCTTCAGTCATGCCAGATGCTGCCATCCAAGCTTTACCAAATAGTGGTCCATACCATATAAACCCTACTACTAAAGAAGAAGCTGCCGCTGCCAGTAAAGCCAGCCAGTTAACATCAAAATCTTCCATAAATTCTATTGTTTTTTTGGTTAGTTATGAATTAAAGGTATAAAAAAGTAAACTTTGTTTAACATAAACCACTTGTAATCGTTGTTTAAAGATTGTAATTTTAAACAAATAACTCATTACGTATTATGCGTATCAAAAACTAATCATATATGGAAACTAAAGAAATTGCAGAAAAATTAGTTAGTTGGTGTAATAAAGGAGATTACGCCAGTTGTTATCAAAATCTATACAGCCCTAATATCGTAAGTATTGAACCTAAAGGAGCGGAGATGGAAGAGGTACAAGGTATGGAAGCCGTGGCTAAAAAAGGAGTTTGGTGGGAAGAAACCTTTGAAGTTCATAGTAGTAAGGTAAGTGAGCCTACAGTAGCAGATAGTTGGTTTTCTGTTCGCTTTGAGATGGACACCACACATCGCCCAAGTGGGTATCGCTCGCAATCTTCAGAAATTGCGGTCTATGAAGTAAAAGATGGAAAAATTGTAAAAGAACAATTTTTTTACGATATGCCAAGTCAATAAATAACAGCCCCAAATACAGAAGGTATTTGGGGCTTTTTTCTTCTTGAAATTACCCCTCTAAATGCACAGGCGTCTGTCCATGCGCACGCATATCTTCTTTAGTTAATATTTTATAATCGGGAGTTTTAGGAGCTTTTTCTAACATGGGTAGCAATGCTTCAGGAAGACCGCATAATTTACGGGTGGTTAAATCCATCCAACCTCCTTGCATAGTTCCACGAGCTATATTTCGCCCTTTATGATCGTAAAAATTATGTACAAATTTAAAAAACATCCCATCTGGACTACTTCCTCCTAATTCAAAACTTACTCGAATAGGTTTCCCTTGAAAAGCTTCTTTAAAAAAGAATAGCTGCTCATGAAAAACAACAGGGCCAATATTGTAAATCACCATTTCTTTTTGGCTTAATCCATTTTCTATCATAAACCCCATACGAGTATGACTCATAAAATTTACATAGGCACTATTTGCTAGATGCCTATTAGCATCTATATCGCTCCATCTGATATCAAATTCTTTAAAGTACATAATTCTTTACTGTTTTATATTTTAAAAATTCTTTAATACTATCTATGGTTTCTTGGCCTTTCAACATGTGATTTTGGCCTTGAATGTATTTTCTATCTATATGTGGTAAATGTTCAATAGCACTTTTGATAGGGGCTAGGGGTGTTACAAGATCTGACTCCTCATGAATGACTAAGCAAGGAACATCTACCTTTTCAAAGAATCGTTGCAAAGTTACTTCCTCTAAAGGAATTTTAAGGACTGTATCTATTTTATTACGAAGATTTTTTAATGCCTTTTTCGAAAGAGAAAGCATTTCTTTGGAATAGTTTAAAATAGCGTGTATTCCTGACGGAGTTCCCATAATGACATAAGCACCAATAGACGTTTTAGGGTTCAATAAATATTGGTAACTTGTGGATAGCGACCCTAAAGAATGGCAAATAGCACAATCAACTTCTCCAATATAATGTACCGAAGATTGAATGGTTTCTCTATATAATTCTACATTAAGATGAGTGCCTTCAGAGGCTCCATGAGCAGGTGCATCTAATGCATAAATAGTATATTCTTGTAAATCAAATTGTTCAACATAAGGTTGCCATTGTTTACTATTACTAGTCCATCCATGTAAGAACAATAACTTTTTGTCACCAGTTCCCCAGTGATGTAAAGCCACATTTGTTCCCCTAGAAGTAGGTAATAGGGTTGTAGTACCTGTTTCAAAAAAAGCTTTGGTAGCAGGTTTTAATGGAGGCTTCTTTACTTTACAAAGCAATTTGAATTGAAGGTTTTGATTGTACTTTGTAAAAATAGTAGTGGCATTAATGTAAAAACCGATACATTTTAATACTAATTTTTCCATAAGATTAGTTGTAGATACCAATCGGTATCTTTTAGGTTAAATTTTTTTAAACTGAAATTTCTTTTATAAGATGTCGTAAATGTGTGATTGCATGTGTGATTGCTGTTTTATTACGCTCTAATTTACTCATCATAATACCTCCTTCAAGCGTTGCAATAAACAGGGTGGTATAATAATCAATATTAATAGATGATTGTACTTGATTGTTTTTAATGGCATTACTAAATAAAGTTTCTAATGATGTTCTTAAACGAGACAACATAGAAAAAGCCTGTTGTCTTAAGATAGGGTTTGTATCATCAGACTCTATAGCGACATTAAGCAAAGGGCATCCGCCTTTATATAAAGGGGTTTCCATATACGAATCAAAAAAGATAAAAATAGCTTCCATTTTATCTTGGAAATCTTTAGCAACTTTAATAGAAGTACTTATTTCTTGAAACATGCGTTTTGCAAGACTATGTAAGGCTTGTTGTTCTAAATCTTCTTTGTTTTCAAAATGACGATAAATAGCTCCTTTAGTAAATCCAGTAGCTTTGGTTATATCAGATAAGGAAGTAGCCTTGTATCCCTGAGTATTAAAGAGATCGGCGCTTTTTAATATGATAAGCTCTTTGGTAGCTTCTGGATTTCGCATACACAAAGATACCAATTGGTATCTAAATATACAATAGTTTAATTTTTGAGGAATTTTTATATAAAAATACCCCCTATTTTAGGGGGTATTTTATTTTTATGCGAATTAAGATTAGAATTAGATCTGACTCATTCCTCCATCTATTTCAATTTCAATACCATTTACATAACTAGCATCTTCACTTGCAAGAAAAGCAGCAGCACCGGCAATTTCTTTAGCTTCTCCAAAACGCTTTAATGGAACATTTTGTGCAAAGCTAGTGCCCATTTCTTGTACTTGTTCTTCTGTCATACCTTCCATTTTACTATAAATAGGAGTTCCTATAGGACCAGGTGCAATACTATTCACTCGGATGCCTCTTGGAGCGAGTTCGCTTGTTAAAACACGTGCATAAGATCGTAAAGCACCTTTTGTTGCACTATAAACTCCAGCACCTTCAAATCCTTTTTGATGTACGATAGAGGTATTAAAAATGATACTAGCTCCATCATTAAGATTAGGAATAGCTTCTTTTACAAGAAAAGCAGGACCTTTAATATTAGTATTAAACTGATTGTCAAAAAAGTCTTCTGTAATTTGATCTGATGGCGCAAATTGTGCGACACCTGCATTTGCAAAAAGCACATCAATTTTCCCATAGGCATTTACAGCTTCTTCGATAAGACGTTTATTGTCTGCTGGATTTGATTGATCTGAAAGCACAGCTTTAAAATCGCCTTCTAATAATGAAGAAGCCTCGTCTAATGCCTCTTGTCTTCTTCCCGAAAAAACAACTTTTGCTCCTTCTTCTAAAAAGCGTTGTACAGTGGCAAATCCTATTCCTGAATTTCCTCCAGTAATTACAGCAACTTTGTTTTCTAATTTTTTCATAGTATTTTAATTTTTGATTGTTTAAAATGTTGAGATTAATTCTTTAGCGTTTGAAATGGCATGTTCTTGATTAGCCATTACTTCATCGGCAGGGATAAATGTGATATCAGTGATACCCAAAAAATTTAAAAAGGTTGTAAGATAAGTAGTCACGTAGTCTACAGGAGATTTTAATTTTGTGCCTCCTGTTGTTATAATCACATATGCCTTTTTGTTCTTAAGTAAACCTATAGGACCGTTTTCTGTGTATTGAAAGCTAATACCAGCTCTGGCTATAGAATCTATGTAGGTTTTAAGTCCTGCAGTCACTGAAAAATTATACATAGGAGATGAGATAATATACGTATCGGCATTTGCAAATTCTTGAGCCAGTATATTTGAATTGTGTACAGCTTCTTTTTGCGCTTCTGTTAGCTGATTTTCAGGAGTAAAGAAAGCAGTTACTTGATCTTCATTCCCTAACTGTACAAGATCATCATAATATACATCTCGATGTAAAAGACGATCACCATCACGTTGTAAATGTTTTTGGAGCGTAGTGGCTAGTTGGCGATTAATGGAAGTTTCTTTTCTAGGACTACCGTCTATTCTTAATAGTGTTTTCATTGTATATGTTTTTATTTGAAACAATCGTTCCAAAATGGATTAAAAAATTTTTAGTTTAATATTTTTAAGGTGTTAGCTACTATTTTTTTTAGTTTTTCCTCATCACGTGTTAACATACCTGTCATTCTAAGACCCTGAAAAGCACTAAATAAATAATAGGCATAATTATTTGAAGAATCTTCTTTATTAATCACTCCTTGTTGTTGTCCTTTATCTATCAAATCTTTAAAAATAGAAATAGTATATTCTTGTCTAGACGTCAAAAAACCTCTTATACTTATATCAACACGAGATAATTCTGTTGTGCAATTCATATTAAAACATCCTTTACCTTCTACATCTTGTAAAATAGCTTGAATCATGTTATCAAAGACAAGACAGATTCCTTCAAAAGCATTTTCAGTTTGTGATAATGCAGTTTTAAAAAGTGTTTTTCCTTCTTCTTGGTATTGTTTTAAAACAAGCTCATAAAGGGCTTTTTTATTTCCAAAAGAATTATAGATACTACTTCTGTTAAGCCCAGTAACATCTACAAGATCTTGCATAGAAGTACCATTGAAACCTTTGTCCCAAAATAAGTGCTTTACTTTTTCTAGCACTTGAACTCTATCAAAAACTTCGACTCTTGGCATTTTATTTGAAATGATTGGTACAAATATAATTGAAACGATTGGTTCAAAATAAATTTTTTAGAAAACTTTAGGATTTTGATGTTTTATAAGAGGCTTTACAAATGCTTTGATTTCTCTGTATCAAATGTGTACTTTTATCGTCATATAAAAAATCACTTATACTCAATCAATGCCTTTAGTCACGTCTAGGTTTCGTGCAAACGGATTCTTTAAAAACACACATTTTTCTACCATTTATTCTGCTAAAATTCGGCAAGTAAAAGGCGTACATCAAGAACGTGAGCGCGTTACATTGCCAGATGGTGATTTTTTAGATATAGATTGGTCGTATACGCTTTCGCGAAAGCGCACTCAGAAAGTAGCCCTTCTTTTTCATGGATTAGAGGGAAATGCGCAACGTACCTATATGCTTGCAATGGCAAAACTACTTACCCAAAATGGATATGATGTAGCTGCAGTAAATTTTAGAGGATGTAGTGGCAGTGATAATGTATTGTATCGTTCCTATCATAGTGGGGAGACAGAAGATATGCGTTTTCTTATACAAACGATTGCAGAAAAAGACACTTATAATGAGATCTTTCTTTATGGGGTGAGTTTGGGAGGAAATGCATTACTTAAATATGCAGGCGAAAAAAAAGGAATCCCATCTCAAGTAAAAGCAATAGCTACTGTAGGAGTTCCAGCCGATTTAAAAGCGTCTCTTGAACAATTAAATTATCGCGAAAATTGGGTATATCGCACTTCATTTCTTGTAGACTTAAGAGGAAAATACCGAAAGAAAATGGTAAAACACCCTGAGTTAATGACCTCAGAAGTATATGCTACCATAAAAACGCTTAAAGATTTTGACGATGTATATACAGCACCTGCTCATGGTTTTAAAGATGCATTAGAGTACTATGAAAAAGCAAGTAGTTTTGAATTCCTCCGTGAAATTGAAATCCCTACGCTTATTTTAAATGCAAAAAACGACTCTTTTTTACATGGAGATTGTTATCCGTATGAGCATGCATCTTCTTCAAATTGTCTTTTTTTAGAGACCCCAAATCATGGCGGACATGTAGGATTTTATAAACGAGGGGACTTTTACTATAGTGAGCAACGCACACTAGACTTTTTTACAGAAAAAACCCCGTAAAATATGGAAGTTTAGTATCTTCGATGTTCTATAATAAATTCTCTCGAGACGAGCTCCTGAGATATTTATACAAAACTGAATTCTAATTTATAGGCAAGCTTTTGGGTATTAAACCCTTTGGCGGTGCCAATAAAACGATTAAAAAATGAAAATGACAAGAATTTTAATGGCATTTGCTCTTATAGGGCTGTTAATGAGTTGTGGTGGTGATAAAAAGGAAGAGAAAAAAGAAAAAGTAAAAATAGGAGGTGCTAAAACTGAAAAGAAAAA
This sequence comes from uncultured Dokdonia sp., assembly GCF_947492535.1. Lineage (GTDB taxonomy): Bacteria > Bacteroidota > Bacteroidia > Flavobacteriales > Flavobacteriaceae > Dokdonia. The sequence goes on along the minus strand of NZ_CANLNH010000002.1, from coordinate 164,321 downwards.
AGATGATTCTAAAGTAAATCTTGCACTTTCAGGAAACGACCTTATGCAATTTGATAAAAAAGAATTTAAGGTAAAAGCTGGTCAAGAAGTAACACTTACTTTACGTCATACAGGAAAGATAGATGTAAAAGTGATGGGGCATAACTTTGTACTCTTAAAATCAGGAACTGCGATTCCAGCTTTTTCTGCGAGTGCTGCTTCTGCAGGACAGAAATCAGATTGGATTCCAGATGGAGGAAAAGATGTCATTGCACATACAAAAATGATTGGTGGAGGACAATCTACTACGGTTACCTTTACAGCTCCTGCTGCTGGAACATATGATTTTATCTGTAGCTTCCCAGGACATTCAGGTCTTATGAAAGGAAAGTTTATTGTGGAATGATTATGATGAAATAATCATTCTTTATGGAAAAAGTTAGTTGTCCAGCTTGTAAAAAAGAGCATATCGAAGTTCTCGATAATTGTGATAATTGTGATTTTCCTTTTAATGGTACTGAAAAAGAAAGAGCTGTTCATATAGGAAGATTTATAAATAAAAAAGGAGTGTTAATAGACTCAGATACGACCATAAAAAAAATTCAAAAACTTTTTTTTGGTATTGCCGGGTTTAATATCATACTTCTAGTAATACATTTACTTTTAGGACCTCTTTATACAGTTAATTCGTTCTTAGATTTTATTTTTTTCATAGTATTCCTGATTTGTGGAATTTTCATTCATAAAAGACCATTGTTGTTTACAATTGCTCCACTGGTTTTTATGATAGGAATTAACGCTCTGTATTATCTTATTGATCCGCAGTTAGTTTTAAGAGGAATACTCTATAAAATAGTTGTTATAGGATCTTTACTATATTGTATTTATATAGTATTGAAGGCTCAAGATTTTAAAAGAAAATATGATGTTGGTTAAGAAATTGGTTTTGAAAAATATTTAAAACCGATTATAACATAACTTATAACTAGGGAATTATCTAAATATATAAAAGAGGCTGTCTAATTAGACAGCCTCTTTTTTGTGTTATACAACTATAAATATCTTATAAGTGAATGATCGGATCAGGATTTCCATCAGGATCATTGTTTACAAAGCCGTCAGTAGAACCATTACTTAATAAAAGAACACCAGCGGCATGTGGCGCAGCCATTGATGTACCACTTATAGTGTTATATCCTCCACTTTTCCAAGTTGAGAATACCGCAACTCCAGGAGCAGCATAATCTACAGGAGATCCAAAGTTTGAGAAATTTGCAAAGTTATCATTGATATCCATTGCAGAGATCGTATATACATTGTTTCCATTAGCTCTTGCAGGAGAAGAATTGTTAGCATCTTGAGATTCATTACCAGCGGCAAGCACAAACTTCACGCCTGTTGCAGCAGCAGCGATTACAGCATTATCAAGCGCTGTAGAAATACCACCACCTAAACTCATATTTGCTACATCTCCATTTGCTCCGTTTGCAGCTACATAATCTACACCAGCAATTACTCCAGAGTTAGAACCACTTCCTCTACGATCTAATACTCGTACAGCTACAACAGTAGTACCTGGCGCTACACCTACAGATCCTATAGTATTATCGATAGCCGCAATAGTACCAGCTACGTGTGTACCATGACCATTTTGATCATTAGGAGATTGGTTGCTAGGAGACCCAGAAAGAAAAGAAATACTGCGTCCAGTATCAACATTTAGATCAGGATGCGTTAAATCAATACCACTATCAATTACCCATGCAGTGTTTGAAGAAGCAGAGGTGCCTCCACCTACTCTTGTTGTACCATAAGGTGTCACTTGCGCTGGGTCACCTCCGCCGCCATTTCCATTTCCTGGTTTACCCATTTTAATGGTGAAATCTTGCTCAATACTAGCTACACGAGGGTCTTTTCTTAATTCATTAAGTTGCGTATCAGTTAGCTCTGCTGTAAATCCATTAAAAGCATATCCGTAAGTAGCTTTAATGTTTTCTTCAGTAAGTCCAATTTTAGAAAACTCACTAATAAAAATATCTTTCTTAGAATTGATCTGTGCTTTATAATTCTGAATAGAAGTTGCTTTTGTTAATGTAGACATTTTGTTAGTAATGTCATTGTAAACAATTACATAACGCCCTTCGATAGGCGTTACATTATCAGCTGTAACAGTTTCTACTTGCACCTGCACTTCCAGAGAAGCGCTATCTGTTATTGCCCCATCTTCACTGTCTGGTTGACAACCAATAATAGCCATACCTAATGCTGTAAGTACACTATACTTTAAAAAATTAATCTTCATAAATAATTTGATTTTGTTGTTAAATGTTCAACAATATATAAGAATAATTGTTAATAAAATTAACGGTTGTAGTATTTTTCGACGAAATACATACTTTTTTATTAAAAATATAGCTATTTCATCGAAATCGATTTCGTAGCTATTTATTTTGTTTAACGATAATTGGAATTGCTTAATCTAAAGTTTTGATAATAGCTCAGTTATATACAAAAAGCGCTGTTATTTCAAAATAACAGCGCTTTTTGTATAAATAGAAGTTTCTTTTATAAAAACTGATCGCTCTCTACATACGCATCAATCACGCGTTGCTCTCCTGTTTTTCCTTCTATAGAGTTTCCGTGCTCCATCCCTAATACACCTTCAAAACCTCGACTATGAATGTATTTAAATACATTTTTATAATTAATTTCTCCAGAGGTGGGTTCGTTACGCCCAGGATTGTCTCCTATTTGGAAATAGGCAATTTCATCCCAACATTTTTCAATGTTTGGAATTAAATTTCCTTCCTGAATTTGCTGATGATAAATATCAAAAAGTATTTTACACGAAGGACTATTTACAGCTTTACAAATCTGATACGCTTGTGGAGATTCTGATAAGAATAATCCAGGGTGATTTCTAAAATTCAATGGTTCAAGCACCATCGTAATATGATGTGGTTCGAGAATTGCACTTGCTTGTTTGAGGGTTTCGACCACATGTGCAGTCTGATAAGCCATATTCTGTCGTAGGTCTACATGACCAGGCACCACTGTCATCCATTTTGCGTTTACACGTTTGGCAACCTCAATAGAACTTTTAATATCGGCTAGAAATTCATCTCGCCACGTTTGTTTGCCACTCGCAAGATTAGGTTCTGTCCAGTAGATTTTATGTGCGACAAAAACACCCATAGTCATGTTGTGTTTTTTCATGGTTTTTGCCATTGCCTCTTGTTGCGCTATAGGTCGATTACGCATTTCATTATCTTCAAAAGCTGTAAACCCTTGTGCGGCCATAAATTCTAATTGCGCAACAGGATCTTCACCTGCATGCTGTTTAAACATGCCTATATGAGGTGCATATTTTAGATTGAAATGGTGTTTTGCTGTGTCCGCTTTCGCGAAAGCGGAATTATCAACAGTTGTTGCCATAGCATTGATACTTAATCCACCTAAAGACAAAAAGGAACCTGTAAGGGCTCCTTTTTGTATAAACTTTCTTCTGTCCATATTATTTCCGCGAAGGCGGAAATCTCATCCACCTTACTTATTTAGGTTATTGATTTGATAATTCTTCCGCTTTAACGGTTCAATAATTTATTTCCGCGAAGGCGGAAATCTTATATTGTCATTGCTATTATTGTATATATAAGATCCTTGTCCTTACTTTATGAGTTTCTCGCCTTCGAGGGAATTAATTATAGAGAATATACCTTTCCTCCAGTCGCATCTTCTACAGAAAGACAACCTACTTGTTGTCCTGGAATAGGCTCATACGCAAGTACATTTTCTCCAATTTCTTCAGAGTTTTTCCAACCCCAAATAGTCATTCCTCTTAACTGACCAAATAATTGATTACAAGCAAGATCACTGTCTAATGTAGTATTTGGATCTTTTACAAATGCTTGATAGAATTCTCCAAAACGTTTGTCAAATCCTTTTTGTTCTTCTTCGTTTACAGCAAGGTATTTTCCTAGTAATTGATCAAACTCTTCAGATGTTCCAGCTTCTAAATCTTTTGAAAAGGTCTTTTTAAATTCTTCTGCGAGTCCTTTGAATCCCATACGAACTTGTGCTTTTCCTCTTTCTGGAATTACTTCATTCCAAAAATTATCGATAAACTCATGTACCCCTACATCTACAGCTCCAGGTATAGTAGCATCAGATGGAATGATAAGATCTACGATACGACGGAGTGCGTGTCCTTCTCCTTTTGTTACAAAGTTTGGAATAAATTCAGGTTCATTTGAACAGCTTTGTAATAAACTCATTATAGCAGGCGTAGCAACAAGTGCAGTTGCTCCTAATCCTAAGTTCTTAAGTACTTGTCTTCTATTCATCTTATGCTTCTTTTTTTAATTGAGCAGCAGCGTGATTTGCAGCACGTGCTGTAAATGCCATATACGTAAGTGATGGGTTTACACAACTAGCAGAAGTCATGAAGGCTCCGTCTGTTACATAAACATTAGGTACTGCGTGTAATTGGTTATTTCCGTTACATACAGATGTTTTAGGATCACGACCCATACGAGCGGTTCCCATTTCGTGAATTCCATTTCCTGGAGCGCTTGGGTCATCCATTGGTTGGATATCTGTAAATCCAGCTTTTTCAAGCATGTCTTTTGCAGAAGCAATCATGTCTTTACGCATCTCCCATTCATTTTCTTTCCACTCGGCATCAAAAGTAACAGTAGGTAATCCCCATTGATCTAGTTTATCATAGTCAAGTGTCATTTTGTTTTCATGATAGGGAAGACATTCTCCGAATCCCATAAGACCTATCGTCCAGCCTCCTGGTTCTTGAATGGCTTTTTTAAGACCAGCTCCATACCCAGCTTCAGCAATTTGTGGTTGATAATCACCACGACCAGCACCTCCTTGATATCCATATCCTCTTTTGAACGTTGCTTGATCGGTTTCTCCTCCTATATTTCTAAAACGAGGAATATAAATTCCATTAGGACGACGTCCTTTATAATATTTGTCTTTATCACCAGACCATTTTCCAGTAGCTCCCGCTTTAAAGTGATGATCCATAAGATTATGTCCTAATTCACCACTATCATTCCCCATTCCGTTAGGGAAGCGTTTACTTTTAGATTGCAGTAAGATACTCGCACTTGCAATAGCAGAGGCACATAAGAATATTACTTTTGCATTAAATACTTTTTCTTCTTTTGTTTCTGTATCTATTATTTTAACACCTGTTGCTTTTCCAGATGCTTCATCATATATCACTTCTTTTACAATAGAAAATGGGCGAAGGGTCATATTTCCAGTACGTTCTGCTGCAGGAAGTGTAGAAGAGTTACTACTAAAATATCCTCCAAATGGGCATCCACGCATACATCTATTTCTAAATTGACATGCCGAACGACCATCATACGTTTTTGCACCTGTTATATGTGCTACACGACCTATCGTTAATAAACGACCATCTTTGTAATTTTCTGCCATGTTCTTTTTAAGAACTTCCTCCACGCAATTTAATTCCATAGGAGGGGAGAATTTACCATCAGGTAATACTTCTAAACCTAAGCTTTCCCCACTTACAGAAATATATTCTTCTACTTTATCATACCAAGGCGCAATATCTGCATAGCGTACAGGCCAATCTACAGCGATTCCTTCTTTTTTATTTGCTTCAAAATCTATATCACTCCATCTATAACTTTGACGTCCCCACATAATAGAACGACCTCCTACATGATATCCACGTATCCAGTCAAAACGTTTTGTTTCATTATAAGGATGATCTATATCGTCTACAAAAAAGTGACGACGTTCAGCTTTATGTACATACCCAGTTCTTGATTGTTTCTCATAACGAGCTTCAATTTCTGCTGTATTTTCACCTTTAAATTTAGAATCCCAAGGGTCCATATGCATAGTAGGATAGTCTTCTATATGCTTTACCATACGACCTCTCTCTAAAACTAATGTCTTTAAGCCGTTTTCGCATAATTCTTTGGCAGCCCATCCACCACTAATTCCTGAACCTACGACGATCGCGTCGTACATTTCGTTTTCTGTACCTGTATTCACTTTGATATGTGTTTTTGAAAAAATATTGTGATATATGTTACCAAATATATAAATTTTAAGTTGTTTTTTGTCAATTTTAAAAAAAGACTAACTTAGTCAAACCGTAGATTTAACAGTTAATCGCAAGCGAAAACGTTATAGTACGGCTTTAATTAATTAGAACTCCATGAAAAATTATTTTACGATTGCATTAGTATGCGTATTTGTCCTTTTTTCTTGTAAAAATGATGCAAAAAAAGAAGAGGAAACTACCCAAAAAGAAGAACCAAAAACAGAAGTTGTGGCAAAAAACAATGATTTTAAACATTCTTTAGCACAATGGTCACTTCACAAACCCTTTCAAGATGGATCATTAGATCCCATGAACTTTGCCCCTATAGCAAAGGACTTAGGGTTTACAGGTGTTGAATATGTAACACAGTTATATCCTTCTGTGCGTGAAACAGGTGACAATTATAAAGAGCGTGTAATGACGCTTGCTAATAAACTTTTAGAAATAAGTAAACAAGCCGAAATGGATAACGTACTTATTATGGTAGATCATGCAGGAGAACTTGCAGATCCTGATCCAAAAAAACTAAAAGAAGCCATAGAAAATCATAAAATATGGATGGATGCTGCCCAGCTGATGGGAGCGCATTCTGTAAGAGCCAACCTTTTTGGAGAGTTAGATCCAGAAAAATGGCACGCACTATCAGTAGCGTCTCTTTCTGAATTAGGGGCTTATGGAAAAGAAATAGGTGTTAATGTAATTATTGAAAATCATGGCGGATGGTCTAGTGATGGTGCAAAACTAGCAGCCGTTATGAAGGAAGTAGGTATGGAAACCGTAGGGACACTTCCAGATTTTGGAAACTTTTGTGTAAAACGTGAAGGCGGAGAGCGTTGGGGAGCACCTTGCGTAGAAGAATATGATACGTATAAAGGAACCATGGAGTTAATGCCATATGCAAAAGGAGTATCCGCTAAATCCTATAACTTTGATGAAGCTGGTAACGAAACAAAACTAGATTACGGTCGCTTACTGCAAATTGTAAAAGATGCAGGTTTTAAAGGATATGTAGGAACCGAGTACGAAGGACCTCTTGAAGACCCTAAGGAAGGCATTAGATTAACCAAAGCATTGGTTGAAAAATCAATCAGTAACCTTAAATAATATACTATGAAAGCATCAACTAGAGTACAATTATCCATTATGATGTTCCTTGAATTCTTTATTTGGGGAGGATGGTTTGTAACCATGGCAACTTTTTTAGGAAATAACTTATCTGCTTCTGGAGCAGAGACAGGAATGGCATATTCAACACAATCATGGGGCGCTATCATTGCGCCTTTTATTATAGGATTGATTGCAGATCGCTTTTTTAATGCCGAAAAAATTTTAGCGGTATTACATCTTATAGGAGCAATATTGATGTATCAAGCATATCAAGCAGATGATTTCGCTACATTTTATCCTTACATATTAGGCTATATGATTGCATACATGCCAACCCTTGCCCTTGTTAATTCAGTAGCTTTTAATCAAATGAAAAATCCATCTAAAGATTTCCCTTTTATTAGAGTTTGGGGAACTGTAGGTTGGATATTGGTAGGATTACTAATTAGTTTTGCATTTGATTGGGACTCAAAAGAATCAATTGAAGAAGGACTTCTTCGAAATACTTTTTTAATGACAGCTATTGCATCTGCAGTATTAGGGATTTATAGTTTTATGTTACCTAAAACACCACCAAGTGCAAAAGGAGAGAAGGTTAAAATATCAGATATACTAGGATTAGATGCTTTAAAATTATTGAAAGATAGAAACTTTTTAGTATTCTTTGTTTCTTCTATCTTAATATGTATCCCGTTGGCTTTTTATTATCAGAACTTAAGCTTGTTTTTGACTGAGAACGGAGTAGAAGATTCTACAGCTTGGACTATTGTAGGTCAGATTTCAGAAGTTCTTTTTATGCTTTTATTGCCTTTTTTCTTCAAAAAATATGGTTTTAAAAAGACAATTTTGGTAGGGATGTTAGCTTGGACACTTCGTTACTTATTATTTGCATATGGAGATGGTGATGGACTTTTTGGAATGATCGTTATGGGAATCGTTTTACATGGGATATGTTATGATTTCTTTTTTGTGTCAGGGCAGATATACACAGATAATAAAGCAGGAGAAAAAATTAAAAGTGCAGCACAAGGAATTGTAACACTTGCAACTTACGGAATAGGAATGCTTATTGGTTTTTATATAGCAGGAAAAGTTGTTGACGCAAACATTGTAGGAGAAGGACATGGTTGGAATTCAATTTGGATTTTCCCAGCAATTTTTGCAGCAGTGGTATTTGTGATTTTTGCAATTGCATTTAAGAATGAAGAAATAGAATATACAGAATAATTAAATGTCACCCTGAGTTTATCGAAGGGAGATGAAATAAACTAATAGCTTAGCAATGAGTAACAAAATAAAATGGGGCGTCCTTGGAGGCGGAGGCGATAGTTTAATAGGCGTGTTGCACAGAGTAGCAGCCAGTATGTTTGATGCATATCAACTTACAGGAGCTGTTTTTAATCCCGATGTGAATGTAAGTCTCGCTTTCGCGAAAGAAATAGGTATCTCAACAGATCGTATTCATGCCAATTTAGATGAGATGATCGCTGCAGAACTAGCACGCCCAGAAGAAGAGCGTATTCAAGTATTCTCCATACTAACGCCTAATTTTCTTCACTTTCCAATGGCAAAACAACTATTGGAAGCTGGATTTCATGTGATTTGTGAAAAACCAATGACCATGACACATGAAGAGGCATTGGAATTACAAGCGATACAGCAGAAAAATGGAAATATTTTTGGGTTGACACACACCTATACAGGGTATCCAATGGTGCGTCAAATGAAACAGATGATTGCCAATGGAGAGATAGGTGCCGTTCAAAAAGTAGACGCACAGTACTATCAAGGGTGGATCAATCCATTAATTCATGACCAAGAACAACGCGCTACGACATGGCGTTTAAATCCTGAAAAATCAGGAATAAGCTGTTGTATGGGAGATATAGGCGTACATGCCTATCAAATGTTAGAATATGTGACAGGTCAGAAAGTGAAGTCAATTCTAGCAGATTTGAATCATCTCTATGCAGATAATCAAATGGATATTGATGGAACAGTATTACTCCGTTTAGGAGAATATACCAAAGGAGTGCTCCGATCAAGTCAAATAGCAACAGGAGAAGAAAATAATTTTACCGTTGCGATCTATGGAAAGAAAGCAGCTTTAAAATGGGAGCAAGAAAATCCAAACTATCTGTATTTACTAGAAGAAGGACAGCCTTTAAGAGTTCTTAAACCTGGTCATGGATATAATAGTGAGTTTTCATTAGACGGAACCAAGCTTCCTCCAGGACATCCAGAAGGAATATTTGATGCTATGGGCAATATCTATAGGGGAGTAGCCAAAGCCATACGAGGTGAAAAATTCCACGAAGGAGAGTTTCCAGGTATGACCGATGGTGTACGGGGAATGAATTTTATAGAAAAATCTGTACAGTCTCATCGCGATGGGAATGTTTGGGTTACGTTAGAAGGTTAAAGTATACGCTTTCGCGAAAGCGAACTCATGAGACCTACCTGCCGGCAAGCAGGTTCACGACCATAGGGAGAGCGAAACGTTAAAGCGTATAAAGAAAAATAAATAAAAAGATATCCGCCTTCGCGGATATGAAAAGAATACTATGAAAACAGTAAAAGGACCAGCGGTATTTTTAGCGCAATTTATGGATGATAAAGCGCCGTTTAATTCATTAGACGGACTTTGTAAATGGGCAGCAGATTTAGGATATAAAGGGATCCAAATCCCAACATGGGAAAGTCGATTAATAGACTTAACCAAAGCAGGAGAAAGTAAAACGTATTGTGACGAATTGAAAGGAAAAATCAATGATTATGGCCTTGAAATCACAGAACTTTCCACCCACTTACAAGGGCAATTAGTAGCGGTACATCCCGCATACGATTTGATGTTTGATAATTTTGCGCCAGATGATTGTAAAAACAATCCTAAAAAACGTACAGAATGGGCACGCCAGCAAATGATTAGTGCGGCAAGAGCAAGTAAGCATTTAGGATTGAATGTAAGTGCTACGTTTAGTGGCTCTTTATTATGGCATACCATGCACCCATGGCCACAACGTCCAGCAGGACTTGTAGAACTAGGTTTTGAAGAACTCGCAAATAGATGGCTCCCTTTACTTAATGAATATGATGAAAATGGGGTAGATGTAGCTTATGAAATACACCCAGGAGAGGATTTACATGATGGTGTGACATTTGAACGTTTTCTAGAAGCTACTAATAATCATAAACGTGTTAATATTCTGTACGACCCTAGTCATTTTGTATTACAACAACTGGATTATATAGAATATATAGACCATTATCATTCGTTTATAAAAGCATTTCACGTAAAGGATTCAGAGTTTAAACCTGATGGAAAACGTGGAACATTTGGAGGATATAGTGACTGGCAAGATCGTGCAGGGCGTTATCGTTCTCCAGGAGATGGACAAATAGATTTTAAAACTATCTTTACAAAACTGACCGAGTATGGTTGTGATGTGTGGGCAGTGATGGAATGGGAGTGTTGTGTAAAAAGTCCAGAACAAGGAGCGAGAGAAGGAGCTCCCTTTATCGCAAGTCATATTATAGAAGCTACACAAAAACGATTTGATGATTTTGCAGGCGCTGATATTGATAAAGAACTATTAAAGAAAATATTAGGACTCTAAAAAAGAGAGTAGTAGAAATTATATATCATGAATAAATTTACTTATTACTTCCTATTCTTAATTTTCTTTACACTCTCGTTTTCGACAAATTTATTTTCTCAAGAAGTTGAAGTCATACAAGATAGCGTTACGTTTAAATTAGAAAAGTCCAAAAAAGTTAATAGAAGAATGAATCCTTCTTTAGTGGCAGTTCTTGATAAACGATTTAAACAGGTGCGTATAAAAGTAAAAATGACTCCACTGTATTCAAAGAAAGTATTTTTTGACCCTAATAAATTTTCTTTAGTTTCTGAGCCGTTAAAAGCAAGATATAGACCTACAGATGTGTTTTTTAAAAACTTTACAGATATTTGGACTTTTACTAGATGTACGTCTAAAAAACCTAGAAAAGAAAATAGAGGGAATGCACTTTACACGCCAGATCTAGAGGATTCATTTTCAGATTATAGTTACAAGGATTTCAAGAACGTTGATTATCTAGTAAATTTAGGCTCAAGGAAAAAGCCAGATATACATGTTATCTATTTTAAACCTAGAGAAATAAATGAACGTCTGCTTCAGCTTTTTGTAGCGATTCCATCGGTTCTAAAAAAAGCAGACCTTTATTATGGAGATGTTAAAATAGGAGAAGTAAACTTTAAATAATATATAAGATTATAAAACGTAAAACCAATGAAAAAACTAATCATACTTTCTGTAGCACTAGCCGTTTTTAGTTGTAAAAATGAAACAACAGAAACAAAAACTGTTAAAGAAGAAGTAAAAGCAGTTACAGAGAAAGCCGAAGAAACCACATCAGAGTGGATTACATTATTTGATGGAACTTCTATGGATCAGTGGAGAGGATATGGTTCTGAAACAATGCATTCAGAATGGGCAATTGTAGATGGCGCTATGGCTTTCACTCCTGGAGAAGAAGGAGGTAAAAATATCATTACTAAAGACACCTATGAGAATTTTGTTCTTTCATTAGAATGGAAAATTTCTGAAGCTGGAAATAGTGGTATTTTCTGGGGAGTTCACGAGTCTTCAGATTTTAAAGAAGCGTATGAAACAGGACCAGAAGTTCAAGTGTTAGATGATGCAAAGCATCCAGATGCAAATCGAGGAGGTAAAACGCACAGAGCAGGAGCATTATATGATATGATAGCCCCTATGGATAATATTGTAAAACCCGCAGGAGAATGGAATGCCGTTATTCTAGAAGTAAATCATAAAACGAATCTAGGAAAAGTAACCATGAATGGTACAGAAATGTATACATTTCCAGCGCATGGAGCAGAATGGGATGCTATGGTAGCAACATCTAAATTTGCAGATTGGAAAGGTTTTGGTAAATATCAAAATGGTCATATAGGATTACAAGATCATAGCGATAAAGTATGGTATCGTAATATCAAGATTAAACGTATCAAATAATCTTTTTAAAAGCGTTTGTAAACCCAAGTACTAAAAGTAAAATAGACAAGGTATGAGTGTAGAAAATAGTGCTCTCTTATTCCAAGGAATTTTATTTCTAGTGCTTGGGTTTTATTATTTAAAAAGGCCACCTAAAAAGATTAATCATTGGTATGGATATCGTACGCGACGTTCTATGGCAAATCAAGAGATTTGGGATTTTGCAAATCGCCAAAGTGCCAAAGATTTTTGGCACGTTGCGATAGCAGTAATGCTTACAGGTCTCGTTTTGCTTGTCTTTGATATTCCTTTTAAGGTTCTTATACAGGTAGCAGTATTGCTTATTGGTTTGGCAATATCTGTTTGGCATACAGAGAAAGAGATTAGTAAACGCTTTGATAAAAATGGAAATAAAAAAAGTAAAACGTAGTAGCTTTTAATGTTTGAAAAATGTGTCTATTAAAAAGATACTGTGAATGAGTTCGCTTTCGCGAAAGCGTATATCACCTAATTATCATCCGTACTCGTGTTAAATGTAAGTTCAACTGTATTTCCCAGTCGTGTTGTACTTCCTTTTATAGGAATTTGTGATGCAATCGTTGTTGCTGAATCTCCAGAAGTAATCTCATAATTTAAATTAAATTCACCTAAAATCTCTTCAGCTTCACTAAGTGTTTTCCCTATAAGATCTGGTGTTCTTCTAAGTTCGGCACCTTCTGGTGCAGGAATAGGTTTAATGGTAAAGTCTAACTCAACACTTGCATTTACATTTAAGTTATACTTATTTGTATTAGTTGCATTAATAGGCGTTGCATACATCTTAACCTTTGATAATCTGTTAGATTGTATCTGAGAAGAATTACCTGATTGAGACATCGCTAATGATATCTTTGCCTTTACTTTTGTTTCTGGAATGGTATAAAAAGTAGGTTGGTACCCGATTTCACGTAAGCGTTTATTCATAATATCCCCATCTTCATCATCATATAGCGCAAGTGTTTGCGCTAATGAACCAGCGTCAAGTGCTGCTTGTGCATCTGCAACACCTTCGCCTATAGAGGCAATAAGATTACCTAAGGGCGCTGCCATAGTATCGTTCATAAATTCTTTAGGATTTGACATAATCTATTAGTTTAGGTGTTGGTTGTTTTTTGCAAAAATGACAGTAATGGTTGCGTCTGGCGTTGTTGTCGTTCCTGGCTCTGGAGATTGTTTAAATGCTTGTCCTTGCGAAAGCGTACTGTTTTGAGTATCGATAAGCTGATACACAGGGTCTAAGCGTAAGCTAAATTTTTCTAGGTAATTGCGAGCAGCGGTTTCCGTAAGACCTATAAGTTTCGGTACAATAAGTTCGTTTACGACAGGAGTTTCGTCTTCTGTAATATCAATTTTTATATCGCTAATAGCTGCTCCATTGATAGCAGAAGCATTATTGATATCAATTACTTGAAAACGTAATCCTCCTTCATCTTTTTCAGCGACAGTTTTTAGATTAATTGAAATGTTAGAAAGTTTAAAACCAGAAGCCACTGTGTTTTCTTTGGCTATTTTAATCTCGTCAATGACATCAGTATATAATTTATTTGCAGAAACAGATTTAGGAATGTATTCTTCTTCAACAGTTTCTTGAGATGATTCGTCTATTTGTTGCTGTAATGTTTGTTTTTCAGCCTCTAAAGTTGAAATGGTGTTTTGTTGTTGTTGCTCTATATTTTTATAATGATTGATTTCTCCAAGTTGACTACTTATGGTTTGGTTTTGTTGTGTTATAGTAGTTTCTAGCACTCCTTTTTCTGATGCGAGGTTATTGATATCTTCTTCTAAAGAACTCACTCTTCTAGTAAGAAAATCTATTTCTTCTACTTGTTCTCCTGAAGTAGTATTTGTTTCATTATTTGCCTCTTGTTGTCTGATCTGTTCTTTTAAATCATCTATTTCCTTTTGTAGATCTTCCATTTCAGGAGTTGTATCCTGCGCGATCTTTGCAGTAGCAATAAGTACAGATGGTATTTTAGGATTATCTAAGTCTTCTATTTGTTCCCTTTGTAAAAGGGATAAGTTCCCAAAATCATAAGAGATAGCATCTTCAAGCATGGTATATGCTCCTTGTTTGGCAAGAATATATACTTGTTCTTTAGAAAGAGCATCTATAAGCCTAAACATAGGCATTCCTCCAGTTTGTAGTACTTCGCGTACTTTACGTAAGGTTGGTTGATCACCATATATACGAGAAGGAATATAATATTCAAAATTATATGTGCCTTCTAGGTATCCTGCGTTTTCTGAATCAATTTTTTCCCAGGCTTTTGTGTCTGTATTAAAAAATTGAATATCGAGTTTCATTTCTTCTGGTATCTTACCATGATGATCTCGTAGGGTTACTTTAAAAAATAGTTTCATGCTTGATAAGATTATAATTTACTAATAGCTATTTTTTTAAAAATCGTTCCTGCATTTATATCAAAAAAGAGCACTTTGCCACTGTTGTAATCTATTGGATCAATAGTAAGTGTATTAACAGCAATCCCCAGTCCATCTGTTTGTACTTCTTGAGCATCAAAACTTGGTGTTGTAGTAAGCGGAGTGCCGTTTATTTGTGTGGTTTTGTCTTCATTAAAGTTAAATTCTACACGCATACCAGGTAGTTTTTCTCCCGCAGCATTTTCCATCACGACCTCTATAGCTATCGTATAGACATTGTTTTGTAAAACAGGTTCCTGATAGTTACAACGCAATAGTATTTGAGGAACTCCTTCATTAGGCATTGTAGCAATAAAACGCCCACTTATAGTACTGACCACTTCACTAGACGTGTGAGATGTTTTTTGCTGAGGTTTCATAGGCCGAAACATCATCTTAGGTTTATAATATACAGCCTGTTTAGGAGGAAATGCATCATCATTTGAAGGTGATTGTGCAGAAGGTGTTGATGTCTCCTGAGGAATATTTTCAAATTCAGAGGTTACCTGTAGATTAAAATCTAAGTAAGGTATTTGATACATCGTATTAGGACGCCCATATTCGTCATAGGGTTCCATATTACGTAGTTTATGTTGTGCTTCATTAAGACTGTCTGTGATTCCTAATAGAATCTCTTTAAGTGTTAATGCACCAGATGATTGATTATCCATAGTATATATAGGTTAAAAAAACCGATCGTCTTTTTTTTGTTGTTTACGTTCTTGAGCTCTCGCTTGTTTTCTAGCTTCGGCTTTGAGTTCTTCTTTTTTAAGTGCTAGCGCTTCTTTTAATCGCTCTTTTTTGAGCAGATCACGTTTTTCCCAAAGACCCTTTGCTATTTTGGGAGCCACATTCATTTTGCGTTCTATTTCTTTTTTATGCTTTTTTGTTTGAGAAACCGCTTCTCTTTTCTTGTCTAGAATGTCTCCCCAGCTTTTTTTAATGTCGGGTTTTTTAAAAGGCATTTCTTTTTTTGAGACTACCTTTTTGATATCGACAGTAAGCTTATTGATTTTTCCTTTTTTGTTTTTTGAATCTAGGTAAGCATATACGTCCTCTACAGGTTTCTTAATACGTTTAGGGATTGCTTCTTGTACTCTTTTATCTTTTAATATCTCTAATGCTTTTTGTTTTGTAGCCTCTTGTTTCTGAACCCATTTTGAAACAGTCTCTTTTTGTTCTTTGATCTGTTGTAGCGAACGTTGTGCTGTTTGCTCTCTTTTTGAAAGCCATTGTTGTGTTTCTTGTTTTTTTTCTTGTATGGCTTTGTTGTTCTCAACACGTTCTTTAAGCCATTGTTCGATATCATTTTTGGTATTCTTTCTACGTATACGGCTTGTTGGTTTTAAAACAGGGGCATCTTTCTTTTTAACAGGTCTTTTTTTTCTTGTTGTTTCTTTTTTAGAAACAGTATCGATCTGTTTTTTTGGAGGCATTGCTATTGTTGGTTTTTTTGAGCGTTTTTTCTCCCAAGCGTCGGCTTCTTTTTTTTCTTGTTGTTTCTTTTTTAATAGAGACGCTCGTTTGTCAGACCATTTTTTTTCTTGTTGTTTCTTTTTTGAAATGGGAATAATTTCGCTTTCGCGAAAGCGTGCATCTCCAGCATCCTTTTTTTGCGTGCCAGGGGCATTTTTTAGTGCGTGTTCTAGCTGTTCTTTTTCTTTAAGTAACTCACTAATGTCTTCATTTTCTTTAAGGATCTCTTCAAAGTTTAACGAAGGATTTTTCTGCTCTTTTGCGTTATTTTTAGAGATATCGCTTTTTAAAAATGAGGTCCACTTTTTTGCCATTGCTTATGATGAAGGGTTTTCAGTACGTAATAATTCTTTTAGTCGTTGTTCAAAAATAGCAGGCGAAGGTACTGTTACCAGTTTGGTACGAATCATCGAACTGCCTTCTGCGGAGTATTGATACTTTTGAGAGTAACTTGCATTTACAGATGCGGTTACCATAAAGGCTCTCACTTTTACCTCAGCACCGACCTTAAATTCTCTAGATTGTGACATAGAGAAAGAAGTCTTGATTTCCATCAATGTATCTACATACTGATAAAAGGTAGGTGTAAATCCTAGGGCAAGTAGGCTATACCCTGGTTCTCCTTCTTTAAGTTTGATCAATGTATTAGGGTCTTGTACGAGTTCTCCATTGTCATCTTCCTTAAAGCCCGACATCATCTGCGCAATCTTAATAGATACTTTATCTAGCGCATATTGTGCCTCAGCAATCCCTGTCCCGAGATTCTTAACCATCTCGGGCAGGGGTGCATTCATGAGTTCTTTGGTGATATTCGCCATTACCTCTAGTTATTTGCTGCTTGTTCTCTCGCAATATCCATTTGTTCTTGTATGCGCTGTTCCAGAATGGCTGGTGGCGGTATAGGAACTAATTTTGTACGCATCAAACTAGACCCTTCTGCTGAGTAACTATATTTTTGAGCATAACTTGCATTTACTTGTGTAGTAGTTACATTACGTCTAGCTCTTATACGACCTCTCTTAAACTCTAGAGAAGCACTTCTTGTTTTACTATTAGTTTTTACCTCGACATTAGAAGATCGTTCACTTGTCATTGACATACTTAGTTTTAACTCTATAACTGTATCTACAAATTGATAAAATGTTGGAGTAAACCCTAACTCTAATAATGAAGAACGGCTTGGAGCATATATTTCTGTAACAGTATTTGGAGGAAGTGGATCTTTAAGTTTTATTTTTTTGTCGATATCTTCAGGTGGAATAGGTGTTACATATTCGTATAGATTATTGTTAATCTTAGGTGTAGCATCAGGATTGAAGATTTGACTTCTATATGCTAAGTCTTTTGAGGTATTATATAAAACAACTGCATTAGCAATAGAGAGTTTTTCTTTACCAAAAAAGACTCTACTATCTTCAAAAGTTACTACTTCTTTTCCATCAATATCTGCAGTGACAGTTTTTAGTCCTCCCATCATTTCAGCGACTTCGATGGAGTTCTCATCGAGTGCCATCTGTCCTTCTGCAATTGCACTGGCCATTTGATATATCATTTCGCCCATGGGAGCATTGAGAAGTTCCTTACCTATACTTGAATTATTATTAAACATAGTTTTTATTTTTAATTATTAGTAATTTAAATTATTATGAATCTGCAGCGAGTTCTTTTAAGAGTTCGTGATAAATATCTGGCGCAGGTAAGGTGACAATACGTGCTGCGATAGACGAAGCTCCTTCTGCACTCATTTCAAATTTTCGAGCATAACTTGCAGTTAGACTTGCGCTAAACATTTCGGTTTTTAACTCTGCAGAACCTCCTACACTAAAAGATTCTGATTCCGATAGTGAAAACTCTAGTTTTGCCTCTACAGTAGCTTCTGTAAATGAGTAGAAAGTAGGTGCAAACCCTAAAGCTATCAGGCTATATTGCTGATCTCCTATCGTTACTTTTTCTGTGCTCATGGCATTTGCCAGACGTATAGAATTTTTATCTAATGCAGCTTGCGCATTGGCAATAGAAACCCCCAATTGCTCAATGAGCTTAGGAAGGGGTGCATTGACCAATGTTCTTGATATTTCAGCACCAACAGACATTAGGATGCACTATTTGAATTAGACAATACCTGAGTGATGTAATCCAAAAATTCCTGAGGAGCTGGCACCGATTTCATTCGAGCAGCTAAAGAGGCATTTCCTTCTACAGACATATCAAATTGTCGGGAAGTTCTAAAATCAATACTTCCGCTTACGGCAAACGTTCTGTTTCCATCTACTTCTTTTGAAGACGTATTTAAACGTGTCTTGGAAGTTTCTGTTTCGCTTACAAATACCTTTGTTTTTTCTTTATCAAGTTCGGCAGAGGCAACTCCGTCTACTGTCACGTCAAGCTCTTCAGACTCGCTATTGTATACGGTATAATTTACCATAGACTCTTCGTGGAGTAAGTAACTAAGCTCTCCTACTTTTTCATGATGGAATCCTGCAATGAGGCTTTTACTAGAGAGTTTTAGAGTCTCATCTACAGCAGCTTCTTTAATGACTACTTCTTCGCCTCCATAGGTGAATTTGATAATTGTAGGTGCAGCAGGAGCTGTTGTGTTTTCTAAAACAATAAACTTGTCATTATTTGAAGAACTAGGTTTTGGTCCCGCGGGTGTTTTTGTGATTTCGCCCCCTTTAAAGAAAATGTAATCATGAGAAGAAATGATTTCGATAGATACAAATCGCAAGGTTTCATCTTTATTTTCATTTGTGGCTAGCGATTCTCCTTCATAAAGTGCCGTTTTAATTCTAGCTTCCGAAACGGTATCACTTACTTTTCCAAAAATATGTTCCTTTACGGCATCTACTCTTCGTTTACTAAGATCTTTATTGTAGTCTTCTTTACCGCTCCCATCTGTATATCCCTTAATGTTGATTTTTGATTCAGGATCTTCTTTCAATATGTATTTTATGGTTTCTAAATATAGATCTAATTCTGGAACAGCATTAGATACACCTCCTTCTGCATATGTTGGATCAAATTTATCTATGTCCCAACCAAAAAACACTTTAGGTTTCACAAAGGTTGTTCCGTCTGTAGTAAATCCATCTGCTGTAATACCTAGTGTTTTACCTGCTGGAGTATTTGCCGCTTTTGCTGCATCAAAAGTGGTGTCAAAATCTGTTATCTTATCAAAAGTAACACCCGATTTTAACGTGATGGTTGTTCCTGCAACAGAAGGATATGTGCTATCTAGTTTCAGTAGTCCAACAGTTTCATTTGGAGCTTGTGGAAGATACACCGTAACATAAGGTCCTGCTTTTCGTATAATAACTCCAGTAGAAGATTGGTTTACAACTTCTTTAGCCTCTTCAATTTCTTTACTTACACGGTATTCTTGATTATTTGTACGTACATTTTCTCCAAAATCTTCAACTCTAGAGATAGCTCCATCTTCTTGATGCATGTTATAAGAATCAGCATTAAGGGTGATGTTACTTTCTATTTTCGCTTTAAGCGAAATATCCTTTACAGATTTAAATTCTTTTCGAGTCTTCTTCTTCTTTTTGTCTTCTAAACTCTTAAAAAAATCTTTATCAAAATCGGCATTACTCTTATAGTCTGCACTTAACTTTAAACCAAATTCGTCTGATTTTTTTAATGCCATACGCAGGCTTATAGAAGCACTTACGTCTGCATAATCAAAAGAATAAAATGCAGGTGTAAAACCTAATTCTAATAATGACTTATCGCCAACTTCTGTTTCAGATAGCTTGGTAAGTTGTTTAATAGAATTATCATCTAGCTTTTCTTGAGCTTCTGCGATGCCAAGAGCAAGCGATGTAATAATGTCTGTAACATCTACTTGTTGTAAAATGCTAGCACCGTTCGTAATATCTTCGGTATAACTCATTGTTTTTGTTTTGTTTTAATAATTAAGAAATGATTTCTGGAAGCTCAAAAGCTATTTTTGGATTGACAAGATCTGCGCGAACAATAAAGTATTGATGTTTCTTTTGTAAAGCAGCGATTTGTTGTTTTGTAATCATGAAGCCACGTTGTAACCAGTTTACTAATTGATCAGTAATAGGTTGCTTTCCATTACCTACATGGCTTTGAGCTTCTTTTAGCAGTTCTAATGAGATGTCTTTCTCATCTTTATGTAGGTGTTGAATTGCTTTCTTTTCGAGTACAGTTGCATAGTGTTTTTTGATAATTATACTATCATCATCTTTCTGATCTAAAAAGTCTATATAACGCTCGCAAAAACTAATCACTTCATCATGAGCGCCAGATAATTCTAAAGCTTCCATCACACATTGGCTATAGTGTTGAAAGAAGATTTCACTATCCTTAAATTGTTGCATCATTTTGATAGCTTCTTTATAATGGCGCAAGGCTTCTTTGTAGTTTCCTTCTAGGCTATACAACTTTCCTTTTTCAGCGATACGTATATGTAATGTTTCGTTTTTAGTAGATGTTTCCATTAGGCATTGATTTCTAGTGAGGTTTGTATTTCAGTTAATTTTGATTCTATATAGCGTGCGATCAATTTTTTGATATACGGAGATGTCCAAGATTGTCCTTCTTTGGAAGGGAGTTCTTCTTCTGTAATAAATTGACTTAATAAATTTCGTGTAGCTTCTAGATTGACTATCGGATTTATGTTTACTTGCGTATCTGTAGTAGCTAAAGGCCTACAAGAACATTGTAGTCCAGCCATTTTATAGGTTTCTATTAGTGCAATAGTTTCTTGTATCGTGATTCCTTCTTCTAATTGTACAGGAAGATTTGCTAATACGGTATCTATAATTTCTTCTGGCATTCCAATCGTAGTGGTAAGGGTTTCTTTGTAACGAGGATTGGACGGATTCACTTTTTCTAAGAGAAGCTCATAACGAAGATGACTCTCGTTACATATGGTGATTTTATTACTAGTTCCGTATTTACGCCATATGCGTTGACTATCGGTGTATGAAATATTTACAAAAGGATATTCTTTTGTTTTTAATTCTTTAGAAATCTGTTGTACTAATACGTCCTGGTCAGGTTGCAGAGTGATGGTATAGGTGTCATTTGTTATTTGAGAAGCGACTACTCTGGCATCTACTCTTTTTGAAAACGCATCGACGGTTGCTTTTGAAACACCACCAAGTATAATACCCGAAGGTTCAGCTAGAAGATGAAAGGCTTCTTTAAGACTACATCCTAAGAATTCACTCACTTGTCGAGTCACTGTAGGCAATGCTTCTATGTCTTCTATATAGACACTTATTTCATAACTGGTATTGTTGGTAGGTACCGATACAGAAGCATCTTGTACACTTACTTCTAAACCTAGTTGAGATAGTGTTTTTGTGGCTTTATCTGCAAGTTTTTCATCTACTTTATGGAGCAAAACAGAAGGAGCGCCGTAAATAAGTTTGGTAATGAGCTCTTGAGGAATTTCAAAGGCATCTGATAAGATTTTAGATGCAATGGGTTTTGCTGTTCCTATGGAATTTATGATAACAGAACTAGTCATAATTGCTTTTTTGTTTTTGAGTCTGAGACCCAAAATTCTTACAATTATTAAGGATTCATCAGGGGCAATAGATGTTATTATTTGGGGCAAATACCCTTTTTTTAATTAGGTAAAGTACTTGTACTTTTTTCATGTATTTTGATTTTTCGCGAGATGTAGCTGTATACGCTTTAACGCTTCGTTCTCCCTATGGTCATGAACCTGACTGCCGACAGGCAGGTCTCACTAGTTCGATTTCGCGAAAGCGTACTCAAAAAGAAACGTAAGATTTCTTAATTATAGATAGCTTATATGATCCTAGTAAAACTCTTATATTTGCTGATATGATAAAATCAATGACTGGCTTTGGGAAGAGTGTATTACAACTTCCTGGAAAAAAAATTACCATTGAGGTTAAATCTCTTAATAGTAAGAGTTTAGATCTTAATGCCCGGATTCCATCTACCTATAGAGAAAAAGAACTTGCGATGCGTAATCGTGTTGCAAAATCATTAGAACGTGGAAAAGTAGATTTTGCATTGTATGTAGAGAGTACGGGAGAAAATACAAATACCAAAGTCAACGAAGGAATCGTAAAAGAGTATATGCGACAGTTAGGAAATGTAGCAGATACAAATGCTGCAGAGCTTTTAAAAATGGCGGTACGTCTTCCTGATGCTTTAAAAACAGAGCGTGAAGAAATGGACGAAAACGAATATAAAAGCATTGTTGACACATTAGATCTAGCACTTGAAGAAATTAATGTCTACAGGTCTGATGAAGGGGCTTCTCTTAAAGGGGAATTCGAGCTGCGTATTAAGAATTTACAAGAGTTACTTGAAAAAGTAGTTGTCATGGATGTAGATCGTCTAGATAGTGTAAAAATACGTTTAGAAAGAGCCGTAGCAGATCTTAAAGTAGAACTTGACGAAAATCGTTTTGAGCAAGAGCTTATATATTACTTAGAGAAATATGATATTACCGAAGAAAAAGTACGTCTTAAAAACCATTTAGCGTATTTTACTGAGGCATTAAATTCTGATAATTCTAATGGAAAGAAATTAGGATTTATTAGTCAGGAGATAGGTCGTGAGATCAATACTATTGGTTCAAAATCTAATTATGCGCCCATGCAACAACTGGTAGTGCAAATGAAAGATGAATTAGAGAAAGTAAAGGAACAAATGCTAAACGTACTTTAAGAGTATAAGACGTGACAGAAATAAAAAAACACTTTGGGAAACTTATTGTTTTTTCAGCTCCTTCTGGAAGTGGTAAAACAACAATTGTACGACATTTACTGGCTCAAGAAGAATTCAATTTAGAATTCAGTATTTCTGCCACAAGTCGTGAAGCGAGAGGAGAAGAGCAAGATGGAAAAGATTATTACTTTATCTCTCTTAAAGAATTTAAGCAGCATATTAAAGATGAAGATTTCCTAGAGTGGGAAGAGGTATATAGAGATAATTTTTACGGAACACTTAAAGAAGAAGTACATCGTATTTGGGCCATGGGGAAACATGTGATCTTTGATATTGATGTGGTAGGAGGATTGCGTATTAAAAAGAAATTTCCAGAACGTACCCTTGCTGTTTTTGTAAAACCTCCGAGTGTAGATGAGCTTAAAATACGTCTTAAAAAGCGTAAGACAGAAAGTGAAGATAAAATCAATATGCGTATTGCAAAAGCCTCTGTAGAGTTAGCAACGGCACCTCAATTTGATCATATTATACTTAATGATAATTTGGATAAAGCATTAGGAGAAGCAGATACACTTGTAGAGGAATTTCTTAAAATTCCATTACGAAGAGACGAAGAAGAGGAAGAGTAGATTTGAGATTTGAAAAAAACATATAAGATACAAATAGATCTTTTTTAAACACCCATAACTCTTGAAGATAGGACTGTATTTCGGCACATTTAATCCTATACATATAGGACATCTGGCTATTGCAAATCACATGGCAGAATATAGTGATTTGGATAAAATATGGATGGTGATTACACCTCATAATCCTTTTAAAAAGAAAAGTAGCTTACTCGATAATAACCATAGATATCAGATGGTACAGCGGGCATTGGATGAATATCCAAAAATCGAAGCGAGTACGATTGAATTTTCACTTCCACAACCTAATTATACAGTGTATACACTTGCACACCTTGAAGAAAAATATCCAGACCATGAGTTTTGTCTTATTATGGGAGAAGACAACTTGAAAAGCCTTCATAAGTGGAAAAACTATGAAGTAATACTAGAAAATCATGAGGTATATGTATACCCTCGCATTTCTGAAGGTATTATAGAGACTCAGTTTGATAATCACCCTAAAATACATCGCGTAGCAGCTCCTATTATGGAAGTCTCGTCTACAGCGATACGTAATGGGATTAAGGAAAAGAAGAATGTGCGACCACTACTTCCTTATGAGGTGTTTCAATATCTTGACGAAATGAATTTTTATAAGTCATAAAATTGTAAAAATGCCAAAGCTTGATATAGAAAACCCATACTCAAGACGATCTTATTACTTTGGTATTCTTGCACTGATATCATTCTTTGTGATTAGTTTGCTACAAGGAGTAAAAAGAATTACTGATACTAAAGTACCGCTAGCCTTATTTATTATAATTCTGACAGTTTGTGTCTTTTGTGGATTGACTTGTATTTATACAATTATAAAAGCAAGAAAAGAATCGACTTCCTTTAAAAAAGTAGTAGCTACTTTTTTAGCGATAGGGTCATTAATTTATATTATGCTCTTGATTAAAGATTTATTCTCAGTTAGTTATTAAAAATAAAGGCCAATTATAAAATAATTAGCCTTTATGTAGAATGTCATTTTGTTGTTTAGAAAATAATTGGAGGAGTGCCTCCATCGTCAGTATCACAATCTGATAACAATG
This sequence comes from uncultured Dokdonia sp., assembly GCF_947492535.1. Classification (GTDB taxonomy): domain Bacteria; phylum Bacteroidota; class Bacteroidia; order Flavobacteriales; family Flavobacteriaceae; genus Dokdonia. Next base: position 139,792 of record NZ_CANLNH010000002.1, on the reverse strand, counting down.
CATTTACGTACATTGCCCAGTTATTGCCTTCAAACTCTTCACCTTCTGCCCAAGCAGTTTCTCCACCTGTAGGACCAGAAACTTCTGCGTGTGCAGCAAAACAATAGTTGTCATCTAAAACAGATGTGTCGAGTATGTAAACAACTTGATTTGTTCCATCACTATGTGTTGAAGAATGTTCAAAATGCCCTACTTTAGGGTTTCCAGAACCTGTAGTAGGAATTGTTTGTTCAGCACAATTACCAATACTTAAATGTGTAGCTCCTATGGTCCAGTCTTCATTTGTAGTATACGTAATGATAATATCACTACCATCTATATCTACTGTAACAGTACCAGCTATATGATGCTGACCAGCAATAAGATTTGTAGATAAGCAAGGTTCATTTCCTCCATCTGGTAAGGAGATCCTGTTGTTGTGCTGGACTACGTCATTAATGATAGCTTCAGTAACCCTAAAATTAGGGTCTAATGAAAGGTTTAAAGAATCGTCTTCAATTTGTTCGGGGGAACAACTTTGCATTAGCAGTGTAACTAATGCAAATAGTTGCAAGGTAATTTTCTTCATAATTATATTGATTTGGGGTTAATCGGGCTAAATCTAAAAATTAAGAACCACATAATCGACAAAAAACATAATTATTCGATATAATACACAAAAACTTATTAAACCTATGGAAAAAATGTTAAAACATTACGGATAAACAGTACTGTTTCTATTATTTGTTGTGAATAATATTTTACACAAAAAGAAACCGCCCACACTATAAATTAACACTAGGTGAGCGGTTTCAAACTAAATAACCAACCAAAATTTTTATAGCGCTGTTAGCTTTTGAAGCTTTTTTGTTTTAAGCGCTTGTATGTCTTTTTTAATGTCCTCAGTTTTCTTTCTATACTTAGGAGCATTTTTATCTTTATTTTCTCTAGAAATTTTATACTCTATGTATCCTCTTCCTTTGAATTCATAAGTGGTTCCTGTACTTATCTGGAACAACTCTATGGTTTCGTCATCTATAACGATCAGTTCAAAAAATTCATTGTCTGGAAAGTTATAATCTAATGTTAAAGTTTTTTGATACAAATTCCCAGGAACATCATCTACATCATAAATACCGTCATAATCCCAAAATATAGTATCAATAGCCGTGCCATTTACATCTTCTGAACTCCTAAAATTACCACTTTGTCCAGCTGGAAGGAATTGAAGGAAGTTTTCATTATCAAATGGATTGATAGTTCCTTCATCACTTGTATAGGTTTTCTCCCAAGCTTCAAACTCTTGTAAGAAGTAATGGATGTTCTCATAAAATACAAGGTCGTAATCGAACGTACTTCTTTGGTATCCTTCTAGAATATAACTAGCTCCAGTATTAGGATGATATAATTCTATTTCATTTACAGACAGCTGGCGCACATCAAAGCTATACGACCCATCTAGGTCATGAAAGGCATCTAATTCAAAATTAATAGTATCATAATACCCTACATCTATTCCAAAACCACCACCATTATTTCCAATGCCAGAAAGATTATTATTTGCAAAGATATTTCCGTTTCTAAAAGAGATCGTAAACGCTTTCTTTAAAAAAGGAATCACCGTATTACCCGATGAACGATTAATATCTACATACCAGATTTCATAATCATTCAATACATCATTTAATGTAATAACAGGTGCGTCTACTACTACAATATCTTCTTCAATAATTACTTCTGTATAACATGAAGTACATAAAGTTGCCACTAGTGCAAATGCCGAAAGGAGTTTGATCGTCTTCATAATCTTGCTGTTTTTTGATTTGCTTATATAAAACCAAATGGCGTGCCAAAAATATAAGTAATTGACAATAAGATATTTAGTATTTATTTTTATGCTTTCGCGAAAGCGCACTCAACTCCAATCCTATAGGTATAATGATAAAAAATGTCTTATTTTTACAAAAAGCATGAATACATTATTAAGTGATCATTAAAATTTAAACGTGTGAAAGAAAAACCAACATTTGGGGTAATTGGTGGTGGAAGTTGGGCAACAGCTATCGTAAAAATGCTTTGCGAAAATTTAGACCAAGTAGGATGGTATATGCGTAGTTTATATGCTATAGAGCACTTAAAAAGAGAACAGCATAACCCTAGTTATTTAAGCGCTGTAGAGTTTGATCCTAATCAGTTATTATTAAGTAATGATATTAATGAGATTGTAAAGCATGCAGACATCCTCATTTTTGCGGTACCGTCTGCTTTTGTAGGTGGGGAACTTAAAAATTTAGAGGTTTCTTTAGAGGGTAAAATCATATTTTCTGCCATCAAGGGAATTATGCCTGAAAGTGGTAAGCTTGTAGGAGCTCATTTTCACGATGTATACAATATACCATTTGAGAATATAGGCGTTATTTCTGGACCTTGTCATGCAGAAGAAGTAGCACTTGAGAGATTGTCTTATTTAACTATTGCGTGTGCAAATAATGAGATTGCGCAAACAGTAGCAGATCATGTTTCATGTGATTATATAAAGTGTACAACTAGTGATGATATTATAGGAATAGAATATGCAGCTACCTTAAAAAATATTTATGCTATTGCTGCTGGAATTGCGCATGGTTTAGGGTATGGAGATAATTTCCAAAGCGTTTTAATGAGTAATGCCATACGGGAGATTAAACGGTATGTAAAACGTGCGCATAAGATGAAGCGTGACATTAATGGTTCTGCTTATCTAGGAGATTTATTGGTAACTGGATATTCTGTTTTTAGTAGAAATAGAATGTTTGGGAATATGATTGGAAAAGGATATACGGTAAAGAGTGCTCAGATGGAAATGTCTATGGTTGCAGAAGGGTATTATGCAGCAAAGAGTGCTTTAGACCTTAATAATACACGTGAAAAGAAAGCACGTATTCCTATTATAGAAGCTGTACATAGTATTTTATACAAAGGAAAAGAACCTAAAAAGGTTTTTAAGAAACTTGCAGATAGATTGGATTAACTATTTATTTAGCTAAAACCCCTTTTTTACTCATTACAGGAACAGAAGTCATATTTGAGTCTTTTATACTATTTGCAGGAAATTCCCAACGTTTTTCATACATCTTGTTATTCAAGAAATAGGTAACAGTGTAAAAGTTATCTAATTTAAAGACACGTTCTTCTATAAACTCAATCTTTGCAAACCCTTTAGCTGGTAAGACAGCAATTTTGTGACGCATATGTGTTGTCATCTGCGTTTCATTATAGCCCTGTACTGTAATAAGAACAATTTCTAGAGGTTCATTCCCATCATTAATGATATAGGCATTCCAATCTTCGGTTTTAAACTCTTCGTGAAGTTCTTTTACAACAGCGATGTATACATCTTTTACTTCAGGAATCTCAATATCTTTACGCATGGTCAGTTGAATTAGAATAAAATAATAAAGGGTCAGGGTCTTTGGGGAGTGTAATAGTTTTTATATACCTAAGCCCTAATTTTTCTAGTAATTTTTGTGAGCCTATATTTTCTTTAATAGTGATACCATTTACGTGAGTAATTCCATGTACGTCTTTTCCATATTCCATAAGTTTAGACGTACTCTCATACCCATACCCTTTTCCTTCATAAGAAGGTAAAAAAGCAAAACCCACATCAATACCTTCTAATCCTTCTCTATCATATAGACCACAGCATCCTATTTTATGATGATCTTCTTTTCTGATGACTATATAATTTCCAAACTGCCTTTCCTTAAATTGTGGGAGCATTTTTGATTTGATATAGGTTACGGCATCTTCTTCTGTATGCACTTGGCGATCTCCAATGTATCGAAGCCATTTAGGAGTATTTAGTAACTCGAATATGAAATGAGCATCTTCTACAGCGGTGGGACGCATACCAAGTCGTTCGGTTTCAAAAGTATATTCTTCCATAACTTTTAACTTCAGGATAAGACAAAATGATCACTTAAACTATAGACTTTTGATTCTAGATTTTAAGCTTTCTTATTACGCTTTCGCGAAAGCAAAACCTTATAAAGCACTTTTAAATTGCTCTAAGAAACGAATATCGTTTTCACTGAGCATACGGATATCAGAAATTTGATGAAGTAATAGCGCAATACGGTCTATTCCCATACCAAAAGCAAAACCACTATATTCTTTACTATCAATACCACAGTTTTCAAGTACGTTGGGATCTACCATTCCACAACCCATAATTTCTAACCAACCCGTTCCTTTGGTCATTTTGTAATCGGTTTCTGTTTCCAGACCCCAATACACATCAACCTCGGCACTAGGCTCTGTAAACGGAAAGTAAGAAGGACGTAATCTAATTTTACTTTTTCCAAACATTTCAGTGGTAAAATATTGAAGCGTTTGTTTTAAATCAGCAAAAGAAACATCCTTGTCTATATATAATCCTTCTACTTGATGGAAAAAGCAGTGCGAACGACCGCTTATTGCTTCATTACGATACACACGTCCTGGAGATATGGTACGGATAGGTGGTTTGTTATTTTCCATGTAACGTACCTGCACAGATGAGGTATGTGTACGTAATAATACATCTGGATCTGTTTGGATAAAGAAGGTATCCTGCATATCACGTGCTGGGTGATATTCTGGTAAATTTAACGCAGAAAAGTTATGCCAGTCATCTTCAATTTCTGGACCTTCAGATACATTAAATCCAATACGAGAAAATATATCGATAATTTGATTTTTTACAATAGATATAGGATGACGTGCACCTATCTCTATAGCTTCACCAGGTCTAGAAGTGTCATTAATTCCATTAGTAGAAGCGTCGACTGCATCTTCTAATGTTTCCTTAAGTGTATTTACTTTTTCTAAAGCTACAGTTTTAAGCTTATTGACAACTTGTCCATAATCTTTCTTAAGCTCATTAGGTACATTACGAAACTCTGCCATAAAATCATTAACCAACCCTTTCTTTCCAGAATATTTAATTCTGAATGCTTCTACCTCTTCTAATGTAGAGGCCGTAAATGCTTCTACTTTTTCTATGTGTTCTTTGATCTTGTCTAGCATAGCTATGATTTTATCCCTTTAAAAATCGAGAGGTGCAAATTTAGTAAAAAACGGGTATTTGTGGTCTATATCTAAAGAATATTGCTCTTTTGTACTTGATTATAAATACAACCATTGATCGTTTTCTAAAAGATTCATGCTTTTTGTATTAATAGATCTCTAAAGAATACTCTTTAAAGTATTGTTTTTAGCTGAAAAACAAATAGTTAAAAAATGAAATTAACAGTATTGAGCTTCTTTTTTATATATCTTTATAAGGAATCAAAAATTTAAATTATGTTAAAAAAAATGTTAGAATTCCAGGGAGCTAAGGAGATTAGCTCAAAAGATCAAAAAGCGGTAAGTGGAGGTTATGTACCATATCCATGTAGTGGACCAAACGGATCAAACTGTTACAGAGGAGGTAAACATTGCCCAGGAACATGCATGTCAGGAGAATGTATTCCTTGGTAGATAAGATCTAAACTGTATACTAAAATACACCTTTATTTCTAAGAACTTGTTTATTCTCATCTCTCAATGAAGACACTTCATTATCTAGAATAAAGTCCCTCAAGTAGAAATAAATTCCAACAAATAATAGTGTGTTTTAGTGTATTACTATTTTTACTATTCGTTTTTAAGAAGCTGTTCTTTAACTTTTGTGAGATCTACTCTGTTAAAATAGTCATCTATATTTTTCATTCCTTCTATAGACATTGAGATAAGATCCTTATCCACATCTCCATCACTTAGTAAATATTCTTCTATAATTACCTTTTTATCAATTCCTAGAATAAGAAGTATTGCTGCTATAACAATACCTGTTCTATCTTTTCCAGAAAGACAATGTATGAGTATAGGAAAGCGTAAAGCTGGTTTTTCAAAAGTGCCTATAATCTTATTTAACCAAGTACGAACTTCTCTTTGTGTAGTATCGTATTTTTCAATTTTGTTTGACATAGGGAAGTGTAGATAATCTATGTCAAAGTAATCAGGATCTGGGCCATTTCTAAGATTAATAATTGATTTTACGTGCTCAATTTCCTTATGATCTTTTATATAATCGATACTGCCTCCTCTATAAATACGATTTTCAGGGAGTACCTGTTTTCCAGAAATTAGATGGATAAAAACACCAACATCTCTAAAATTTACGCAACCATCTGTATAATCTAAACCCATGGTATGTTTAAGAGATGAGCTCTTTTTCCATAAAATATTGGACAATAGCTTCTTTCATTAAGATTTGTTGTTCTCCAGCCTTTAGGGGAGGTAAAGGTTCGATAATCTTATAGTGAGGCCATCCATCAGGATCTTCAAAATCAAACTGATAATACCCAAAAGGTTCCAATAATCTACATATCGCAATATGCATTAAATTGACCTTATCATCTTTTTTAAAGGTAGTATTTAACTGCCCTAATTCTTGAATACCTATTAAATATATAATACTATCAAGATCTAATGTGTCTCCATCTGCAAAACGTTCTGAAAGAAGTTCTACAACAGTTTCCCATCGTTCTTTTAATTGTGTGTCTCTTGCCATAGATAATAGCAAAGATAACTTTACATAGGTTAAATTACTATATTTATGATATGAATACGATCGATATTGTTTTTGGGATTATTCTCATTTTGGGCGCTATACAAGGCTATAAAAAAGGCTTGTTTGTAGAGTTAGCGTCGTTAATTGGGCTTATAGCGGGTATTTTTGGTGCTATTTATTTCTCTCATTTTGTGGGAGACTGGCTAGCAGAAAAGACATCTTGGAGTGAACAAGTGATTAACCTTACAGCTTTTGCTATTACATTTGTTATTATTGTTGTAGCCATTTCTATGGCTGGAAAACTGCTTACCAAAATAGCAGATTTTGCGATGCTTGGTATTGTCAATAAACTTGCGGGTGCTGTTTTTTCTGTACTTAAGTTTGCTTTTTTACTAAGTGTGGTTATTATGTTTTTAAATGCGGCAAATGATCGTATTGGTTTTGTAAGCGAAGAAGCTATGGAAGAGTCTGTTCTTTTTACCCCTGTAAAATCTGTTGCGCCACTTATTCTTCCGTCTATTCTAGCAAAAGCCAAAGAAGAAAATATATACAATCCAGACAAAAAAGAAGAAGAGGAATCTGAATAGATTCCCCTTTTTAAATGTTATTAAGTACGCTTTCGCGAAATCGAAGCGTTAAAGCGTATACTCATTAATTTTTATCTTTTACAAAAGTTTGTAAGTGATTCATACACTCATCAAACGTTTTAAAGATATACTCCTTTGGAATTAAATCTGGAACAATATCAATACGTTCCATCATAAATAGTGGTTGCTTTTGAACACCAACAATATAAACACTAATCTCTCGTAATTGTAATGCTAGTACCGTATCTTCTACGGCATAAACTCCAGACTGATCCATATAAGGGACTTTATCCATACGTAAAATTACATGAGAAGCGGTATCAGATATTTGTTCTGATAATTCTTGAAACTCATTGGTATATCCAAAAAACAACGGCCCACTTAGGTGCTTTATAAAGATTTCTTCTTTTAATGTTTCTGGGAAAGAGGCCTCGTCACTCCACAGAATTTCATTTTCTCGGGTATCTATATAATTTAAAACTTTAGACTGTCTCGCTGTAAAGTCTCCCATCTTTTTCATAAACATTAATGAAGAAAGAACAAGTCCGATACCTACAGCATTAATCAAATTCCAAAAAACAGAAAGAATTAAAACAATAAGCATAATAAGCACTTCGGAGCTTAGTTTTAATCCAAATAAATTGATGTCTCTAGGAAGATTAGGTATAGCCTTTAGACCCTTATAATCCATAACACCAATTCCTACCGTTAATAAAATTCCTGCAAGAACAGCTGCTGGTATTTTTGAAGCTACAGGACCTAATGCTAATAGAATAACCAACAGAAGTACTGCAGCGATCATTCCAGAAAGCTTTGTTTTACCTCCTGCATTGATATTCACTACGGTACGTATCGTAGCTCCAGCCCCAGGAATCCCTCCAAATATAGAGGCTATAGCATTCCCAATTCCTTGACCGACTAATTCTTTATTAGGCTTATGTTTCGTTTTGGTCATGTTATCTGCGATTACAGAAGTAAGCAGAGAATCTATAGTTCCTAAAAAAGCTAAGGAGACAGAGGCTAGAATATAAGGCGTAATTGCACTTAAGCTAAAACTGGTAAAGATTTCAGTATTAGGTGTAGGAAAACCAAAAGGAATTTCTTGAATAGAAATGTAATTTAGTTTTGCAAAATAAGCGATACCAGAAACCACAACTAATGCGACTAAAGTGCTAGGGACTGCTTTTGTGATCCTTTTAAAACCATAAATAATTAGAATAGTTGCTAACGCCAGAATGAGTTCCAAGAAATTAATGTTTTTTAAAGCTTTAGGCATTAACTTTACAGCACCAATTACTCCAGAAGCATTTGAAGCGGCAAGTGTTTTGGCTTCTGTGTTAATTTGGTCTGGAGTTATACTTTTAGCTGTTTTAATAGATTCTTCAAAATCATTAATAGAAAGAATTGCTTCCCCTTTTTCTTCTTTCAGAATATTATCTAGTATGACTTCGTTTGCTTGTGGTTTAAAGGTGTCTACATAAGCTGTATCTTCTTTAGGATAATAGCCTAAAGCAGGTAAAATTTGTGTGATAATGATCATAACCCCAATAGCAGTCATAAAACCTGACACAACAGGGTAGGGGATATATTTAATATATTTCCCAATTCCCAAAAGACCTAATCCTATTTGTATGAGTCCTGCTAAAAGAAAAACAGTTAGGATAATAGGTAATGCTTTAGAAGCATCTCCATCATTTGTAGATACAATACTTGCTATCACAACCATACTTACGGCTGTCATTGGAGCCGTGGGGCCAGATATTTGTGTCGATGTACCCCCAAAAAGTGCTGCAAAAAAAGCAATAAAAATAGCTCCATATAGTCCAGCGCTTGGACCTAAACCTGATGATACTCCAAAAGCTAATGCTAAAGGCAAGGCAACAATACCAGCGGTGATTCCGCCAAATGCATCTCCTTTTAAATGTTTAAAAAAATCTTTCACTGAATTATTGATTATGGTTAATTAGATAAAGAACTAAAAATAAAAGGCTGATCTTTTAAATATAAAATAATCAGCCTTCTAAAAATACTACATTTTATGTGATTAGTCCATAAAAGTAACTTTTCCATCGCCTACACTGTATACGGCACCTACAATTTTTATCTCTTTATTCTCTTCCATTTCTTTTAAAACAGGAGAGTCATTTTTGAGATTTTCTATTGTAAGCGCTACATTTTTGTATACAACAGCATCAAAAAATTCTTTATTCTCATACGTGCGCTCACTAATCGTATCTGGCGTTTGTACAGCATGTACTGAAGGCTTAATATTATCTAATAATGATCTGATACTGCCTAGTTGTAATGGACTTACAGCATTTGCATCCTGAATGGCAGTTTTTACAGCTCCACAGCCTGTATGGCCCAGTATAACAACAACTCTTGATCCAGCAACTTTACAGCCATATTCTATACTTGCTGTAATATGAGGACTTACAACATTACCTGCAACTCGTGCACTAAAAATATCTCCGATACCTTGATCAAAAATAGTTTCTACGGGAACACGAGAATCTATACAACTTAAAACAACCGCATGTGGCCACTGACCCCCTGAAGTATCACTTACTTGTTCTAGAAGGTTACGTTGCGCTTGTGATGTAGAAGTAAATCTTGCATTACCATCTTTTAATCTTTGTAATGAATCAGCTGGTGTAATAGCTGCTTGTGTATCTTTATTTAATGCTTTCATAGTTATGATGTTTTAGGTCTAAGTTTAAAAAATTCAATGTAACTAGGTGGGTTTTCTACAATGCCACGTTCTGAAACGAGTTTGATATCTATATTACGTTGTTTTGCTTTATGAGCAAAATCTTCAAGTATTTCAATAATATCTGGGTCTAAATAACGTGTTTTTCTAACATCAAGCTCTAAGAATGAATTTTCTGGCAATGCGTCTAACTCTTTTAAAATAGAACCTTTATTAAAAAAGGTTACTTCTTCAGCAAGTGTCATTTTTACTTTTCCATCTGTAGGATCATCATTTTCTTTATGTAAGAAATGGGAGTTTTTATAACTCTTATACAGCACAATAATAACACCTACAATTAATCCTAAAGCTAATCCTTTTAGTAAATCTGTAAGAACAATTCCTAAAACAGTAACGATAAATGGAACAAACTGTGTCCAACCTCCATTATACATAGCTTTAAACGTTGAAGGTTTCGCTAGTTTATATCCTACAATAAATAGTACGGCAGCTAGAACAGAGAGCGGAATCATTTGTAATAAAAACGGGATAGCTGCTACAGATGCAATTAATAGAAAACCATGAATAATGGCCGATGATTTTGTCTTTCCACCCGATTGAATATTGGCAGATGAACGTACAATTACCTGAGTAATTGGCAATCCTCCTATAAATCCTGAAATAATATTTCCAGCTCCTTGTGCTAATAACTCACGATTTGTAGGAGTAACACGCTTGTCTGGATCCAGCTTATCAGTCGCTTCTACACACAATAAGGTTTCTAAACTTGCTACCAATGCAATTGTAAAAGCCGTAATCAGAACAGGAGTTGTTAATGCTTGACTCCAGTCAGGTGTTACAAATTGTGTTAATAAATTATCGGTATTTCTATCCTCACTAAGAGAAACCAAATGTTGTTGAGAAATCCCAAAATCAGTTCCCTGAGTTAATAAATGATAAATAATTCCAACAACAACAACGACCAATGGTCCTTGAACTAATTGAAATATTTTTGATTTTTTAGAAAGAACATTACTCCATAATATAAGTATTGCTAAAGAAATCAAACCTATTAAAGTGGGACCAAGACTAGGATCTCCAATAGCATTTATGATTTCAGTAAACGTGTTTTCTCCATCTATTTGAAAAAAAGCGAAGTCTCCTTCTGGATCATCATCTTTTCCAAGGAAATGAGGAATTTGTTTTAATATAATAATAATTCCAATTCCTGTAAGCATTCCTCGTATTACAGAGCTTGGGAAATAATACCCTATAATTCCTAATTTAGCTATTCCAAAGAGTACTTGGATCACTCCACCAATCACAACAGCTGAAAGAAATATTTGAAACCCTAATTGATCAATGGCAGCTAGTACAATAGCAGCTAGACCTGCAGCAGGACCACTTACTCCTATTTGAGATCCACTTAATGCGCCTACAACAATACCTCCAATAATACCTGCAATAAGACCAGAAAAGAGAGGGGCGCCACTGGCAAGAGCAATTCCTAAACATAACGGAAGTGCTACAAAAAATACAACGATACTAGCGGGTAGATCGTTCTTTAAATATTTGAACATGGTAATAAATATAATGCTATGCTAAAAACCACATAGCTTGTTTAGTTTAAAATAGTAATGGGTATCTTACTCAAAAAGGAATCTATGAATGGTACTTCTATTCCTTATAATTTTATAGAGCGTATACAGATTTAAATATAAAGACTATACTTTGGAGGAGGTGATTGTACATCAATAATATGATTTCTATACTGATGTAATATATGATTGTTTTGAGATATTTGACGGCATTTTTTTTCAATTACAGGAGTCGTATATAATTGAAAGAAAGCGTCTTTTTCATCAAGTTCTTTTTTTGCATCTTTTTTACTTTCTTCTTCACCAAAATCTAATGCAATTTCAATATCACAATGGCTATCTATAAGCATCAAAAAAGAGGGCCCCAAAATAGAAAGAGACAACATGCAAGAAAGCGATATGATAGCGATACTTTTCAAAAAAACTAAGTTAAAGAAATTTATGGTAAGTTTAGTTAAGGGATTTTAAAAATTGTTTAATAATTTGATATCTCCTTTAGGAATCCAACCCGTTTTACCATCAATAAGTTTGATTTTATTCCATTCATTAACTTCCTCTAAAACAAACACTTTGGTTCCTTCATGGAGTTTGAAGGCTTGGGTGCTTGATAAGTTAGGTTCGCTTTTTACTTCTACTTCAGATGTGAATACAATAGCAGGGTTGTCTTGTTCCGCTTTCGCGAAAGCGGTATATGCAAAACTCACACTTATAATAGCTAAAATCAATACGACGAGAGACGAAATGAAAAATGCACGTTTTTTTGTGGTATTATATGCAAAATAATACCCTAAAAAGAAGAGTACAAAAAGAATCACACATATCACAGCGGCTTTTGCCCATCCATCTATAGTAAACAAGCTTATGGCACTATTTGTCCATTCCTGTAATGTGTTTACGGGAAGGGTTTCTATAGCGTCTATTTTCATGTTTTCTGCAAAAGCGGCATTATTGCGTATATCTGGATCTGCTGGAGCAAGTTGTAGCGCTTTTTCATAATAATATACCGTAGGCGCCACATTGTTCAATTTATAATGTGCATTTGCGAGATTGTAATAAAGTTCGGCAGACTCGACGTTTTGATCTAATATTCTTTTGTAAGCATCAATAGCTTCTTGAAATCTCCCTTGTGCATAATGATCATTACCAGCTTTAAATAAGAGATCTGTTTGTTGTGCATAGGTTGTGCAACTTAAAAGGAAAGTTACGACAACAAGAAAGAATTTTGAAATTTTTGTCATCTTATAACTGTTTATCCATGGTTGATATTACACGTACAGCCTTATCATAATCCTGTTGCATAGCTACATTACTAGAAGGTGTATATCTAGCAAATTCACAACTTTCTAAAAGGCCAATAAATTCGATGGTCGTTGATTGATCTACTTCACGCTCTTTAAGCAATCTCGTAATACGATCTTTACTCATCTCACTCGTTTGAATATTGAGTTTTGCTTTAAGGTAATTATGAAGTGCACGTTCCATAGCGATATAAAACTCTTTTTGACTTCCTAAATTCTTTTTAGCTTCACTCAAGAACTTGCGTGCAAGTTTATCTGCTTTTCTAATACGATTACCTTGTACATCGCTAGTATATGCTTGTCGTTTTTTGCGAACAATCATTGCGATAGGAATGAATAAAAAGGGTACGCCTAATAATGTCCAGAATAATCCAGATTTAAAAAATTGCTTCTTTGTGATAGATTGAAGATTCGGAGTAGATTTTATGTATGCAAATTGTTTATCTGCTGCAATTACTTGTTGCTTATTTGTGCCACTTGCAGCTGTAGAGGTATTTATGTTTGCAGTAGCATCTACAGGACCATTCATTACTTCTATTACAATTTCATCTGAGGTCTTACGTTCGTAACGTTCTGTCTTAGGGTTAAAATAACTAAAAGAGATAGGAGGGATCGGGTATTTTCCTTTATAAGCAGGAACTACCGTATATGTACTCCTTTTAAGACCACTCATTCCACCTAGATTTGTACGAACTCTATCTGCGTTTTCTGGTTCATAAACCTCCAACTTACTAGGTAAATTAGGTTTTGGTAAATCAAAAAGTTTTAGATTTCCATTTCCATTTGCTTCTACACTTAATTGAAAAGCTTCAGATGCATCCAGTGAATTCTTATCTGTTTTTACTGTAAAATCAAACTCTCCAACAGCTCCTGTAAAATCATCGGGTCTTCCTTCTAAAGGCAATGGTTTTACATTAACGGTTCTATTTTTTGCAGCAACAGTAATGTTTGCATTTTGAGTTAAAAAACGACCAAAAATATCACGTCTATTTGTAGGAACTGCAACAGAAACACTAAGACTTAATGGTTCAATATTAAGCTTTCCTGTTTTTTGAGGATATAGAACAGTACGCCTTAAAATCACATATCTATAAGGCTCTCCTTGATATTCTCCTTCATATATTTTAAACTGCTTTTCATCTATATTCTGACTCCAGAAATCAGAAAATTTTGGAGAATCAATTTCTCTCCAGTTACTCACACTCGTTTCTGGAGATACATATAGTTTGTATACAACAGTAAATGCTTGGTTTAGATAAGGACTGCTTTTAGAAACTTCGGCTACTAAATGGATCTTTTCTGACGCAATATAGGCAGCGTCATTCCCATCTTTTGGTTTATCTACTGCAGCAGTTACTGTTACTTCTAAAGGAGGAGATTTATACACCTCACCTTTAATGGTAATTTCTGCTTGTTCTATTGTAAATTTTCCTCTTTTTGTAGGAATAAGAATGTAACTAAAGGTTTTAGAATACGTTCCTTTTCCATTTACCCAACTTCTACTTACTGATTGATTAGGTCCTGAAAATACTTTGAAGCCTTTAAAATCAGGTCTTTTAAAATTATCTCCATCTTGATTTACTTCAAAGTCAATACGTAATCGTTCATTAACACCTAGCTTTTTCTTATTTACTTTGGCATTGAAGGACACATCCTGTGCAGATACCGTTGCTATAGAAAGCAAGATTATAGAGAATATGTACAGTTTTAATTTCATAATGATGTTACGAATTTACCAATCTTTCTCGGTTTTTACTTTTGCTCCTTTTTGTTTTCTAGCATTTATTTTTTCTTGCGTTTTTTGTTCTTCATTACGCATTGCTTCTAAGAGGCTACGTACCTGCTGAGGAGATAATTGTCCTGGTTGCGGAGCTTGCTGCTTAGGTTTTTCTTTCTTTTCGTCTCCTTTATCGCTAGATTCTTCTTTTTCTTTATCCTCAGGTTTTCCATTTTCATCTTCTTTCTGATCTCCTTTATCTTCTTTTTCTTCACCTTCATCATCAGTCTCTTTCTTTTCGCCTTCGTCACTCTCTTTTTCGTCTCCTTCGCCGTCTTTATCTTTTTCGTTTTTATCCTTATCTTGATTTTGATCTTTATCTTGATTTTCATTTTCATCGTCGCCACCGCCACCGCCGCCACCGTTTTTGTCTTTTTCTTTTTTGGCTAGCATGAGATTATAACGCGTCTCTTCATCAGTAGGATCATTGCGCAGTGCATTTTTATATGCTTCGACGGCGCCTTCCCAATTTTCTTGTTGGTAGAGTGCATTTCCTAAATTATGAAAGGCTTTATGCTTTTCTTTTTTAGTTTGTGCAACTTCAGAAGCTTTTACTAAAGAAGCCATGCTTTCTTCATACTTCTCATTACGATAATAGTTGTTTCCTGCATTGTATTTTGCAGGAACACTTGTAGGGTCTAAAGATATTGCTTCTCTGTAGGCTACTTCCGCTTTCGCGAAAGCGTTATCAGTGAGATGCTCATTACCATCTAACACAAGCTCTCTTGCTGTATCTGCATACGGATTTATAGGTGCTTGTTTTTTGCTCTGAGCACTTATTGTCAGAGAAAAGCATATAACATATATGTAAAGAAAGTGTTTCATGACGTTCTTTTAGTTTTCATTAAATAAATTTAATTTTTTTAGCCAACTCGTTTTGCGATCTAACAAAAAGACATCTAAGAAGAGAAGCAGTAATCCAGCACCTAAAAACCATTGGAATTGATCTTTAAAATCTGCAAATTGCTTTGCTTCAAATTCTTTTTTATTCATTCCATTAAGGATTTCTTTTACCTTCTCGGTTACATCTGATGTGTTCTTTCCATAAATATATTCACCATTGGCTTCTGAGGCAATATCTTGTAATGTTTGTTCGTCCAGTTTTGTGATAACGGTTTCTCCGTTTTGATTCTTTTTATAGGATTGTATAACACCATTACGTTTTAAAGGGATAGGACCTCCAGTAGTCTCTCCTACACCTATTGTAAAAATGCGAATCCCTTCTTGATTTGCTTGTTCTGCAATATTTGATGATTCTCCTATATGATCTTCCCCATCTGAAACAATAAAAAGAACTCTATTGGTTTGCTCTTCGTCATTATAATACGTTTTAGCAAGCTCGATGGCCTCACTAATGGCTGTTCCTTGACTAGAAAGCATATTGGTATTCATCTGACTTAAAAACAGTTTAGCACTGCTATAATCTGTTGTAATAGGTAATTGAGGATAAGCACTCCCAGCATAGGCAATGATACCTATACGATCGCTTCCTAAATTGTTTATGATTTGTGTCACTAACTGCTTAGATTTTTCCATACGATTAGGAGCAATATCTTCAGCGAGCATACTTTTTGAAACATCGATGGCGAAAACAAGATCAACACCTTCTCGCTTTACAGTTTCTAGTTTTGTACCCATTTTAGGGTTAACTAGTGCAACAACGAGACAAAATAAAGCAAGGCTTATAACGAGAATTTTAAGTGTAGGTTTGAACAGTGAACGTTCTGGACTTAGTTTTTTAAGTAAAGCGCTGTCTGCAAAACGTTTTTGTGCTGTACGTTGCCAAAAAACAACGGCTAGAAACAAAATTATTACTGCTGGGATTACCAGTAATAACCAAAACCATATTTTTTCTTCTAATAGATACATTGTTGTATGTGCTTTCGCGAAAGCGTAATTAGTATTTTATTAAACAAAACTTCTAAATAAAGTAAATTTAAGGAGCAATTCTAGTAACAATAATATACCTGCTAATAGAATAAGAGGTCGGTATTTTTCTTCATAATTCGTATACTTAAACTCTTCTACTTCTGTTTTTTCTAGTTTATCTATTTCGTCGTAAATTTCTTTTAGTTTTTTGTTGTTTGTCGCTCGGAAATATTTTCCTCCTGTAACTTCTGCAATCTCTTTTAATAAATCTTCATCGATCTCTACAGGTACATTATCATATACAAAAGAGTTATTATTGTTTAATGCAACGGGAGACAATGCTGTACCATTTGTTCCGACACCAATAGTATAAGTTCTTATACCAAATTCTAGTGCGAGTTCGCTTGCTATTTTTGGATCTATAAAACCAGCATTATTTACTCCGTCAGTCATTAGAATAATGACTTTACTTACAGCCTTGCTATCTTTTAATCTGTTTACAGAAGTAGATAATCCCATTCCTATAGCCGTACCTCCTTCTATAATATTATTATATCGTATGCTATTAAGTGAGCTTAACACAATACTTTTATCACTAGTGATAGGCGTTTTGGTATAACTTTCTCCTGCATATTCTACAAGACCAATGCGATCATTGGGTCTTCCTTTTATAAAATCGGCAGCAACAAGTTTTAAAGCTTCAAGACGGTTAGGTCGTAAATCTTTTGCAAGCATACTAGCAGATACATCTATAGCAATAATAATATCAATACCTCTTGTGCTTTTGGTACGTGTAGAAACATCTACTGTGCGAGGACGAGCCATGGCAGTAATTAGTGCTGCGAGAGCTACAAGTCTCAATAAAAATAGTAGCGGGCGTAATTTTGGTAAAAAACTACTTCCAGCTTTAAATCCTTTAATACTCGATAGTTTTACGGCAGGTGTTTGTTTTTTACGCTTCCATATATACCATGCGATTGCTACTGGTAGTGCTAAAAATAACCAGAAAAACTGCGGATTTGAAAATTCAAAATTCTCTAACATTATTTTGTTTCGGCTTTTTGAAGTTCAACACTATTTATAATACGTTCTGCTATTTCGGCACTGTAAGTATCGTCTTTGTCCCAAGTAATGATCACTTGTTGGATAATATTTTCTGCTACAAAATTTAACATAGCATATTCTCCAGATATAGAAATGTCTTTTTCTTTATCAATCATAAATTTTCCAGTTCCAAACGTTTTAATACCTTCAGCTCCATTAGGAGTTTTAAACTCTTCTTGTTTTATAATATTTGCTACAAATCCTTTCTCTTCTAATTTAGCAATTTGTCCGTCTATAATTTCTTTTACAGGAGGTTCTGTGCCCTTAGGAAGAATTATTTGAATTACAGCAACAGTAATGGCTGGAGGGTCTGTTTGCCAACCAAAAGCATTAGCCTGCATTTTATCCTTAAGATCATCTGGAATTGGGGTTTCTAGTCGCTCTAATACTTTAGGAGTACTAATGACAATACTTGGGAAGCCGTATTCACTTGTAATCCAATTGCCCTCTGCGAGTTCGCGTGTTTGATTTCCTAATACAAAATCCTTTACCTCATCATACCCTTTAATGACAATACCTGCAATTAATGCTACCAATAAAATCCCTACTACGCCAGAAATTCCTGTAAGCCATAATTTTCGAGTACGTTTACGTTCCATTGCTTCACGAAAATCTTGATCTTTCATGAGTTCTTCAACGGTAGGTTCAGGAAGTGCTTCTTTGGTTTCTTTTACAATCTGCTCTATCGCAAGTCTATCTGCCTCTGCTTTCCCGGAAGGGGGATTAATACGCGCAAATTTCACAAGATCTGCACGTTTAAAAATATCTTTGAGTTGCTGTATTGTTTCTGGATTGAAATCAATATGACCACTATCTTTTTCTGCCTCTAATCGTGCTATAAGTTCATCTGTCGTACTTTCTAATGCCTTATCATATACTTTTTCATCATAGTAACGACGTACAGTATCTGTAAGTGTAGAATAATATTCTTTATACTTTGCAGAGACAATAAAATCTGTTTCATCAAGTTGGCGTAAAGAAGCCAATGCTCGCTCAAACGGAGGCACATATTTTTCTGCTTCTATGCGTTTTTTGTGTCTACGTAACAACCAAAATAAAAAGAGTGCAATGGCTAGTATAACAGGAAGGATCCATAAGAGATATTTCCAAAACTTACTATAATCAGTAGGGAGTTCTATTGCAGGTTTGATATCATACAATCCCTGATTAACGGTGTCTAAAACGACATTAGCAACTTCTACTTGAAAAGAATCAGTGTGTATCGTGCGATCACCTATAAGGATACGCTGCTTAGGGATTTTATAAGATCCGCTATCAAATTGTGTGAGGCCATATTTTTTGATTAATGTCATTTTCGCTTCTGCGAAAGACGTATCTACTTTATAACTCTCAATCATTTCTAAAGGAGAAAATGTCTGTCCTTCAGGAAAAATAACCGTAGCGAGTTGATCTGCTTCTACAACAACCGTATAGTTAATTTGCTCACCAAGACGAATTTTGGTGGTATCTATCTTTGTTTTTACAGTAGGCTCAATTTGAGCATGTACTGATAAAAAAGAGAAAAGAATAAAAAACACAGCGACGCTGTATGCGTAGATGGTATTCTTTGTTCTTGATATATTAGTATGGGGATGTGTCATCTCTTTTTCTATTATCCTCTTCGTTTAAAATAACCTAATAATTTTTTAACATAACTCTCATCAGTACGTATGTTTATGACACCAGAGCCACTTCTTTTAAAGCTTTCTTCATAATAAGCGACACGTTCTTTATAATAAGCCTCATAGTTTCTGCGCACTTTTTTGGAAGAAGTATTGACTAGTACTAATTCTCCTGTCTCTTCATCTTCCATTTGTACCATTCCTAGACTTGGAATCGCTTCCTCACGTTGGTCATAAATACGAATACCTGTAATATCATGTTTATTACCCGCAATCTTTAATGTTTGATCATATTCATCTGAAATAAAATCAGAAAGAATAAATGTGATCGCTTTTTTCTTCATCACACTACTTAAAAACTTAATAGCTTGTGCAATATCTGTTTTTTTAGATTTTGGTTTAAACTCTAGAAGTTCACGTATAATACGTAATACATGTGACTTCCCTTTTTTAGGAGGGATATATAGTTCAATCTCATCTGTAAATAAGATCAATCCTATTTTATCATTGTTTTGCATAGCGCTAAACGCTAGTGTAGCGGCTACTTCGGTAACGATTTCATTTTTAAATTGCTTGTCTGTTCCAAAAAATTCTGAACCACTCACATCAGCAATAAGCATCATGGTAAGCTCTCGTTCTTCTTCAAAAACTTTGACAAATGGTTCGTTATAACGTGCCGTAACATTCCAATCAATATTACGTACATCGTCTCCAAATTGATATTGTCGTACTTCACTAAAAGTCATACCACGACCTTTGAAGGTAGAGTGATACTCACCTCCAAATATATGATCAGACAAACGCCGTGTCTTGATCTCGATCTTTCGTACTTTTTTAAGTAATTCCTTTGTATCCATTTTCCCTCATCCTAACCTTCTCCTACAGGAGAAGGAACTTAATGCTAGTTATTTAAAAATAAATTGATATATCATTGGTTTTTTGAATAAAAGAGTCGTCGTAGACGCTCTCATTTATTACAAGTCATGCGTAAGCATGACGAGCTATCGACTAAAGACTACCGACTACTAAGGTACTTCGATTTGATTTACAATTTTGTTGATGATATCTACAGAAGTGATGTTTTCTGCTTCTGCTTCATATGTAATACCAATACGATGGCGTAAGATATCATGTACAACGGCTCTTACATCTTCAGGAATAACATACCCTCTACGCTTTATAAATGCATAGCATTTTGCAGCAGTTGCAAGATTGATACTTCCACGAGGAGATGCTCCAAAATTAATAAGTGGCTTTAAGTCTGCGAGTTTATAATTTTCTGGATAACGTGTTGCAAAGATGATGTCAAGAATGTATTTCTCAATTTTTTCATCCATGTACACTTCCTTTACAGCGTCTTGTGCACGAAGTATTTGCTCTACAGAAACAACAGCATTTACCTTTTCAAAACCACCTTTTAGGTTTTGACGAATAATCATTTGCTCATCTTCGATTTTAGGATAATCGATAACAGTTTTAAGCATAAAACGGTCTACTTGTGCTTCTGGTAATGGATAGGTTCCTTCTTGTTCTACTGGATTTTGAGTTGCCATTACCAAAAATGGTTTATCCAATATAAATGTCTCATCACCTATAGTCACTTGCTTTTCTTGCATGGCTTCAAGAAGTGCAGATTGTACTTTTGCTGGTGCACGGTTAATCTCATCGGCAAGTACAAAATTTGCAAATATGGGTCCTTTCTTAATACTAAAGTCATTGACTTTCATATTATATATCATGGTTCCTACTACATCGGCAGGAAGTAAATCAGGAGTAAATTGTATACGACTAAAAGAACCGTGTACTGCTTGCGCCAGTGTATTGATAGCAAGTGTTTTTGCAAGACCAGGAACACCTTCTAATAGAATGTGACCGCGACCTAAAAGACCGATAAGCAATCGTTCTATCATATGCTTTTGACCTACAATCACCTTGTTCATCTCCATGGTCAGGATATCTATAAAAGCACTCTCTTTCTCTATCTTTTCATTGATAGCGCTTATATCTATCGTCGTCATATTTTCTTCCATACTTTAAAATTAAATTTAGTGGGATTTTAAAATATTGCAAAGTGCGGTTTTATTCCCAAACTTCTTGTTAACAATTGGTTAAAAATTCTATTAAATAAAGGGCTTCCCACGTATTTTTCTATCTTGGGAAGTCGTATTTTTAATCAGAACGCAAAATATAAAATGGATAAAAAATTTTCAAAAATAATTCAAGGGTGTATGACATGGGGTGCATGGGGAAAACAACTCAATGACTCTCAAATGATTGATATGATGGATCACTGCATATCACAAGGCATCACAACGTTTGATCACGCAGATATTTATGGTGATTATAGCACAGAAAAGGATTTTGGGTCCGCTTTCGCGAAAGCAAATATAGATAGATCTTCTATTCAATTGATCTCAAAATGTGGTATTCAATACCTAGAAAATGCACGCCCAGAAAATCGTGTAAAGCATTATGAATATACTGCCGAGTATATTATTTGGAGCGCCGAAAGATCATTGAAGTTGTTGCAAACTGAATATCTCGACTTGTTATTATTACATCGCCCAAGTCCTTTGATGCAGGCAGATGAAGTTCAAAAAGCTATTGAACAATTAAAAGCACAAGGAAAGATTCTAGATTTTGGGGTCTCTAATTTTACACCTTCTCAAATAGATTTAATTGCCACAAAGTCTCCTGTCACTGTAAATCAAATTGAATTTAGCTTAACGCAACATACGGCAATGCATGATGGAAGTTTAGATCATATGCAAACCAAAGGCATTATGCCAATGAGTTGGAGTCCTCTAGGGAGCGTGTTTAGAGAAGATACACCACAAACACAGCGTATCAAGACATTGTTAGGTACTTTGACAGAAAAATATAATGCGACACAAGATCAATTATTACTTGCTTGGGTCCTGCAACATCCATCTGGTGTACATCCTGTAATAGGAACCACAACTAAAGATCGTATCACAAATGCAGTAAAAGCGGCAGATATTACGCTAGAGTTACAAGATTGGTTTGCATTATTGATAGAAAGCCAAGGTCATAAAGTACCGTAAGTCCCTATCCCCAAAAGGAAATTGTTTTAAGATAAATCTATATATCAGAAAAAGATACCCGCCTTTGCGGACATACATTATGAAGACAGCATTAATAACAGGAGCCACCAGTGGTATTGGAAAAGCAACGGCAGAGCGCTTTGCAAAAGAAGGAATTCACTTAATTCTTTGTGGAAGAAGGCAAGAGCGGCTTGACGAATTAAAAGAGGCTTTTCAAAATCAAGTTAAGGTGCATACCTTAAATTTTGACGTACGTGATAAAGAAAAAGTAGTACAAGCAATAGAAGGATTGCCTGATACATTTAAGCAAATAGATATTTTGATTAATAATGCGGGTAATGCACATGGTCTTGATCCTATTCAGACAGGAAGTACAGATGATTGGGATGCCATGTTAGATATTAATGTAAAGGGATTGCTCTATGTGAGTAAAGCAATTATCCCGCAAATGACAGATCGTAAGCAAGGTCATATTATTAATATAGGATCTACGGCAGGAAAAGAAGTATATCCCAATGGAAATGTGTATTGCGCCAGTAAACATGCAGTAGATGCGATAAATCAAGGAATGCGTATAGATCTTAATAAACATAACATTAGGGTAGGTGCTGTTAATCCAGGAATGGTTCATACAGAGTTCAGCGAAGTGCGATTTAAGGGAGATGTAGAACGTGCAGATAAGGTATATCAAGGCTTTGATGTGTTAAAACCAGAAGACATTGCAGATATTATTTATTTTGTAGTGTCAAGGCCTTATCATGTAAATATTGCAGACCTTGTGGTTATGTCTACAGCGCAAGCTAGCTCTACTATTATTAATAAGACGTAAGCCCCCTAGCCCCCGAAGGGGGAATTCAAAATAGTTCTTGAGCTAGTTTGATAAAAATAGAGTAATACTCTATTTTAGAGCAGTACTCTATTTTTGTAATTTAATAAAAGAATGAAATATTTCTCTCCCTTTGGGAGAGATGCCCGAAGGGCAGAGAGGGATCAATATGATTAACAAACGACTTCTTATTAAAAATTTACTAGCTCATAATGATGAGAATAGTTTTTATGATAAGAAGCGTAAAATTGATATTGGAAGTAAAGAAGGAAAAGCTAAGTTTTTAAAACATATCTGCGCACTTTCAAATTCAAACCCTAAGAATAATTCCTTTATTGTTATTGGAGTAGATGACGGTGAAAATAAGATTATAGGTGTTCCATTTTTTGACGATAGCAAGTTGCAAAATCTTGTAAATGCTTATTTAGACAATCCGCCTATTATATCTTATGAAAATATTCCCTTTCCTCATTTACCTGAAGACAGAGTAGTAGGGCTTGTGACGATTAGAGAACAAGATAAGCTTACTGCTTTAAGAAAGAATATTTGGAAATATTGGGGAGGGACTGTTTTTTTTAGAGATGGTAGTATCTCTATGCCTAAGGTTTTTAAATCTGATGTAGAAGATGTAAATAGTGAGATTGTTGCAGCTATAGAAAACCATGCAAAAAACAGTATTGAATTGACATTAGATGGCGTGATAGATTTTATAAATCATCGTCATAATGATATGGAAAGTCAGTATAAAGTGTTTAAAGAGCAATTTGTACTTTGTTGGGCAGGACATAAAAAGGTCGTAAAGGGAGAGACGTATTATTCAAGAGTAGATATAGAACTCATTAATGAGCATGTGCGATTATTTTATTCGGCGTTAGATGAGGTGTCTATACATTATGATGAAGACTCTTTTTCTATACTAGAGTATGTACATTTGGGGATTCAGGAACAGTTTAAATATTACCCGTTAGAAGAAGTGGTTATACGCTTTCGCGAAAGCGGAACCTACACCATTGATACTACATTGATTTTTGATCCTCCTAAGGTAGATAAACGCACCTTGTATCATATATATAATAATAACAATGTCATTTTTTATAAACTGAAGCGTCAAATAGAACTGAATCAAGGGGAATATAATGACTTATACGAATTGCCTAACACCTATTTAATCTGTTATCTTAATGGTTTTGAAGGGGCCATTCATAAGTTAGAAGAAGTAAAACCGTTTCTTAAAAAATACAAAGGAGCTATGTATAGTCGTTATAAAGAAACCATGCGCATTTTGCGTAAAGTAAGATATAATTAGTTTTTGAATATAGACCCTGTAAGCGAAAGTGTAGCAGTTGGTTTAAGTAGAAAATTTAGTTGTTTCATTTTATGAAATAGAAATTTAAAATAGATGAAAAGAACATTAGTTGTAGGAGATATTCATGGAGGGTTGCTCGCGCTTAAGCAAGTATTAAAAAGAGCCGAAGTAACAAAAGACGATCATTTGATCTTCTTAGGAGATTATGTAGATGGATGGAGTGATAGTGTGGGCGTTATTGATTTTCTGTCAGAATTATCTATGAAACAGGAAGTCACCCTTATTAGAGGGAATCATGATAATTTGGTCTATCAGTGGTTAAAGGGCAAAGAAATGAGTCCTAAATGGATACAACATGGAGGGCAGAGTACAAAAGATGCGTATGCAACATTATCTGATGAAGAAACATTAGCACATCTTCCTTTTTATGAACGATTGAAAGATTTCTATATAGATGATCAAAATCGTATGTATTGTCATGCAGGTTTTCAAAACCTTAATGGACCAAATCATGAATGGAATAGTACTACGTTTTATTGGGATCGTACGTTATGGGAAATGGTGTGTGCTATGAACGAAGATTTATCTCCTTCAGATATATTTTATCCAAAACGGTTACAGCTTTTTAAGGAAATATATATTGGACATACCCCTGTGACTCGTTTAGGAGCAACAATTCCTTTACAAAAAGCTAATGTTTGGAATATAGATACGGGTGCTGCTTTTATGGGACCTATTTCTATTCTGGATGTTGACACGAAAGATTTTTGGCAAAGTGATCCTGTTTGGGAATTATATCCAGAAGAAAAAGGACGTAATAATCATTCATTTATAGGGTCAAAAGCCCTTATATAATTAAGAATAAATAAAAAAAGGGGCAAATGCCCCTTGTGATACTTACATAGCTATGTGATATTTGCAACGTATTAACCATTCAAAATAGTAGGCTTTTATTTATAATCCTATTCACGAGTTATAGACATTGTTTATATGTAATGATTTAAATGCTCGCTTTATGCTGGTATTGATATAATTTAAAAGGGGAAATAGCTTTACGTGAATATTATGAGAACGCTTACATGACTATATGCACCACAGTAGTCATTTTGAATATAGAAAACGTCCAATACTTGGGGGAGTAGAGGACGTTTTTTTATGCCCATACTATTAATCCACTTTATACATTAGGAAATCTATTACGTATTGAAATCTCTAATGTATACATTTGGATTAATTACCTAGACGACTTAGCACTATGATTATTTTAATGATGATTAAAATAATCCTAATGATCGTACTTACATCAATGTCTGAATCATTTATATGCGCAGGAGGTCTTTGTCTATAATTTGCATATTCTACAACCTCTCTTTGCTCAATAGGCACCTGTTGAGGTGGGTTTTGAGGAATAGGCTGATCTTGATTAGAAACAATGACCTTTTCATTAATTCCTAGTAGGTCCGTCCAAAGGTTAAATGCCATAGTTGCTTCAACTGAAAGCGGCGTATTACAATTACCCTCTGCTTGTAAAACCTCTAGTGTTCTTGGATTTATTTCAATTGTTGCTAGCTTTTTTATCGTATCTCCTTCTTGTTTTCTTAGAGAGAAAATACTCGTATCCATAGCATAACAATCATCTATATAATCTGCAACACAGTGATTCATATCGTGTCCTTCTTGGTACAACTCTTCAGAAGTCAAAAGCTCTTTTGCGATGTATATCACTTTTTTTCCGTCTTTTTCGACCTCTTTATGCATCTCTTTGATACCACTAGGAAACCATGATAAATAATTAGCTTCATTGCGCATTTTTTGCATTTCGATATACCATGCATGTGATTGATTTAAAAGAGCTTCAAGCGTTCTTCCTTTCATAGTAAAACGTCTATCTCTCTGAATTCTAACTTCAAGGTATTCTAATGCCTTATATAGTTCCCAATGAGTGACTTGTTTTTGAACCGAAAAAAACTGAATAACACGTGTCCAAAAAGGGATATTGCCTTCAATCTGAGCTAATTTTGACCTTGTAAGTTCTATCGCTATTTGTTGTGATGCTCCATATCCTAATGCTTGTGCGTGAACGATTGCCTCTGATACGCTAAATCCTTTAGGTGTATTTCTAAATTCATGCATCATTTTTGAAGTGAACTTATCTGGTAAACCGATAAGTGACTTAACACTTTTACCAGAACCAAGTTGTACATACCAAAGCTGGTGTCTTAATGAAGATTCATAAAAAGAACTGATCAAAAAGACAGGCGTAGGATATTTTGCAAAACAGTGATCTATTAGATCTTCTAGTTGCTCTTCGGGCTCAAAACTTGGACGTTGCCACTTTTCGATTGGACGTACCATTTTAAGGCCAAACGTACTTATATTCACAAGTACTTGGATAAATAATGGACTTCTTAAGACCGCATAACACCCTTGTGTATGCATGTGTATAAGTAGCGTTTTAAAAGTTGCACGTTTCCAAGTGTTGCGTGTTTTGCTCATTTTTGAAAATGAACTCCACAATAGTGATGCTACAGTTCCCTTGTTTTCTTGGGGTTTGTTTTCTGCATTGTAGATCTTTTCTACCAGCGCAATGTACTTGCTGTCTGCTTTTGAAGTAGTCGTTACTTCGGGTGTTTGTGTAGTGTATAGTGTTTCCATGATTTCATAAACTTTGATTTTAGATGAAAGACTGGAAACACTGTAGTGCTTACAGTCTATAGATTACTGTTTGTTTTTGATAGCATATAATTGCTTTTTAATTGACCCCGCCAAAGGGTTTATTACTCCGAGGTTTGTCTCGAAATTAAAATTCAGTTTCGTATAAATCCCTCGTGGGCTTTCCCTGAGGTAGTTTACTTTGTTTAAAACAAAAACCCCAGAGTTTTGAAGCTCTGGGGTTTTATAGATTGTTATGTTTTTATTAACTACAATACCGTGCCAAGAGCTGCATATGCGCTTCGGAGATTAGTTGATATGTAATTACTATTTGCATGTTTTTTCTTTTTATCTGTAAACTATTTTTGTTTACAAGGATGCAAATCTAACGGCTTTTTTATGATTTCAAAACTTATATGATTATTTAGATTTAGTCTAATTTTTATTGAGTGATTTTCTTTTTCGGATATGCGGTGTATTTTGTAGCTTTAGAATTCCAATTAAAAACCAATCAACTATGGGACTTTTTGATAAAATAAAAGAAAAACTTACCAATGAATTTATTGATATTGTTGAGTGGCTCGATTATACAGATGATACGATAGCACATCGTTTTGAGCGCTATCAGAATGAAATTAAAAATGGCGCAAAACTAATTGTACGTGAAGGACAAGCAGCCGTTTTTGTAAATGAAGGACAACTTGCAGATGTGTTTACACCGGGAACCTATGATCTTACAACGCAGAATTTACCTATTCTTACCACACTTAAAGGATGGAAGTATGGATTTAACTCTCCTTTTAAAGCAGAGGTGTATTTTGTAAATACGCATCTTTTTACAGATGAAAAATGGGGAACTAAAAACCCTATTACATTAAGTGACGAGCGTTTTGGTCTTGTAGAGATACGTGCTTTTGGGACCTATGCTTTTAAAGTGTCAGATCCGGGGAAGTTTATTGTAGACATTGTAGGGACGGATAGCAATTTTACCAACTTTGAGATTAATGAGCATTTAAAAAGTTTAATAGCGACTCGTTTTACAGACACCGTAGGTGAGGCAAACCTTCCTATTGAGTTATATGCAGCCAATACGTCAGAGCTATCTGAGACATGTCAAGAAGTAATGCAACCTGAGTTTATGTCTGTGGGAATTTCATTAGAGAAATTCTACATCGAAAACGTATCGATGCCGGAAGAGCTTAAGAAAGAGATTTTTGAATATAGTCGTATCGATAAATTAGATCTTGATAAGTTGACTAAATTCAAAACGGCTAAAGCTATTGAAGCTGCTGCTGCTAATGAAGGAGGAACTGCAGGTGCTGGAATGGGGATGGGAATGGGCTTTGTGTTAGCGCAACAAATGGGCGGCATGATGTCTCCTCAGATGGGTGGACAACAGATGATGCCACAACAAGCACCCGCTACACCACCGCCAATGCCTTTACAAACGCAATATTTTTATGCTGCAAATGGCGCACAGCAAGGACCTGTATCTTTTGATCAGCTTAAAGCCCTTTTTGCAAATAGAACTATAAATAAAGATAGTTTGGTTTGGAAACAAGGAATGGCTAATTGGACTGCACTTAAGGAGGTTGAAGAATTAAAATCATTCTTGGGAGGAAATACACCACCACCATTACCTCAACAATAAATAGAGATTACTAAATTCATAATAGGTTGCGCTTTTTTTAAAGCGCAACTATCCTAATGTATGGCAACATCAGAATCTACTGTACAACAACATACAGAACTTAAAAAGTCATGTATCAACTGTGGGGCAGAGCTTACCTATAAGCCTGGCACCTCATCGGTTACGTGTGATTATTGTGGTCACAAAGAAGAAATCACAGTAGATCCAAATGGTTTTGAAGAGTTAGAGCTTTCATTATATCTTAAAGAGATGGGAGCACAATCACATAGTGAGAAAATCTCTATGTTGAATTGTAAAAACTGTGGTGCAAACCAACATGTAGAAGAGAATTATAAATCATTACACTGTGTCTATTGTAGTATGCCTTTGATTGTAGAAGACATGTATACAGAAGATTGGATTTTACCGGGTGCTGTATTGCCTTTTCAAATAGATCAAAAACAATCATTTCAAACGTTTAAAAAGTGGGTAAACGGACTTTGGTGGGCACCTAACAACCTTAAAAAAGCTTCTTTAGATCCTCAATTTACAAAAGGGTTGTACTTGCCCTATTGGACATTTGATGCTCAATTAAGAGCTACTTATACTGGACAACGTGGTGTGTATTATTATGAAACACAAACCTATAGGGATAGCAAAGGGAATTCGCGTACACGTCAAGTTCGTAAAACAAGATGGTATCCTGCATCAGGTAGGATTTCAGGTTTTATAGATGATACTCTTATAAAGGCTTCGCAACAGAAAGCTGGCCGTATTCCTAAGAAAATTGCACGTTGGAATTTACAAAAATTACAACCTTTTAATAGTAGTTTTTTAAGAGGATTTATCACAGAAAAATATACAATTCCGTTACAAAAAGGACATTTAGAATCCAAAGAAGAAGCTCGTCGTATTGCAGATCGTTGGTGTAGAAGAGATATAGGAGGAGATACACAACGAGTGAATAGTATTGACATGAAACTTTCTGAAGAAACCTTTAAACATATATTACTTCCTGTATATGTAAGCTCTTATAGGTATAATGGAAAAGAATATAATTTCTTTGTAAATGGAGAGACAGGTGTTGTTTCAGGAAGTAGACCTTATTCTTTTTGGAAGATATTTTTTGCTATTGTTTTTGCCATCTTATTAATTGTAATTATCGTGTTTGTAGCACAAGCTTCAGAAGGGGGTTCTTACTGATTTTGTGTCTATCATTTGATAAATGATCAAGAAGAAAGTAAATACATATAGATCCCTTTTTATATTTTAGGAATAAATCCTTCAAAAATAATGTTATCAAAAATAGTATGATATTTATCTACCTGTGATTGATTTCGTACAGTCCAAAGAAGTATAGGTACTCTCTTTTCTTTAAAATAAGCAACTCTTTTGTTAGAAACATCATCGATATCATATGCCACAAAATCAGGATGCATAGTTCTATTAAGTTGTAAATAATCATAGAGATAATTTAAAGGCTTAATAGCCAGAGAGGGTTCTGCTAATTGCCCTACAGGATAGTTGTGGTTTTGTTTACTAAGCCACTTTACCGATGATCTATTAAACGACTGTAGCGCGACTTCTCCTTTGTATTTTTTAAGTAAGGATAAGGTGTTTTGTTCTAATTTTTTTGATAAACGATGTGTTTTAAATTCTATAAGCAAAGGCACTTTCCCTTTTACAAGATCTAATACTTCTTGAAGCGTAGGAATTGTTTGGGAAGTATTAAAGAGGGTGTGCTTTTTTAGGTCTTTTTTTGTTAGTGATTTTGTCTTTTTAGAACTGTTACAAATACGTTTTAAATCGGTGTCGTGAAAAACGATTACGGTTCCATCCTTTATAATCTGTATGTCAAGCTCTATCGGATACTTTTCTTTTATTGCTTTCGCGAAAGCGGATAAAGAATTTTCAGGAGTTTTAAGATTGCCATCATGCAAACCACGATGTGCAATAGGAATAGAGGTAAGCCAAAGAGGGATATTACTCATATATTAAAGATATAAAAAACCGCCTTGATCATAAGGCGGTTTTAATGGGATTAAAAAGGGTAGCATCTATCTACTCTTTTCCGTAATCGTGTTCGTCTTGCCATTTTTTAAGTTCGTCCCATTTTCCTTGAGCCGCAAGTTTTGCTTGCATAGGCCATGTTTTAGGACGATGTATTTCAAAACGTTTTCCACCACTATTAAGTACTTCTTGACATTTTTCTACAGAAGTATCTCCTAAAGCAGCCCATGTTTTGATATCAAAATTGTGAAATAACTCTCTGATTTTAGGTCCAATTCCTTCCACAACAGTTAGATCGTCTTCTTTGATGGTTTTCCCAAAAGCCGCTTTTGCAGCTGCGGCATCAAAAAGAATCAATGTAATTGTGGGTTCAGGAGTTGTTATAGGTGCAGCAGCAAATGATGAAGACATACTGGCACTACTACTCGCTGCGACAGGAGCAGCAGTGGCTGTTTTAAGCTGAGAGCGACATGCATCTAAATCTGCTTTTAAGGAAGCATTTTTGCGTTTCCATAAATCAAGATCATCACTAACGTCATCACCTTTTCCAGAGAGACGTCCTAATAAGTATCCTAAAATTGCACATATAAGACCAACAAGAAGTGGTATGAGCCAACATGGTATATTTGATAAGTCTATTAGTAATACATTCATTTTCTTAATTTTTTTAGTTAGTTTATTTTAACGATAGAACGTCTATTTTTTGCTCTACCTTCTTCTGTGGCATTAGATGCAATAGGTTCATCTGGCCCTTTTGAAGTTGTAATGATTTTAGCTTCAGGTATTCCGTTACGTTGAAAAAATCCTTTTACAAAATCTGCTCTTTTTTTACCAAGAGGAATATTTGTAGCACGTTTTCCGCTATTATCTGTATGACCTTCTATGGTTATAGAAGAGCTTTCTATTTTGTCTAAATAACGGCTAATATCTGCTATTTTTTGACGCTGCTCAGCTGTAAGATTTATAGATGCTTGGGCATTTTCAAAATAAAGAATCAAAGGGTCATCATTAATACGTTTTTTGAGATCTTCTAGCTCTTTATTTTCACTAGCTGCATCTGTGTTAGGAGCTCTCCCATGTATTAAATAGCTTATAGGTCCTTTAAATATAGAGCCATCTGGAACTAATGAATTATCTTCTTTTCCAAAGATATTTATTTGTTTTGAAGAGATTCCTTTTGAACTCAAGTAGTTCTTTACAGCATTTGCTCTAGCAATACCTAAATTAGGAAATGCAGAGGTGTTTTTTTCATCAGAAGTATAATGGCCTGTAATATCTAAATATTTTCCATCATTACCATTAAGGTACTTTTGTAGTTCTCCTATGCCTAAATTTATTTTGTCAGATATAGGCGTTAATGGGTTAAAATCTGAAACAGTAAAGTTAAAATTATCATTGCTTGAATATGCAAAGTTGCCGTCAGGGTCTTTAAAAGAAAAGCCCATGTTTGTAGTTGCAGTAGGTGTTGTTTTAACAACTACGTCTTTCGGATTGTTTTGATTTTCATCATTTGTGATTTCTTTTTTATCTGTAGCATTTTTACAACAGAAAAACCACATTAAAATCATTCCAATAACAATCGTAAGCAAAATACCAAAGAGGTATCTCGTTTTCTTACTCATTCTGGTTAGTTTTGGTTAATAGTGTTTTAAAGTTACTAAAAAAGTGTTAAAGAGACATTTTAATAGCTTTTGATCGATCATTTTGTAAATAATCGATATAGATGCTGCTATCATCGATAAAATAGAAATGACTATTTATATATTTAAAATTAGATCGCTTACTTCTTTAGAATAGAAATTAATCCAACTACAGGTCCTATCCCTAATAGTACGAATAGATATGAAGTATCTATATAATTTTGTAAAAGAAGGAGTAATTGTATGCTCACAATGGTAATCGCAAAGCCAATACAATTTACAATGGTAAGTGCTGTTCCCTTATATACAGGGTTTGCATTTTGAGCTACGAGTGTAGAAAACAAAGGAGAATCTGCTATTACTACCATTCCCCATATGGATACTAAGGATATGAATAAGAATTGAGAAGAGATCATAAAGAGCAGAGGAGAAATAAAACAAAAGATACCAGATATTGTAAGTGCGATTGTTGCTATTTTTTTTGTTCCTTTTTTAAGCGATAAATACCCACTTATAACACAAGCAATAGCACCTATTCCTATAACAATAAATGAAGAGATTGCATTATTTAAAGTGCTTTCTGGGTGTAATGTATTGTAAAGTGAAATGATTACTGGAACAAATGCCCAAAAAGCATAGAGTTCCCACATATGTCCAAAATAACCAAAAGCAGCTGCTTTAAAAGGTTTGTTTTTAAAAATGGTCGTAATTACAGAAAAATCTAATGAAGACCCTTTTTTTCTATAAGGACCATCAGGAACTAAGAAGAACAAAAGAAGTCCGCCTAAAGATGCAATTATAGAAGTAATGATTAATATGGTTTTCCAAGGCAGTTCTGCTGTAAAACCTTTTAATATATGTGGAAAGGCAGTCCCTAAAACGAGTGCCCCTACTAGAAACCCTAGAGATTTTCCTAATCCTTTATCATAATAATCGGCAGCAATTTTCATTCCTATAGGATAGATACCTGCCAAGAAAAAGCCTGTCAAAAATCGCAAAATAAGAATACTCGTAAGCGAATTAGACTCCCAAACAATCGCAAGATTGAAAATAGCAGCAATGAGTGCACTTATCAAAAATACTTTTGATGGAGAAAATCTATCGGCAATCGTAAGAATAGCAAATAAGAGTGTTCCTGTTATAAATCCAAATTGTACGGCAGAAGTAATATGTGCAAGTGTATTTTCAGGCAATGAAAAATGAATGATAAGATCTTCTAATATAGCATTGCTTGAAAACCAAAGAGATGTACCACAAAATTGAGAAATTACAATAATGGGTAAAATCCATTTAGGAATATGTGTATTATTAATCAAATTCGCTATAAATTTTTATATGATAATATCAGTCTGTAAAATAGATAATTACTATCATTTTGACACTTCAATTTCATTTTTTTAAAATAAAATGAAATTAGAGGGTAGGAGTTATTGACTTTATATTGTTTAATAAGCAAACGTATTAATCCTACTGATTAGAATTAAGTTTTTTGACTGGAAATCATAACAAGACTATCAGATCTTAATCCTACTTATGCTATCTCTGTTTAGAGAGTACAGTTAAAGAAATACTTAATTAAAAACTACAAAACTACACACAAGAAACCCCCACATTATTTATGTGGGGGTTTTATTTTATGAATAAGTTAGTATAGACTTATAAGTCAAATTTAATTCCTTGTGCTAATGGTAGTTGTGTAGTATAGTTGATCGTATTTGTTTGACGACGCATATATACTTTCCAAGCATCAGAACCAGACTCACGTCCTCCACCTGTATCTTTTTCTCCTCCAAAGGCTCCTCCTATTTCGGCACCAGAAGTTCCAATATTTACGTTTGCAATCCCACAATCAGATCCTGCAACACTTAAGAAACGTTCTGCCTCACGAAGATTATTAGTCATAATAGCACTAGATAATCCTTGTGCAACCCCATTTTGAGCTTCGATAGCATCTTCTACATTTCCAGAATACTTAAGAAGATATAATACGGGAGCAAATGTTTCGTGTTGTACAATAGGGAAACTATTATCTGCCTCAGCGATAGCTGGTTTTACATAACATCCACTTTCATACCCTTCTCCAGAAAGTACACCTCCTTCAACGATAATTTTACCGCCTTGTGCAACTACTTGTTCTAGCGCATTGTTATAATTTGCAACGGCATCTGTATCAATTAATGGCCCTACGTGATTATTTTCATCAAGAGGGTTTCCTATACGTAACTGTCCATAAGCTGCAACTATAGCATCTTTTACTTTGTCATAAATACTTTCATGAATAATAAGACGTCTTGTAGATGTACAGCGTTGACCGCAAGTACCTACAGCTCCAAATACACCTCCAATAACAGTCATTTTGATATCTGCATCTGGAGTGACAATAATAGCATTATTTCCTCCTAATTCTAATAAAGAAGTACCTAGACGCTCTCCTACTGTACGAGAAACAATTTTCCCCATACGTGTACTTCCTGTCGCAGAAACTAAAGGAATACGAGTATCTGTAGTTAAATATTCACCCACTTGATAATCTCCATTAATAAGACAAGAAATACCTTCTGGAAGATCATTTTCTTTTAAAACGTCTGCAATAATATTTTGACAGGCAACACCACATAAAGGTGTTTTTTCTGAAGGTTTCCAAACACATACATCTCCACAGATCCAAGCTAAAGCTGTATTCCATGCCCAAACCGCTACCGGAAAATTAAATGCAGAGATAATCCCTACCACCCCAAGTGGATGATATTGCTCATACATACGATGCCCTGGACGTTCTGAGTGCATCGTAAGACCGTGTAATTGACGTGAAAGACCTACTGCAAAATCACAGATATCTATCATTTCTTGTACTTCACCAAGACCTTCTTGATATGATTTTCCCATTTCATAAGAAACCAATTTTCCGAGAGGTTCTTTAAGTTCACGTAGCTTTTGTCCAAACTGGCGAACGATCTCTCCTCTTAAAGGAGCAGGTTTTGTTCTCCAGGTTTTAAATGCAGCCGTAGCAGCATCCATTACTTGGTCATAATCTTCACGTGTAGTAGTGGTTACTTTTCCTATAAGTTGGCCATCAACTGGAGAGTGAGACTCGATGATACCTCCATTAGAAAACCATTTGTTTCCCGTAGAAGTTCCATCATTTATATCTTTTAAACCTAGTTGTTTTAAGGCTTGATCCATTCCAAAATCTGTAGCGACTGTACTCATTTTGTTTTGTTTTTTATATTAAAGAAATCGTTTGCGAAGATACAGATAATACTATGCCTGAAAAAAAATACAGCATCTTTATTATGGTTGTAATTGTGTGATATCCCACCCTTCTTCAGATAGGGTATATAATACTCTATTATGGAATCGGGAAGCATTAAACTCTAAAAACTCAATACGGTGAGGTTTGATTTTCCAACCACTCCAATGTGTTGGTTTTTCAATAGGTTTTTGGTTTTTTACGCTTTCGCGAAAGCGGACTCTTAACGATTC
The DNA here is from genome assembly GCF_947492535.1 of uncultured Dokdonia sp. Classification (GTDB taxonomy): domain Bacteria; phylum Bacteroidota; class Bacteroidia; order Flavobacteriales; family Flavobacteriaceae; genus Dokdonia. Next base: position 104,080 of record NZ_CANLNH010000002.1, on the reverse strand, counting down.
TACGTCTTTTGTAGGAACTCCCTGTTTACTTATAGTGCTTACAACTTTAGAGGCATAATTCCGATCATTAAAAAAGAAATGGGCATCTTCTTCAGAGATTATAGAAGTTGTGCCTTGAATGCGAACTTGACGTTTGGTCTCTTCCCACCAAAAGGTAAGCGCGACTTTGGGATGTGCATTAATTTCTTTTCCTTTTCTGGATACCGTAGATCCTGTAATGATTAAGTAAGGACTTTCAATAGATTTTAGAGAGACATTACGGGCGTTTGGAAACCCATCTAGTCCTTGAGTAGATAAAACACACGCCGAGGGATGGCTATTTTTGGTCGCTGCTACTTGTTGGTGCATCCAGATAGCAAATAAGTTAAGTGGATCTGAATGTTCAGCGATATTCATAATGAATTACTCTTGTGGAACAAAACGCTTATCTGTAGGCATAACCTCTCCACAATTAGAGCAAGTACGTTTTGCCTCATCTCCATAAAAGTCTATAAAATGACCTAAGAAATCTTTTTCTACGTCTTCTAGAAGAAAACGAACTTCATATAGTTTGGTATTGCAATTATCACAAAACCAGAGTAACCCATCTTCTCCTTTTAGATCAATTCGTTTACGTTCTATAACAAGACCAATAGAGTTTTCATGGCGCACAGGTGAGTGCGGTACGCCTGCAGGATGTAAATACATATCTCCAGGACCTAACTTCATTGTTTTTTTCTGTCCATCTTCTTGAATGTGTACTTCAATATGTCCTTCAAGCTGGTAAAATAATTCTTCCGTTTCGTTATAATGATAATCTTTTCGGGCATTTGGACCTCCTACAACCATGACAATATAATCTCCAGCATCTTTATATAGATTTTTATTTCCTACAGGCGGTTTAAGAAGATCTCTGTTTTCTTCTATCCATTGGTTCAGGTTGAAAGGTTTTGCTATAGCCATGATCTTAAAAGAATTTGTATAAAAATACAATAATCTCTTTTACATAGCTTCATTAGAAGTACAATTCATATGTAAAAAAACAACCCCGTCAGTAAATACCGACGGGGCTGTAAACCAATTATGGTTTGGGGTTCTTATTTAAGAAAAATGTGTGTAAAAAAGTTAACACCACTATCTGTTTGAGCAACACTAATGCCTGAATGCGTGAAATCGCTTTCTATAGCTGCTTTATGATCTGGACTATTCAACCATCCATCTACTACAGCTTGCGCAGTGCGATATCCAAATGCTACATTCTCACTGACAGCATCAGCTCCATTTGATTTTAATTTATCTGAACGTTGAAAGAAGTTGTCATGACTTACTCTATTATTCACAATCATGTACGCAGTATGATCCAAAGCTTCTTCTTTAGCTAAATTATGTGGAGAAAAAGGTGGAAGATTCAACGTTGCCCTATAATCATTGATGATTGTTAGTATTTCACTAGACATAGCGTCATTGTTTTCTACACTAAATTCGCTTTCAAAATTTACAGTAGTAGATGGATCATCTATTTCATCTGTACTGCACGATACGAATAGGCATACGAATCCTATGACAAACAGGGTGTTTGTAAGTAACTTCATGATTTGGGGTATTATGATTTGGGATTACTAATATAGAATAAAAAAGCAGATAAACGGCATAACAATGCATTTAATCGATGAAATGCACAAATTCTTACAACATTCTCGCTGAAACTATTGAAATTCTTACAGAAAAAAGAAAGCTTTCTGAAAAGCACTAGTAATTAATTTATTACTTTTAGGGTAAGAAGCTTATGGTATGTCTATGATATATAAAAGTTTTGATATCTAACTTATTTAGTGACTTTTAAAGATCAAAAAGGTATATACAATATATGGAGAAAAATTGTCTTGAATGTGGAACACGTATTATAGGTCGTGCAGACAAGAAGTTTTGTAATGATTCCTGTCGTAATAGTTACAATAATAAGTTTAATAAAGATTCTAAAAATCTTGTACGCAACATAAATAATAGATTGCGTAAAAATTATCGTATTCTAGAAGCGCTTAATCCTGGAGAAAAAACAAAAACAACAAAAGCAAAACTTATTGCAGCAGATTTTGATTTTAATTACTTCACTAGTATATATACCACTAAAGTAGGAACCGTGTATTATTTTGTGTATGACCAAGGATATTTGCCTTTAGATGGAGGAGAGTATTATGCGCTAGTTCAACGAAAAGTAAAATAAGAGTGACACTCTCTAAAAGTATTTAATTTTATGGCTTAGTTTTTGCTATATGTTTAACGGTTATTTATTATGAATCTTTAAAAAGATTTTTTAAGTTTGATGTACGAAAAGGGGGTAGTATAAAATAAAGCTAACACATTGTTATATACTATAATTCGTATTTATCCGTTATAAATAATGCACCCTAAATCAAAAACAATAGACACCATTTTTGGTGTCGGTTCGCTTTCATGCACCACTTTAGAAAAGCGTTTTGTTTTTATAAATAAAACATAGTATAATTTAATTTTTAAAGTATTGAAAAAGCAACTAAAACTCTTTTATGTTTTTACATGCAAGGCATGATTTTAAAACAGCAGAATGACATTCTTTATATAGTAAAAGAAAAATAACATTTCTTTTCCCAAACCACACTTTAAGGAAAGTATACATAAGTACTTGCTCTTATATCTGAGAGCACTAAAATCGATGATATAATAGACGTCGTTGGGGGATGACAACTTTTAATAAATCGTAAGCTATATTGTAGTTAACCATTCTATAATACAGCTTGATATTATGATATCTTGTGGAAAGAGATATCGATACTATGACTTTTTATGCACCACATCTAAAAAGCATATTAGTGCTCTCCCTAAGAGCAATTACAACATTAATTTAAAAAAGAGATTCACATGAAGAAGTATTCTTCAAAGGCAGATGTGGCCTTAATTGACCCAGCATTAAATAATAAGAATGATAATCAATATCTTATATATCCTCCAGCAAACAAGACAAGTCATTTTGTTAAAATCACACGTATAAAAGATCTAGACAAAAGAGCTGCTGCTATGGGAAAAGCAGTGAGGATGTATAATGTTTTTGAGAATAGTCTAGAGATTCGTAGTGCATTACCATCCTTATACGATTTTTCACTATGGCTATCAGAACATAAGGGAGAATTCTCCTATAGCACTATTAAGAGAAGTGCAAAACGCATAACGTTATTAACAGAAGCGCAAGAGATCTTTATTTGGGAAAATTTAATATATCAAATTGTAGAAAAGCAATCATTAGTGGTAAAAGAAACACTAATACGCTTATTAGTCAGCAATGAATTTTTAAAAGAATTTATTGATTTTAGCCAAGAGAACGATACGCATTACGAAGATATTCTATTTACAGAAGAGCAACATCAAAAGTTTACAATGATTGCAAATGCGACCGTTGTCATAACAAAAGAGTTACTAGATGTAGAGACAAGCGTTTCTGAAGCGTTGGTAGAAGATCAGACACAACAATTATTTATAGAAAAATGTATTCTCTTACAGAACAAGATAACATTGTATAAAGAAGTTCTTGTAGAGTTAAAAAAAATAAGCACATTATATGATCATGAGTATGATAACGGATTTCATAAAGCGTTGAAAGCACAAAAAGAAACAGTTACAATTGCTGCAGACGATATGCTAAATGCTAAGGAAACTATTATAGATGTTTATACAGGTGATGAGGTAGAAGCGCAAGTATATATACCTTCCTTTTTATTTGAGGTTAAAAAACCATTACAACTAAAATCTATACTCCATAAAGTAAAAGAAGCATCCAAAATAGTGATTGAAAAGGAACTAATTCCTGTATGTAAAACACTAGTAGAAGGACTCCATTTATTAAGACAAACTATTTTATACTATCAACAATGTATGGATATATTTTTATCGAAAACAATCTAATAGTAACATATTTTAATACCCGCAAAAAGAAAAGCCTTGATGTATCATACATCAAGGCTTTTTTAGAAATTACTATGAAAAGTAAGGTGATACAATCACTTACTTTATTGTTTTAGTTACAACATACGGTTTGTATATTAAACCTAGAAATCACCTCTTTGTTAAGCGTTTGATACTCTTTTCTACTACGATCTTTCGTTAGGTTATCGTCAGGCAGAAACGTTAAAACCGTATCACCCCAACCGTATCTGTCATCATTTCTGTAAACCATAAATTACCGTTCGCATCCATTTTGATACGATGCATCATGGTTCCAGTATTTGGTACGATATGAATGCTAAACGGTACTTCCGAAATAGAATCGCTAGGCGTATTTCTGATGGAAGCATCAAATTTAATGAGGTAATCACGTCCTTTAGGAGTAGGGTTGTTATGATCTACATATACCTGAACCCATAAATTATGATCACTATCAAAAGCTAGTGAGGCAAGAATATCATTCTTTTGAAGTGCCGGAACAGGATATTCTGTAATCGTACCGTCCATATCAATCTTTCCAATCTTGACACCCGCTTCTTGCGTAAACCACATACATGATTTAGAAGGATCTGGAATAATACCAATAGGACGACTACTGGATGTGGGAATCGTATGTTCTTTAATACACCCATCACTAGTTACTTGCAAAATCGCACTACTAAATAACTCCGTTCCCCACATCGTATTATTGGGTCCTGCCGACAGAAAAATAGGCAAGGAAGAAAGATTATCTAACTGAAAATGTTCTACAGCTTCTGTTGCAATATTAAATTTGCCCACGGTACTAGTGCGTTTTCCCGTAAACCAGATATGTGTTCCATCTGCATCTAGCCCAATCCCATGAGGTGCCACATTGATAGGCGTTTTTGCATCTTTGGCATAGAGTTGTACATCGATTTCTCGTACAATAGTACCTTTTGTGTCTAGTTGTGCGACCGTTCCTTTAAACTCTAGGGACACCCAAAGATTTCCTTCTTTGTCTAATAACAACCCATGCGGACCACTTTTTTCTGGCATTTTATAATAGTCAAGAATAGTGCCTTCATAATCTAATTTGGCCACCATATCCATATTTTGCCCTGTGACATAGATAAAGTTTTTATCAATAACGAGCTCATGAGTAGAACATTTCTCATCACTAGGCCAGTTAAGCGGATATTCTGTAATATTTCTAAGTGTTTTTATCGTTGTTGGAGTTGTATGATCGTGATTCATAGTTGTATTTCAGGTGGTTATAGTGATTTTCTTCAAAAATAGGAATTAAAAGAACATCATTTCCAAGTGGATTCTTTTTTATACGCTTTCGCGAAAGCGTATATATGAGATTCACAACTTTCAGAGAAAACGGCGTTAAAATATATAGCTGATTACAGGGAGCCTTACGATTTATATTTTTCTTTTTATCTTTAAAATATTGATAGTCAATTGGATTTGCTCTAAAAAGATACATAATGAAACTACACGATGAAATAGTAATGAAAGAGCTAGATCTGATTGATCAAACCATTTCTAGATTAGATAAACAAATTCAGACCTCTAAAACAGTATGTATTACCCTTTGGACAGCCTGGATAGGTTGGTTTATTGTAAAAGTAAATACTACAACATCATCGCATGAGTTGGGACTTCTGATTGTTTTTTCAGCCGTTTTTCCAATCATTTTTTGGAAGGTAGATTCGTACTATAGAGCTGCTGTTATCTCCTCAAGTAAAAGACAAAGTCTGATTTCTCTATACCTTAATCTTTCAGATGAAACGATTAAATTCCCAATACTAGATCCCGTCGGGAGATTATATGATGACAGTAATTATGATGCATTACTCGAATCTTCAAAAGATAGATTATCTGAACGTAGCTATCATGAATTAAAAAACAAGAACCTTCCCAACAGATATACCTATAAAGAAGTAGTGTGGTTTTACCTACCCTTAATGATCGTCTCTCTTGCTCTAGGAGGATATTTTCTTTTGTAGCTGGATTTCCCTCAATTAAAGGTTAACTTCTCAATTTCGAACTTTTTAAATTTTTCTAACATAACTGTACTAATGAGCGTGAATAATTGAGTTGAAGTTAACTAATCATATTTATAAATGGAAGACTGTATTGAAAATTAACAATTAATTGAAGCGATTAATTACCTGTGTAATCAATGTTTAATATTACTTGGATTTCTTGCCAAGACATTATTATAGGATTAAAATCAGAATTTGGGAGGTCAAGATAATTAAGCCTATCATTATCTGAAGAACAACTATAGGTGAACAATACAATAAAAAATAATATTGGGAATTTTAAAAACCGGTACATAAGACTAAAAATCAAGAAAAAAATAAGTTAACCATTACATTGGTTGAGTAGCGATAGCATAGCGTAAAAAAGAAAAGCGACCCGAAGATCGCTTTATATAAATGAATAGTTTATTGTCCTGGTCCAGGACCGTCAGGTGTCGTAGGAAGTACACAACAGCCTGCATATTCTCCAGACCTATTTACCAACCAGTCGTCAAGGTTTCTTTGTGGATTGCAAGGAACACTTCTTTTAATACAACGATTTTCCAAAGCTCCTCCGCTAATTGTTTTCTGTTCAACTCTATTTAGAATTGTGCCAATTTTTAAAATCTTCTTCAACATTATTTGTAATTTATTGATTAATAATGATTTAAGATAGTATTTATAGGTCGAAAATAAAGGTTTAACAAATAAATAACTGATTTACAGAATTTTAAATCAATTTTTAAAAGATTTATTACCCTATTGTTATTATGATAAAACACCAGATGCAAAAGCAAAAGCATAGATCTATCGTTGATTCCTTTTATAAAAGCTCTTATTCCTGGAATAGGAGCTTTTTTGGTGTATAAGATTTGATAACTCTTAATCGAGTTAAGTTTTAAGTGTCTAAAAATCAGTTAGATTTATATATAAAATATATTAGAAATGAGAGATTATTCTGAGGAACAACAAAATGTACATAATGCTTTAATTGATTTATTAAACAAACAATCTCTATATAGAGATGAAAAAGGAAAGGGTAGGTGTAAAAAACGCTCAAAATCTATTAATTCTTCTGACTTATCAAAATTGAGTATTAATGAAATAAATCTAACAGTTAAAGTAATAGTTGATTTTTTGAACTTAACTGGTGGATCAATAGGTGACTATAACTTGTATGAGTTATTGCAAAGTTACCTTTTAGATACAGATAAGAGAAAAGCAATAAATGAAATTATAAAAATCTAATAATATTCTTTAATAATAATAATTGATTTGAGAGAACATGGATTGGTATATGAAGAAATTTGATTTAAAGACAATTGATAAATTAAAAGAAGAAAATGTAATAGTAAATGGCTCAAAAGGAGGGCTTTTATTAGGGCCTTCTCATGAAGAAGGAGGGATTATTATTTTAGTAAAATATGGAGATTATTATTCATTATATGGAGAAGCAGAGGGTTATGAGTATATAATTTCCCCTGATTTAATTGATATAGCCTTACTTGATTATCAATTTGAATTAATAAATGATAGATTACGAGATATTAGTTTTAATTTTAATGGTGAGGAAGATCTTTCAAAAATCACAACAATAGATGCAAAACTTACAATTACTTCTAATAAGTATAAATCAAAATATGTATTGTTAGATAATAGGAGATTTGCAATTATCAATAAAAATTCAACTAAAAGGTATCTTAGAGAAATAGAATGTATTAATAATAATCAAGAGATAGAATACGATCGTGAAACAGATAATATTATATATTCTGAAGAAAAAGGTATTTTAAGTAGACTATGGTTTAATTTTAAAAAACTATGGATATAAATCGAACTTATGTAGTGTAATTTCTATCACAAAACACAATATTACAAACTCTTGTAATGCTGTAATATGCTATAAAACAGTGATTTGCAATGAAAAATCATATCTAATTACAAACCGATTTTTGAGTGTTTTATTTTTGTAATATTTTTAAAGCCTTAATTAATAGGTAATTAACATTTTGTTTTATCAAAAAATAACAAAAATTAGAAAAATAGTAAAAACAAACAAAGAACTTGACGTAAGCATTAAAACGTAAAATCTATTATCTACAATAATGGAATCTTTGGTATGATTTCTTGAGATATAGGTTTGAGTCGCGCGCGTCTGTCTGCTTCGGCAGACTGGACTACATTTTTAACTGAATTAAAGTTTAGGATGACGGGTTACATTAAAAAAGGGTCTAATCTTTTAAGATCAGACCCTCGTAATAAGTACCGAAAGTGGGAATCGAACCCACACTCCAAAGGAACGCGAGTTTGAGTCGCGCGCGTCTACCAATTCCGCCATTTCGGCTTATGTTATCAGAGCGTATCTCTGATAGTTCTGAGCTGTTCTTTTCCAACTCCAGATTTCCAGTATTTTTCTCGTTTTCGAGCACTGGATCTATCAAGACATGCCTCTTGATAAATAATTTTATAAGGAAGATATGGTTTGGTAGTACGTTCTCTCCCTGTATTGTGTCTATGAAAGCGTTCTTCTAGATTCTCAGTCATTCCTACATAAATATAGTTATGATGTATACTAGAGAGTGCATAAACATAGATCATTTCTTCAAAATTTCAATGGCTACGAGTTTGAGTCGCGGCGCGCCTGCCTGTCGCCAGACAGGTCTACCAATTCCGCCCTACCTTGCTCGGTAGGCAGGCATTTCGGCTTAATGGACGACAAAATTAAAGAATAAATTCGATCAAACCACATAAAAGCCCATTTTTTCTAAGGCTAGACGTATTTTTATTCCTATTTTTGCACCTCCTTTTGAAAAAAGGAATTAGTAATCAATCTGTTTAACCGTTACCAAAGATGGCAGCTACAGTACCACAACCTAAAATATTTGCTTGTCAAAAAAGCAAAGTTCTTGCAGAGTCAATCGCAAAAGCTTTTGGACAACCCCTAGGAAATGTTATTACCTCTACGTATAGCGATGGGGAATTTCAACCTTCATTTGAAGAGTCAGTACGTGGGTCAAGAGTATTTATTATAGGAAGTACCATGCCTAATAGTGACAACTTAATGGAAATGTTGTTAATGCTAGATGCTGCAAAACGTGCATCAGCAAGACACATTACTGCCGTGATTCCTTATTTTGGATGGGCACGTCAAGATCGTAAAGACAAGCCTAGAGTTCCTATCGCAGCAAAACTTAAAGCAAGTTTATTAGAAACTGCAGGAGCAACACGTATCATTACCATGGATTTACACGCAGATCAAATCCAAGGATTTTTTGAAAAACCAGTAGATCATTTATTTGCTTCCACCATATTCTTACCTTATTTACAAGACTTAGGATTGGATAATCTTACCATTGCTTCTCCAGATATGGGAGGTAGTAAAAGAGCCTATGCCTATAGTAAAGCGATGGAAAGCGATGTGGTTATTTGTTATAAGCAACGTGCGAAGGCAAATGTCATCTCACATATGGAACTTATTGGTAATGTAGAAGGACAACACGTAGTTCTTGTAGATGATATGGTAGATACTGCAGGCACCTTAACCAAGGCTGCAGATTTAATGATGGAAAAAGGGGCATTAAGTGTACGAGCAATATGTACACACGCTATTTTAAGCGGTAATGCCTATGAAAAATTAGAAAATAGTCAGCTTAAAGAATTAATCGTTACAGATTCGATTCCTAAAGAGCACAAAAGCGATAAAGTAAAAGTTTTGAGCTGTGCACCACTATTTGCAGATGTTATGCACCGTGTTAATAGTAACACAAGTATCGCATCTAAGTTTGTTATGTAATTAATTAATACTTAATATATTTAAAATGAAGTCAATTTCGATCAAAGGATCTAAAAGAGAAAGCGTAGGCAAAAAAGCTACTAAGGCCTTACGTAATGCTGGACAGGTACCTTGCGTAATCTACGGAGGGGATCAACCAATGCATTTTAGCGCAGGAGAATTAGCGTTTAAAGGTTTGGTGTATACACCAGACGCGCATACCGTAGATATTGAACTTGATGGTACAACATACCGTGCTATTCTTCAAGATATCCAATTTCACCCAGTAACAGATCGTATTTTACACGTTGATTTTTATCAGATTTTTGATGATAAAGAAGTAATGATGGTCATTCCTGTAAAATTTGTAGGAAGTTCTAAAGGTGTTCTTAATGGAGGTGTTCTTCGTAAGAACAACCGTAAACTAAGAGTAAAAGCTTTACCAGATAATCTTCCTGATTTTATCGAGGCAGATATTACTGAGCTTAAAATCGGTAATAAATTATATGTTACTGCACTTGAGAATGATGATTACAAATTTATGCACCCAGATAACACAGTGGTGTGTCAAGTAAGAACATCTCGTAACGCTGTTGTAGAAGATGAAGATGAAGATGAAGAAGAAGGAGCAGAAGCTCCAGCAGAAGCTGCTGCAGAATAAATACAATATGTATAAAATAGATCAAAGCACCCTTTTTAGGGTGCTTTTTTTATGAATGGATGTTATAAAAAGTATAATACAAATGCTTTAGTTCGTATGATATTTGTTAAGGCGTAATGCATTTAGTACTTTTATGTTTTAAATAAACAGCGCACTATGTTTTCTTTTTTTAAACGCATTTTTAAGCAAAAAGAAAGAGAATTCCCTGTTGAAGATCCTATGAAAAAATTTCTCATTGTAGGTTTGGGTAATATAGGTCCCAAATACACAAACACACGACATAATATTGGTTTTAAAGTTTTGGACGCTTTCGCGAAAGCTAAAGAAGCCACCTTCGAAACAGAAAAACTAGGTGATATCGCCAAAACCAAAGTAAAAGGAAAAACCGTTGTACTTCTTAAGCCAAGTACTTATATGAATCTTAGCGGAAAAGCAGTGCGTTATTGGTTGCAACAAGAAAAAATTCCAATAGAAAATCTATTAGTCATTACAGATGATCTGAATTTAGAATTCGGAACCATTAGAGTAAAAACCAAAGGAAGTGATGGAGGTCATAATGGACTAAAAGATATTCAGGCACAACTCAACACGACAAAATACAATAGATTTCGGTTTGGAATAAGTGATCAATTCTCAAAAGGACGCCAAGTAGATTATGTACTAGGAGAATGGAAATCAGAAGAAGATGCAGCGCTTCCTGAACGTTTTGAAAAAAGCTGTGAGGTGATTACTTCTTTTGTAGGAGCAGGCATCTCAAATACTATGAATGCATATAACGGGAAATAAGATTGAAAACACATTCAAGCGCACATACATTTACTAGCAAAAAAGGAACGGTAGTCACTATAGGTACATTTGACGGTGTTCATATAGGTCATAAAAAGATTATAACCCGACTCATTGAAAGTGCGCAAGCAAATGATTGGGAATCTGTAGTGCTTACTTTTTTTCCGCATCCACGTATGTTATTGCAAAAAGATGCAGATATAAAACTCATTAATACCATTACAGAACGAGGCGATCTATTGGAAAAGTTAGAATTAGATCATCTTGTTGTACATCCATTTACGATTGATTTTTCAAGAATGCATGCTGAAGAATTTGTAGAAGAAATTCTTGTAAATGCCTTACAAGCAAAGAAAGTCATTATAGGATATGATCATCGTTTTGGACGTAATCGTACCGCAAATATTGAAGATTTAAAAGCATTTGGAGCGCAGTTTGGGTTTGAAGTAGAAGAGATTTCTAAACAAGAATTAGAAGATGTAGCGGTGAGTTCAACAAAGATTAGAACGGCCTTACGTGATGGAGATATTGATAAGGCAAATGCCTATTTAGGATATCCTATCATGTTAGAAGGTATCGTCATACACGGAAAAAGCCTTGGAAAAACATTAGGATACCCAACAGCAAACCTTCATATTGAGGAAGACTATAAGCTTATTCCTGCACAAGGAGTATATGTCGTACGTTCTTTTATAGAAGGTATACTCGTATATGGAATGATGAATATAGGCACCAACCCAACAGTGGGAGGTGTTGAACAAACGATAGAAACCTATTTCTTTGATTTTGATAGTGATTTGTATGACAAGCGACTATCTATAGAAATTTTATGTAAAATTCGAGGAGAACAACATTTTGAATCTGTCGATGTTCTTATAGCAGCGATGAAGGAGGATGAGGTGTTTTCGCGAACGTATATTCAATCAATACAAGAATAAATGCTAATCCATGAAGGTGAATCAATTTCTCTTTTCACGTGTAGATAATAGCCCTTTAGTTGCTTTTAGGGTATTTTTTGGGTTGCTAATTATGTTAGAAGCTTGGGGAGCCATTGCTACAGGATGGGTGAAACGTATTTTTGTAGACCCTGCCTTTACATTTAATTTTATAGGATTTGATTTTTTACAAACCTTTCCCGGCACAGGACCACAGATGTATGTCTACTTTATTGTGATGGGTATCTTCGGTTTAATGGTCATGTTGGGGTATCGATATAGACTTGCGATACTAGGATACGCGATCATGTGGAGTGCTGTATATCTTATGCAAAAATCTGCTTATAACAATCACTATTATTTATTGATGTTATTGCTGTGGATTATGGCTTTATTTCCTGCACATACGTCTTTCTCGCTAGATGCTAAAAGAAACCCTAATATACGGGATGAAAGTATGCCAAGATGGGTACCTGTCCTTATTATAGCACAATTATGGATTGTGTATACCTATGCATCTATAGCAAAGTTATATCCAGATTGGCTTGATGGAACAGCCACTCGCTTACTGATGTCAGGAAGAAGAGGTACTTGGCTTATAGGAGATATGTTACAATGGTCTTGGGTTCCTTGGGTGGTGGCGTATGTAGGCATTCTTTTTGATGGTTTTATTATACCAGCATTGCTTTGGAAAAAAACTCGAAAATGGGCCTTCGGAATCTCTATATTCTTTCATCTCTTTAATTCTGTAGTATTTCAAATAGGCATCTTCCCGTATATGTCTTTAGCATTTACACTATTTTTCTTCCCTACAGATGTAATACATCGCATATTTTTAAAGAAGTGGAAACCATTTTATGAAGCAACACAAGAAATACGAGTTCCGAAACTTCGTAGTTTTGGAATCGTAGCTATAGGACTCTACCTTATTATACAGATCGCACTGCCTTCTAGGCATTGGTTTATAGACCAGAATGTATTATGGTCTGAGGAAGGACATAGATTAAGTTGGCGTATGATGTTACGTACAAAATCAGGAACCAGTCATTTTACCGTACAAGATAAAGTGACTAAGAAAAAAACAAGTATTAAGCTTAAGGATTATTTGTCTAAAAAACAGCTACGCACTATTAGAACCAAACCAGATGCTATTTGGCAGTTTGCACAACGTCTTAAGGCAGAATATGCTGCTAAAGGACAAGATATTTCTGTATTTGTAAATTGCCGTATCCGAATAAACGGCAGGAAATCAGCTCGATTTATAGATCCAACAGTAGATTTAACCGCTGTTGCGTGGGATCCATGGAAGCATGCAACATGGATATTAGATAGTAAAGATTATTTGGAGAAAGAATAGGCCCTCTTGTTTTACTATTTCCTTAAATTTGCCATCTTATGTAAACGACCTCAGGGCAAGCCTACGAGGTAGTTATACGAAACTAAATTTTAATTTCGAGGCTTGCCTCGAAGTAGTAAACCCTTTGGCGGAGCCAATAAAAAGAAGATACGATCATGCTGGAAGTAGCTCAAATTAGAGAACACAAAGATGCTTTTGTAAAAGCACTTCAAAAAAGAAACATAGATGCAACCGCACTATTAGATCAAGTCATTGCTGCAGATGAAACACGTCGTGCATCACAATCACAATTAGATCAAGTATTAGCAGATAGTAATAAGTTCTCCAAAGAGATAGGAATACTCTTTAAAAATGGAGAAGCTCAGAAAGCAAATCTTCTTAAAGAAAAAACAGCTGGATTAAAAGAACAATCTAAAGGATTACAAGAACAATTAAATGAAGCGAGCGAAACGCTTAAAAATTTATTATTCACGATTCCAAATATTCCTCATGATAGTGTTCCTGAAGGAAATACAGATGAAGATAATGAAGAAGTATTCCGTAAAGGAGATATTCCTGTATTACATGATGCGGCACAACCACATTGGGAACTAGCAAAAAAATATGACATCATAGATTTTGAGCTAGGAACTAAAATTACAGGCGCAGGATTTCCTGTATATAAAGGAAAAGGAGCTCGTTTACAACGTGCATTAATTAGTTATTTTTTAGATAAAAATACAGCCGCTGGATATACCGAATATCAAGTGCCACATTTAGTGAATGAGGCATCAGGATATGGAACTGGGCAATTGCCAGATAAAGAAGGGCAGATGTATCACGTTACTGAAGATGATTTATATCTAATACCTACAGCTGAGGTGCCTGTTACTAATATGTTTAGAGGTGATATGATCGCTGCGAGTGACTTGCCTATTACGTGTACAGGATATACGCCATGTTTCCGTCGTGAAGCAGGATCTTATGGAGCACACGTACGTGGATTAAACAGATTACACCAATTTGACAAAGTAGAGATTGTACGTATAGAACATCCAGACAATTCTGCTGCAGCATTAGATGGGATGGTAGATCATGTAAAAACAATCTTAGAAGAATTGGAATTACCCTATCGTATCTTACGCCTTTGTGGAGGTGATCTAGGTTTTACAGCACATCTCACCTATGATTTTGAGGTGTTTTCTACCGCACAAGATCGTTGGTTAGAGATTAGTTCTGTATCAAATTTTCAAACGTTTCAAGCAAATCGTTTAAAACTACGTATTAAGGATAAAGACGGTAAAAAAATGCTGGCGCACACCCTTAATGGAAGTGCATTAGCATTACCTCGTGTACTCGCAGGAATTCTTGAAAATTGTCAGACTCCAGAAGGAATTAAAATCCCTAAAGCCTTAGTCCCATACTGTGGATTTGAGATGATAGATTAAAAAACACAGAAAATAATGTTAAAAGTCCCTTCTCCTTTTAAGAGAAGGGATTTATGGTTAAAGGCTTTTGGTTATCTTTAGCGTATGAAGAAGAGATTTATTTTTGTAATGGTGCTTGTTTTTGTATTCGCTTTCGCGAAAGCGCAAACAGAACAACGCGCACGTAATTACTTTGATCAAGGGCAGTTTGAAAAAGCACTCATTTCCTATCAAAAAGCATTAAAAAAACAACCTACTAATAATACCGTACTTCTTGGTCTTATTAAGACATATCAACAATTGGAAGACTATGCTGCTGTTGAAACACTCATAGGAAAACAAATTGACAACTCTCGTTATAAAGGGCAGCTGCATGTTGAATTAGGCTATAATTATCAGCTACAAGGACAAGATTCATTAGCAAAAGTAGCCTATAATACGTCGATACAATTGGTGCAAGATCGTATGACGAGTGCGTATCGCGTAGGGAAGACACTCCAAGACCACAATCTTTTAGAAGAGGCTGTTAGAGCCTATGAGGCAGGAATGGTAGCTAATCCTAATAGCAATTTTAATAGACAATTGGCGCGTATTTATGGAGAGCTTGGGCAATTAGATAAAATGTTTGAGAGCTACTTAAATTTAGCTAATGAAAATCAAGCATACGTAGCATCTGCGCAACGTAATTTTGCTATGTTTATTACAGAAGACCCTACCAATGAGGCCAATATTATATTTAGGAAAACATTACTTAAACGCCTTCAAACCGAACAAAACATCATTTATAATGAGCTATTGAGTTGGCTGTTTATTCAGCAACGACAGTATAAAAAAGCATTTGTACAAGAAAAAGCCATTTTTAAACGCACCGATGGAAATATTACAGGCGTCGTTGATCTTGCAGGCATTACGATAGAGGCAAATGCACTAGATGAAGCAAAAGATATTCTTGAATATATAAAAGAAGTTGCGGTAGATGATGAGACAAAACTAGATGCAGAGCAACAATTACTGAAAATCGAAATTAAAAAAGCAACAACTACCTCTGAACATGAAGAAATTCGAGATCGATATGAAGCGCTTTTAGATCAATACGGAGTTAATAGTTATACCGTTCCGATTCAAATTGATTATGCGCATTTTCTAGCTTTTGAGATGAAAACACCAGGAGAAGGAGCTACCTTTTTAAAACAAAGTGTGAAGAAGGACATGAACCGCTTTGATGAAGCTAGATTAAAAATGGAACTTGCCGATATTTTAGTGTTACAAGAAAAATTTAATCAAGCATTGATCTATTATTCGCAAATTCAGAATAAAATTAAAAATAGTGTGATCTCTCAAGAAGCACGTTTTAAAGTAGCAAGAACGAGTTATTATAAAACCGATTTTGAATGGGCAGAAACACAGCTAGATGTATTAAAGTCTAGTGCAACACAACTTATTGCAAACGATGCTTTAGAGCTGTTATTAGTGATTCGTGATAACTCTCTGGAAGATACACTACAGACGGCACTTAAAAAGTATGCGCGAGCTGATTTATTAGGCTATCAGAATAAACCTGAATTTGCCATAAAGAAGTATGATGAGATTTTAGAACAGCATAAGGGTGAGAGTATAGAAGACGAAGCATTACTCGCTCAGGCAGCGTTATATGAGGCGAAATCCGCTTTCGCGAAAGCAGAAAAAAATTACATCACCATTATTGAGTTTTATAAAGATGGTGTTATCGCAGACGATGCTTATTACCGATTGGCAAAACTCTATGAAGGCCCGTTACAGCAACCAGAAAAAGCGAAGAACAACTATGAGCGTCTCATCTTTGATTTTGCAGATAGTATTTATTACGTAGAAGCTCAGAAGCGATTTAGAGCACTGCGTGGAGATGCAATTAATTAGCCTTTTTTATGAAAATTTTCATAATCGTTTTTATAATTTCTAATGCCCTAATAGGTCAAAACCCTAAATATCCAAATTCCGTAGAAGAAATTAAAAAAAGTCTAGAAGGAGAATGGGTTTTAGATGGTGACGATTCTAATGAACATATTCACTTCTGGTTTTCAGAAAAATCAGGAGGTATAGAATATAAAGATGTTAAAACAGATATGATAATAGATGATCATACGATAGTAGAAATCTTAAAGGATGAACGTCAAATATTCTGGATAAAATTTATTAAACGTTTGTCATCACGTATGTATTCCATACAATTATTAAATGACGACTATTTTGTTTTCCGTGGTGAATGGCAAGATGTTCGTTATAAGAAAATTAAAACAACAGAATGATTATATATAATGTCACTATAAATATAGAAACGTCTATAGAGCAAGATTGGCTTGCTTGGATGCAACAAGAACATATTCCTGAGATGCTAGCAACGGGTAAATTTGTAAAGGCATTGATGACTAAAGTCCTTATAGAGGAAGAAATGGGAGGAGTTACGTATTCGGTACAATATGGTTGTCCTAGTAAAGAACATTTACAATCTTATTATGATCAAGATGCTGAGCGTTTAAGAGCAGAAAGTAATAAGTTTGCTGGTAAATTTGTAGCTTTTAGAACAGAATTGGAAGTGATAAGTCAACATTGATGGGTAGAAAAAAATCAAACTCGACGTCAAAGAGAAAATTCGAAAAACCACATTCAAAATCCAATAATCGCGATCAAGGTGTCAAAGCAAAAAAACATCTGGGACAGCATTTTTTGGGAGATGAAGAAGTGGCAGAAAGAATAGGAGATACGCTTACATTAGAAGGGTATTCGAATGTATTAGAAATAGGTCCAGGGACAGGTGTATTAACCAAATATATTCTTCATAAACCAGTGCAACTCGTAGCTATGGATTTAGATACAGAATCTATAGCATACTTAAATAGTTCTTTTAAGTTAGAGCAAAAAGTAAGTAGTCCAGAGAAATTTCAAGTCATTGAAGCCGATTTTTTAAAACACCCAATAGAAATGTTGTTTCCTAAAGCGCCTTTTGCTATTACAGGAAATTTTCCTTACAATATATCTACTCAGATTGTATTTAAGATGTTGGAACATAAAGAACGAATTCCTGAATTTACAGGGATGTTTCAAAAAGAAGTAGCACAACGTATTTGTGCATCTCATGGTAGTAAAACGTACGGTATTTTATCAGTACTTGCACAGGCTTTTTATGATGCAGAATACCTTTTTACAGTACCTCCCACGGTTTTTATTCCACCGCCTAAAGTAGATAGTGGGGTACTTAGATTACGACGTAAAGAAAATTATACTGCTATTGGTTGCGATGAAAAGGAATTATATAAAGTCGTGAAAATGGCATTTCAGCAGCGACGTAAAACCTTACGTAATAGTTTAAAAGGGATGGGGTTAAGTGACCGCTTTCGCGAAAGCGAAATTCTAAATAAACGCCCGGAACAATTGTCCGTTCACGATTTTATAACATTGACTAGCGATATTACATCGGATTTAGAATAGTGTTTCCCTATATTTGTGGCTGCCTAAACTGAAAAGGTATGTCATTTGAAATTACAGACATATTATTAGAAGAGATAAAAGTTCATATCAGCAATGAGGATGATAAAGTCTTGCTTGAACTTTTTGAAGATGTACATCACGCCGATGTTGCAGAAATTCTTGATGAAGTAAACTGGAATGAAGCTGTATACCTTGTTCGTTTATTAGATAGTGAGACGACTTCTGAAGCGCTTATGGAACTCGATGATGATGTTCGTGAGCGTTTACTGGATAGTCTTACGCCTAAAGAGATTGCCGAAGAGATTGAAGAAATGGATACCGATGATGCGGTAGATGCCATTGCAGAGCTAGATGAAGAGATCCAAGAGGCCGTAATAGAGCAGATAGAAGATGAAGAGCATAAGGCAGACATCCGTGAGATGCTGCAGTATGATGAAGATTCTGCTGGAGGTCTTATGGCAAAAGAACTTATTAAAGTAAAGGAAACATGGACAGTTGCTGGCTGTGTACGAGAAATGCGTCGTCAGGCAGAAGAAGTAACCCGAGTACATTCTATTTATGTGGTTACTAAAGAAAACGAATTGATAGGAAGACTATCCCTCAAAGATTTATTGACCTCTGATACAAAGACCAAAATTTCTGAAATATATATTCCTAAGGTAGATTCAGTTCACGTACATGATGAAGGGGAAGATGTCGCTAAAGTGATGCAGAAGTATGACTTAGAAGCGATTCCAGTAGTAGATGATGAAAATAAACTCTTAGGCCGTATTACGATAGATGATATCGTAGATTTTATACGTGATGAGGCAAAAGAAGATTATCAACTTGCAGCGGGTATTACGCAGGAAGTAGAGGCAGATGATAGTATTATAGAACTCACGCGTGCTAGATTACCATGGTTATTTTTAGGGTTGATAGGTGGTGTAGGAGCTGCTACCATTATGGGAGGGTTTGAAGATATTCTAGAAGACTACGCATTGCTCTTTTTTTATACACCACTTATAGCAGCAATGGCAGGAAATGTGGGTGTACAATCTAGTGCGATTATTGTACAAGGATTGGCTAATGATGATGTGAAAGGAAGTATTAGTAATCGTTTATTAAAAGAGATGGCGCTTGCTGCTCTTAATGGCTTGTTATTAGGATTAGCCCTTTTTGCCTTTACGGCACTTTGGTATAGGAGTGAGCCCGATAGTTTACATACGGCGCTTGCTATTTCTATTTCTCTTTTTGCAGTAATTATTATGGCTGGAATTATAGGTACTTTTATTCCGTTATTTTTAAATAAAAGAGGCATTGATCCTGCAATTGCAACGGGGCCTTTTATTACTACGAGCAATGATATTTTTGGAATTTTAATTTATTTTTGGATCGCCAAACTTATTTTATTTTGACCTCTACTTCACTTGAATACACGCTTGTTGTTCCTGCGTCTGCTATAGATGTGATGGGACATGTCAATAATGTGGTGTATTTAGATTGGGTGCAAACAGCAGCTTCTAAACATTGGAATCATGCAACGGCTACGTATTTTAAAGGTGAAGATCCTAACGAAGAACGTGTAGGAATCAAAAAGATGGCTTGGGTGGTATTAGATCATCATATTAGTTATAAAGCAGAAGCTTTAGAAGGAGATGAGTTGGTCATATCCACATTTGTAGAAAAAATGGCGGGTGTACGTTCAGAACGTCATACAACAATCACACGAAAAAAAGACCAAAAGCTATTAGTAACTGCAGTCACCAATTGGTGTTTACTTAAAATGCCAGAAGGAAAACCCATGCGTATCCCTGAAGAGATACGCATCTTATTTTAATTCTTCTACACATCTCATTCCTAGATCTTGTAAACTGGAATCATGACAGTTATTATTTGGTAAACTTTAAGTGATCATTGATATTAATTAATAATAATGTTAACTCAAGATTAACTTGGGAAAGGATAGAATACGGTATTATAAAAATTAATTTTGATCTAAATTAAAACCTAGTATGTTATGAATAAACCCCTATTCCTGTTACTATTAGTAGCTTTTTCTGCCAATTCGCAAACTAAAATCACACAAGTAGAAAAATATACACAAATTGGTTTAGTTTGGGGAATCTTAAAATACCATCATCCTGATATAAGTAAAGGAATGTATACTTGGGATTTAGAATTAATACATCTCATAAATGATATAGAGGAGATAGAAGAGCAAGAAAAATTAAATAATGAGTTAATTAATTACATTAGAAAGTATACAAAACCCTCAACTAAATTTAACACAGACCCGATTAAAATAGATCAGGATAAAGTTTTCAAAAATAATTTTAATTATGATTGGATTGATAAAATAGCATTTGGGCCAGTGTTAAGAGAAGAATTAATCCGTTTAAAAAACAACAATAATATTGGAGATTATTATGCTTCTTCTAATACTCTTTCTAAAATGTTAGAGTTTAAAAATGAGCAAGGAATTCTTGATTTCGATCCTTTATTAAAAAGTCATAGATTATTAGAGTTACATAGTTTTTGGAATATTATTCAATATTGGAATGTAAACAAATACTTAACGGATACTCCCTGGATTAATGTATTAGAAGAACTGATAGATAATTTTTTAAATGCAGAAACGATCGCAGCATATGAAATAGCAAAACTAGAGATGTTTTCTAAGCTAAATGATTCGCACTCATATAGTATATCTGAATTTATGTACAAATCCCTATTTAATCGTTTGCCTCCTTTTGGAGTCAAGATTATTAATGATTCTTTGTTAGTCACAACTACATACAATAAAAAACTTGCAGAAAAAGCAGGTATTCATTTGGGGGACATCATTGTTGGAATAAATGATTTAAGCGTACCAGAATACATTAATAATACGTTTCTGAATTTAATTTCGGTGTCTAATAAAAGCTATTTAAAACAACGATTAAATACATTCATATTAAGAAATAATACAGATTCTCTAAAAATTAAAATTCTTACAAATGAGGGAGAGTTAAAAAATAAAACAATAAAATTATATGAATCGTTTAAACTAGAGAATGCAAAACGATTAATTCCATTAGAAAAGTCTAATTGGAAAAAAATTACACCTAAAATCACATACATAAATCTGAGTGAGATATCCTCAAAAGAATTCTCAAGTGTTTTTAAAGAAAGTATGCAAAATGACGGAATTATATTAGATCTGAGAAATTACCCTAGGAATATTAAATTAAAAGATTTTTCTAAATTTTTATACCCTAAAAGAAAAGAGTTTGTAAAAGTATTACTTCCTTTAAAAAGAAACCCTTCCATGGGAGAATACAATGCAGAAGCTCCTTTAAAAATGATTGCTAACCCCTTTAAAATAGGAAAGAAAAATACCAATTATTATAAAGGAAAAATAATCCTGCTTGTCGATAGAAAAACAGGTAGTCAGGCAGAATGGTTTGGAATGGCGATACAACAATCACCTAATTGTATCACTATAGGACACCAAACAATGGGAGCGGTTATGAATATTACTTCTGCAATATTACCTGACAAGCAAGAATTTTATTTTACAGGTGCTGGAGCTTTTTATCCGAATGGAGAAAGTGTACAGAGAAAAGGACTGCGTATAGATTACCCTATCAAAGAAAGTTGTGTCAATTATAATTCAGAACTGTATATTGAACAAGCTGTAAAAATAATTGAAAGCGGTATTAAATAATACAAAATCAAGATTATTTCAATAAATCGTCAAGTTTTGATTCTATACTAGCATCAGATGGTCTTGTAGCATCTGCACTTACAATATTTCCTTCGGGATCAATAATAATAAACCTAGGGATAGCATTGATAGCATAACTTTCTATAAAGTCAGAATTAAAGGCGTTTTCTGTTATAAGTTGTGTGCCCCCTAATTCTTTATTAGCAACCATTTTACGCCATTTTGTATAATCGTCTTTTGTATCTACAGAGATACTCACAAACTCAATGTTTTTATTTTCATATTTGTGTTCTAATTCTTTTAGATAAGGGATTTCTCCAATACAGGGTCCGCACCAAGTAGCCCAAACATCTATATACACATACTTTCCTTCAAGGTCGTTTAGAGCTGTTTCTCCTCCTTTGTAATTCTCATAGGTAAATGCAGGAGATGGTTGTCCTTTTACAAGTGCTTTTATTACATCATAACGAGCTGTTATTGATTCTTCTAGTTTCTGGTCTGAAACTAATGCTAATAATCGATCTTTCATTGCATGTACATCTCCTTCACTAGGACTGAAAGCAAATAACATACTACTTATGACATGATTTTTAATAGTAGGGCTTTTGTAATTTTCTAATTCATTGACAATGCCTTCTAAGAAAGGGGTAACAGTATCTTGTTTTGTTTCTAGGGTATTCATAAGATCATTTGTAACAATCTCTAAATACATACTATTATATTGTCTTGCGTTTGCATCGTTATCTTTATCTAATGCTCCTACATCATCTAAAAACCCATCAGGAATCATTGAGTCATCTCCTCCCGCCAAGTATTTTTGATTGCTGACATAATGCATTTTTAGATTCATATTATAGAGCGTTAATGCTTTCAATTCTATTTTTTTGAATGCTTCTGGAAATGCACTTGATTCAAGTATTTTGATTTGACGTTCTTTCAAGCTATTGATATCACTTATGAAAGTTTCAGGTTCTTGACCAAAGAATAATTCATAATCCTGCATGAGGGTTGTTTGCTCTTCATTCTTGGTCATAATATATTGTTGTATTGTAGCGCTTTCTCCTGTAAAAACAGTGGGACTATCTTGCGAAGCAATATCTGTGGTAAATGTGAGTTCGTCTCCTTGGGACAAAAACATATCAATAGTACTATAACCAGCTCTTAATTTTACATAACCGCTTTGAGATAGATGTAATGTATCTGTAAAAGTACCATCAGGATTAACAGCGATAGGACCATTGACATCGGGATTATCAAATAAAAATACTTTTAGATCTCCAAGGTTTTTAATGGTACCATGTAAAATGGCATAATCAATTTCTTTTTTTTCTTCCTCTTTTTTCTCGCAAGATGTTATACTAAATAAGCATATTGCTGCTATCAATACAATATTTGTTTTCATAGGATTTAAGATAAATACATACTAGAGTCTAATTTATAATTTTAAAACGAATAATAGATGTCTAGTAGTATAGTTTCTTTTTAAATATCAATATCTTAGTGCTTAAAAACAGATATATTGTTATGAAACCTATTAATATTAAAGAAAAATACACCAAGTTTGATAAACAGTGGCATCCACACCAAATTGCTGTGGTAGATGATATGCAGGTAATTCTAGCCAAGATTTCGGGCGAATTTGTATGGCATAGTCATAAGGATGAAGATGAATTGTTTTATGTCCAAAAGGGTGTGTTAGAAATGCGCTTTCGCGAAAGTGGAAACACAGAAAATGAATGGTCTGAGATTGTCAATGAAGGAGAAATCATAGTGGTGCCTAAAGGAGTAGAACATTGTCCAACGACAAAAGAGGGTGAGGAAGTACATTTACTGCTTTTTGAAAAACAAAATACAGCACATACAGGAGATGTTCAGCATGAAAAAACACAAACGGAATACCCTAAAATTTGATTTAGGTAATTAAAAGTCCATTGCGTCTTTACGAGACTTTATTTGGAGTTTACTGTATATATTACTTACGTGAGATTTTACAGTGCTTACACCTATGTTATGCTGTTCGGATATTTCTTTATTAGAATGTCCTGCCTTTATAAGGTCAAATATTTTTCGTTCTTGAACACTGAGTGCTTTAAGTTTTTTAGAAGGTTTAGAATTCCTTTTTGAATACCAACGATGTAAGAAAATACCAAGAAGAAAAAAGAGTACTCCCAGTACGAGATATATCCAGAAAGGAGAGATTTGTTTTTGAAGAGAAAGCTCTTTACGGAATATAGAAAAATAAGACGATTTTTCCTTTTTCCATTTTTTAAAATAGGCATTGTAAAACTCTGGATGTTCTATACTATGATTTCTGTAGTCGCTCCTGTATAAAGCATATAAAGAAGGTAAAGGCTCTGATAGCGTATCAGCTATGTTGCGTAATTTTTCATGTACTCCTGTAGCGATAAAGTCTCTTTTTAATTGCGAGCCTGCATATTGAGTACTATCTACATAACTTGCAATAAGGTCTACTTGTTTTAACCAACCTGTAGCTGAAGAGTTTGAGATAGAAACCTTACTAAACGGAAATTGTTGAGAGTAGCCTTGTAAAGAGACTCCTTTCGTTTTACTAGCAATCACAAAGAAATGATTCTCCTCAGGCCCTCCAATTATGAGGGACACTACGGGCGCTCTCTTTTTTGAAAAATGAATTCGATATACCTGTTCTTCTTCTGGAAAATAGTTTGTAGGAAACTCAAAATAACCATCTGAATCAATCGTAGTTTCTGCAATGATCATATCTTTAGAAATGGTGTACATATCATTAAATGATCGTATGTGAGAAAGATATGCTTTGGACTCCCATAGTGTAGAATCCAAAGCAAATGTTCCTCTTATGGCATTAATTTCCTTGGTGTTTTGAGCAATAGCCGATAAAGACAAACAATAACCACAAAACGATATAAAAAATACAAAGATTGATTTCATAAAGAGAGAGGGCTATCTAATTATTTGATTTTAGTTTGTATTAAAATATCTGCAGTTACTTTTTCTGCAATAAATTTTAGAGACCATGTCCCACTTATAGGATTACTGTATCTTTTATTGATGGTCCCTCCCACAGTTTCTGACCAACCAGATGTGTCATTACTTCCTTTTACAGAGAAATTGCCTCTTTTTGCTCCTTTTGGATCATAAATTTCAACATTGAGAGCGCCAGATTTTAGACTGCAATTAACAGATAATAGAAGTTCTGCGGTTTCTTTATTCACTTCAATAGGAATTGTTTTTGATCCAGAATTGTCTGAAAGCTTTATTTCTCGATTTAATGAGAAATCAGTTTCTTCAGGTCGAGAAAATCCAGTTATTACAAAACGATTAGTCGTTAAAGGAACACTATCTATTTTAAATTTAAAGGAGTTCTTTAGTGCGATTGCTGGTGATTCAAAATAGAAGGTATCAACCTTTGTAGATTTTACTTTTTGACCAAAACTTTGTTGACCTGAAGTAAAACATATAATAAGAATTAATAACTGTACGAACGTTTTTTTCATGATGAGAATTTTAAAAAATTTGTATGATACAAATCTATATGTAAGTATCTCCAAATACAGAAAATAAAGGTTTGAAAAAGGTACTAAAAAAGGTTTAAAAAAGTCTTGAGAGTTAGATTTAAAGAGATCTAGCCATACTATCTAAAAAGAAAAGACTATCAATTAAGTAATTATTATCTGGAAAAACCAATGCGTATCTTTGATATAAATTACACATAAAGATGCGCATTCTCCATTTAGATCAAAACCATCCATTACTTATAGAGCAATTAGCTGCAGCAGGACATCATAATCATGAAGATTACACCATTTCAAAATCAGCAACCGAAAAGATCATTGCTGAATATGATGGCATTGTGATACGAAGTCGGTTTAAGATTGATAAGCAATTTATAGATGCAGCACATCAATTAAAATTTATAGCAAGAGTAGGAGCTGGTTTAGAAAGTATCGATATACCTTATGCAGAAAGCAAAGGTATTTATCTTATCAGTGCCCCAGAAGGGAATCGCAATGCAGTTGGAGAGCATGCACTAGGTATGATACTATCTCTTTTTAATAAACTAAACCAAGCAGACGCTGAGGTGAAATCTGGACAGTGGAATCGAGAACCTAATCGAGGGGTGGAACTAGAAGGTAAAACGGTTGGAATTATTGGATATGGGAATATGGGGAAAGCCTTTGCAAAAAAACTACAAGGATTTGATTGTGAAGTACTCTGTTACGATATCTTAGATCATGTAGGAGATGCTAATGCCCGTCAGGTATCACTTGAGGAGTTACAGAAAAAGGCAGACGTATTGAGTTTACATACGCCCTGGACACCTCAAACGGATAAAATGGTTGGGGATACATTTATAAACGCTTTCGCGAAAGCGTTCTACCTCATAAATACGGCACGAGGGAAAAGTGTGGTCACATCTGCGTTGGTCACGGCTTTAAAAAGCGGAAAAATAAAAGGCGCAGGATTAGACGTTTTAGAATATGAAAAACTGTCTTTTGAAAATCTCTTTACCTCAAAAGAAGAGATGCCAGACCCACTGAAATATCTCATTACAGCAGAAAATGTATTGCTAACACCACATATCGCAGGATGGACGATAGAAAGCAAGCGTAAGCTAGCGCAAACGATTGTAGATAAAATCCTCGCCAAGTTTTAGTATTTTTAAAACGAATGAAGAAAACGATTTTAATTTTTGGGATGTTGGCATTGGCCATTTTGGCATTACTACAATTGAGTAGCTACAGCTTAATTTCTGGAGATTTAACCATCGAGTTTGTCATAAGCGGAATCGCAATCTTATTTTTTATCATAGGCGTATTTATTCAGAAAAAATTTAAAAAAGAAAACATTGTTTCTAAAGAAGTAGACCAAAAACAAATCAATGCTATTGGTTTGAGTAAACGAGAATATGAAGTGCTACTCGAAATGGCTTCTGGATATAGTAATAAAGAAATTGCAGAACGACTTTTTGTATCTGAAAGTACGATTAAAACCCATGTGTCTAATGTCCTTTTAAAACTCGATGCAAAACGACGCACCCAAGCGATCCAAAAAGCAAAAGAGCTACATATCTTACCTATATAAGGCAATTCCGACCAAAGTAGGATAGATTTGGTACTTTAGTATGAGACTGTTTTTTGAGGTTTCTGATACTTTTGACCAAACATTTTAATAAGCATGATTATGAAAAAAGTAGTTTTTAAATATGTAGCGTATACTATGATTACAGGGATGATAGCGTTTGGCTTCTCATTATTCTTAGGCGCTTCAGAAGTATTAGGTTACACCGCAATTTTTGTAGCACTATCTTTTGTGTTTTTTGGAATCAAATATTTTAGAGATACCGAAAATGATGGAAAGATAAGTTTTACAAAAGCTTTTACAGTAGGGATATGTATAGCGCTGTTTACAGCATTGGGTATTGCTATTGTAGATGGATTATATGTAACCGTAATTAATCCTGATTTTTATCAAGAATATGGAGAAGCTGCTGTAGTCGCAGCTAAAGAAACGGGAGATACAGTGAAAATTACTGATGCAGAAACACAATTAAAGGAATTTAGTGCGATGTCACTTACGCAACTAGGGCTTTTTTCAGGCGGATTTATGTTTGCCTTAGTGAGTGTTATAGGACTCATAGTAACGATAATTTCTGGATTGATTTTACAAAAGAAATAATTATATACTTATGAAAAGAGTTACAGGAATAGGAGGGATGTTTTTTAAAAGCGAAAATCCCGACGCACAAAAAGAATGGTACAAAAAACACTTAGGATTACCTACAGATCAATACGGATGGACATTCTGGTGGTGCGATGAACATGGAAATAAATGCTCAACCCAATGGAGTCCTATGAGTGCAGATACCACGTATTTTTCTCCCAGTGAAAAACCATTTATGTTTAATTTTAGAGTAGATAATCTTATAGCGTTGCTAAAAGTACTCAAAGAAGAAGGTGTCACGGTAGTGGGTGAAGTAGAAGAGTATGACTATGGAAAATTTGGGTGGATTCTAGATCCAGAAGGAAATAAAATAGAATTATGGGAACCTATAGATAGCGCATTTTTATAAGTTCATAGGGATAGATATATTTTTAGATTAATGAAAAAAAAGTGTTTTTTGTCGATTTCTGCTCTTTTTTTAATAGATTTAAGATTCTAATTAACTAATCAATAATATACAATGAGCGAAGAAACGAACGAAGGTCTTGGGGATGACCTTAAAGACAAAGCAAAAAAAGCAGCAAGTGAAGCTGGCGAAAAAGCAAGTGAATTTGCAGACGATGTAAAAGAATCTGCAAAAGAGTTTTCTGATAGCGCAAAAGAAGAATGGAATAAAGTAACCAATAGTAATGACAATAAAAAAATGCTTGCTGGATTGCTGGCAATATTTTTAGGATCTTTAGGTATTCATAAATTTATTTTGGGATACCAGAAGGAAGGAATCATTATGCTAGTTATAACTGTAATAGGTATTGTGTTATCTTGTATAGGAATAGGCGTTTTTGTTGTTTGGGCAATGAGTCTTGTCGGGTTAATAGAAGGTATTATGTACCTCACAAAATCTGACGAAGAGTTTTACAATACATACCAGGCTGGAAAAAAACCTTGGTTCTAAACATAATTTAAAAAGCCTGAAGAAATCCTTCAGGCTTTTTTATTAAATTTAACATCGTAATATTGCTATATTACTTTTTATTCGTAATTTTGGAAAACTAAAGACTAAAAATATGGGCGTTACAAAAAGACATATTCACTCGATGAGAGCAAACCAAATGGCAGACCTAGCAAAGGTACTTTCTAATCCAGCTAGAGTCGCTATTTTAGAATATATAGGAGATTGTGATGGCTGTTTATGTCAAGACATTGCAGAAAAAATACGATTGTCACAACCTACAACCTCACAACATTTACAAGTAATCCGAAAAGCAGGGCTATTAAAAAGTCAGTTTAAAGGGAAAGCACAATATTATAGTATTGACTTAAGAAAGTGGGAACAATTACAACAGCATTTTCAAGATTTCTTTGAAGCAACCAAAGCAAAATGTTGCTAATGGTATGAGTACAGAATTACTACATAAAGCATATAGTGGAGCTCTTTTTAAAGAGGAAGGAGATGATCTTATTGCATTGCTTGCAAACCATCTTAAAACCACAAAAGAGGGAACCCCTTCTAAAGTGACTCGTTGGGTTTCTCCTACTAATGAATATAATTTCTGGCAAGAATATGTAAAAGAAAATCACAGTACAAAAGAATTTTTCACAACAGTACTAGAGCGATCTATTCATACACACCACCCTAAATATATTGGACATCAAATTGCATCTACAGTTCCAGTTGCTGCATTAGCAACCTTATTTAGCGCACAACTCAATAACGGTATGACTGTATATGAGATGGGACAGGCCAGTACAGCCATAGAAAAAGTGGTGATAGATATGTTTGTACATGCCATAGGGTATACCGAAGGCGATGGGTTTTTAACTTCAGGCGGTACCTTAGCAAACTTAACCGCAATGCTCGCTGCACGTAAAGCGATTGCCAATGATGATATCTGGAATGATGGCCATGCAAGTAAATTAGCGATAATGGTCTCAGAAGAAGCTCATTATTGTGTAGATAGAGCTGCACGCATTATGGGTTTAGGGAATGATGGTATTATAAAAATCCCAGTAGATGATCAGTATGCCATTCGTACAGATCTATTAGAAACCTATTATGCAAAAGCAGTAGCAGACGGCCGTCAAGTAATAGCTATTGTAGGAAGTGCTCCTTCTACGAGTACGGGTGTTTATGATGATTTAGAAGCGGTTTCCGCTTTCGCGAAAGCAAAAAAAATATGGTTCCACGTAGATGGAGCTCATGGAGGAGCCGCTATATTTTCATCAAAATATAAACATCTCCTTAAAGGAATAGATCAAGCAAACTCCGTGATTATAGATGGTCATAAAATGATGGGGACTTCTTCCATAACAACCGCCGTCTTATTTAAAAATAAAGTAGATAGCTATGCTACTTTTGAGCAGAAAGCACAATACTTATGGGATAAAAATGACGACCCAGAATGGTATAATATAGGCAAGCGTACATTTGAGTGTACAAAAAGCATGATGAGCTTACGTTTTTTTGCCATTATGAATGCGTATGGAACTCAGTTTTTTGACGATAATGTAACCGTATTATACGATGCAGGGCGAGAATTTGCCACGTATATAAAACAACATCCTGATTTTGAATTAGCACTAGACCCTATTTCAAATATTGTCTGTTTTAGATATATAAGAAATCTAAGCCCTGACCAGTATGAAGAAGTCAATAGAAAAATCCGTCAGGAATTATTAGAAGATGGTGAGTTTTATATTGTTTCTACACTATTAAAAGGAGTATTCTATTTACGCACCACTTTTATGAATCCATTTACAAACAAAGAGCATATGGAGGCATTACTTGAAAAAATTAAAGCAATAGCAAGCAACATTGAACTTAAAAAAGAACAAATTAATTTATAAACCAACACCTTACGATGATGTAGTGACTACATCGATTAGGAGTAAGTATAAAATACGGACACTATGAAAACACAAGAATTTTTAGACCTATTAAAAGAACATCAAGGCAAATCATTACTGTTTGAATATGCACCCAATTTATTAGTAGGTGCAAATTATCATATCACAGAAGTAAAACACGTCACTATTGATTCTGTAGATTGTGGTGCTGGGGTAGACGCTTGGAAAGAAACGATTATTCAACTTTGGGAAGACCCTAATGAATTAGGTAAAACAGAATTTATGAGTGCTTATAAAGCAATGACGATTCTTTCTAAAGTAGGTCGTATGAAACCCTACGTGATGGATGCAGAAGTACGTATTGAATATAGCAATGCAAACTTTCACACAGCACAACTATATGTTAACGATTACGAAATACGTGGTGGGAATTTGCTTCTTAAATTAGCTGGCCAACCGACAGATTGTAAAGCAAAAGAAGCTTGTGGTATTGCTGCTCCTGTAACTGCCGATGCACAAGCAGGAGGATGCGCTCCTGGCAGTGGTTGTTGTTAATACTATCTCCTGAGCTAGTCGAAGGGCTGTAGAGAAATGAAACTTTAGTTTATGTAATGATACCTCAAGTCTATATTCGTAATTTTCAAAAAGAAGATTATTCCGCTTGCGCGAAAATTTATAAAGCAGGTATGGATACAGGCATTGCTACATTTGAAACAAAAGTGCCAGATTGGGATGCTTGGGATGCCAAATTTTTAAAACAATGCCGCTTTGTTGCCGAAGCAGATCAGACCATTTTAGGATGGTGTGCGTTGAGTCCGTTTTCTTTAAGAACCGTTTATAAAGGAGTTGTCGAGGTGACTATTTATATAGCAAAAGAAGCGCAGCAAAAGGGAGTTGGAAAACAATTATTACAGCATTTAGTGTTAGAAAGTGAGCATGCAGGATTTTGGACATTACAAGCCAAAATATTTCCACAAAACGTAGCAAGTATTAAACTGCATGAAAAATGTGGTTTTCGGCAAGTAGGGATACGAGAAAAACTAGGAATGCGCGATGGAACTTGGTATGATAATGTGTTGTTGGAAAGAAGGAGTCGTTTTGTTGAATAGGCTAATCAAATATAGTAGAGACTTAGAAAAATATAAAAAAGATATCCGCCTTCGCGGATATGGAAAGAATTAGATATTCGCCTTCGCAGGCTTTAACCAAATAAGCACCCGCTTACGCGGGCATTGAAAATGAAAAAAAACATACTCGTACTTTGTACAGGAAACAGCTGTCGTAGTCAGATGGCACATGGATATTTAAACCTATTAGCAGGCGATAAAGCGATGATCTATTCAGCAGGAATAGAAACGCATGGAATTAATCCAGGGGCAGCAGCGACCATGGCGAAAGAGGGTATAGATATTACCTCGCATACATCAAACAATGTAAATGAATATGAAGGTGTTAACTGGGATTTTATTATTACGGTATGTGATCATGCGTATGAAAATTGTCCTTTTATCGCAACACCTAATGCCACGCGATTACATCATAATTTTTATGACCCCTCAAAGTTTGTAGGTTCTCCAGAAGATACAGAGGCAGCTTTCGCGAAAGCGAGAGATGAAATAAAAGCATATTGCCAAGATTTTATATCAAATCATTTGTGATTTTCTTGATTTAACGGGATTTTCTTACAAAAACAGGGGGATTCCCCTGTTTTTGTAATTATAAATTTTTATACATTTAGGGCTATAATTAACTAACCAATCCATTTTTAGACAATTTCCTTGTCAATATTGAAATAGTCAAGTTCCCCCGTATTGTCATTGGGTTACCAATAACAGTTAGATGAACCTAAAAAAATCAGTAGGCATTGCTGTCATACTCGGCATTGCTTTTATTACAGTATGGGAACTGTATGTCCGCTCTCTAGGATATGTATCCGAACTTGATGATAACAAAGCACTTTGGGCTATTCAAAGAGCCAAAGTAGATAAACTTTCTTCAGATGATGTCGTACTATTAGGCTCTTCAAGAGTTCATTTTGATATTCAACTTAATGAATGGGAAGAAGCTACGGGTGTTCGCCCTATTATGCTAGCTTCTGATGGTACAACACCCACCCCTATTTTTAAAGAAATTGTTGAAGAGACCGATTTTAAAGGTACTGTAGTCATAGGTGTGGCTCCGGCATTATTTTTTTCACAACCAGAAAAAGGATTTATGTGGGATCGTCCTACCAAGAGACTCCGTCATTATTATGAACAAACCTATGCCCAACGTGCCAACCATTATCTATCGGTTCCTTTAGAACGGAGTTTCTCGTTTTTGAATGCCTCAGAAGAAGAATGGTCTGATGATATAGATTTAAAAACATTGGTCAATACTATCAAGATAGGCAATAGAGGTCCAGAAGGAAGACCTCCTTTCAATAATTTTGGATTCGTAGATGCCGATCGAAATGTGACCATGTTTGAAAAGACCAAAACAGATACAGCCTTTGCAAATGGAATTGTCAAAATATGGCTAGGCGGGATAGAGAGACGTCCCACACCCGTTGTAGACTCAGTAATACTTTATTACCAACCTTTAATTGAAAAATTTAAAAAACGTGGAGGAAATGCTATTTTCTTAAGATGTCCTTCTAACGGAAAACTCAGAGAAAAAGAGAACGAAATATACTCCAGAACTGTCTGTTGGGATGAACTACTTTTACAATCGGGACTTAAAGGATATCACTTTGAAGATTACCCAAAGTTAAATCAATTTACCTGTCCAGAACAGTCACATCTCTTTTCTAAAGACGCACGTATTTTCACTAAAGAACTGGTTAAAATCCTTTTGGAAGATGAGCAAATTCCTAACCTTAAAACACGATAATTATGTTATTCAATTCACTCAGTTTTTTGGTTTTCCTAGTCATCGTTTTGGCGCTCTATTATTCAAAAATCCTGTCTTGGACAGGTAAAAAACGAATGCTTTTACTTTCAAGTTATGTGTTTTATGGTATGTGGAATCCTCCATTAGTTATTTTACTTTGGATCTCTACAGTCGTTGATTGGACTGCTGGAAAAAAACTAGCAACATTAGAAAATAAAAAGAAGCGAAAGTTATGGCTCTTGTTAAGTATGGTTGTAAATCTTGGCTTTTTGGGATTCTTTAAGTATGGTAATTTTTTATTAGAAAATTTTACAGCCATCCTCCAAAAGATAGGAATAGAATACGAAGCGCTTCCTATGGACATCATTTTGCCAATGGGGATTTCCTTTTATACATTCCAAACCATGTCCTATACCATAGATATGTATTATAGAAAAGGAGAACGTGCGCGTACCTTCTTAGATTTTGCATTATATGTGACATTTTTCCCACAATTAGTTGCGGGACCAATTGTAAGAGCAAAAGATTTGATCACACAGTTTTATGAGCCCAAAAAAGCGACTATCAATCAATTTTTATGGGGGTTATTTTTGTTGACTATAGGTGTGTTTCAGAAAGTGGTATTGGCGGATGCATTGCTATCTAGTACATCAGATAAAGTCTTTGATGCAGGTAAAATCTTGCACGGCGTTGATGCTTGGATAGGAACCCTTGCTTTTTCAGGACAAATATTTTTTGACTTTGCAGGCTATTCTACCTGCGCGATTGGGATTGCATTGATGTTAGGAATTATATTACCGGATAACTTTAGGTATCCATATGCATCTATAGGCTTTTCTGACCTTTGGCGTAGATGGCATATTTCTTTGTCTAGTTGGTTACGAGATTATTTATACATCCCATTAGGAGGCAATCGTCATGGAATTACAAGAATGTATGTAGCACTTATGCTTACCATGTTATTAGGAGGATTATGGCATGGAGCTGCTTGGACATTTGTAATCTGGGGTGCTTTGCACGGCATATACTTGGTAGGAGAACGCCTGCTTAAAAAGCTAATTTCTATAAAAGTGAATGCTTGGAACGGTATTTTCTTAGCCTTTTTAACCTATACATTGGTCAATATTACATGGGTCTTCTTTAGAGCAAAAGGGTTTGCAAACGCAAATGATATGATTACGTCTATGTTTTTTTTGAATCCAGAGGGAGATAAAATTTTAGGAATTGCAGAAATAGGGAAGGTGGTGATTGTCATCGCAGGACTGTTTTTATGTCATTGGTGTATGCGTAATACGTCTATGAAAGAAGTGTCACTTAAAACACCTTCTTGGGTATTAGGTATCGGCTGGGCGGTACTCTTCTTTTTGATTTGTCTGGCGCAAGGAAGCGGAGAACAGTTTATTTACTTTCAGTTTTAAGACAGGTTAAACTGCTTTTTAAGTTGTTTTTGCTTTCGCGAAAGCGAACTTGTGAGATCTACTTGTCGGCAGTAAAGTTCACGACCATAGGAAGAGCGAAGCGTTAAAAGGAATACAACCATAATATCAAGATTTTATAACAAATCATTTGCGATTTTAATAAAGCACTTAGTTTTTTGTAATACGTATATATCTTGCTGTTTTTGAGTTGTTTTTATAGATTTAAAATGGATTCTTACAAAACATTAACAGTTTGTCGCGTGCTTTTTCTGTAATTTTAAGGAAACGAATCTTACCGATGAAAAAAGTACTATACTCACTCAGTTTTTTGCTAGTTGTTTCTAGCGCAATAGCTCAAATTAACCTTGATTATCAGAAACCTCCTAAAGAAATTTTAGACCTTGTAGATGTACCACTTGCACCTAGTGTTGTCATGAACTCTGATGGTGATATGATGTTACTGCTGTATCGTGATAGCTATAAAGATATTGCAACACTTTCTGAAAAAGAACTTCGTTTGGGGGGTCTTCGTATTAACCCAAAAACCAATATTGGAAGTCGTGTTACCTATTTTAATAACGTTAAAATCAAAAGCGTTACAGAAAAAAAGGAAAGACAGATTACAGGACTTCCTGAGAATGCAAAGCTGAGTAATTTTAGTTGGTCTCCAGACGAATCTAAAATGGCACTTACAAATACAATAGAGGATGCTGTCGAAATCTGGATTCTTGATGTGGCTACTGCAAAAGTTTCGAAGCTTGCGACACCTCCACTCAATGCAAATATGGGAAATCCAATACGCTGGTTTAAGGAAGGAAATAGTCTATTGATAAAAACAATACCAGACTCTAGAAAGGAACTTATAAATACCGCAGAAGCAGTACCTACAGGACCTACGATTTCAACGAGTGATGGCTCAAAAGCCCAAAACCGAACCTATCAGGATTTATTACAGAATCCAAACGATGTATTTAATTTTGAGC
Organism: uncultured Dokdonia sp.; assembly: GCF_947492535.1. Lineage (GTDB taxonomy): Bacteria > Bacteroidota > Bacteroidia > Flavobacteriales > Flavobacteriaceae > Dokdonia. Next base: position 68,285 of record NZ_CANLNH010000002.1, on the reverse strand, counting down.
AATTAGCGACATCTAGTCTTATGAAGCTTGATCTAAATGGGACCATCACACCATGGAAGGAAGCTGCTATGTATAGTGGTATTTCATTGTCTCCTGATGGAAACTATTGGATGATTACGACCATAGAAAAGCCATTTTCTTATATCGTTCCGTATCGTCGTTTTCCGCAGACGTCTGTTATTTATAATACCAACGGAACAGTAGTAAAGACCATAAACGAAGTACCTCTTATTGAAGAGTTACCAAAAGGATTTATGGCGGCTCGTAAAGGTAAACGAAGAATGCAATGGCGTTCAGATGCTCCAGCTACGTTAGTATGGGCAGAAGTGTTAGATAACGGTGATCCTGATGTAGATGTAGCATACCGTGATCAAGTATATATGCAAGAAGCACCTTTTACAAAAGAACCTCAAAAAGTATTACAAACGGTAGGACGCTTTAGTGGCATTCAATGGGGGAATGATCAAACAGCTGTGGCATATGATTATTGGTGGAATACACGTAATACAAAAACATACCTTTTTAACCCTTCTAGTACGAGTAATTCCGGAAAGATTATTACAGATCGTAATTACCAAGATGTCTATAGTGATCCAGGTAGTTTTGTAACCCATGAAAATGAATATGGTCGTAATGTTTTAACCATAGAAAACAATGAAGTCTTTTTAATGGGAGACGGCCATAGTAAGAAAGGACAATTTCCGTTTATAGATGCTATGAATCTAAAAACTGGGAAAACAAAACGTATGTACGAATCCCAGTATACAGATAAGTTAGAAAATTTACAAGATGCTATTGATATGAAGAAAGGCGAAATCCTAGTTCGTATTGAAGCACCTACCGAGTATCCTAATTACTACATACGTAACATCAAAAAAGACAAACTTACTCAGATTACAGATTTTGAAAACCCTTTTGCAAGTTTACAAGATATCCATAAAGAAGTGATTACCTATAAACGTGATGATGGATTAGAGCTTTCTGGAACGATGTACTTACCTGTAGGATATGATAAAGAAAAGAAAGAAAAAATGCCTATGATTTTATGGGCATACCCAGAAGAATTTAAGGATAAAAATAGCGCAGCACAGTCTACGAAGAATAAAAATGAGTTTACGTATTTGTACTATGGTTCTATGATTTACTGGGTAACTCGTGGTTATGTAGTATTAGATGATGCGTCGTTCCCAATAGTAGGAGAAGGTGATGAAGAACCTAATGATAGTTTTAGAAAACAATTAGTAGCTAATGGAAAGGCTGCGATAGATGCTGTAGATGCATTAGGATATATAGATCGTAATCGTGTAGGTGTAGGCGGACATTCATATGGTGCATTTATGACTGCAAATTTACTTTCCCATTCCAATCTATTTGCTGCGGGTATTGCTCGTAGTGGGGCTTATAATAGAACACTTACCCCTTTTGGTTTCCAAAGCGAGGAGCGTAGTTACTGGGAAGCGCCAGATGTATATTACAATATGTCTCCATTTATGCATGCAGACAAAATGAAAACACCTTTACTTTTGGTACACGGAGTAGCAGATAATAATTCAGGAACATACCCTTTACAAAGTGAACGTTATTTTAATGCTTTAAAAGGATTAGGAGCGACAGCGAGACTTGTTATGCTTCCTAAAGAAAGTCATGGATACCGCGCAAAAGAGTCTATACTTCATCTTTTATGGGAACAAGATCAATGGCTAGATAAATATGTAAAGAATAAAGAAACATCTACCATTACTGATGGCGAAGAGTTAAAAAATTAAAGTGCTATTTATAATAGCTAAAACCATCTAGCTTTTTGTTAGGTGGTTTTTTATGCTTTAATGTGTTGTTATCTGTATGGTCGTGAGTCTGATAAGTTCGCTTTCGCGAAAGTGTATAAAGAGGCTTAACTACTTAAAACATCGGCGACTTTTGCTACATTCTTACTTTCAAACCAACGTATAAATCGAATGGCCCAACGCAAGATTCTGCTTTTTGTAGTTGAGAGTTTGAGGGCCAATTTTCCAATGGACGCATCGCGTGTTGAGAGAACAGCTTCTTTATCTGAGGCATCATGATATTCATTGGCAAATAGCCACGCTTCATCACGTGCTATATTGATGCTAAAAGTTGCAATGAGATCTTCTTTTCCATCTGCTACTTTGTCGAGTAAATAAAAGAAAGGAGAGACACGTCCTATTTTTTGTTGAACACCGTCTACCATACTCGCTAAAATGGCATTGATTTTATTAAAATCATTATGAATATTTTCTAATGTTCCTTGTGGACCAACCGTCTCAGAAACAGCAATACCTAAGTCTAAATTAATATGTGCATTGATCCCTAAAAGTAGATGTTGAAGAATTAAAAGCCGTTGGTTTTTTGCGGCTTCAAAAGCATTCTCCCAAGATAAAGATGGTTTTTCACCTTCTTTATAAGCGAAATAAGCTGCTAAATATCTATTGGCAAAAATCACATCAAGACGCTCCATTCTGGGATTATCTTCAAATTCTTTTTGAGCAATTCCTTCTTTGATGCGTTCAGTTACTTTTTTATAAAGTATCGGAAAAAAAGCGAGATTACTACCAGCAGCAACTTCAGTAGTTATAATACCCCCTAAAATCGCAATAACTTCATCTATGGTTGTGGCTTGTTTCATGTATACAATCAGGTAGTTACAAAAATTAAAGTTAGAGATAAGTAGTTATATGATCAAATTATTTAGAGACTATAATTTTTTGGAGTGAATCTTTTACTACGTAAATGATATAGAATACTTATTTTTAGTGAATAAATCAGACGTCATGAAAAAATTAGCATTTCTTTTTATAGCAGTAGTAAGTACTACTATTTCTTTTGGTCAAAATGATAAAAATAAAGTTCAGGAGACTGTTACAAAATCAAAAATTGAAGGACATATTTATTTCTTAGCCGATGATTTATTAAAGGGAAGAGAGACAGGAACTCCGGAAAATAAGATCGCAGCATCTTATCTGGCAAATACATTACGTAGCTATGGAGTAAAGCCTAATCCTAAAACAGGTGATTACTATCAAGTTGTAAATCTTCAAAAAACAGCACCTCCTTCAGATGTTACTATTTCTATTAATGGAACAACTGTAAAACAATATGCGTTATTAGATAAAGCAGCAGTAGATTTTTCTAAAGGCGCTGTATATATGGGATATGGATTAGAGAAAGATTACAAAGGCAAATCTGTAGATGGTAAGGTTGTCATTATAAAAGCAGGTAGCGCCGATACAAAAGATGCACGTGCAGCTTTTGGGCTCTTAGATGAAAAAAGAGAATTGGCAAAACAACATGGTGCTGTAGGTGTTATTGAACTACTAAATGCAGGCGAACAAATGTGGGGTTTTATAGAGCATAACTTTAATGCACCATCTCTTGGAATTGTAAAGAAGGAAACTAAAAAAGGGACAATGCCTTATGTGTGGGTATTAGACAAAGATGATAAGATGTCCCAAAGTCTTACGTCAAAAACGACAATTCCTATTCAATTTACAATGAGTGATGCTAAAGAAGAGGTTATAACATCTCAAAATGTTATTGGTATTGTAGAAGGAACAGATCCAACATTAAAAAATGAATACATTATATATTCGGCACACTACGACCACGTAGGAATAGGAACGCCAGATGAGACAGGAGATACGATTTATAATGGGGCTCGTGATAATGCTATCGGAACAACTACTGTATTGAGTATGGCAGAAAATCTTGCAAAATATCCTACAAAACGATCGGCGTTATTTATTTTATTTACAGGAGAAGAAAAAGGATTATTAGGAAGCTCTTTTTATGTAGAAAATCCTGTATTACCGCTTAATCAAATGGTGTATTGTTTTAATAGTGATAATGGAGGATATAATGACACATCACTAGCCACTATTATTGGATTGCCAAGAACGACAGCATCTCAGCATATAAAAGATGCGGCAAGTGTTTTTGGATTAACCGCCATAGATGATCCTGCACCTGAACAAGGGCTTTTTGATAGAAGTGATAATGTGAATTTTGCAGCAAAAGGAATTCCTGCACCTACTTTTTCTTTAGGGTTTACGGCGTTTAATGGTGATGTAACTAAATATTACCACAGGCCAGGAGATGAGGCAAACACATTAGATTATGACTATCTGTTTAAGTTTTTTAGCGCCTATGTACTCGCTGGAAGAAATATAGGGAATGATCCTGTAACGCCTACATGGACTGCTGGCGATAAGTATGAAGCGGCAGGAAAAGCATTGTATAAAAACTAGTGGTGTTGTTATATACGCTTTCGCGAAAGCGTATAATGAAATAGGATAGGTTAAAAATTAAAACTGTAGAAATCGAAGGCTATTCCTCTTCTAGATTTCTATGTCCATATTTTTTTTCAAGTTCAGCTTGGAACTCTTCCATAACAGGTTTTACCGTGCTTTCAGGTAAGTCTGCAATACGTATATACATAAGACCGTCTACGGCATTATTAAATAAGGGGTCTACATTAAAAGCGACCACTTTTGCATTTTGTTTTATGTATTTTTTGATAAGAACAGGAAGTCGTAAAGAGCCTGGTTCTACTTCATCAATAAGTTTATCAAACTTATTGAGGTCGGCAGCACTTTCATCAAAAACAAATTCCTTATCTGCGTCTTTAAGACGGACTTTAAATTCTTTTTTAGGACGAATGTATTGGGCTACATAGGGATCCCAATAATGAGATTTCATAAATTCAATCATCAACGATTTTGAGAAATTTGAAAATTGATTTGAAATACTCACACCTCCAATGAGATATTTGTGTTTTGGGAAGCGTAGTGTGGTATGAACAATTCCTTTCCATAATAGGAATAGGGGCATTGGCTTTTGTTGATATTCTTTGATGATAAAAGCACGTCCCATCTCGATACTTTGACTCATCATAGTATGTAATTCGGTGTCAAAACGAAAAAGGTCTTGAAGGTAAAATCCGTCAATACCATATTTTTCAAAAATTTCTGATCCTAATCCCATACGATAGGCTCCTGCTATTTTTTTGGCATCACTATCCCATAAAAACATATGATGATAGTAGCGATCAAATTTATCTAGATCAGTCGCTTCGTTAGTACCTTCTCCTATGGCTCTAAATGTGATTTCGCGCAAGCGGCCTATTTCTCTAAGGGTATTAAGCATTTCATCGGCAGGAGCAAGAAAAACTTCGTAGTTTTTGGATTGTAATAAACGACGATCATTAGAACGTAATTTATCAATCTCTTCATAAATTAAATCACTACTTATCGAAACAGCAATTTCTTTAGGTTCTTTAGGGACTTTAAGGGTTTGAGGTATATTACTAAGACGACTTTTTGTTTCAAAAGACTTTGCGAGCATATATGTTTTCTTACGAAGAAACTCAGTAAAACTAGGCAAATCTGTATACTCCTTTTGGGCCGTAACTTTTATAGGGTGTCCAATACGTACTTTTATGACTCTATTTTTTTGAGTGAGTAATTCACTTGGAAGTTTAGCGGTACGTAAGGTGCTGCTTATACGTGATAATTGATAAAAGAGTCTGCTGTTTTTTGCATGAAAATAGATCGGTACAATTGGAACTTCAGCCTTTTTGATAAGTTTTATAGCGGCTTCTTCCCAAGGTTTATCAATAATGAGTTTATCATCTTTATACGTAGATACCTCTCCTGCTGGGAAAATGCCTAACGGGGATCCGTTTTGGAGATGTAGTAATGCATTTTTAAAACCAGCAATACTTGATTTTACATCTTTACGATCTTCAAAAGGATTTACAGGCATTACATAGGGCTTTAAGGGATCTATGCGATGCAATAGGAAATTTGCTATGATTTTAAAGTCCTCACGCTGTTCAAGCATAAGTTTAAGTAATAAGATACCATCGATACCTCCTAATGGGTGATTTGATATAGTAATATAGGCTCCGCTTTTAGGAAGTCGTTTAAGATCTTCTTCAGGAATATCAAATTTGATTTGAAATTCATCTAATAAAGCATTTAAAAAATCAAGATCACTCAAATGTTTATTTCGATCATAAATCTTATTTAAGCTCGAAATTTTGAGTGTTTTCATGAGTGACCACCCTAAGAACGTACCTAAAAAGCCAAATTTATCGACGTTTATGGCTTGAGCAACTTCTTTTGCAGTAACTAGACTCATACATTATTATTTAAACTCTATAATCAAATATAGCAATACTTACTCTTCTTTTAGTACATACTGCGTAACTGTTCTATTTTCTTGCTTTAAAAGCACTTTTCTGCCGTGTAAAAGCATATTCATTTCATTTGCTGAAGCATGTCTAGCCGTAAGTAATGTGACTCCTTCATTCCATCGTACCTTGTATGTCGCTCTCAATTTTTTAAGTAACGGTTCTAATGTGTTAAACTTATTTTCAATGCAAACAGAAAAGCTAATAGCAGAGTTTTGCATCATGGTTACTTTCATTTTATAGATATGTAATAAATTAAAGATATCGCTTATATTTTCTTCCATGATAAAACTAAAATCTATGGAAGATAAGGAAATGAGTATCTGGTTTTTCTTTACAATAAAGCAGGCAACCATAGGATCTAATTGAATGCCTTTTCCTATAAATGTTCCAGAATCTTCGGGAGTAATAAATGATTTTACATATAGCGGTATTTCTTTTCTCTGTAATGGTTGAAGTGTTTTTGGGTGTATTACTGAAGCTCCATAAAATGCCATTTCGATAGCTTCATTATAAGAGATTCGTTTTAATAGTTTGGTGTTTTTAAATACTCTAGGATCGCCGTTTAATACACCAGGAACATCTTTCCATATCGTAAGGTTATCTGCATTTAGGCAGTATGCAAAGATAGCTCCCGTATAATCACTTCCTTCTCTACCAAGTGTTGTCGTAAAGTTATTAGCTTCAGAGCCTACAAATCCTTGTGTGATAAAGAGACCTTCTTTTTGAATTGATTTTTGAATATTTTTTTGCGTTACTTCCCAGTCTACTTTAGCATCTCTATAATTGGTGTCTGTTTTTATGAGTTCGCGAGCATCTACCCATTTATTTTTGATGTTGTTTTCAGAAAGAAAAGCACTTACAATCTTTGTAGAGGTGAGTTCTCCGTAACAAATCACTTGATCATATACAAAATCATAATTAGGAGATTTATTAAGGTCTAGGAAATTTTTAAGATTTTTAAATAAGGTATGTACACTTTCAAAAATAGAATGTCCTTGAGAAAAAAGAGCAGCAACTATATCTAGATGATATTTTAGACATACTTCAATTGTTTCAGAAAGGTGGGTAGGATCATTAAAATAAGCATGTATTACTTTTTCTAATGCATTGGTAGTTTTACCCATAGCAGAAATCACAATTAATTTATTTGTGAGACCTGTCTTTTGTAAGACAGTCACTATGTTTTTTACACTTTCTGCATCTTTTACAGAAGCTCCTCCAAATTTAAATACCTGCATTATATATCGTAATTATGATATGGAACGAATATAGTTATGTAATCTTTCTTTATTCATTTGAACAAGATGCCAATTTTTTAGTAATAGTGCGCCACTATTTTCGTAAAAAGTAATGGCTGGCGTATTCCAATCTAACACAACCCATTCGACTCTATTTACATTTTGGTCTATAGCATAACGCATAACTTCATTATATAATGCGCTGCCAAAGCCTTTTCCTCTATAATTTTGTGATACAATAAGGTCTTCAAGGTGTAAAGATTTTCCTTCCCAAGTAGAAAATCTAAAATAAACAAGCGCCATTCCTACAATTGTTTCTTCCTGTTCTGCTACAAAACAGGTAAATAAAGGATTTGTTCCTGTGCCATTTTTAATAAGCGTATCTACAGAGATGTGAACAGCATCTGGTTCTTTTTCAAAAACAGCAAGCTCATTGATAAGAGCAAGAACAGCTGGCATATCCTCTACCTCTGCCCTGCGAATAATATAATCCATAAGAAATCCGATCTAAGCGAGCTAAAGTAAAAAAATATATAGATAAAAGAATACGAAATCGTTGTAGTTGTGGTGTTTTTTTTGAATATTTTTGCAAAAAATAATGATAGACACTACATGGCACGTAAAAATCAAACTTTAGGAGAATTTATAATTGAAAATCAATCAGAGTTTAAGTATTCTTCTGGGGAGTTATCTCGATTAATTAATTCGATTCGATTAGCTGCAAAAGTGGTAAATCACCAAGTAAATAAAGCTGGATTAGTAGATATATTAGGTGAGGCTGGAGATACAAATATACAAGGAGAAGATCAGCAAAAATTAGATGTAATTGCAAACGAGACTTTTATAAATACCCTTAAAAATAGAGAGATTGTTTGTGGTATAGGAAGTGAAGAAAATGATGATTTTATTACGATAGAAGGGCATAATGACGATCATCAAAATAAATATGTAGTGTTGATGGATCCTCTAGATGGATCTTCAAATATAGATGTAAATGTTTCTGTAGGGACTATTTTTTCTGTTTATAGAAGGATTACTCCTTCAGGTACTCCTGTAACTATTGATGATTTTTTACAACCAGGACGTAACCAAGTAGCAGCAGGATATATTATTTATGGAACAAGTACCATGTTAGTATATACAACAGGTCATGGCGTTAATGGATTTACATTAAATCCAGCAATTGGAACATTTTACTTATCACATCCTAATATGCAATTTCCTGAAGAAGGAAATATTTACTCAGTAAATGAAGGGAATTACACGCATTTCCCTCAAGGAGTTAAAAATTATATTAAATATTGTCAGGAAGAATCAGAAAATCGTCCGTATACATCTAGATATATTGGTTCGTTAGTTTCTGATATACATCGTAATATGATTAAAGGGGGTATTTATATGTACCCAAAAAGTTCTCTTAATGCTAAAGGAAAACTTAGATTATTATATGAATGTAACCCTATGGCATTTATTACTGAGCAAGCTGGAGGGAAAGCAAGTGATGGGTATACTTCAATATTAGATCTCCAACCTACAGAATTACATGAGAGAGTTCCTTTCTTTTGTGGAAGTAAAAATATGGTTGAAAAAGCAGAAGCTTTTATGGCAGAATCATTATAATACCTATATGTTTAGGCGCTTATCGTCATTTTTTATATATTTGATTTGCTATAACGCAATGAATCCCTGATCAATATTATGTCTAAAGGAAATAAAGAGCAAAGCAATCAGAGTCAATTAGAAGCAAATTCTAAAATTGACGCAATCAAACAGCTTATTTTTGGAGAAAATATGGCTGAATACAGCCAAGAATTTGATACTCTAAAAAAAGAACTAGAAAAGAGACGTCAAGAATTATCAGATTATATTGACGATACTCGAAAAGAACTTATGACTGCTATTGATAATCTAAGTACAGATTTGAATATTCGTATTTCTGACTTAGAAGAATCATTAAATGATAAAGCAGCATCTCTCGATGAGAAAAAAGTAGATAGATCGCAATTAGGTAATTTACTAATAAAGTTAGGCGAGAGTATAAAATCTTAATAGTTCTAACTCTTCTCTGTAATGGATTCTAAGGAAAGACTTGAGATTTTAAAGGAAATCTTACTTACAGAAGAACGTGAGTTTGACAGAGATCTTGTGCTTAAAATTGAGCAATTAAAATCAGAACAAGAAAACCTTTCTGATAGGGTAACTCCAATCCTTGATGAACGCATGGATGATTTTGTAGAAAAAATGCCTAGAGCCTTAGGTCCTGTAATTACAGAAACTCTTAAGACAGAAATAAAAAAATCACAAGAAGCCGTAGCTGAAGCTTTATATCCAGTAATGGGTAAAATGATTAAAAAATATGTTCAAGCTGAGATTAAAAAGCTAAACGACGATATTAATAAAAGGCTTAATAAAACATTCTCGTTTAGAAATTGGTTTTCAGGAAACGATAAAAATATTGATGCAGCGGCATTAATGTACGAGCAATATAAAGCAAGGATTGAGCAAATTATGATCATTGAAAAAGGATCAGGACTGCTCAAAGCAAATTATGCAAAAAGACCTACGCTAGACGAAGATATGTTAGCAGGGATGTTAACCGCTATCAAAAGTTTTGTGGAAGATGCTTATAATCAGGGAGAGATGGAATTGGAGAGAATTGATTATGAATTATTTACAATTCATCTCCAAAACTTTTCAAATTATTATATTGCAGTAGTTATTACTGGTATCTATGATGATGATTATAAAGACAAATTAGAGGATGTGCTATTGGATTTTGCACAATTTGTTGTAAATAAAAGTGATTTAGAAAATCCAGAAACTTTTACCAAAAAATTAAAATCATATTTTACTGATGAGCGTATCTAAAAAAGTTGTATTGTTAGGGCATTTTGGCGTAGGAAAATCTTCACTTCTTAGACGTTTTGTAGAAAATACTTTTTCAGAAAGTTATACAGTTACGATAGGAGTACATATCATGAAAAAGGAAGTACATTTAGAAAAGGAGAACATTACTTTAGTGATATGGGATGTTGAAGGAACAGATGATTTTACGAAGTATAGACCTTCCTATCTCATGGGTGCTTCTAGTTTTATATATGTGTTTGATGCTTCTAGATCAGTCACTTATAGTGATATAAAATATAATTTAGAACATTTAAAAGAGAAGTTTCCTCATGTTTCTGTGCACATTATCGGGAATAAAGTGGATTTGGTCGATTCTGAAGTGTTAATAAATGATTTAAACGCACAAGATATTCAGCATTCTTATCTTTCTAGTGCAAAAACTGGAGAAAATGTTGAATTGCTGTTCAAAGATGTAGCAGCACAATTACTTGAAAATGCTTGAAAAGCTTAGACAAGAATTCTTAGAGAACACCACTCAGATACTTATTATAGACAACACGAATCGAGTTTTAGAGACCGACAACTCTTTATTTTATATAAAGAAGAACTCTGACATTACTGAATTTCATCCCTTTTTTTATGTTATTTCATCTCTTTTTGAAGAAGATAGGAAAGAGCAGAAATTCTATTGTGTCCAGATTGAGGTAAAAGGACGAACTTGTTTTTATGATATCAGGTCAATTGTTGATTTTGATAAAAAACAAGTAGTATTGTTTGTGGAAGATCTTACAGATCATTACAAAACAGTACACCAAATAAAACAGGTGCGTAATGAGTCTATCATTAATTTTAACATTACACAAGAACTTAATCATGAACTAAATGTTCAAAGAGGGTTTAAAAATAAATTTCTTGCAAATGTTAGCCACGAGATTAGGACACCTCTTAATAGTATTCTAGGTTTTTTAAGTGTGCTTGAAAACACAAACTTAGATAGAGAACAATTAGACTTGGTAAGGATAGTTAAAGACTCTTCTAAAAACCTTGTTTCTATTGTAGATGATCTTTTAGACATTTCAAAAATAGAAGCTGGAAGGCTAGAAATTAAGAATAAGCGATTTAACTTCAAGAAGTTTACAGATTCACTTGTAAAAACGTATGAATTACAGGCTGAAGAAAAGCGATTAGAACTTATTTCAGATATAGGAACAAATCTTCCTCGTTTTCTTATTGGAGATCAACTTAGATTGAATCAAATCTTAATTAATTTACTTGAAAACGCATTGAAGTTTACCCATAAGGGTTCTGTTACATTTCGCATATCGACGAGCTCTAGGAATATGCGTCGTATCCCAGTTACTTTTGAAATTAGAGATACTGGAATAGGAATTCCTAAAGAACACCTGACTACCATTTTTGAAAGCTTCACACAATTAGAAAAACGTGGTTTGTTTGGAGGTTCAGGGTTAGGACTTAGTATTGTAAAGCAGCTTACCCAATTAATGGATAGTGATCTTGAAGTAGAAAGTATAGAGAACGAAGGATCTACGTTTAGATTTACAATTTCTATGGGTGTTTCTCATGACCAAAAAGAAGAGAAGAAAGTCACTACAAGAAGGGTAAAGAAAAGTTCAGGCCCAAAAGGAAAAAAATATCGCATCCTTTTAGGAGAAGATATAGAAGTAAATCAACTTCTTATGATGCGTTTATTTGCAGATGAAGGGAGCTATAGTTTAGACATTGCTAAAAATGGAGAACAACTCGTACTGTTCCTTGAAAAATATCAATACGATTTAATTTTGATGGATCTTTCTATGCCGGTTATGGATGGATATGATGCCACATTGCGAATCCGAAATCATAAGGATAAGAAAATAAAGAAAATTCCTATTATTGCATTAACGGCTCGTACAACAGAAGAAGAAAGAGAAGCCGCAAAAGAAAGTGGGATGAATGCCTATTTAACAAAACCAGTAAATGCTGAAATCCTATTTAAAACAATAGATCGATTATTACATCGCTATAAGAATAAAAAGACTGAAGAGAGTGTAGAATAATAAAAAAAGCGACATATATATATGTCGCTTTTTTTATAGAATATGATCGTTATATTAATTAACGATTCATTAATTTGATTTCTTCTTTAAAGGTATCTAAATCTACACCTTCATTTACAAGAGATAATGCTTTATCAACAACATACTTTACATTGTTTACTGTAAAACCTAATCCCACAGCAAGTCTTTCTAGCATTACTACTTGCTTATCTCCAAGCTCATCATCTGCATATACCATTCTTCCTAAGTCAAAGAGGCGTTCTAAACGATTCTCATACGTAATAGGCGGATTAATCTTATGAGTTTTATACTCTTTTAATATCGCTTTATAATCTTCTTCTGAAATATCAAGATTACGAGCTGTTCTATCTAGGAATTTTTTTTCATCTTCAGTGATTATGGTATCACTCATTGCAATACGTACCATAGCTGCAAAATGATCTTCATTACGCTTGCGGAAACCGCTATCATACAAATCTGAAATAGACATAGTTTTATCTTTATAATTAAGTCGCAAATATAGCTATTCTTGCATCATTTTTAATTTGTACATTTGGAAAACCCCTAATATATTTTTGATGGATACTTTTTGGTTTTATTTTAAAGAAGGGCTTTTTCATGTACTCGATTGGAATGCCTATGATCATATCCTTTTTATTATAGTTCTAACAGTACCATATACCTTTTCTAGCTGGAAAAGATTACTCTCATTAGTCACCATTTTTACAGTAGGACATACTATTTCTTTGAGTCTTTCTGCATACGATGTTGTTAAGATTAATACCACCCTTATAGAATTTTTAATTCCTGTAACGATATTAATTACAGCATTTTATAATATTTTTACTGCAGGAAGAAAAGGCAGAAAAGAGCAAGTGGGTGTTTATTTTATCTCAACATTGTTTTTTGGTCTCATTCATGGTTTTGGTTTTTCAACCTATTTCAAAATGATGACCGCCAGTACAGAGAACAAGTTTTTGCCATTATTAGAATATACATTAGGTATTGAAGCCTCTCAAATTATTATAGTGCTTTTAGTACTTATATTGAGTTTTGTAGGGCAGTTTATATTCCGTTTTTCATTAAGAGATTGGATTATGGTTATCTCTGCTATTGTCATTGGAGTTGCGATTCCTATTTTTAGAAATGCATTAATTGCGTTAAATATTTAATAATCGGTTGCGTATCCCATAAGAGGCACTTACTTTAGTGGTTGTAAATTAGTTTTATTTTTTTATACGCTTTCGCGAAAGCGTATACCGCACCGTAAATACATGGCTTCAAAGCAACACAAATACGATATCGCTTATTTAAGAATGGCTCGCGAATGGGGAAAACTTTCCTATTGTGAGCGTAAGCAAGTAGGAGCAATCATCGTAAAAGATAAAATGATTATATCAGATGGATATAATGGTACGCCTACAGGGTTTGAAAATTTTTGCGAAGATGAAGAAGGATATACAAAGTGGTATGTGCTTCATGCCGAAGCAAATGCTATTTTAAAAGTAGCCTCATCTACACAATCCTGTAAAGGAGCCACATTATACATCACATTAAGTCCTTGTAAAGAATGTAGTAAGCTTATTCATCAAGCAGGAATAAGACGTGTTGTTTTTAAAGAAGGATATAAAGACCAGAGTGGTGTGAAATTTTTAGAAAAAGCAGGCGTTGAGATAGTACATCTTTCAAACTTAGAAGATTAATGAAATTAAAAAAGAAATACGTACCCGCTCTTTTTAGCTTAGGCATTGTCTTTGGAATTATATTAGGGAGTTTTTTAAACTTCGGTACTTCCTCAGATACCGCTTTCTTTAGTGCAAATAGCAAAAAAGAAAAACTCAATAAACTTATAGATTATATAGATTATGAATATGTAGATACGGTCAATACAGATAGTATTGTAGAAGTAACGGTAAATGGAATTTTAGATAATCTCGATCCTCACTCTACGTATATTCCTCCTGAAGAATTAAAAGAGATTGAAGAAAATATGAAGGGAGATTTTGTAGGGATTGGTATTCGTTTCTATCCTTATAAAGACTCTGTAGCTGTTATACATGCAATAGAAGAGGGCCCTAGTGCCAAAGCGGGAATACGCGCAGGTGATCGTATCGTATATGCAGATGATATCCCACTTTCAGGAAAAACAATAGATGACGACTCCTTATCTAAAATTTTAAAAGGACGCGTAAATACATCGGTAAACCTTAAAGTAAAAAGGCAAGGAGAAGAGGAGCTTATATCTTACCGTGTAAAGAGAGATATTGTCCCTATATCAAGTGTGGTGGCAAGCTACATGCTCACAGATCAATTAGGGTATATTAAGATTAATAGATTTGCAGAATCTACCTATGATGAGTTTAAGACAGCTTTAAAAGCTCTGAAAGCTAACGGAGCTACACAATTGGCACTTGATTTAAGAGATAATCCAGGAGGGTATGTTTCAAGCGCAGAAGCAATTGCTGATGAGTTTTTAGAGAAAAATAAACTCATTTTATTCACTAAAAATAAAACAGGAAAGATTAATAAAACGTACTCAAATAGAGGTGGTATTTTTGAAGATGGTGAAGTGTTTATTTTAATTAATGAAAATTCTGCTTCTGCCAGCGAAATTGTTGCAGGAGCATTACAAGATAATGACAAAGGACTTATTATAGGAAGACGTTCTTTTGGAAAAGGACTCGTACAAAGAGAAATGTCTCTGGGAGATGGTAGTGCCGTACGCCTTACGATTGCTAGATATTACACACCTACAGGAAGATCAATCCAAAAACCCTATGAATTAGGAAATAAAGACTATTTTGAAGATTATCTAGAACGTTATGAAAATGGAGAATTGCGTAGTGCAGATAGTATTAAAGTAGCAGATTCCCTTAAATTTAAAACACCTTTAGGAAAAGTAGTGTATGGCGGAGGAGGTATTATTCCTGATGTATTTGTTCCTAAAAATATAGATTATGAAATTCAGAATCTTAATTATTTACTTAGATCTGGAGACATGCGTATGTTTATTTTTGAAAAATTAGAGAAAGATCGCCCGTATTATAATAGCCTTTCATTAGAAGAATTTCAAAATGAAATTACGATATCTGATGCAAGTGTAGAAGATTTTATATCTTACGCCAAAATAAGGGGAATTAATTTAAGAGCAGAAAAATATAAAGAGGTCTATAAAAGCTACCTCAAAGCCACTATGGCAAAACAGCTCTTCGGTAATAATGCTTTTGAACAAATGGTTAATCAAGATGATGCGATTATCCAGAAAGTGATAAGTATAAGTGCCAATTAGGGGATAAATTATTATGGTTATAATTGCATCAGTATTTGTTTTTATTATCGCTGTTATTTTTAGATTACTAGATAACAGTGCAAAACTGTTTATTTCAAATGGAATATCAGTAAGTCCGTTTTATTTATCGGCAGAAACGGTCATCGAAGAGATGAATAAGCTTGACGATGAAAAACTAAAGCAAAAACTAAAGCGTAATTTATTATATCAAAAATTACATAAGCTATTTACTATACTCTCTATTATAACACTTCTTGTAGGAATAGGTTTAGAAATATATAAGCCCGAGCTTATACATTTATTCTAAGATATATATTACAGACTTACTTAGCGCTTCTTCTATGTTCCTTTTGCTTTCTTGCAATTTTTCTAGACAGCTGTAAAATAAGAAGTAATATAATCGCACAAGCACTTCCTAAAATACCTATAAGAGCTATACTACTGTTCCCTTGAAACGGAGCATCAAAATTAACCTGTGTTATATTGTAAATAAGTAAGATTATTGCAAGTGCAATAAATAGTGGAATAGCAATACGCATATGATCTATTTAAATAATTCCTGAATATTTGCGGTAAATAATTTTACAGCAATGGCTAGCAAAATTACGCCAAAAACTTTTTGAATCACAGCAATTCCGTTTTTACCCATAAAACGCTCAATATGTCTAGATGTTTTTAGAACAATATAGATGAGTAAAATGTTTATTGTGATAGCCACGATAATATTTTCAATTTTGTATTCTGCACGTAATGCAACTAGAGAGGTAAGACTTCCAGGTCCTGCAAGTAAAGGAAAAGCAAGTGGGAAAACCGTCACTGTTTTAGGACTTACTTCTTCATCTTTAAATAAGGTAATCCCTAAGATCATTTCCAAAGCAATAAAAAATAAAATAAAAGAACCCGCTACAGCAAATTCATTTACTTGCACGCCAATTACATTTAAAATACGCTCTCCCAAAAAAACAAAAGCAATCATAATTACTAATGCCACAATAGATGCTTTGGCACTTTGAATATGCCCTGCCTTTTTGCGTAGTTTGATCACAATAGGAATATTCCCTACAATATCAATAACGGCAAATAAAATCATTGTTGCCGCTGTTATTTCTTTAAAATCAAAGTTCATAACCTGAGGTTTTAAAATTCGCGGCAAAATTACTATAAATTATAGGATCTTACTTGTATATTTCATGTGAAATTAAGGTAAAATATATGTGAATTTATACGCTTTTGACAGAGTCAAAGTTTATGCTGAGTTTACCGAAGTACGAAAGCGTATATGACAATACTACATATCAAGAGAATTTGTTTAGAGATTCTATAAAAAGTATTTTTTTAATCTTACTAAGGCTATTTTTTAGCTCATACTTTCGAGGTATCTTTGTGATATGTTTCAGCTTAAAAATACCATCGTATCTGAAGAAATTATAGAGAAAGATTTTGTCTGTAATCTGAATGCTTGTAAAGGTGAATGCTGTATTGCAGGTGAAGCAGGAGCGCCACTTGAAAAAGAAGAAGTTCAAATATTAGAAGCTATTTATGAAGATGTAAAACCTTTTCTAAGACCTGAAGGCATCGCTGCTATAGAACAACAAGGAACGTCTATTGTAACAGATTTAGGAGAATTAGAAACCACTTTGGTAAATGGTGCTGAGTGTGCGTATGTCACGTTTAATGACAAAGGGTTTGCTAGTTGTGGAATAGAAGATGCATACAATGCTGGGAAAGTAGATTTTAAAAAACCTATTTCCTGTCATTTATACCCTGTGCGTGTACAAAAATATAGTTCGTTTTCGGCAGTAAACTATCATAAATGGCCTATTTGTGATGATGCTTGTACCTTAGGGAAAGAATTACAAGTGCCTGTTTATAAGTTTACAAAAGATGCGCTTATTCGTAAATTTGGAGAAGCTTGGTATGAAGAGCTAGAAAAAGTTGCAAAAGGTATTAGACCGTAAAGTCTAACATGCTATAAGGATCATATTACTGTGATCCATACTTCCAATGGAAAGAAAATACACTATGAAAAACACTTCCAAATTGCCAGAAGTAACCTCCTCTATTTTTAGTGTGATGGGACAAATGGCACATACGCATAATGCAATTAATCTTTCACAAGGATTTCCGGGCTTTGACACCGATCCTGAATTGCATGCATTAGTTACTGAGGCGATGGCTTCTGGGCATAATCAATATGCCCCTATGCAAGGCGTATATAGTCTTAGAGAACAAATAACGTCAAAACTTAACACGCTTTATGGGAGTGATTATCATCCAGAAACAGAAGTAACAGTAACTGTTGGCGCGACTCAAGCAATTTATACAGCGATCTCTGCTTTTATACATGTGAATGATGAGGTGATTGTACTAAAACCCGCATATGACTCTTATGAACCTGCAATTTTAGTAAATGGAGGGAAGGTAGTGCCTATACAGCTTAAAGCTCCAACATATAAAGTAGATTGGAAAGCCGTGCAACAAGCCATCACACCAGCTACAAAAATGTTGATCATCAATACGCCTCATAATCCTACAGGAACGGTATTGACAAAAGCAGATATGATCGCTTTACAAACTATTTTAGAAGGAACCAATATCATATTACTGAGTGATGAAGTATATGAACATATTGTTTTTGATGGAGTCACTCATGAAAGTGTTGCTAAATATCCTAAGCTAGCAGAGCGAGCTTTTATAACAGCTTCTTTTGGGAAAACATTTCACAATACAGGCTGGAAAATGGGCTATGCAGTGGCACCTAAAACGTTGATGGAAGAATTTCAAAAAGTGCATCAGTTTGCTGTTTTTTCAGTACATCACCCTACGCAAAAAGCATTTGCTACGTATTTAAAAACACCCAATCATTATTTGAAATTAGGAGCATTTTACCAACGCAAAAGGGATTTATTTTTAGAGCTTATAAAGGGCTCTCGATTTAAAATGACTCCTTCTTTAGGAACCTATTTTCAATTAGTAGATTATAGTGCCATTACAGAAGAATCTGACATTGTTTTCGCTGAAAGGCTGATTAAAGAAAAAGGAATTGCTTCTATACCAACATCTGTATTTAATTTGGATCAAGAAGATTTTAAAATGTTACGTTTTTGCTTTGCTAAAACAGATGAGACATTAGAGCAAGCTGCAGAAATTTTGAATTCGATTTAATTAAATTTTATGTGTTTAGTTAAGAAATGCAAAGGCGTATTTCAACAAGTATGAATCTGCTTTGAGCAGTTTGTAAATCGTTTTGAGTAGGATACTCTTATTTTTATGTAATGATTATTCATTTTAAGCAGATGAACCTTTTATTCTAAACACAATGAAACGATTTTTTCTTTTTTTCTTTCTGATATATTTAGGAACATTACAAGCCCAGAATAGTACAACAGTTCAAACAAAAGACATCACCCATTTTTGGGAAGCTTTTGATGCGCTAGCTACCTGTAAAACCAATACAGATAGTATACAGACCATGCAGCGATTGTATTTAGATCGCGCGACAAGAGGTTTAAAAGATTTTGCAAAAGTAAGAGATTTTACTGCCGAGGGGTTTGTAGAAGTGATTGCTACATATCCAAAATATTATCAATCTATTAGAGCAAATACGCTTACTATTTCCAAAATACTTCCCGAGCTAGAAAGTATTGTTACCGCTTTTAAAAATGTATACCCTAGGTTTGAAGAAAAAGGGATTTGTTTTGCGATAGGAATGCTTAATACAGGCGGAACCATCTCTGAAGATTTCTTATTAATAGGTTCAGAGATTGCAGCTTCTACAAATGCTACCGATCTTTCTGAAATTGATAATGATGCTTTTAAAAAAGTGTTATCATCTGGTACTAGTGTGAAACAGAAAATACGTAATATGATTGCGCACGAGTATGTTCACACACAACAGAAAATAATGTATAGTGATAATGCAGTAACATGTTCACTGCTAAAGAATACACTAGAGGAAGGACAGTGTGATTTTATAGGAGAACTTCTTGCTGGCGGTCAAATTAATACCATCGCAAAATCCTATGGAGATCAACATGAAGAAGCACTTTGGAATTCTTTTAAAAATGAACTATGTAATGTTTCTGATGAAAACTGGTTGTACAATTTTACAACTGTAAAAGAAAAACCTGCAGATCTTGGATATTACATAGGATACCAAATTACTAAATCGTACTATGAGCAAGCTACAGATAAACAACAAGCTATTATAGATATATTAGAAATGGATAACCCTTTACACTTTTTACAAATGAGTGGCTATGATCAAAAATTTAAAGATTAATTTGCCTGTGTCTAACACCTTTTAAGTTTTATTGAAGAATCTTGTTTTCATATTATTTTTTATTAGCTCTTGTTTTAGTTTTGGCCAGAGTCCTGTTTATATACATCTTACAGAAAAAGACGGATTGCCAGATATTGAGTTTTATGATATGCTAGAAGATCGTAATGGTTTTATATGGTTTGCAGCAGATAAAGGACTTTTTAGATATGATGGTAAAGAATTTAAAAGCTACAGTAATGCCTCAAAAAAAGGACTCTCAGTTTTTGAACTATTTGAAGATGATAAAGGTCGTATCTGGTGTACTAATATTTCTGGTCAGTTTCTTTATGTGGAAAATGATAAGCTTCACACGTTTATCGATGTCTCTGACAATCTAAAAGGGTCATTGGCAAACTATAAAATAATTAATAAAGCACTCATTATTTTTGGAGATGGGCAAATCATTAAAGTTTCTCTAGCAGATGGTTCTAAAAAAGTGATTTCTCAAAAAGAGAAGAGTGTTATAGGTTCTCCTTTTTCGGTGCCGGACGGAATTTTATTTAAAGATGAGAAAGATATTTTTAAGTTAGATTTTAATTTTGAAAAGACAAGAGTTGCGGCTGCAACAGCCTTATTTGAAGATTTAACCGCAAAAAATGCCATCCCTACAAAGAAAACAACAATATTTCAAGTGGGTGAAAGGCTGTTTTTTTTTCATACTATTAGTAAAGAAAATATATTTTATACGCTTTCGCGAAAAAGTAATACTCTTCATAAAACCAGAACTCCAGAAATTTTAAAATCATGCCTCATCACTCGTGTGATCGAACTTAATGATAAACTTTGGTTTTTAACAAGTACAGGAGCTCATGTTTTTAAAATGACTAATAATGAACTCTTATATGAACAAACGTATTTGTCTAATGAATTTGTTACTAAAATAGTGATAGATAAGGATAACAATTATTGGTTAACAACACTACGTAATGGAGTCTTTATAATCACAAATATTTATGTAGAAAATTATAACATTCAAAAATCAGTATCAAATGTAAGTACGCTAGAAAAGATAGATGAGCAAACTTTTGCCTTTGGGACGGTACGTGGTGATATAGGTGTGTATAACCTCCACAACAATGATATTAAAATCTTAAAGTCTTCTTCCGGAAGTAAAGTCTCTTCTTTGAGTTATAATGCATACTATCATAAATTATACATAAGCCACGATACTGATGCTTATGAGTTGGATCTAAAAACAGGATTTTTTGGATCTAGACTTAACGGAGTTGGAGCAAAAGATCTTGTTATTAAAGGAAGAGATACACTGCTTATTATAGGGGGTGGTAAATCTTATTTTGTGGCTAGAAATGATTTAGAGAAGAGAATCTCTTTTACGTATACGCTCACTAAGAAAAGAGCTTATGCGGGTTTCTATGACAAAACCCTAAAAAACACATACATAGCAACTATAGATAACTTAATTCAATATGATAGGAAACTAATAGCACACAAAATTTTATACAATGGAGCTCCTATTTTAGGTAAGCAAATCACTCAAACAAGAGATGGAATTATATGGGTCTCTACGTTTAAAGATGGTGTGTTCGGTATAAGAGGTAATCAAGTGATAAGGCACTTCTCTACAGATAATGATCTTGTTGCTAATGAAATTGTAGCCATTACAAATGATGAGAACAACTTATGGATTGCCACAAATAAAGGCATACAACTTATTAATAGGACTACAGGCTCTATTAAGACACTCACAAAACGAGACGGTATACCTTCCTATAAAATATCTGGTATGATTGTTTTTGAAGATCATATTGTTTGTGCCAGTAATGTAGGCATCTTTAGTGTAGATAAAGAAAAAACATTTTACAGTAGACCTTTACCGGAACTTTACTTTACAGCGATTAAAATTGCTGACACGGATACTGTTTATAAACCCAATTATAAATTAGCGCATGATCAAAATAGTGTACGTCTAGACTTTAGAGCAAATAGTTTTCAGTCAAGTGAGCATATCGTTTATCAATACAAACTCAATGCTGAGCCTTTTACCTCATTAGACAAAGGAGTAGACTATCTTGATTTAAAAAATCTAAAAAATGGAACCTATAATCTTAAATTAAGAGCCAAAAACAGATACAATAATGAGGTGTCGCCTTTACAACATATTTCATTTGTAATCGCATTGCCATTTTGGGCACAATGGTGGTTTATCTTGTTAACTCTGTTATCTGTAGTATTAATTGTATATTTTTATGTACGTAGTATTATTACAAAAAGAAAACGATTACAACTTATTGAAGTAAAGCAACTACAGCAAAGTAACAGACTTACAAGTCTAAAGCTTGAGAATTTACGCTCGCAAATGAATCCTCACTTTATATTTAATGCACTTAACTCCATTCAAGAGTATATTGTGTTGAATCAAAAAGATTTAGCAAGTGATTATCTGGGAAAATTTGCAGATCTTGTTCGTAAATATTTGAATCATAGTAATAAAGGGAGTATCACTCTTAGAGAAGAAATAGATTGTTTGCAAATGTATTTAGAGTTAGAAAAACTGCGATTTGAAGACAAATTGATGTTTTCTATTACGGTAGATAATTCTATAGATACTCAAGACATTACAATTCCAACAATGCTCGTACAGCCTTATGTAGAAAATGCAATTAAGCACGGACTTCTTCATAAAAAATCCCAACGACGGCTTACGATTCTTTTTCAACCCTCAAAAACTAAAAATACAATACAATGTCAAGTGATAGATAATGGTATTGGTCGGGAGAAGGCAAGTGAAATAAAAAAGAGTCGCAATCCTGCACATACATCTTTTGCTACAAAAGCAACAGACAATAGACTTCAATTGATCAACTTAAATAGAGATCACAAAGTAGGTGTACATATTAAGGATTTAAAAGACAGTAATGATAATGCTCTGGGAACAGAAGTTGCCATTGAAATACCTTATAAAATTTAAATATAATGAAAGTAATACTTATAGATGATGAACCTAAAGCTCGTAGACTTTTAGAAGTTCTTCTGAGAGAAAACTGCCCAAAAATTAAGCAGATAATTCAAGCTGAAGATTTACTAAGTGGTGTTGCTTTAATCAAAGAAGAACAACCTCAGTTGGTTTTTCTTGATATAGAAATGCCAGAACACTCAGGACTAGAAATTTTAAACTTTATAGATAAGGAGTCTTTTAATTTTGAGATTATATTCACAACAGCATATAGTGAATATGCGATACAAGCTTTTGAATTATCTGCGGTAGATTATTTGCTTAAACCATTAAGGGCTCAAAATGTTTTAACTGCTGTAGAAAAAGCCATCACAAATCTTGGCGCGAGTCGAATAAACCTTAAACTTGAAGAGCTTAAGGAAACTTTAAACAGTGCTCAATTTAAAAAAATTGCACTCCCAGTGTCTAATGGAATTCGTTTTGTGCCTTTTGAGGAAATTATGCTTTTAGAAGCAGATGGAATGTATACAAAAATAAGTACCATTCAAGAAGAAATTCTCATAAGCAAACCCTTACGCCATTTTGTAGGTTTATTAGATAAGATCCCCACTTTTTACAGACCCCATCGTTCTTTTCTTATCAATCTTTCATTCATACAGCAGTATGTAAAAAGTGATGGAGGTTATATTTTGATGGATAATGGAAAGAGTGTTTCCATATCCAAAGACAAAAAAGAAGCGTTTTTAGAACTGGTAAATACTATTTAGGTTTTAAAAAATCGAAAATTAGATTTCAGAAACTGTTAGAGCGAACTATTATTTTTTAATTAGAGATTTATCATATGATTATATCTCACTAAAATTAGATGTTACTATGATCAAGCTCCATTATACATAATGGGGTTTGGTTTTTTACGTTTTATCGCTTTGCTCTTCCTTTGGTCGTGAATCTTCCTGGCGGTATGCGGATCTCGCATGTTCGCTTTCGCGAAAGCGAACACCTTCAAAAAAGAACCTATTTTAAAAGTTTAGCAACCCAACTGTGACTTTCAGAAATTAGAAAGTATTAATTACCCTAAAGAGGAGGTTATTTGTGGTGTTACTAACTAAAAATACACTCATGAAAAATATTTTAGCACTATTTGTTTTTTTTGCTTTTGTTATAAATACACAAGCACAACAATCATTTTTTGAAGCCTTGGCCGCAAATGGAGAAAATGCAGTCTACGAGGGATTTGGCGGAGGCAGAAGTAGGCCTACCATAAAAGTAAGTATCCAGCGTATTGCAGGAGGGATTCCTGTAGGATTTACTGGAGAACCCGTAACAGAAGATTGGGGATCTATTGGCCAGACAGAATTAAGTGATTATGGGAGAATGGATCATTATCCGCTAGCTATGAATATGAAACACACCTATACCAACGATGGGTATGTGGTGATAGACAATGTGATTTTTGCAGTTGATAATATTCCTAATGATGGATTACCTAAGTTTGAAAATGTGACTGTAATATATCTATTGAAAAAAGAAGGACAAAGCAATCAAGACAAGACCAAAAAAGGAAAGAAAAAGAAAGGTGGTCTTCTCTCAAAAATGAAAAAGAAGTTAGGGAATACAGGGCAAAATTCTGTACAGAAATACATAAAAAGTGTAAATATTGAACAACTATTTACAGACTATGTAACAGCTATGAAAGCAAAGCAAGATGCATATACACTTACCTCAAAAGACAAGATGAATATTGCTGCCATAAAAGCAGCACGTAACGCAGGAGATGAGGAAATTAAAAAGTATAACGACTCCATTAGAAAAACACCTGAATATAAAAAATTAAAAGAGCACCAAGCGCGCATGGAGCGTATGGAAAGTAATAACATTGTAACTCTTAAAAACAATACAGGCAGTATTATTTATGTAGGGACTTCAGGGAGTCGTAATCGTGGTACTAAAATCAATCCAGGGGATACCGCACGATGGGATTGTACTACAGATGGTTATCTACAATCTGAAACCGTTTCGGGAGGAAGCTATAATTATAGTTCTACAAACCGTCTGGTATATAGTTCAAATGCTGGATGCGGTAGTACAGTATCTATAAACTAAAGTCTTTCACCCTTACATCAATTATTAATATATAATCCCACTGTAATAGTGGGATTTTTTATATGCTTTCGTGCTTCGATAAACTCAGTGTAAACTTCAGCCTCTCCGAAAGTTTATACATAACCACTACTTTTTTAAAAATTTAGAAATTCAAAGCTACTATTCAGAAACTGAGATCAAAATGACTGTCGATCTCTATGTTATTTAGCCATAAATAAAGATTAAAAACCAAGAACTTATGAAATCAAAATTACTTATTACAGTATGTCTAATCATTAATCTATATGGTTATGCACAAAATGTGAACATACCAGATGCTAATTTTAAATCGCTATTAGTAGCAAATTCAAACATTAATACCAATGGAGATGGAGAAATACAAGTAGCTGAAGCCATGTCTTATACAGGAGGTATTTCTGTTCCAAATCAAAACATACAAGATCTTACGGGAATAGAAGCTTTTACAGAAATTGTAGCATTACAAGCGTTTTTTAACCCTATATCGAGTATAGATATTTCTCAAAATACACAGTTAACCCAGTTACTTATAGAACAAACAAATATTTCTGGAGAATTGGACTTAAGTATGCTTACCCAGCTTACCGATTTTAAAGGACATACTACAAACTTAACAGCTGTTAATATGGCTAACGGTAATAATGTTAATATGACAAGGTTTGAGGTGCAAGATACCCCAGTTACCTGTGTACAGATAGATTCTGGCTTTACACCTAGTGCTAATTGGTTAATAGACGCAAGTGCTTCTTATAGTGAGACTTGTCCTGAATTTACGTGTATTGTAGATATACCAGACCCTATTTTTAAAAGTGTTCTTTTAGGGTCTGCAATTGTGAATACTAATGGGAACAATGAGATAGAGTGTAGTGAGGCTGCATCGTTTACTGGAGAACTATTTTTGACAGTTCTTAATATACAAGATTTAACAGGTATCGAAGCATTTACATCATTGACTTCTCTTAATTGCTCAGAAACGTTACTTACAAGTTTAAATGTAAGCGCTAACATTGCTTTGACTGAATTAAATATAGCTAACACTCAGATAACAATATTGGATTTGAGCTCTAATAATCTACTTAATGAATTTATTGGAGTAAATACTTCTCTAACAAGCTTAGATGTAAGTGCAAATTCTATGCTATCAAGAATAGTGGTTAGTAATAATGCTCAACTTGAAGATCTAAATGTGGCAAATGGTAATAATACTGCTATTACGGATTCAGATTTTTTTGCTAACAACAACCCTAACTTATCTTGTATTACCGTAGATGATGTTGCTTATAGTGATGCTAACTGGACAAATATTGATACTCAGACAAGTTTTAGTTTAAATTGTAGTTCAAATACAGACACAACACCTCCAGTAGCGGTATGTCAAGATATTACAATACAGCTTGATGCAAATGGTAATGCAACCATATTAACAAGTGATATAGATAATGGTTCTACAGATGATGTTGGGATTGGTGCCTTTTCTGTAACACCATCTGGATTTGATTGCGATGATATTGGAGCAAATACTGTGACATTAACAGTAGTGGATACAGCTGGAAATACAGATACTTGTACAGCAACAGTAACGGTAGTAGACACTATAAATCCTACCATTGTTTCTGTAGCAGATATTACAGAAAATGTAGATACAGGTATGTGTAGTGCTATGGTTTCGTTTCCAGTAATTATTGTAAACGATAACTGTTCTAGTACAAGCTTTACGACAGATGCACCAGCAGGTCAAATTTTTCCTGTAGGTACTACGGTAGTTACTGTTACAGGAATGGATGATTCAGGAAATATCGCTACAGACACTTTTAATGTAACGGTAGTAGATAATGAAGCTCCGATTCTTGATTGTGTTGTCTTAGAGACGATAGAGGTAAACGAAGGGGAAACGTTTACGTTGCCAGATTATGTAGCAGATGGTGATACCACAGCAACCGATAATTGTTCAGTAACGATTACCCAAGATCCAGCAGCTGGGACAGTGTTAGTAGCAGATACATACCAACTTACGTTTACAGCAACTGATGCAAGTGGTAACACAGAAACATGTACACAAAACCTTATTATTGAAGAAGTATTAAGTGTTCAAGATGTTTCTATAGAGAGTGCAATTTCATTATATCCTAATCCCGCAACAGACGTTATTCAGATAACATCTGAAATAGCGCTTACAAATGTTGAGGTGTACAATATTAACGGACAATTGGTACTTACTAGCAATCCCGTAGCGGAGATTAATATTTCAAAGTTATCTTCAGGAGTGTATTTTGTAACCTTATATTCAGAAACTAGTTTTATTACTAAAAAACTGATTAAAAAATAATTGACAACGTTGATTTTTAAAGGCCGTCTATTTTTGATAGATGGCCTTTTTTTGTTTTATTTGGTATATGCTTTATCGCTTTGCCCTCCTGTGATCGTGAACCTGCCTTCCGGCAGATAGATCTCATAAGTTAGCTTTCGCGAAAGCGTTCACTTAAAAACATAAACTAGTTTACATTTCAAACGCTGTTTTGTTTTACAAAAGATGATGAAATGCTCAATATGACTATAGCTATTTTGAAATGCAGGGTACTACAAAGACTCTGGGTACATTTTATGCTTGTCATGTTATGTTCTTCCTGCACCGTATTACAATGGCGATCTAATGATGAAGAAATCCAAGCGTATTTTGCTAAAAAAGAGATTCCTACAGAAATCAGTTATTTTGAGATTGATAGCATGGATCTGAAAATTCGTGTGCAACATATTAAACAGTCTGACACAGATATACATATTGTCTTTTTTCATGGCTCTCCAAGTTCGTTGTCTGCATGGAATGGGTATTTAAATGATACTACATTTATAAAAGAAGCAACGATTCACGCGGTAGATAGACCTGGATATGGGTATTCTAATTTTGGTGATGCCATGACGTCCATAGACACACAAGCCAAAGTTATGAGTCTGCTGTTAGATGATTATGAGCTTGATAATGTGATTGCCATCGGCTCTTCCTATGGCGGGCCATTAGCTGCTCGACTTGCATATGAAAATCCTCGTGTAAAAGGCGTTGTTATGATCTCACCAGCGATTGATCCCAATAATGAAAAGAAAATCTGGCAATCTAAGTTTACACAATGGTGGATTACACGTTGGTTATGTCCTACAGGATATCGTGTTGCAGGAGATGAAAAAACAATACACGCACAAGAACTCGCATTCATTGCCGATGATTGGGATGAAGTTACGGTTCCTGTATTACATATTCACGGGGATATAGATGATATCGTTCCTTATGAAAATGTGAAGTATACTAAAGAGGTATTTCCTGATATCGAAATCATCACAACTCCAAATACAGGCCATGAAATCGCATGGGGACGTCCTGAATTGATGAAGCCTTTGATTTTGAAGTTTATGGAACGCGTGTTTGTAGAATAATTTTACTATTCTTCATGCCATCTTAAAACCCCAAAATCAAAAGGCGTCCATAAACTCGCTTTCATATCACTTTCTTTAAGAGCAGAATTTGCCCATGTATTACAGGTTTTATAAAACATGTAATTCCCTTTTGCTCTATAAAAATTATCTCGGTCTGGTGTATAGGTAGCGCCTTCTACAAGTTGTTTTCCGTTTTCATTTTCATTAAACGCACTTAGAATATATGCATTGAGTTTTTGAAGCTGATTATCTGTTACAGGAACTGCAATCCATTTATCTCGTTTGGTGCGATATCGTGTCACATGAACCAATGTTTTACTTTTTAAAAAAGCAGCTCTAAACGCTGTAGAAAAGGTAAGGTCGCCCCAAGTAGGTGTGTTGATATAAAAGTTTTCTTCTCCCCAGCCAAAAGCAAAATACTGCTCTTTAGGATGATATTTTTGTCCCTTAAGGAGTGTAGGTGTTATCAGTTTTTTCGGGAGTATAATATCACTATGAACACCGTTGGTTGTGAGATATATGGTATGTTTTTTTGAAGCATTTTTTGTTTTTTCATCAATAGGAATATAGGTCAAAAGTAATGACACAAGAATATAGGTAATAGGTATAAGTAAAATATACCCAATACCTTTCAAAAAAAGCTTTACATATCGCATCTATTATAATGCTTTTGTGAGTTTTGCCATAAATTCGCCAACTTTACTTGGCTCTAACCAGCGAGTAACGACCACAAGATCATGTGCACGATCTACAATAATAAAATTTCCTCCAAAACCAGCAGCATAATACACATCTTCTCCTACATTTTTCCAATGTCTAGGTCCTTGTTTATTTAACCACCACATAAATCCATAATTTACATTAGGTTTAGAGGGTTGTATAGCATCTTGTATCCATTTAGAAGAAATAAGACGTTGGTCATTCCAAACACCGTCATTTAAAAATAATAGTCCAAAGCGAGCCATATCTTCAGCACTTATAAATAGGCCAGCACCACTATGTCCTCCACCAGTAACAGATTTCATATTGACACCATCTATTTCTGCCCATGCATCTTTGTATCCGTGCCATCTCCACGTTGTTGAAGCTCCTATTTTATCCATGACTTCATCTTTTAAAACCTGTGGTAACGGTTTACGCCATACATTCAAAAGACTATAGGATAATACATTTACGCGCACGTCATTATATTCCATAACACTGCCAGGAGTTTTGGGAGCGGCATATTGCCAGTCATCAAGATCACCTTCTCTTGGCGGACGGTCCGCCCAATCTTTACCACCCCAAAGAATGCCTTGCCAAGCACTATTTTGCTGTAATAAATGGCGCCACGTAATTTGAGAATTATGACGTCCATTAAATGTGCCGTCCCATATATAGTTTTTTACAGGATCGTCTACACTAGCAATCAGATTGTGATCTATAGCAAGTCCCGCCATGGTAGATAAGAAACTTTTGGTGACAGAAAATGTCATGTCTACCCGTTTGGTATCTCCCCACTGCGCTACCAATTTTCCGTTTTTTAAGATCATACCCGCAGGACCTCCACGTTTTTTTGTAGGACCTAAAATTTGATGGAATGGTTCTCGTTTAAATCCTTCCAAAATAGCAATACGTAAGTCTCTAGAGCCTGAATATTCGTTCGCTTTCGCGAAAGCGATCACATCAGCAAGACCTTGGGTATTTATGTTAGCCTCTTTGGCAGTTATCTCTTCCCATGTGGCATTGCGTTCAGGAAAATAATAGTTTTGAGCGATCCCTTGAGAACATGTAAGGGCAACAATAAAAAGAATACTAAGTGTTTTCATTACTTTTAAATTTCTATTTCATAGACTTTAAAAGTACTATTTTACTTTTTATAAAGAAAAAAAGGAAAACTGTTTAAGATTTAGTTATGAAGAATATCAGTTTTAATTGATTTTTTGATAATTAAGTATGAATTTTACGGTATTTGTATCCCTAATTTATGATTTTTCGAAAAATTAAATAGCTTACATAAAAAAGAAGAGTACGTATCTTGTTTTTTTATATCTTAATACCCATGAATAACTCACTATTTGATGCTATACGCTCTGCAGATTTAGAAACGGTTTCAAAAATATTGAATGCGCATCCAGAACTAGTTGATATAAAAGATCCGAGAGGATCTACACCTTTATTATTAGCAACTTATTATGGACATAAAGATATTTCTGAAGAACTATTAAAGCACAAACCAGATGTAAATGCAAAAGACGGTTCGGGTAATACACCGCTCATGGGTGTGTGTTTTAAGG
The DNA here is from genome assembly GCF_947492535.1 of uncultured Dokdonia sp. GTDB lineage: Bacteria > Bacteroidota > Bacteroidia > Flavobacteriales > Flavobacteriaceae > Dokdonia. The sequence continues at coordinate 37,585 of NZ_CANLNH010000002.1, read as the reverse complement.
GATATCCTGAAATTGCAAGGCTTCTTATAGATGCTGGTGCAGATGTAAATGCTATTAACTTTAATAATGCTACTGCACTTATTTATGCAGCAACGTTTGCACAGTCTGAAATTGCAAAATTATTAATTGAAAAAGGTGCCGATAAAAATCATAAAGATGATCGAGGGCATACTGCGTACGATCATGCTAAAATGCAAGGAGTGACTGCACTTATGGAGATTTTGTCTTAAACAGAATATATTAATACGCTATCTTAAACATACCTTCAGTAATATCAAAAGAAGGATTTCCTTTTACTAATGGTTTTGTAGTAAAATAGAAAGTGCCTTCTATCTGCTTTTTCCCTATATCGTGTGTTGTAATGGTTACCGTACCGCGAGTAGCAAATCCTGAAAGCTCCTCATTTTCCTGATATTTCCCTTGAACAAGGAGGTCTTCAAATTTATAGGCTCCGGGAGTTACTTCTTTAGGTAGAAATAACTGTATATCTTCTCCTGTACCCATGGCTCCCGTAAGTAAAAGTGTATTAGGTATTGTAGCCATAAAACCCGTAACGTGAATAGCGTTATATGATTTTCCATTTACAGCAGCTGTTAAACTATTGGTTGTGCCAGAAACACTTTTTGTGTCTTTTTGTTGGTTACAACTACTCGTCGTAAATAAACATAGTAGAAAAAAGAATGAGATGTATATATAGTTTTTAACTTTCATATGTTGCGTTTTAATTTGTTAATGTTTGCGCCTAATTAAAGGCGCAAACAAACAAAAAATGGGGTGTTTTAGTGAGATAAGGTTACTATATTGATAAGCGGGTTCTTCATCACGTATCAATTTATATAGCAGTGTAATTAGTCCCCATTTAGAGATGGCAATTCTAATATTATAACTGGATGATTTCTACACGTCTGTTTTGAGCTTTCGCTGTTACGGTGTTTTCATTAGAAAGAGGTTCTGACGATCCTTTTCCTAGGGTTTGAAGTCTGGAGGAGTCAATGTCAAATTCTTTCTTTAATATTTTCTGTACTGCAATGGCTCTATTTTCTGATAATGGGATATTAACACTATCACTACCATCATTATCTGTGTGCCCTACAATCGTATACGATTTGTCAGGATTTGCTTTCATGACTTGAGCAATTTGTTTGAGTGTAGCATATGAAGATGCTTTGATACTTGCAGATCCGCTATCAAAAGTAATCCCATGCGCTTGATAGCTTCCGTTTTCAAATAAACGATCTGAACTATTAACCCCTGTGGCAAATTTGATATTATTGAGATAAAAATGCTCATTTTCAGTAGTGATTTCAGATTCAAAACGAATGGTTTTGAATAAGATGTCAGGTTCTGCAGCTCTTGGAATATCTATGACTTTTTCTTCATTGGAATATATCTTGATACGCGTTCCCTTTTTTAGAATAGAAATATGTATAATTTCATATGGAGTTCCCTTTTTTGTAAAAGGAATAGGATAGCTCTTACTAGTCATATTTAAGCCTTTATTAGGCGTTTTCTTTGTGAAAAAAACACCTCTTCCACTACCGCTACCTACAGCAAGTCCTACTTTAGCAAAGTTTTTTCCTTGGTTGTGTTTTCCCATATACGTATTGGGATCTTCTAAATCTGACAATAGAATATTTAGGTGCCTTTTAAATGCCCATGAATCTGGTTTGAAGTCATAAATAATATCAAATTCTAAGGTAAAGTCTTCTGGAATATCACTTGGTATTTCTGAAAATACGTACACGCCAACTCCTTTTCCTATGCGCATCCAATTTCCAGGAGTTGTATTTATAGTGACGATCTCAGAACTTAAATTAGTATTCCATTTTTGGGGTAAATCTCCTACCATATCATTCGAAAAATCTTCATAGGCAACTAACTTTTCTCCAGGTATAAAATCATATTTAGAATAGGCTTTAAAACTTACTTCTGGGGTTGTTGTTTCCATTTCAGAAGTATCATCTACTTCAGGGTTTGAAGATTTTTTCTTCTTACGCTTTTTCTTTTCTTTTTTTTCACCGTCAAAAACATCGTCGATTTCTTTGTCTACTTGCTGATCGACTTTTTGTTCAATTTTTCGTTCTACCTTGTTTTTGATTTTTTTAAAAAGCTGTGCCTCTGCCTGTGTGCTGCATAATAATGCAATTAAGACAATTACTAAAGATGTATGTTTCATAATAAATTGTTGTTAATCTCACCTCTTTATGAGTAGGATTTTAAAAAGGTTAACATAGTCTCAGAAAAAAAAATTACTTTAGACTTTTTGTTAACCTCTTACACTTTATTTACATAAATGAAAAATGAACCCTCTATCACTACACTTAGGACTGGAGATCCGGTTGCATATCAAGTGATTTATGAAGGTTATAGAGATGCTTTTATTGGTTTTGCTAGTAAATATGATATACAGCAGGATACTATTCTAGATGTCTATCAAGAAAGTATGCTTGCCTTGTATGAAAATGTGATGAGCGGAAAGGTGAAAGACTTTAGCAGCAGTATAAAGACTTATCTTTTTGGTATAGGTAAGTTGAAATTATATGAGCAGCTAAGAGCTCAAAAAAAAATGGTGTTAGTAGATGATTTTCCAGAGCAAGGGGAAATAGAAGAGATAGAAACCATGGAATTAACATCACAACAAAAGGCATTAAAGAAACATTTTCAGAATTTAGGAGATCGCTGTCGTAATATATTAGAACTTTTTTATTTGAATGGTTTACGAATTAAAGAAATTATGATTGCCGCCAATTATGAAAATGAGAATACCGTGAAAGCACAAAAATCACGATGCCTTAAACAACTTAAAACAATGATGAACCCCCAAAATTATGGATAGGGATATACTTATACATAACTATTTCCATCAGAAGCTTTCTGACGAAGAGCAAGTAGCTCTGAATGAATTATTGGAAAATGATCCTGAATTTAAAGCGACTTTTGAACTTGAGAAAGATCTGAATACGGTACTGATAGACACAGGTAAAGAACATTTAAAACAGCAATTTGTTGATTTTGAAAACCAAGAATACGAACCACAATCAGAAACATCTTTTCCTTCCTTCTTAAAATACGCCATTGCAGCGTGTGTTATTATAGGACTTAGTGTTTTTGCTTCTAAATATTTTATAGATACTACAAATACAGATGATCTTTTTGCTGAAAACTTTGCAGCATACCGAAATATTGTACTTCCTATAGAACGAGGAGAAGGGATAGATACGCCTCAAGAAGAGGCTTTTTTTAAGTATGAAATGAAAGAATACACAGCTGCGATAAAAGGATTTGAAGCTGAATTTGAAAAAACAAAAGAACCTTACTATCTATTTTATATGGCAAATGCATATTTGGCATTAAATGAGACAAAACAAGCAATATCACTACTTGAAAAGCACCAAAATTTTAAAGATGATTTTTATGAAAAATCACGATGGTATTTAGCATTAGCATACCTTAAAGAAAAAAACAAAGAGAAGAGTGTAATGCTTTTAGAAGAGATCAGTACTGGTGACGGATACAATAATAAAGAAGCGGGAACTCTCTTAAATGCTATTCGTTAGCTTTTGTACGCTTTCGCGAAAGCGTATACAACAATCCTAAAAGGAGAATTCCACCTGCAATATACCACCACATATACGAAGCGTTTCCAATAGGGGAGGTGTCACCACTAAGTATAAACCCAGCCCAGTAATAAGGTTGTTTTAAATCCTGATCTGTGGTTGTGCTTAAGTATAATCGTTTTGCCTCTTGTAATGCTTTATCCTTTGTCATCTCAGATTCTAAATTAGTATAAAAATAAGTGGTGATTGTCGCTGTTTCTTGATCTGGAACTTTCCATAAAGTCATTAAAGTACTGCCCACACCTGCATAGGTAAATGCGCGAGACATACTCATGACGCCCTCTCCTTTCTCTAGTTTTCCAAAGCCAGTATTACACGAACTTAAAACAGCAAGGTTTGCCTTGAGGTTAAGTCCATAAATTTCAGAAGCTGTAAGTAGACTATCTCCTTGCTTCTGAGAAAAAAGCATTTTATTATAAAGTGGGTTGTTTTGATCTACTTCTGTATGAGTTGCAAGATGAAGAATATTATACTCTTTACTCAGGGCGATAAAATTTTCTTTGGTGGCCTCTTCTCCAAGATAGGATTTCCCGTTTGTTATTTTTTCAATTTCTTTTACTTCTTTCGCATTATTAGGCAGCGGATTTTTATAGTATTTTGGGGCAAAACCTAACCACCCTTTTCCTCTATTATTTAGGTTGATTTGTTCTTCTAATAATTGTAAAGATCCAGCATAACTAATCGCATACTTCTCTATAAGAAATGTTTCTTTTTGTTGTAATACCTCAAAAGGAAGTAAACTTAAAATATCATCTGTAATGAATGTTAATTTTGTGATTTCATCTGGAAGTTCTGGCAATAGCTGATCATACATTTTTTGTGATAAAGAGCTATTGAATTTTTGTTTAGATATAGAAGTTACTAATTGATTAATATCCTCTTTTAGTAACTTAGACGTAGAAAATTGTTCTATTTGGTTTTTGTTTTTAGTGATAGTAAATCGATACCATGTATGAGTATCGATAAAATACATAATAATAGCTTCTTCTTCCTGAAGATGTACATTTGTAAAATCATTAAAATCTTTTGTAGCAGATAAGTATTTAAGGTTTTTTAATTTAGGATATGTATTTAGAATGACACTCTGTAAACTATCGTATGTATGTTCAAATAGAAGCTGTCTATTATATAGCTTTTGTATTTTATCTGAATCTTTATACTTAGATTGTTTTGTATTGTAAATACGTTTATTATTACGCTGTAGGGAGTCTAATAATTGTGCTTCAGTATACAGTAATTCTTCTGGAATACCCGCTACTTTTTTAAATCGTGTCCCTTGAATTCCCTCTAATAAAACTGAATTTTTATTGATTTCTAGATATCTGAAAAAAATTGACTTCAAGTCTTCAGAATCTTCCAGTTGTATACGGTCATAAATTTTTGAAATAATTTTAGCTAGAAGTTCTTTTATTGTATTACCATACATGATTTTATTAAACTGATTTGGAAATCTGTTTTTATGATCAATAATTGTTCTTAAAAAGTGTTCATACTCCTTACTTGTTGGGCTAGTATTTAAAAGAAGTTCATAAGCTTCAATTTTTAACTCTATATCTGGATATGTATATTTTTGAGGAATTTTTTCTCTGATCGATTTGAGAGCCTGTGTTGCGTTTTGAATGTCATTTATTGCTGTGTAATATATGATAGTATTCATCTCATCACGTCTATGAAAGTAATCGGCATCTTTAAAACGATCCTGTAAGACCTCTTGAGATTTTTCTAGTAAAGGAGGTACTTTCTCTAATTGATTGGTTTTCAAATAGAGTTCAGGAAGACTATTGTATACATCTATTAAAAATAAATCTCTATTTATGGCTTGTGCAACACGCTCTGTTTTTAAGAAATAAACTTCAGCTTTATCTAACATTCCTAAATATTTATACGTGTTTGCAAGATGAAGATATCCTGCACAAACCCAATGATGGTTTTCAGGCACTACTTTGATAACAATATCTATTGCTTCCTCTGCTAATGAAATAGCTTCTTCTTTCCTCCCTATTTGGGCATATACCTTACCAAGGGTGCGGAGTGATTCTGCAATACGAGATGGTTGTTGATTTAAATACAACTTTGCATGTTCCAATGCTTTTTCTCCATAAATCTGTGCTTTGGTATAATCGCCTATTTTCATATATGAAGTGGCTACTTGATTATAATCTAATGCCAGATAAGGATTTTTCTCATTAGCTTTTGAGTCATATTTTACAGCTTCTTGAGCATAAAAAAGACCTTTTTGATTATTCCCTAACCGATCGCCAAACAAAAGTGCAAGATTATAACTAGTACTTGCCAATACATCAAGACTTGGTTCTTGAAGTTGATCTCCTATTTGTAAAGATTTTTCATAGTATTTTGCAGCCATTTCAAAATCTTCTATGAGATCATAGGTAGCTCCCATAATACTATATGCAATACTTACCTGATATTTATAGCCTAGATTTGAAAATAATTCAATAGCTTTTGTAAGATTTGAAATAGACATTTCATACTCTCTCCAGTCTTGTTTAATCCTTCCCATATACTCATAGCTTAAGGCCTCTATAAAAGGATCATTACCAGGTTTGTTTTTATAAGTTGTAACGTATGTTTTAATTTTTTCAGTATCGTATTTTTTTGAAACTTGAATATCTAGATACATCTCATAATAGGCAATAGTATGCTTTATTCTTAGGTCATTAAGAGAAGCTGCTTCATAGCTTTTTTTTGCTTTTTTTATGAGTATTTCCGCTTCATTAAAACGCCTCTTGTTTGATAGAATACGTGCAATATATACTGTTGCTTTTGTATTTTGAAGAGGAGCATTTTGAGTTTGCTGTTCTATGTGTTGAAAAGAGGTAAGTAAAGAATCTTGTTTACTCATAGCTCCTGTTTTATACATGAGCTCAAATTCAGATATAGTAAGATCTAAGCGTTCTTGAATAGATTGTGAATAGCCAATAATACTAGTACACAAAAAAGTAATCATAAAAAGGATATATGTATAAACCCTTGGATTCATAATAAAGAAGATGGTTAGTCAATTAATTGCATGTCAATGTTAAAGATAGCTTTTTTTAAATTTTATAATTTCTAAAATTTTCTATCCAATCTGTACACCCATGTTGTAACATTACTTCTTTGTTCTTTAGACCTACCCCTAGAAAATCGATATTTAATTCTTGCGCAGCTTTTAAATCCCATAATCCATCACCCACAGCCACGATTTTAGTAAAATCTCGATTGTAAAATTCTTTAGACTTAGTTATCGCTTCTTTTACAAAACCTACTCTAGAAACACTTGTTATTGAAGTTGCTAAAACTTCTGGAATAAAAGGAATCTGAGCATCATTCATTTTAATAGCCGTTGCTTTAGGGAAAGCACCTGTTCCATAAGCAAAAGGAATTTTTTGATCTTGAAATTGTAACAGCAGCTCTCTCGCGCCAGGGATCTCTACCACAGGATCCTGTTTTTTGAGTTCAATTTCTAGTAATGTATCTAACTCAAATCGCAAAGAATCGGGTGCTTTCTTTCCGAAATTTCGCTCATAATTATATTCTAATGCATACCGATCTGTATGATGTAAATAATTGTCATAATCTGTATCAATATCTTTCAAACCAATATCTGAAAGCACGTTAGTGATGACTTTTAAGTAGGTAGGAATACTATCTGTTAAGGTGCCATCTATATCAAAAATATATAATGTATCAGCAATGTTCATGTAACTAATTCTTTGAGTTTTAATGTGCCTTTATGAGCAAGGCGTTTGCTTATTTTAATAAATGCAAGAGCTGTAATCATAGCATCTCCAGAAGCTGTATGTCTATCATATAAAGGTATTTTTAAGGCTTCACTTAATTGATCTAAACTATATCCTTGCTGCATTGGCATTCTATGTACAGGATGTTGTAGTTTTTTATACAAAACCCCTGTGTCGATTACGTTATTTTTTAGTTTTCCAAGATGGTGTCTTTGTAACATTTTATTGATAACGGCAATGTCAAAACCAATATGATGTCCAACAATAATATCAGTGCCTATAAAATCTAAGGTTTGTTGTATCGCTTCTAGCTCTGATACTTTATCAAAGCTTCCGTTCTTTAAAATACCGTGTATTGGAGTGCTCTTAGGATCATAATGTTCTTGCGCAACATATAGCTCCAAACTATCAGAAACAATAATAGCATTTCCCTTTATGGCAATAGCACCTATAGATAAAATACGATCTTTTTTGATGTCTAGGCCTGTGGTTTCTGTATCTAAGGCAACAAAACGTATCTCGGGTACTGATTTTTGTTCCGCTTTCGCGAAAGCAGACTCATACGCCTTCCAAAATGGAGGATATTCTTTCGTATGTTGCCAAGGCCATTTCATTAAATATGCTGTGTTTGATAGCGTACACGAAGCACTTCTTGAACATCACGTAAAGGTTTAAAGCATCGTTTTAATTTTAGTTTTTCAGCTTTTGTGAGGGCTTCCAGATTGATAAAACGACCGCTGTCATTTTGTGCGATGCCTCTTTTAGTTCGAAACTTTAATAATGCTTTAAATGCATACGAACAATTTTCAAATAATTCTCGATTAGGAGGATCTAGTTGTGCTAATGCAGTAAAGCGTTCGGAAGTGTTTTTGGTATGTAAAATCCCTTGACCAAGTGCTAGTACTCTGGCGGCATCACTTAAAGGCGCAATGGCTCTATGTTTAATGTCAAAAAAGTCTTTATGCTCTCCATTGGATTCTACAATGAACTGCCTGAAAAAGCTAATAGGAGGCAAATTTTTAAGAGAATGCTTTGCCATATGGCGGAGTAAAATTTTCTGATTTGAGAGTTTTTGCGAAATATGATCCGTAAGTTTTTTTACCAATGTTTGATCTCCGTAGGTATATGTATAATCAAAGAAAATACCTGATAATAATATATTTTCTGGTGTGGGACGAGTAATCCACGTAGAGAATTGCGTTTCCCATTCTGAAAGCGAAAGGCAATACAAAGGATTACTAGCCATCATATCTGCTGGGCAGTAATCATAACCTACTTTATGCAATCGCTTGTTCATTCTATTGGCAAGCTTTAAGAAATACTGTTTTGCTTGTTCAGTATTTTCTGTGTCATGATCTGCATATATCAATGCATTATCTTGATCGGTATATAATAATTGCTCTTTACGCCCCTGACTTCCTAAAGCTAACCATGCAAAAGAAACCGGTGGAGGTGTTTCCATTTTACGTAATGATAGTTGCATCGCTTGATGGATAAGCGCATCTTTAAGTTCGCTAAATATTTTAAGAATTTGCGAGAGCGGTAAATTTTGATCTAAATATCGCTTTAATAATACCATCGTTTTATCCCAAGCTTCTCGTAAGTGTTTTGTACGTGTCGCTCGTTTTATTTCTTTAAGAAGTCCGATAGGACTATTCCCAAAAGAGATCACAATATCATGTTTGCTTAAAATGCCAACAATCGTTGTTTGAGGCGTTCCGTCTTTTGTGATTACGAGGTGACTTATGCCGTTTTTGAGTAGTATAAGTTGTGTTTGAGTCACATTAATATCTGGAGAAGCACAAATTACAGGAGTGACCATGACATCTTTTACCAATGTAGTTGCTGTAAATGCTCCAGAAGCAATGACATTACGTAAATCTCTATTAGTTAGAATTCCTATGGGGATATTATTTTCTGCTACCACTAAACAGCTTATCTGATGTTTTTGCATCTGGCTAGCGGCTTCTTGAATAGAAATATCTTCCGAGCTTTGAATCACTTTTTCAGTAAAACGAGCTTTTGAAACACCGTATATATTTTGAAATCTTTCAGGATCATATTCACTTAGAAGTTGTCCGCTGTTTTCAAGAGTATATGGGTCTTTTATATTAGAAGCAAAACTTGTGATGAGGTAATTGGATACAGCTTTATTTGCCTTTGTAAGTGTAGAAAATGCTTCCATAGGAAGCGCATATAAAATGGTTTCTTCATTAGCGATTGCAGTAGTGCGATACGTGTCTTCTCTCGTTACTCGTAATCCTAAGAGATCTCCTTCATCACAAATATCTACGACTTTAACGCCTTCATTAGAAGGTCTAGAAAGCTTTATAGCTCCTTGATGTACAATATAAAAATGAGTGTTGTAAGAAGCATCTCGTTCAAAGAGTACTTGATCTTTATCTAGGTACTGTACTTGCGCTAACTCAGAAATTTCTAACAAATCTCTTTTTGCCATAAATTGAAATGGCGGAAACTGTTTTAAGAAATCATAGATACGATAAGCAATCGTATTTTTCATGGGTGATAGCTATATATTTACATATACTAATCTATTAATTAGTATATAATTTGTTACGATAATCGTCCTGTTTTTTTTGCTAATGAAATGTATTTTTCTGAGTTTAAAAAATTAATAACGTATTGTATTAATTCCTCAACTCTTTCCCCATCACTTTTATTTGATAATTTCCAATATTTAGAATGCCATTCTTCAGAGGCTTTAATTTTTGATAATATATCAATTATTCGCTTTTCTTTTCCAGAGTGAACTTCTATTAATTCTTCATTGAAGTACAATCCGCCAGGCCAATATCCTTCTTTATATGGTTTGTCTTCAAATCCGTTTATTACGGCTCTTACCCAAAATTTTTCACCTTGATTTTCACAATAGAAAGAAGTCCTTCCGTTGTCTAATAATGAGAAGTTAGTAATTTTTGATTCACCAGAAATTTTATAGAGCTTTACAGAATTTGTTTTGTTTGTATCCATATTAAAAATAGTACATGCTTTCTTCTCAAAGTTACATAGAATTTAAGCATTTGGAAACAACAGGTTTTTGTTATTTGGTATTATATAATTTTAATATTGCAATATTACATTAATGTAAAATGTGCTAGTATTATTTTTTTAACTTCTCGTATCTTTGAGTTTATGACAGATACACTTCAAATTGCTATTATTCAGACACATCTTGTCTGGGAAAATGCCATCGCAAATCGTAAGAATTTAGCGGTTTTATTGGCACAAGTGCCAGATACGGTACAACTCGCTATTTTGCCAGAAATGTTTACTACAGGTTTTAGTATGGATCCTGTACGTCTATCAGAAACGATGGAAGGCCCTACGGTACAATGGATGAAGCAATGGGCTACACAAAAAAATATGGCTATTTGTGGGAGCATTATTATAACAGAAAATAATGCCTATTATAACCGATTTTTATTTGTAAAACCAGACGGTACAATTACCCATTATGATAAGCGTCATCGATTTATGATGGCTGGAGAAGGAGAACTATATACCGCTGGAGATACTCAAGTGGTTATAGAATATGAGGGATGGAAATTATTTCCACAAATATGTTATGATTTACGTTTCCCTGTTTTTGCACGTAATACGGTAGATTATGATGTTGTATTATATGTAGCAAATTGGCCAAAACCTCGTGTGGCAGCATGGGACGCCTTATTGAAAGCAAGAGCGATAGAAAATATGAGTTATGCTATAGGTGTAAATCGTATAGGCCTTGATGGAAATGGATTGGAATATGTAGGGCATTCAGGAGTATATAATGTATTAGGAGATGAGATCGCTTTCGCGAAAGCGGAAGAAAAAATTATTACGACGACCTTATCAAAAACTCATATAGAAGCAACACGAAAAAAGTTGCCTTTTCTTGAAGACCAAGATGTATTTACTTTGGAAACCTAATTAATCTTTAAGTTCAAGAGTTTTAATAAGAGACCAACTTGTATTTACTTCAATGACTTCTCCAAAATGAATTACTTTTTCGGGCTGTCTTTTTTCAAGATAATTTCCAGTATCATAGATTTTATTCTGGTTTTTATCTTCTATCACTTGTATAAGGTAAGAAGCAGGCTGTAATAAATTGAAATCGAATTCAGTTTCAGTTTCATTAGTAGTATAGCGTTCTTCGATGACTTTTCCTTTTTGATCTGTCAGTTGAATGATATATGGAAAATGTTTTGCATTTGTAATGAAAAACTTAATATTCCCATAGTCAGACGTTTCTTTTGTTGTGGTTGTAAAGGATAATGTATCATTCGTATTTCCAAAAAAATCTGTCATAGCACCAGGTAAAGCAGCAACTGTATATGTGGATTTTTCTTGGGTATCAAAAGACATAGAAAGCTTTGTGTCTCTTTCTGAGATGAGCATTTCATAATCTATTGGAATAGAATCTTGAAGTACACGAATAAGGCTATCTTTTACAGTAGTTAAAGGGATGTTACTTTTTAGCTCAAAGGGAGTTCCTAGCACAAGTGTCCTTCCATTTTTTGAAGAAAATTGTAAAGAGTCTACATCAGGGGTGCGTAATTTGGCAACCAATGTATCTCTATATTTAGGACCTTTTACTTCAAAAACAAGGGAGTCTATCTCTGGTTTAGGATCAAACCAATAGTATAATGTGTCTGCATTGGTTTTTCTAGTAATCTTAGATTTAAAATTTGGAGGAGTCTCTGTAAGTAAGTCTATCGAAATACTATCTATAGGCCCTGAAACTCCAAAAGTGAGTCTGTTTAAGGCTGAATGTCTAGGTCGAGAGACCTTAGTCTCTGGAACTTCTTTAAATAGCTTTAACGTATACGAACTATCTGTTGGAATGGTAATAAAGTCTTCTAAAAAAGCAACTTTGTCTTTATTAGGTTGGAATGTAAAATTGGCATCCTCATCTTTCATAGCAATGAGCATGTATTTCCCTTCTTTAATATTTCCAATTTCAAATGTGGTCAAACTATCTAATGTGCTTGTCACATATCTAGGCCGTTCCTTATAAATAATAGAGTCATTAAATGTGCTGTCTACAGCATATAGCATGACAGATACAAAATTATCAGGCTCTGTTTTTAATTCATCTGTAATCGTTCCAGTAACAGTAAGACTATCTATATAATCTCCGGTAGAAAAGACATATTTAAAATAGGAGAAAGGATTGCTTTCATTATTGTCTACAATGCTCTGTCCAAAATTAAATACATAAGTTGTATTAGGTTCTAATGTGTCTTTAATCTCAATATTTACAAATTTAGAAGCAGATCCTTGAGGAGAAATCACACTGTTTTCTAATGGAGGCGATATAATCAATTGCTTTTGATACTCTTTAAGCTTGATATACTCGTCAAAATAGATGCGTATTCTATTGCCGTCAAAGTTTGTCGTAAAATTAGGAGGCTCCGATTTAATAAACACAGGAGGGATACTGTCTTGAGGCCCACCAGTAATAGAACCTCTCTTTGCACAATTCACTAACGTAAGCGACATAAACGCTATCATACCAAAATAATAGAGGCACTTTTTTACTTTCAAAATATATGGAGATGTAGTATTCATTTAATACAGCAAAGAAACAACTAATTTTTAGCCAAACGAAATACTTATTGCGCTATTGCCATTGTAGCGATACTTAACTTTATTTTAGGAATTTTAAGTAATTGCAAAGCGCAGGCTTCTAAAGTAGCTCCCGTTGTGAGAATATCGTCTACTAATAGAATATGTTTTCCTTCAAGAGATTGATGTTCTGTAATTGAAAAAGCATCCAAGATTTCATCGCTTCTAGAAAAACGACCTTTAAAAACTTGTGTTTTGGTATTTTTAGATTTTATTAAAATATCTTCTACACACATAGCTTCTAAATGTTTGGCTAATGCAATTGCAAAACCTGTTACTTGATTATACCCACGCTTTTTTCTCTTTTTAGGATGTATAGGAACTGGTATGACAGCATCTATAGCTTGATATGAAGGTAATTGTGCTAATTCTTGACCTAGCCAATCTCCTAAAAAGGAACTGATCTCCTCTTTATCATTATACTTTAGGTTATGTAATAATGATTGCACAGGACCTTTCTTCTCAAAATAAAGCAAAGCAGTAGCTTGTTCTAGCATAATACGTCCGTAAAATACTTTTTGAACAACCCTTTCGTTATACAAATGAAATTGAGTAAGTGGTAAATAATGTCTGCACTGTGTGCAAATCATATATTCTGATGCTTGTAAGCTCTCAGAACACGCATGACAAGCCTTTGGAAATAAAAAATAGCGTAACGATTGCAACATGCATTTGTTATTTTTTTTCTAATTTAACCACTTTTGAAAGAATAGATAGCTTCTATGGGTACTAAAAGTACTAAAAACACACTTCTCATACTCACGATACTACTTTGCTTAGTAGTTGTGGGACTAGGCGCATACACCCTAAAGGTTCATGGTGAGATGCAAGAAAATGAGTCACGCCTTAAAGAAGAAAAAGCACTTATTGAACAAGAATTAAAAGAAGAAATAAAGAAGTACAATGATATTTTAACCGAAAAGAATATCCTTTCAAACGAACTTTCTGATGCTAAAGAAAATTTGGAGGCACTACAGAAACGATTAGACAGTAACGAGATCACACAATCTACTGTAAGAGGCTATAGGATAGAACTTAATAAAATGCGTCGAGAGCGGGAGTTGTTATTTAAACAAAATGATAGCCTTCTTAATGAAACAGAGCGATTAGCAAAACTGCAAGCAGAGACGCAAGATGCTTTAGAGAAAGCAACAAAAGCACAAAGTACATTAGAAGACGATAAAAGAGCTCTTGAAGAAAAGATAAGCTTGGGTGCACAGATCACAGCCAGTAATCTCGTAGTTCGTGGTGTTATACAGCGTAATAGCGGTAAATTTTTTAATACCTCTAGAGCCAATAGAGCCAAAATGGTGCGTATTTGTTATGAAGTAAATGAAAATAAACTAGCCAAAGCGGGTGATCTAGATTTCTTTGTGCAAGTACTTAATAGTGATGGGAAAATGATAGGCATCCCAAGAGAAGAAACCTTTTCTAATGGACAAAAAATCAGTTTTAATTCACGCACAACAATTCCCTACACAAATAAACCTTTTAATGTATGTGAATTAGTGCTGCCAGTACAAACGTTTGAAAAAGGAGCGTATACTGTTAATGTATTTCATGAAGGAAGACTTCTATTAACATCAGTACTTGAATTAAAATAACACACCTTCAATTTCTTCAAATTAAGCGGTATCCCTATTTTTGCGATCTTATTACGAAGTTACTCCTGTGATTTCTAATAAAGATGTATACGCTTTCGCGAAAGCGTATAAAGAAACAAAACAATAATATAGCAACATCATAAAAGAAATAGGAAATAGATTATGGCTAAGCAAGAAGATAAATTCAAGAAAGTAATCTCTCACGCAAAAGAATACGGATATATTTTTGGAAGCAGTGAGATTTATGATGGATTAAGTGCCGTATATGACTATGGTCAGAATGGAGTAGAGCTTAAAAAGAACATACGTGAATATTGGTGGAAAAGTATGGTGCAAATGCACCAAAATATTGTAGGGCTTGATGCGGCTATCTTTATGCATCCTACCACTTGGAAAGCTTCTGGTCACGTAGATGCCTTTAGTGATCCTCTTATAGATAATAAAGACTCTAAAAAACGCTATAGAGCAGATGTGCTAGTAGAAGATTATAGAGAAAAAATAAATCAGAAAATAGAGAAAGACATTGCCAAAGCAAAAAAACGATTTGGAGATGCCTTTAATGAAAACGAATTTAGAAGTACAAATCCTAATGTACTACGCCGTCAAAAAGAGATCGATAAAATTACACTGGAATTAACACGTGTTCAAGAAGAAGAAGACTTAGCTGGATTTAAACAGCTTATCGAAGATCTTGGAATAGTGTGTCCGGTTTCTGGGTCTAAAAACTGGACAGATGTACGTCAGTTTAACCTAATGTTTGGAACAAAGTTAGGAGCCTCTGCAGAAACTGCTACAGATTTGTATTTACGCCCGGAAACTGCTCAAGGTATTTTTGTTAATTTTTTGAATGTTCAGAAAACGGGAAGAATGAAAATTCCTTTTGGAATTGCACAGACGGGGAAAGCATTTAGAAATGAGATTGTGGCAAGACAGTTTATTTTCCGTATGAGAGAATTTGAACAAATGGAAATGCAATTTTTTGTACGTCCAGGAGAAGAAATGAAATGGTACGAGTATTGGAAAGAAACACGTTTAAATTGGCATAAGTCATTAGGATTAGGAGAAGAAAACTATCGTTTTCATGATCATGATAAACTAGCTCATTATGCTAATGCTGCTGCCGATATTGAATTTAATTTCCCATTCGGTTTTAAAGAATTAGAAGGAATTCATTCTCGTACTGATTTTGACCTTAAAGCACATGAAAAGCATTCAGGCAAAAAACTGCAATTCTTTGATCCAGAGTTAAATGAAAGCTATGTTCCTTATGTGGTAGAAACGTCTATAGGACTTGATCGTATGTTTTTAGCTGTGCTTTCTACATCTTTACAAGATGAAGAATTAGAAGATGGAACATCAAGGGTGGTCTTAAAGTTACCTTCTATACTAGCTCCTGTTAAAGCTGCTATCTTGCCACTTGTGAATAAAGATGGGTTGCCAGAAATAGCACAACAAATAGTAGATGACTTAAAGTTTGACTTTGAAGTGACTTATGATGACAAAAAAGATAGTATTGGTCGCAGATACCGCCGTCAAGATGCCGCAGGAACACCATTTTGTATTACAATAGATCATGATACTGTCGAAACAAAAACAGTAACGATACGTCATCGTGATTCTATGAAACAAGAACGAATTGCTATAGAAGAAATTAAAGGAATTATTGATCAGCAAATTCATTTTAAAAATTGGATGGACTCTTAAAAAGAATTATGCATACATAATGAAATAGGGTGTTTTTAGTGGTTTTATACTATAAATAACGGGGTTTTACGTAAATTTGTTAACTTTTTAACAAAAATCTTACTACAAATAAAAACTACACGCGATGAAAAAACACATCAAATTAATGGCGGTAGCATTATTAGCCACAGGCTTTAGTGCTCTTGCTCAAGAAACACCCAATACTACAAATGAAGTAACCGTCCTTCGACCCGTAGAAGTATATGTAACTCAACGTATGGATTCGTATCCTACAGTTACAGCAGATCAAATTCCTGAAAAGGAAGTTCCAAGAGGAATGTTTAGTGGACATAGGCAAAGACTAGCAGATCACCTTAATTCAGTTGAAGATAGTGATATTCAGGAAGATCCATTAGCACAAACATCTCCGCCAACAAGAATAAGTAGGGCTCCTATTCAAAATTTTCCCGGAATTCCTCTTAATGTAAGTCCTCCAGATCCATCAGGTGCTGTTGGACCTAACCACTATGTGCAAATGACCAATGGTCTTTGGAGTGTATGGGATAAACAAGGAGTGCAGGCATCAGGTTTTCCAAGAAATTTATCAGATCCTTTAGGGGCTGGAGGTGATGGTGATCCAATTGTGCTTTATGATAGAGAAGCAGACCGTTGGTTAATAAGCGAATTTAGAAACCCTTTTAATCCTAGTGCTAGTAGATTTACAGTAGCTATTTCTAATACACCAGATCCTACAGGTACCTATACTGTATACTCGTTCAATCCTATTGCTGCAATTGATTACCCTCATTTTGGTATTTGGGGAAATAGTATTGTAATAACAGGTAATTTCGCTCAAAATGGTAATACAATTCCAGACGGAAGAATGTATGCCATAGATCGAGAAGCAATGCTAAACGGGGATACTGATGTTGCATTTGTAGAGGTATTTATGCCTGATTTTAACCCTGGAGTAGCATTTTCTGCACCACAACCTGCACATTCTGAAGGTGCAGGAATGGCATCTGGTCCAGTTCCTATTGTTTGGATGCAAGACAATATTTTTCCTGGAGTAACGACAGATAATATTAGTGTTTGGGATTTTGACGTTGATTGGAGTGACCCTTCAACAGCTACTGTAACAGGACCATTGGCTATCCCGATTGCCCCTTTTGACAGTTTTATAGCAGGGACAGGTAATAATCCGTTTGCAAACTTAGATCAGCCGAATACTAATAATAGAATTGATGCTTTAGTAAATGTTGTGAATTATCAAACACATCGTTATGATTTTGGAACTCATGAATCTATAATTGTCAATTTTGTAGTAGAAGTAACAAATGGAAGTCGTAAAGCTGGTTTACGATGGATAGAGCTTAGAAGAACTCCTGGTAATGATTGGGAATTATACCAAGAAGGAACGTTTGTAGACCCAACAGGTGATGAAAGTGTATTTATGGGTGCTATGGGTATGGATCAAGAAGGAAATATTGCAATGGGATATATTAAGACTGGAAATGATACATTCCCTTCGTTATATTATACAGGAAGAGGTCCTAATGACCCACTTGGAGAAATGACAATTGCAGAACAATTGATCATAGAAGGAACAAATTCTGTAACAACTAATGATCGCTATGGAGATTATGGACAACTCACTAGAGATCCTGTAGATGATTTAACTTTTTGGTATACTTCTGAATATTCTGGACAGCCTAGAAGGACACAAATCGCATCATTCAAAATATCAGATTTTTTATCTGTAGACGAATTAGTAGCTAATGATTCAGATTTTACAGTAAATACTTTAGATAATAGAAATTTTGAAGT
Organism: uncultured Dokdonia sp.; assembly: GCF_947492535.1. Classification (GTDB taxonomy): domain Bacteria; phylum Bacteroidota; class Bacteroidia; order Flavobacteriales; family Flavobacteriaceae; genus Dokdonia. The sequence goes on along the minus strand of NZ_CANLNH010000002.1, from coordinate 19,480 downwards.
TGCATTACGTACAGAATCAACTAATGATATTTTAAGATTATCAGTACATAATACATTAGGTCAAAGAGTCGTATATAATCAAATAGAAAGACAAGGTAATACGTATAGAAAACTTGTTGATTTATCGGGAATGAGTTCTGGTGTTTATATTGTTACTATTGGTAATTCTAAGACAAAATTAAATAAAAAGATTATTGTTAAGTAATTAAGTCATTTTATTAAAATAAGGAAAGGGCGAAAGCATATGCTTTCGCCCTTTCCTTATTTAATTTTATAACCAATTACTTATAAAATAGTAGAAATTTTCTGTATTCGCTTTCGCGAAAGCGCACCCAAAATGATATAATACTATTTTTTTGCCGGAAGCATTTCCTTTATAGATACAGGATTAGCTTTATTACAACGATTCTTCATGCGTAGCGGACTAAATTTAAAATAAACAGTCATTCCATCTTTCTTATATCCGTCTTCTAGATTGATAGGATCATAATATAATCCGTCTTTTAATTTGATGGTATACTCACAATCCTCTTTTTCTTGAGAATACTCAATGACACCTGAAGTATACCCTGTTGAGTCAAATGTTTCTTCAGTTGCTTTTTCTTCAATGTTATCTTTTGTCACTTCTTCTGTGTTTTTACAAGAAACAAAACATAATAATGCTGCTGCTCCTAATACTATTAATGTAGTTTTCATAATAATGGTTTGATTTTAAAAATTTAAAGGTCGTAAAAATATTAGAATAACGCTTTCAACTGAATGTTACCAGTGTGTATCGTTCTAGAATCTTCACTTTTTCTACCAAAATAGGAGATGTTTAAATCTAAGAATTTAGTCAATCTCTTTTGAGCAATTAGATTCCAAGTAAAATTAGTACCTGGTTGTAACCCTTCCAGTATTTGAAAAGCAACAGGACTAAATGCACTTCCTTCAAATTGATTGTCTATATAATTAAATTCTCCCATAAGTGATAGTTTCTCACCATCTGCTATGGCAAAAGAAGTGCCAAAACTATTTTGCTGTAAAGCTTCCAATCCTTCATTCGTGTTTTGCTTGTCTTGATAGGTATAGAATAATGATACTCTAGAAGTCTTACTAATAAGGTAGGAAATCTTAGGATTTACATTAGCATTATCAATACTAAAATTTCGCGATGGAAAATTTTCTGCTACACTTTCAGTAGTTCCAGTTTCTGCTTTGAAGTTGAAAAGCCAACTTTCTTTTATCTTATGTAAAAAATTGATTTGATGTGTTTCTAATTCATTATCCTGAAGACCTGTAGAAAGTAGATTGGTTGATTTATTAGAAACATAACTGTAGGTTGTGGTGTAGTTTTGCTTCCCGCGATTAAATGTAAATGCATTCCGAAAATTCAATCCTAACCCTATTTCATTTTCATCTGCTTCAAATGGATTGATTGTAAAGCTTTCTCCTTCGCGTAACGCTCTTCTATCTATACTATAATTAGTTTGGTTATAAAAGCGCGAGAGAAACTTCTTTAGGCCTTTCTGGCCATTCCATTGTTGCGGATTCAAAGTCAACTGACTGCTTAGTTTGTTTTGATGTGTTTGTAAGAATAATTGATTGGGTAATAATACACGTATAAAATCTGCTTGATCTTGAAATTGAGCAAGATCAAATTCTTCTAATTGCTGAATTCCATCGCCATTAAAATCGTTCCAGGTATGCGTCCCTTGTCCTTCATCTACCGCAATAAATGTAAATTCTTGCTGTGGTTGTGTACCACTATTGGTCTCAAAAACAGTATTGAGTCTTATGATGTCTTTTGCAAAACGCTGGTCGTATAATAATCTTGAGTTTAGTGAATTTTGAGTTTCTATCTCGGTATCTTCAAAAGCTAATGTTCGGTAATTAATAAATACCGAAAGATTGGTTTTTTTATTTTTTAGTAATTGTGATTTTAAAAAGTAGGTGTTGGATGTATTTACACGTTCTATCCTATTAGTTCGTAAACTATCATTCACACGGTAGCGATATCCAGCTTCTACATACACATTGGTACTATCTCCAATACCTACAAACCCTTCATACAATTGAAATCGCTGACTATCGGGAGTGATAGAATCATTTATTTTAGTTGTCCTAACATTATCTTCTGTATAAAATTTACCACCTACCCAAGCTTTTTTAAGGTCATATACAGCACTACTGTATAACTTAGAAAAATTAGATGTTACATTCAGATCGTTTGTATTTAATATACTTCCATTAATAGCACCTTTCAGTTTTTTAGCATTAATAGTACTTGCTACAGAATGTCTAGTTCCTGAATATGTGGTATTAAAATCTAGATTTTCAAAACTATATATGATAGATCCTAATTTCCTGTTTTCGTATCGTAACCCTGTGGTTAAAAAACTTTGATCGCCTACGATTATAAGTCCGTTGCCATTTGTATTTTGAAGGTCTGTGTCCAAGTTCCAGTCACGATTAAATTCTACATTATATAATCCTTCTACATTGGTAAAACTCTCTTGGATATAATCCCATTTCCCAAAAGCTTCTAAGGTTGCCGTACTGTCTTTTTTAAATAGTTGTTGTTTAGCCTTTAGATGGGTAGCAAATGCATTATTGTCATCATCATCTAGATTAGAAAAAAGATTGAGATCATTTTTGCTTCCTGCCGCCTCAAATGTGATTGCTGTTTTTTCTGAAGGGGTATAACTTCCATTTACAATAGCAAGTTGCAATAAGGTAGGCGCAAAAAGACGTATTTGTGGTGCAAAAGACCCTTGTGGTACACCATCAATAGGCGCTACATATTCAAAAGTACGTCGTAATGTATTCGTTGTGCTCAGTATATAATCACCTTGATTAGGCCCTACATTACTAAACCGAACATTAAATAGTTCCTCTTCAGGATCGGTACTAAATTCAAATACCTCAACACCATTTACAGTAATTTGACGATACAATACTTTATTGTCACTAAAGGTATCAGGCACGGCACTTTGCGCTACCATTTGATTGGGGTCATCTCCCGCATTTGCTAGAACTGTCACTTGATCTTCACTTAACGTTTGTTGTAACGGTTGATTTTTAGCATCAGATTCTGAATACACTTGTGCGGCAATCTTAAAAGTATCGCTTTCGCGAAAGCTACCACCGCCATACGCCACAAAACGAGTAAAATTACGTTCACTAAACTGGTAATCTACCGTGATACGCATCTCACTTGTAATAGGAAATGTAGAGTTAAAACGAATCTCTCCTGCATTATAATCAATGATATAATCTTTTGCTTCTCCACGTTCCAGAAGAATTCCATTTACATATACAGCCTCACTTCCAGAAACAATCAACACAAAAAGTTCGCCGTTTGGACCTGTAAGTTTATATGGTCCTTGGTTTCCTTCCTGTCCTGTAAATACACTCGTATTAAAAACGCCTCGTACCAAAGCACCTGTTGCAAATAGACTCGTTTTACTGTCTTCAGAATGGTTAATATCTCCACGTAATGATAGTCCTTGTATTTTTTTAGTAAACTGTCCGTAATACGATTCTGTGTCTTGAAGATTAATATCTCCCGCTCTGATATTCCAGTTATCACTAAAAAGCTCAATAAAAATTTGATCAAACTCATCTAGATTTTGAGAAAAACCACCTTCTTGACTTGGAATATTTGCATCTTGGATAGAGGCTCGTAAGGTAACCTTATCACTCAGTTTCCCGCTTAATTGTAAATCTAATTCAGAGTTTACAGTGCTATTTTGATTGCTTCCAACGGTTACGCCACGTACAATACTACCACTCGTATTTAAGCCATTAAAAGGTGTAAATCCTGTTCGTTTTTTTTGATTTCTTAAATTGGTAAGTCGGTCTAGATTTCCAGAACTTGTTACAATACGCTTTGGATCAAACTGGACATATTTTCGAGTGAGAAAGTTGGGATATACTCTGTATGTAATGACTAAAGTGTCTGTGGGTATGGTTTCTTTCGCTTTAAGCGAAAGCAGACTATTTGCATAATCAACGGTATATTTTGTACTATCTAATGTAGCACCTTCTCGTGTTTCTATTTTAAATAGAGAAGGATTGATACTTACCGAATCTAATTGTATCGTATCTCGCAACGGAATTCTTTTGGTACGTACCTCTTGGGCTACGAGTGTAGCTGTGCATAAGAAGAAAAGCAAAAAGTAAAGATTCCGCATTATAACTAGAACTCTCTTGTGTTAAAAATATTTTGTAGGTATTAGAAATCAAAGGTAAACTTTATAGCCTTTTTAACTTCTTATGTGTACTACTTTTATAAATTAGCATTTTACCCAAAATATGTATTAGAAAATCTATTACATCATAAAACAATAGGAAATACTATTGCTACGCTACATTTTTTATTTTAACCGTAGCGATGCTATGCTAAAAACAAGAAAATGTTAGTATTTAATGTTGTTTTACGCTTCATTATGAAGTTCTAATTCATAGTTTTGAGATAACATTTTAGACACTTATGAAGATTATTTCTTACAATGTAAATGGAATCCGAGCAGCCCTCCGTAAAGGGTTTGATACTTGGTTACAAGCTACAGATCCAGATGTAGTATTACTTCAAGAAACAAAAGCAACTGTAGATCAGGTAGATGTGGCTGTTTTTGAAGCGTTAGGCTATCACCATTATTGGTTTAGTGCACAAAAAAAAGGATATAGTGGGGTGGCTATTCTAACCAAGCAAAAGCCCAATCATGTCGAGTATGGTACAGGCATTGAGTCTATGGATTTTGAAGGTCGTAACATCCGCGTAGACTTTGATGACGTATCTGTAATGAGTTTATATCTCCCATCAGGAACCAATAGTGCTCGATTAGAACACAAACTAGAATACATGGATTTATTCCAATCGTACATTACTGATTTAACAAAAGAATACCCTAATCTTGTGATAGGAGGCGATTATAATATTTGTCATGAAGCGATAGATATACATGACCCAATACGTAATAAAAATACGAGTGGTTTCCTTCCTGTAGAGCGAGAATGGATTGGTAATTTTATGGAAAGTGGTTTTATAGATTCTTTCCGTCATTTAAATAAAGAACCCGATAATTATACGTGGTGGAGTTATAGAGCAAATTCAAGAGCCAATAATAAAGGATGGCGTATCGATTACAATATGGTCAGTACACCTTTAAAAGATAAAATTGCACGTGCCGTCATTTTAAAAGATGCGATGCATAGTGATCACTGCCCACATATGGTTGAATTATCACTCCACTAAATAAAAAAACAACAATAACCCAAAAATTGAGAATACCTATGATGATGAAGAAAGTCCTACTACTATGCCTTGCAGGAATTACCCTAAGTTCTTGTGTTTCAAAAAAAGTCTTTGAAGACCTTGAGTCAAAATACGCACGACTTCGTAAAGAAAATCGCAATTTATCAAGTGATCTCGCTTCCGCGAAAAAAGACTTAGCTAAAATGACCAGTGATTACGAAGTAGCTTCTAAAGATTTAGAAGCAGCACAATCTTCTTTGGCTGATTATAAAAGTAAATATGAAAGTACACAAGCAAGTTTAGAAAGCCTTCAAGCATCGTATGATGCATTAGAAGCCAATAGCAGTGCGAGTATTGCAGCAAATTCAAAGAAAAATAGAGAATTGCTCGCTGAATTAGAAGTAAAGCAAGCAGCACTTGCTGCAAATAAAGAAGCTTTAGAAGCAGAACGCAAACGACTAGAGCAGTTACAAAAAGACCTTGCAGATCGCTCTAATCGTATTGATGAACTAGAAGCTGTAATTGCAGCAAAAGATGCCAATTTGCGTAATTTAAAAGATGCTATTTCAAAAGCCCTTACTGACTTTGAAGGAAAAGGACTTACAGTAGAACAAAGAGATGGAAAAGTATATGTCTCATTAGAAAATAAACTATTATTTGATAGTGGTAGTTGGACCGTAGGAGCCAACGGAAAAACAGCAGTAAAACAATTAGGAAATGTACTTGGTGATAATCCAGATATCGCAGTGTTGATAGAAGGACATACAGATGATGTTCCCTATTCTGGAAGTGGAAACTTAAAAGGAAATTGGGATTTATCAGCAAAAAGAGCCACGGCTATTGTGAATATATTACGAGAAAATAAAAGCATTGATCCGAAGAATTTAACAGCTGCGGGTCGTGGAGAATATGCGCCTGTTGCACCTAATGATACTGCTGAAAACAAAGCAAAAAATAGACGTATCGAAGTGATTCTAACGCCAAAACTTGATGAAGTCACTGCGTTATTACAAGATATAGATTAAGTGATTAAATAATGAGACAATGAAAGAATATAAGGATTTGACCATTAAGGAGTTCCTACGTATTCTTTTTTATAGCCTTATCGCACTGGTATGTGTGTCTTTATTAGTTTTTTTATTATTAATAAATACAATGGGAAATCATTTTGTTGAGCGCGAATTTTCGTCTAAAGTTTGGAAAAAAGATGAAAATAAGCGAGTAGAAATGATAGATGATCTTATAAGTAAAAAAGTAATAGATGATTTACCAGCATGGCAGGTGATTACTCTTCTAGGTATGCCAGACGAAGACTGTTATTTTTATCAACTAGGTCATGATATGATCTATTATTTAGGACCAGAGAGAGGTTACTTCAGTATAGATAGTGAGTTTTTGCTAATCTGGTTAAATGATGATAATTTTGTAGAAAAATATGAAATAGGACTAGATTAAATACTCTAGTTATAATTAAAAAACCGTTGTTGCGGAAATTGAAAAATGAAATACACCCACTTACCAAACACAGACATTAAAGTCTCAAAAATATGCCTAGGTTCTATGACTTGGGGAGAACAAAATACCGAAGCCGAAGGGCATGCACAATTAGACTATGCTATATCACAAGGTGTTAATTTTATTGATACGGCAGAGCTATACAGTGTGCCTAATGCACGAGCAGAAACCTATGGAAGCACAGAGCGTATCATAGGAAGTTGGCTAAAGAAAACAGGAAAGCGCGATCAAGTAGTAATCGCTTCTAAAATTGCAGGTCCAGCGGAGTTTACAAAGCATATCCGTACAGGAGGGTTTGCAAAACATGAATTAGAAGATGCCGTTAATAAAAGTTTAGAGCGTCTCGGAACAGATTATATTGATTTGTATCAGTTGCATTGGCCAGAACGACCAACAAACTTTTTTGGTCAATTGGGATATACGCATAATGAAAATGATGGCTGGGAAGATAATTTTGCGCAAATCTTAGAAGATTTAGATGGCTTAGTAAAAGTAGGGAAAATTAGAAATGTTGGACTTTCTAATGAAACACCTTATGGATTATCAAGATATCTAGAAGAAGCGCGTAAAGGAGCTCCTAAAATGATTACAGTACAGAATCCGTATAGTTTATTAAATAGAAAAGACGAGGTAGGACTTACGGAAATTATGCATAGAGAAGACGTAGGGCACTTACCATATTCTCCTCTTGGTTTTGGACAATTAACTGGAAAGTATCTTGATGGATATCCTCCAAATGCGAGAGTTACGTTATTTCCTAACTACAGTAGATACCATAATGAAAATTCATTTGAAGCAACGAGACGTTATAAAACCATTGCAGATGCTCATGGATTAAGTTTGACACAAATGTCTCTTGCTTTTGTAAATACACGTCCTTTTGTGACGGCAAATATAATTGGAGCTACTTCGGTAGAACAACTTGCTGAAAACATAGGAAGTATTGATGTTGAATTATCTGAAGAAGTTTTAAAAGCTATAGAAGAAGTACATGCGGCAATTCCTAATCCTGCGCCTTAAGTAAACTACCTTGGGACAAGCTCACGAGGCATTTATACGAAACTGAATTTTAATTTCGATACAGGACTCGGGATATTAAACCCTTTGGCGGGGCCAATAAAATAGTAAATGGTATTATACGCTTTCGCGAAAGCGTATTTAGAAGCCTTCATAGTCTACATGCTATGAAGGCTTTTTAATTTTGGTATATATTGATTACGATTTTATAAATCGAAATATGCCTCTATTCGAAGGTGTCATCACAATAGAATAATACGTTCCCATTGCTAATGGAGCAATATCCATTCTTAGAAGATTTGTGTTTGTTATTCGTTCTTCCATGACGAGCTCTCCAATAAAATTATAGGTGCGTATAGTGATTTCTTGTTGGAAGCTTCCTAGCGAGACATCAATAATTTCAGAGGTAGGATTTGGATATGCTGAAATGATCATAAGGTCTAAATCATCTAAAGCTAAAAACTCATCAGTAATACTAACGTTAAATACAAAATCTACTACTTGACCAAATTCTCCACCGTTTTCAAAAGCAAAGCCTCCTGGATAGGGATTATTAATATCTACTAGAAGATTTACCGTAACTCCTGGAATTTGAAATGTAAAAATATCTCCACTAGTGATCGGAAATTCTTCTGCAAGATTGATTCGTAAACTCTCACCTGCAGCTCCAAAATTCATCACTGGAAATTCTTGTGTGTAAATAGGTTCGCCAGATACCGTTGCACCTTCAAAAATCTCTAAGGTTCTTGCTTGTTGAGTACCACCACTTCCAGTGATAAACTCTACATATTCTAAAAAGCCATCACACTCTGCTGTAAATGATTGTGCCCAGTCAAAATTGTTTTGAGGGTCAAATGATCCTACGTCATTTCCAAAGGTACATTGCGCCTGTATTGAGGAAGGCATAAAAGCAACAAGGAATAAAAAAATATAAGGTAACGTGTAGTTTTTTGTCATAATATATATGTTATTGTTTTGCATTTCAGTCGTAAGCCTATATATGCGCTTACGAATAACATATCTATTGCTAAGGGGTTACCCAAATAAATGTCTTACAACATCATGTACTTTGGCTACTTTAATAATGGAGATTTTGTAGTCATGATCTGGAATTTTACAATATTTAGAAACAATAATTCCACTGAATCCTAATTTTTCCGCTTCATGGATACGTTGCTCTACTCGTGTAATTGGGCGTACTTCACCTGCAAGTCCAATTTCGGCAGCGAGGCATAGTGACTTGTCTATGGCGATATCTACATTGCTAGATAATACAGCGGCAACCACAGCAAGATCAATAGCAGGATCATCTACAGAAATTCCTCCTGTAACATTTAGAAACACATCTTTTGCACCTAATTTAAAACCTGCTCTTTTTTCCAACACAGCGAGTAGCATATTGAGGCGTTTTACATTATAGCCAGTAGCACTACGTTGCGGTGTTCCATACACAGCCGTACTTACCAACGCTTGAATTTCAATCATGAGAGGACGCAAACCCTCTAATGTTGCTGCTATAGCTGTACCACTTAACTCTTCATCATTTTTTGATATTAAGATTTCACTAGGATTAGATACTTCGCGTAAACCGCTTCCTTGCATTTCATAAATACCTAACTCATTGGTACTTCCAAAACGATTTTTATGAGCTCTTAAAATTCGATATACGTGATTACGATCTCCTTCAAACTGGAGTACCGTATCTACCATATGTTCTAAAATTTTTGGTCCCGCAATATTTCCGTCTTTAGTGATGTGGCCAATTAAAATGACAGGGGTTGCTGTTTCTTTTGCATATTTGATGAGTTCTGAGGTAGTTTCACGTATTTGTGAGATGCTTCCGGGACTGCTTTCTATATGATTGGTGTGTAGTGTTTGTATGGAGTCTATAATGACAATATCAGGTTGTATTTCTGAAATATGTCTAAAGATATTTTGTGTTTTGGTTTCTGCAAGAATATAGCATTGATCACTATCAGGATGAATACGATCTGCACGCATTTTAATCTGTTGCTGACTTTCTTCGCCAGAAACATACAATGTTTTATAGGGAAGGTTTAAAGATATCTGAAGACATAATGTACTTTTTCCAATACCTGGTTCTCCTCCTAAAAGCGTTAATGATCCAGGTACAAGACCTCCTCCTAAAACACGGTTGAGTTCCCCATTTTTTGTATCTAACCTTGTTTCGGCAGAGGCAGTAATCTCATTTATTTTCAACGGTTTATTGGTGCGAGTATTCGCTTTCGCGAAAGCGGTATCCTGTTTCCAATCTTTTTTATCTTCCTTTTGGATGATTTCTTCAACAATAGTGTTCCATTCTTTACAGGCATGACACTGACCTTGCCATTTAGCGTGTTGTGTGCCACAGTTTTGACAGAAAAATGAAGTTTTTGTTTTTGCCATTGTTACATTTCGCTTTAAGCGAAAATACTAAATAATACCACCTATCAGTTGAATTTGCTGTGATAAAACACCCTTCTTTTCTTCCTATTTCAAAAGAAAAATAAAACGTAGGTAAGACTATATTTTATTTTTCTTTCTCCTATAAAGGGAAGAGTTATCGTTTTTTTTCGAGTAAATTTAATTGCTAGCTAGCATAAAAATAGGTAGAAATACGTGTTTTTTAATAATAAGGACGTTCTATATTTGTCTTCATCAAAAAACATGTCGTGTTTTGATAAAAATATTTGATTGGGGGATTGAATATTATGCAAAAGAGCAGTTACTTAGTAACTGCTCTCTTTTGTTTTAGATAAGTTGTATAAGTGTCTTAATATCCGAAATCGGCTTTAATTTTATCTGCTTTGTCAAGCATTAAGTCTTTGGTTAAGAAAGATATTTCTTCTAGTAAATATGCATTTTGGTAGGTACGCATTGCTTTTTTAGGTTCCCCAGATTTTTCAAAAGATAAAGCGAGGTAATAATTCCCTAACATGGTTTCTGGATATTGTTTTCTGGCAAGTTGACCTAATTGTTCCATGCCATCCCAGTTTGATTTTTTTTCTAATGCTTTTCCAACAGCGACAATGTCATTAACTCGCATAGGATCATCGAGTCCAAAAAGTTGTTTTACGGTAGTGTACTTGTCAATGAGATAGTCATAAGGAGAGCCATCTAATTTTAGAAGGACTTCTTTATATTCTTTTTTGCTAATAGGGCGATATATAGAAAAAATTTCTTCGATTGCTTTAGGAATCGCACGTCCTACAAGAGAATAGTGTGTTGCGCCCTCAAAGTTATCGTAGTAATACTTTAAGTTGGAGTTTGAAACCAATTTTATTTGATTGTTTAGAGGCTCTATGGTTTCTCGTAATACACGTATGTCTTCTGTAGCGGTTGCTAAATAATAAAATATTTTTTGATCAGATGCTCCTAGTCTTGCTACAAGACGTGTTTCCATTTCTGGGGCAAGGTCAGGACTTAATGATACATATCCTTGAAATAGTGCAGGACTTTTCATAAGATAATAATTCATGAAGTTTGCTGTAAGATCATGACCTACCACCATTCTAAACTGATTGGTACGGTATTTTTCATCAAGCCATGGCATTAATTCTAGGCCTATAAACTCAAAAAAAGCAGCACCTTCATCTACAGGTAAATAACTTACATCGTCATAATAGGTGTCATCATCTCTTGTATCTACTTGATTAATGCCAACAACAATGGCTTCTGGCATTTCTTCCCAGTAACTATAGTAATCTACATTACCAGCTACAGGTTCAAATAAATAATCTCCGTCTAACACAATAATGACAGGATATGTTTTTTCAACATTAGAATCGTAGTTACGCGGTAATTGTATTTTAAGTTGGCGACCTCCATCTAGCTTTATAGAAGAGATTTCTTCATATTGTGTTTGTGCGATACTTGTAAATGATAAGCATACACATAAAATTGAAAAAAGAATTGATTTCATTAGGGCTGTTTTTTAATAAGTGCCCTAAAATACAAAATTTTATCTGCGGCGTATTACAAATACATAAAGAGCACAAATACCACCAATAAGTATATTGAATATGGTTTGTGTTCCCCAGATAATAGATCCAAAGGCATTCCCATCTGCTTCGTTATATCCAAAAAAGGAAAAGACAGTGACCATAGCAATAGGATAGGCACCCATTCCTGCATTGGTTGCGCTCATTGCAAAAGCACCTACGACAAAGGCTGCAAGTGTTATGCCCGTAGAGATACCTTGAAGTCCTGGAACGGTAAGCGTTACAATCCAGAACATAGCAATATACATGGCCCAAATAAATAAAGTATGGAAAATAAAAGCAGCATTTTTTTTCATAGATAAAATGCTTTTTACGCCTTCTAAAACACCTAAACCGAATTCGCGAACTTTTACAATAAATGGATGTGATGATTTTTTTAAAATACGAAGCCCTACAATTCCTATTATGAGAAGGATTGCTAGGCTTATAATGGAAGATATAGGGTTTGCTTTTTCTTTAAATAGATCTATTAAAGCTGTAGACTGTAATATGACTGCGGTAATCATTATAAAAAGAAGCATCACTAAGTCTGCAATACGTTCAGAAACTACAGTTCCAAATGCTTTTTCAAAAGGGATCTTGTCTGTGCGCTGTATAGATACAGCACGTAATACCTCGCCAGATCTTAGTACAAATGTATTTGCAAAATATCCTGTCATTACTGCAGCAAGGCTATTCCCAAATTTAGGTTCGTACCCCATAGGTTCTAACATAAACTTCCACCTATAGGCTCTAGACATGTGGCTTAGGATAGAAAATATAAAAGAAAGTATAATCCAAATAGGATCTGCATTTTTTATGGTATTCCACAAGTCAATTCTTTCTTGCGGGGTCATCCCTCCAAGCCAATACCACATTAAAAAAACTCCCAAAGCAAGTGGGAGTAAAATTTTAAGTGTTTTTAAAGCTTTTTTATAAGCCACAAGTTTACTTTAATAAATTTGTGCTCTCGTCTGGGAAACAAAGTGTAGGCTTGAATTTTTTTGCTTCATCAAAATCCATAAATGCATAAACAATAAGAATTAAGATGTCTCCTTTAGAAACCTTTCTAGCAGCGGCACCGTTTAGGGTGATTTCTCCACTTTTTCTAGGGCCAGGAATCGCATAGGTTTCTAAACGTTCTCCATTGGTCACGTTTACAATTTGAACACGTTCTCCTTCAATAATATTTGCAGCATCCAAAAGATCTTCATCTATGGTGATACTTCCTATATAATGTAATTCAGCTCCTGTTACTTTAACACGGTGAATTTTAGATTTTACTACATTTACTAACATGGGGGCAAAGATAGGTATTTTAGTTAATAGCCATATTGTCTATGAGACGTATTTCTCCTGCAAAAGCAGCAATAAAGGCACGGTATTTTTGATGTGTACGCTTTCGCGAAAGCGGTCTCAGATTCTTTACATTTGATATTTCAAAATATTCTAACCTAAGATGAGGATTGTTTTTAAATTGAGTAGTAACCCAATCTCTGAGTGTCTTAGCACTTTTTGAATCAAAATCCTCTTTTACTTGATTAAGTATTTTATAAATAAAGGTTGCTTCTTCTAATTGTTGAGGTGTTAATCTGGCATTACGACTGCTCATAGCAAGACCATTTTCTTGTCTATGAATGGGACATCCTGTTATTTTAAGAGGTAATTTTTCTATTTCGACAAGTTTTTTTACAATAAGTAGTTGCTGAAAATCTTTTTCTCCAAAAAAAGCTTCATCAGGATTTACGTGTCTAAATAAATGATTTAACACCGTTCCAACACCATCAAAATGTCCAGGTCTATGTGTGCCTTCCATAACAACTTCGATCCCTTTAAAGTTATATTGTTTTGATTGTACGTTATCACCATAGACTTCTTGAGCTGTAGGGGCATAAATAGTAACGCGGTCTTTGTATTTGCCTAGAAATGAGGCATCTTTGTCTAAAGTGCGAGGATATTTTTCTAAATCAGAAGCATTATTAAACTGCGTAGGATTTACAAAAATGCTTACAATTACATAATCATGATGTTGTAAACCATACTCAATGAGGGATGCATGTCCTTGGTGTAAAGCCCCCATTGTAGGTACAAAGCCTATAGAAGATTTTTGCTTTCTTTTCTCTGAAACGTAATTAGCTATTTCAGTTTTTGTTTTTATTAAGTTCACTTTATCAAAAAATTAACGCCTGCAAACTTACTATATTAAAGGGAGATTGCATAAAATTTAGTATTTTTGCGTGTTTTTAAATCAACAATATATATATGAAAGATAAGAGGATATTGTACGTGTCATCTGAAGTTATTCCCTATTTACCAGAGACCGAAATTGCCTCTATGTCGTTTGAAGCTCCTCAAATGGTTAACTCAAAGGGGGGACAAATACGCATTTTTATGCCTCGCTATGGCAATATCAATGAGCGCAGGCACCAACTACATGAAGTAATAAGGCTTTCAGGAATGAACCTAGTCATTAATGACTTTGACATGCCTCTTATTATAAAAGTTGCTTCAATTCCAAAAGAACGCATACAAGTATACTTTATAGATAATGAAGAGTACTTTAAAAGAAAAGCTACATTTACAGATGAAGATGGAAATCTTTTCCCTGATAATGATGAGCGTGCTATTTTCTTTGCGAAAGGAGTTGTTGAAACTGTAAAGAAATTAAATTGGTCGCCAGATATTATCCATGTACATGGATGGTTGGCTTCATTATTACCATTATATCTTAAGCAATATTATGCTAGTGAGCCTCTTTTTAGCCAGAGTAAAATAGTAACATCTATTTATAATCAAGGGTTTGAAGGTTCATTGAATAAAGAGATGATCAATAAGATCGCTTTTGATGGTGTTGATACAGAAAGTATTTCAGAGTTACAAGATCCTACTTATGAGAATCTTATGAAAGTAGTTGTAAAAAATTCTGATGCTGCTATTATTGGGTCTCCAGAATTAAATGAAGACTTAGCTAAAATACTTAATACATCTAAGATTCCTGTTTTACCATATAAAAAGAAAGAGGAATTTCCACAAGCGTACGAAGAATTTTATACCACCAAAGTACTAGAGTAAAAGGACTATGAAAATTTATAATTATATAAGTAAAGGCCTAGTGGCCTTACTTTTCGTATTGGCATTTATTGCCTGTGAAGAAGATTTAGGAGAAGTAGGTACTGGAATTGTAGGAGAGGTAAATTTTGATACCGAAATGATTGATGATTTAAGTGTTACTGCCTACAGTATGAATTATCCTTTAGGAGTTCAAACGAATGGAGCTCCTGTAGGAGTTTTAGGAGTTTATAATGACCCTGTATATGGTAAAACAACAGCTTCTTACTTATCTCAAGTGGTACTCTCAAGAACAAATCCAGATTTTGGAGAAAATACAGTGCTTGATAGTGTGATATTTACAATGCCACATTTTTCTAGACAAGTAGAGGTGGACGAAGATGGTAATAATACGTTTGAGCTTGATTCTATATTTGGTAATTCAGGAGGGATTACATTATCTGTATATCGATCTAACTTTTTCTTAAATGACCTTGATCCAGATTCAAACTTTGAAGATCCTGAAATCTATTTTTCTAATGATGTTCCAAATTTTCAAGGAATACAAGGAGACTTATTATTTCAAGTAACTGATTTTGTTCCACAACCTGATGAAATTATTCTAACAGAAGTTACTTTTGATGAAGATGGAGATCCTGTTTTAGATGAAGATGGAGAGATTGTTAAAGAATTTTCTGAACGTATTTCTCCAGCATTAAGACTGCCGCTTAATGTTGATTATTGGAATCAAAACATTATACAAAGGGAGGGAGATGATGTATTATTAAATATAAATACGTTTAATGACTACTTTAGAGGTCTTTATCTACAAGCAGAAGATCCTGATAATAATGGGAATTTATTCTTATTTGATTTCAACCAAGCAAATATTACCCTTTACTATAGTTTTGAAGGCGATGATGATTCAGGTGATCCTGGTGAGCCTAGTAATGATGGGTTTGGAGAAATCAGTTTAAATTTTAGTGGGGTTAGTGTTATAGACTATCAAAATGATTTTAATCCTTCTATCGTCGATGCTATAGAAAACGCTAATACAGATGATGGAGAAGATAACTTGTATTTAAAAGGAGGTGATGGTAGTATTGCTATTATAGAACTTTTTGGTCCAGATTTTGACGGAGATGAGGTAGCAGATCAATTGGAAGTACTTCGTACGTGTGATAATATTATTATTAACGAAGCAAACTTAACTTTCTATGTAGATCAAGATGATTTAGGAGCTGGCGGAGGTGCTTTAGAGCCTGAAAGATTATTTGTAGTAGACTTTGATAATAATAGTCTATTAATTGATAACTTGATTGATAATACTGCTGGAATTAACGGCCCTATTAATACAAGAACAAATCATTTAGGAAGACTTGTTAGAGAAGAAGATGGTAATGAGTCAAGTTTAGGCCAGAGTTATAGAATACGAATTACACAGCACGTAAATAATATTATTAAAAATGATTCTACAAATGTGCGTCTGGCGCTAGCGGTATCACAAAACGTAAATGTTGATAATACTGCTATCATAGCAGGTACAGGAGGAATAGAAGATGCTCGAAGAACACCTATTTCTAGTGTAATCTCTCCAGAAGGAACAATTCTTCATGGTAATTTAAGTACTGATGAAGCCAAAAAATTAAAATTAAGGATATTCTATACTTTAACAGGAGATATAGATCCTAATAGCCCTTGTGGTCAGATATTAGGTTTAGATAATTAAATAATCGAATAACATATAGCAGTATGTGCGGAATTGTTGGTTACATAGGATACAGAGACGCGTATCCTATTATTTTACAAGGATTACAACGTCTTGAATATAGAGGATATGATAGTGCTGGAATAGCGCTTTATGATGGTGAAAATCTTAAAGTATCAAAGACAAAAGGAAAAGTTGAAGATTTAAAAAATCGTTTAGAGAGTGAGATTTCTACAAATGGCTCTATAGGAATAGGACATACGAGATGGGCAACACATGGTGTGCCTAATGATATTAACTCACATCCTCATATATCAAATTCTGGAAATCTAGTGATAATACACAATGGAATTATAGAAAATTATGATCCATTACGTAAAGAGCTTATTAATAGAGGGTACTCTTTTACATCAGATACAGATACAGAAGTACTTGTAAACTTGATTGAAGATGTAAAGATAAAAGAAGGCGTAAAATTAGGGAAAGCTGTACAGATAGCACTTAATCAAACAATTGGAGCTTATGCTGTAGCTGTTTTTGATAAAACCAAACCTAATGAAATTGTAGTAGCTAGATTGGGAAGTCCTCTAGCAATAGGTGTAGGTGAAAATGAATTTTTTATTGCATCTGATGCCACTCCTTTTATAGAGTATACAAACAACGCTATCTATCTTGAAGATGGTGAAATGGCTGTTGTGCGTAACCATAAGAAATTAAAAATACGTAAGATTAAAGATGATTCTCTTGTAGATCCATATATTCAAGAACTCCAATTAAATCTAGAACAGATTGAAAAAGGAGGGTATGATCATTTTATGCTTAAAGAAATTTACGAGCAACCCGACGCTATTACAGATACGTTTAGAGGACGTATGCTTGTAGATAAGGGTATTATAAAAATGGCAGGGATCGATGATCATTTAGATAAGTTTTTAAATGCTAGACGTATTATTATAGTTGCTTGTGGTACTTCATGGCATGCAGGTCTTGTTGCTGAGTATATTTTTGAAGAATTTGCTAGGGTTCCAGTAGAAGTAGAATATGCTTCAGAATTTAGATATAGAAATCCAATCGTATATAAAGACGATGTTGTTATTGCCATTTCTCAAAGTGGAGAAACAGCAGATACAATGGCAGCAATTAAGTTAGCAAAAGCTCAAGGAGCATTTGTCTTTGGTGTGTGTAATGTTGTTGGTTCGTCAATTTCTAGAGAGACTCATGCAGGTGCATATACACATGCAGGTCCAGAAATAGGAGTGGCTTCAACAAAAGCATTCACAACTCAGATTACAATCCTTACATTAATTGCTCTGAAATTAGCAAAACATAAAGGGAAGCTTTCAAATTCTGAATTTAGAGCGTATTTACAAGAATTAGAGCGTATACCAGCAAAAGTTGCTAAGGCTTTAACCTGTAATGAACAAGCAGAGTATGTTGCAGCACAATATAAAGATGCATCTAATGCTTTATATCTAGGTAGAGGATATAATTTCCCCGTTGCCTTAGAAGGAGCATTAAAGCTTAAGGAAATTTCATATATCCATGCAGAAGGATATCCCGCTGCCGAAATGAAACATGGACCCATTGCATTAATTGATGAGCAAATGCCAGTAGTTGTTATTGCTACAAAAAAAGGACATTATGAAAAAGTGGTTAGTAACGTAGAAGAGATTAAGGCAAGAAGTGGAAAAATAATAGGTATTGTAACCGAAGGTGATAAAGAGGTGAGAAAACTGGCAGATCATGTTATTGAAATACCAGAAACGTTAGAGCCATTTACACCATTATTAGCTACAATTCCTTTGCAATTATTATCCTACCATATTGCAGTAATGTTAGATAAGAATGTAGATCAACCTAGAAACTTAGCTAAATCAGTTACAGTAGAATAATAGCAAGTATCATATAGAATATAAAAAGAGGCTGTCTTGACTCTTTAGACAGCCTCTTTTATTTCAGAAGTGTCTCGTCCTGAAATATCGATACACTAAAACTTTAGTGTAATGAAAACATCAGTAAACACAGGGATTGTCAAACGCACTCAAAAAGATTACTCCCTCTCTTTTAAGCTTCAATTAGTTGAAGAAGTAGAATTGGGTTTGTTGTCAAAATCACAGGCAAAGCTCAAGTATGGTATTCAAGGGGATTCTACAGTCTCTAAATGGTTGCAAAAATATGGTACTTTTGATTGGGAGAATCAATCTCCTAGAATTATGTCAAAAACTCCCGAGCAGAAAATATTAGAACTAGAGGCTAAAGTTAAATTGTTAGAAAAGCAAAAGGCTAGAGCAGAACATCTTGCTGAACGAGCAGATAAGAAGGTCATCATATTTGATATGCTTGTTGATATGGCTGAAAAGGAATATGACATCCAGATTAGAAAAAATTACAAACCCGAGTTATCGACCACTTTAAAGAAGAACACAAAGAAACCTTAGTTTCTACCTGTGATTTACTCGGGGTGAACAGACAGGTTTACTACAGATCTATTAAATCAAGAGCCCATAAACAGTCAATCGCTCAAAAGGTGATTGTATTAGTTAACACCATACGAAGTTCTATGCCTAAGTTAGGAACACGAAAATTGTATCATATACTTAAAGACAAACTATCCGTATTAAATGTGGGTAGAGATAGACTTTTTAGAATATTACGCGCTAACCATATGCTGATAAAACCAAAGCGAAGTTATCATATTACAACAGACTCTCATCACCGTTTTAAAAAGCATAAGAACCTTGTGAGTACTATAGAAATAGAAAATCCAGAATCTGTATGGGTAAGCGATATAACTTATGTTGGAACTAGAATCAATCCATCATACCTAGCTTTAGTTACAGATGCCTATTCTAAGAAAATAGTAGGATATGATGTATCTAATAGTTTATCACTGGACGGTGCTTTAAGAGCCTTAAATATGGCTATAAAAAATAGAGTGTATAAGGAAAGACCATTAATACATCATTCAGACAG
>NZ_CANLNH010000001.1 GCF_947492535.1 uncultured Dokdonia sp. | reverse complement strand
TAAACGTTTGGTTATATCTTGTAAATGTTGGTTATCCTTTCCATCGGCATGATAAGCATGTATATCGGTAATCACATGATGAGCTGTATCTACACTCAACTGACTACAATAATTAAGCTTTCTTGCTTTGCCTGGCTTGACACTAATGCGTGCATCAGGATCTGTCGGACTGTAATGCGTCTTATTACTCGTATAACGACTCCCTTTATTACCAGAACCAGGACGCATATCTTGATCCTTACTCCACTTCCTATTTCTAGACCTAATGTTATCTAATTGCTTCTTGTTGGCAGTAATGGTTTGCTGTGATTCTGTAGCTTTATTATACTTCGCTTTGCGAAAAACTTCTTTATCTCGCTGACTAATATGGCGTACCTCGGCTAAGTGAGCCTCCAAATCTTGAGAAGGAACCTTCAACTCCAAACTGTCCATACTCGCATTCGCCTTTACAGGAGCCGAATCTATGCACTGAGTATGACCACTGACCATCCCTTTGGAAATACACATCTGAAAAACATGCGTGAAAACAGATTCAAATACCACTTCTGGAAATAACTGGCGCGTGCGACTGATCGTACTATGCCAAGGTAATTCCTCATCAATATCATAGCCTAAAAAATAGAGAATATCCAAACGCATACTACAATGAGCAATCAACTTACGATCACTTACCAGATTCTCTAAATAACCCACTAAACAAAACTTAAAAAACACAACAGGGTCAATACTCTTTTGACCACTACTACCGTAATACTGCTCCGTATCAGTATACAGAAAGTCTAAATCTAACACCTCTTTTAATCGTCTATAAAAATTGGTAATGGGAACACGATCACTTAACTGAAAACTATTGAATAATTTCTCCTGATAAATCTTAAAGCCTTGCATACAACAAGTTACTAATTATACGTATTTTTAACAAAACTTGTGCAACAGACACACCGTGTATAATTAATTGCCTGGTTCTCGACTACTTACGAAAATTCTAGCGGATTTTCTATTCAGTTTGTATTTGCTAAATTAGGTGCTTAAAACACGCAACTAATCATACACAAGTCCGTTAGCTTTCATTTGAGATGAGCAAAGAGATAAAAATTATAAATGGATATAAGATTTACGAAAACCTTGATCACATAAGGATTCGGCCGCTTATTGCTCTTACCTCTAAATCTATTACGGCTTTAGAAAATTATCTTTGGGGATACTGGATTTATGCAAATAAAAATTACAGTGGGGAACAAATATATAATGATGGAGATCCTGATTTTAATGAGTTCAAATGGTGGTTGAGCGGACAACCCAATATTCCACTATCAACCGGGCCTAGATTTCACGAGTTATTACTTGCAAAGTGCAATAATGATGAAGAAAAAGCCTTTGACTTATTCTTTGAAAAGTTAGATGAATTCAAACAGTTAGATACTGAAAGGAAATCTGAGTTTGATATTAATCAATGGATTAAAATATTTAATGAAACTGTTCCAAAGCGATATTTCAGAAGAAATATTCCTGAATATCATTTAGTAACCTATGTAAATCATTCAATTTTTCTTTTTCAAGGGAGAGATTTTGATGGGGTTTTTTTTTTCTTGAAAAGGTGTCTTGACTATTTAGAAATTTCAGAAAATAAAGAACGAATTGATTCCGAATATTTGGACAAGGTTAATTCTTATCTTCAATCAATGTTCTTTTATCTGCAAAATAATGACTTAATAGACAAGGAAAAGACTGAAAAGTACGATATTGAAAACCGAATAAAAACGAAAAGCTAACAATTTGTATAGTTCATTTGCTCCCTTCGGGAAGCAAACGCACCATACAAGGAACGTTATCTTCAATAGCTCCTAAACGAATTCTTAATGAATAAAAAACTTAGTTATTTAAACTAACACCATACTAATCTGAATGGAAAATACAGTTGAAAAAAGAATAGAAAAAGTTGCAGAATCCTTTACTAAATTTAAAGATGAATATTCTGCATGTAAGTATCTTTATATTCCAGAAACGAATGAAGAAAGAGAATACCTAAGAAATAGCACTATTCCGAAATTGTATCATAGAACTATGCAAAATAATTAAAGGATCAAAGAATAATTATTTTAACATTTTTAGTATTATTAAATCTTTAAAAAAACGAACTGATTTAAACGAAATCGACTTAACCGAATTAAATAATATAGAAAGCAAAATAAAGGAAACAACTGATCTGACCGAGAGAATAATAAATTTAAGAAATGATTTTATTGCTCATACAAAATTAGAAAAGGAAGATCCAGAAATTACTTTTGATGAATTAGATAAGTACATACTGAATTTCGAAGAGATCATAAAATCACTTTTCAGTATTATTAATAATTCACACTTTGAATATTCACCTATTTTGTTCAAAAGAGATAGATTTCATATCATTTCTATTCTTGCAAAAGATAAAACTGATAGATTAATGTCAATATCAGATAAATTAAATAGTAGAAAAAAAATAGAACGTTAACTCGATTCTGTCGCAAAAGAAGATATCAACGTATATAAAAAATGCACTTGAATAGTTAACAGAATTAAAATTCCCACTTTTTAATTACCTTTAAATCAAAACGGAAAAACATAGCGCCACAAGGCGCACTTTCCATATACAATTCCGTCACCTCCAATATGAAAAAAACTTTGAGAAAGACATTTATACTTGGACTTTTATTAATTGGAATAACTGTCTACGGACAAGAATTTAATTTTGATATTCACAATACAACACTAAATGAATATCTTAAAATGGAGCGAAGTTTAGGAAGTGAGCAAATTCCAAATATTCGAAACCACGTTTCTGCTGATAATGCTCAACCGATTAAATTTAAGCGTAAACAAAAAGTAATTTCCGATTTAGTTGGATATTATTATTTCAAGAAAAAAGACAGTACAATGTCACATATCCTTTATGAATGGGATGAAAGTTTACTGACTTTAAAAGCAAATACGAATGACAAGAAATCAAAGAAATATCAAAAAGCTCTTATTCGCAAATTCAACGAATTAGAAAAAATTATTATGGATATTTATGGAAAACCTGTATCAGAAGGCGATTTATCTGACTTAAGTGTAGCCAATGACGATATAAAAGGCGGACTGAAAAAAAATGTAAAATGGTTTCCAAATGACAGTACAGAAATTGAAATGTACGCTAATGTTTCAAATTACTACGAAAAGCGTGGAATGGTTACTACTTCACCAACTCATAGAATTCGACTTTACATAAGAAATACAAAAAAGGAAGAACGAGTTACGCCTGAATTAACTGAAGAACGCATAGATAGTTTAAATCTAATTTCGAAAAAATTTATTGCCTCGTTAAAAGTTGAAAATTTAGAGAAATCAAAAAGTCACTTGTCAAAAATGATAATTGAACAAGTAACGGACGAACAACTCAAAGTACTAATTTCTGGAATTGATTTTGACCGAGAGATTGAATTGATTTATAGCGGAATTCAAATGGGAATGAATGGTAAAACGTTTGCAATGCTTCAATACAAATATGAAGACGACCAAAGCGGTCCCCCAAAAGAAATGATTAAGGTCATTTTCGATGATAAAAATATGATTGTCGGAATTCAACCTTTGAAAATGCAGAATTAATAGCGAAAAAATACTATGGCAACAATGTAGATAAAAAAAAGCGTAAGTTATTGCTAACACTAAAGTTTATGTATATTTAGAAAGACCGCCAAATTTTTAATTTGGCTTTTAAAAAGAGAAAAGTTAAAAACAAAATATAAAAATTCGGCTATGTGTTAATCCGAAAAGTAATAACTTATTTTCAGCGCTACTTTTCATATACGGAGCCGTTATAAAACACTATGAAATATTTAGTAGACGAATCGATAATTACTGATTACCCAGAGATATTTTTTGATAAGAGCTCTCAGAATAATTACGTCACTACAAGATATATCAATCACTCAAGAACCTTTGCATCAGGATATGGGCGATTCTACTCCATTCCAAAAAACTATTTTATTTATTCTGAATTAACGAATAAAGAAAAAATAAAACTAGTTGGTGATTTTGTTTCAAACGTATTCGCGCGACCTACAAGAGATGAAATAATTAATTCGATCATAGTTTCTATTGAAAATACTGATGATTATACTGTAATTACTGAGGATTTATATTTAATAGAAGAGCTAAATAGATTGAATAAAAAAATCATTTATCCTAAGACGTTTAAAGAAACATTAGATATTGACTATACTAGTTTAGAAGATTTCACATCAGAAGAATTAGAATTCGCTAATCAGCAAACTGAAATAGCCACTAAGGTTCAATTAACATTATTTTTCCTATTAATTTTAACAGGATTCATAATCTATTATTGGGAACAATCTCAAAGAGTTTTGGGAGGAGCTATCATAATTCCGATAGCATTATTTTTAAGCTTAATACTTTTTTATTTAAAAAAGCATTGGCTTAAATTTTATATCATTTTAGAATTTAGTTTTGGATTTGTTCTTTGTATTATGGTTTATAATTTTTATGAACAAAACGAATTACAAATTCTGAAAAAATTGTTAGCAATTGCCAGTGGAATTTTTGTGCTTCTGAGAGGGCTCAATAATTTAGACAGTTACCTTTTATTAAAAGATAATGATAAAGGTCGGTTTGTGAATTTTTGGAAAAAAATATTTCATCATAAACGAGAGAAAATTATTGATTGATTTGATCAAATAACATTACACAACAACATTTCTTATAAAAAGCCTTAGTCCAAAATCCTTTAAAAATAGAAACAATAGCATAAAATGAGAATACCATTAAAAACAATTGCCTTTTGTTCATACGCATGCATCTTTTTAATGGGAGACTTTATTGGAATTCCGTTTCTATTTTGGTTGGTCTGGACAAGTTTTAAATCTGGCAATAATGATCAAGTATTTGCTATTTTAGGATTAATTGGGTCCATTTTATTATTTACTGATTATTATAGATATAGGGTTTTAAAAATCATATGCCTTGGTTTAATGCTTACACCCATAGTAAGACGATTAACCGAAGTCCCTATTGAAGTATTCAATTACCTGTCTTTTAAAATACCCTTACTCATTTTTATAATAACCAGTTTGATTCTCATTCTGAAACCGAATAAAGAAACCTCAACTACGAATACCAATTAACCATGGAACTCATTAAAATCATCTTCTTTGTGTTAGACATTTTTTTCGGGGTAGAAAATAGCGGAATCATCGCAGAGAAAACCTATATTAATGAGTAGAATAGCAATCGATATATCCAAATCAAAACAAGCTGGAAAGTTGGTCATTAAGCGATGGTTGCTTGAAAAAATTACTGAGTATTGTCTTTACGCAATGTTTGTTTTTCTCTTGCCTTTTATAGCAGTAATGGAAATTAATTCTGATTTGAATAAAAACGAATCGATTGTCTTATCCTTACTATTTTTAGTTTTAGCAATTACTTTAAGTTCATTATTCATGTATTCAATTATCACTATGAATTCTCTAAAAAGAATACATGGACTTTCAAGAGGTAAAAACTTAAATCTGATTAAAAAAATAGCAAAAAATCATAATTGGAATATCTCATCAACAAATCAACAAATAACAATCATTCAATTTTCTTGGCAAGAAACAGGTATTGACTGGAGTAAACAGATGACAGTACTTTATGACGAAAATGATATTTTAGTGAACTGTATTTCGTTTGGATTTGGTTCAAGTCCTTCACCATTTCATTGGTTTGCTAATAAAAGAAAAGTGGATAAATTAAAGATAGAATTTGAAAACGAAATAAAAAATCACAACTAACATCTATAATCCTTGTACTCTTTCTTATCATCATTTTGTAACTGACGATTAAAAGCAAACTGGACTAATATGTATTACCTTTCATTTTTATAATAAAACCATTACTAACCATGGAACTCATTAAAATCATCTTCTTTGTATTAGGCACTTTTTTCGGTGTAGAAAATAGCGGGATCATTGCAGAAAAAACCAATGTCACGATTGATCCTGAAAAACATACCATTACAGTAACACATGAGAATCTATTTACAATGGTTCAGAAAGAGCAAGATAGTATACGAGTCATGGATGAGTTATATCGCATCGGAAATCCTGCCGCAGGAGATACGCGTTATGATTGGATAGAAGAATTAACAGCTTATGAAACTAAAACACTAGTCATTGCAAGTGATCCAGGGAAAGAACAACTAAATGCAAGTATCAAATTAATATACAACACCAAAGAGCAATTAAAAGACTTTGCCGTCGAGTATGTCACTGAAGAAAATAGCTACGCATTGATTAATATCCCCGCGTGGAATATTGAAACAACTACGGGAGTGCTTAAAGATAATTTCTGGTATTTTAAAGATGAAATCTCATTTAGCCTTTCTCCTACTACAAACATGCCAGAAGATTATAAAAAATACCAAAAAGGATTGTATACCTATTGGGAACAGGTAAAACCTTAACTATAGGAATAGTTCACTAGATTTCTCGACGGCACTCGAAAAGACAGGTCGTATACGCTTTCGCGAACCTACCTGTCGGCAGACAAGAGCGTACTCAGAAACAATGCATTAAAACTTATATCCGTACCTTGAGGGTTCTATAATACTAACGTATGCTATGTACTCTTTGTAATTCGACACTTATCACACAAATAGATACACATTTCTATGATTGTGATACATGTAAAGCGATTGTAAAAGATGAGAAACACTACCTCACTGCTACTGAAGAAAAAACACATTACGAAAGTCACAATAATGATGTAGAAGATATTCGATATCAAAATTTTACAATGCCTATCACTCAATATGTACTTGATACATTTTTACCTGAACATAAAGGATTAGATTTCGGAAGTGGTACGGGACCTGTTATTTCTAGTATGCTTAAAAAGCAAGACTATGATATTGTTCCATACGATCCGTACTTTGCGCCTGATCAAAAGGTGTTGCATACAACCTACGATTATATTGTGAGTTGTGAGGTATTTGAACATTTTAATAATCCCAAACTAGAAATTGATCGGCTTGTATCTTTATTAAAACCCAATGGGATGTTACTTATTATGACCTTATTATATACAGATACCATCGATTTTAAAACCTGGTTTTATCCAAAAGATCCTACGCATATATTTATGTACAGATCAGAAACCATTGAGTATATTGCCAAAGAAAAGAAGCTTGACATCCTCGAACTCACAAATAGATTTATCGTCTTAAAAAAGATAGGATAGGAGTCTTTTAATACTACTTAATTTAGAAACCATTAGATCGTTTATAAAAAATGCTTACAGAAGAAAACAAAGAATTTTACGAAAAATATTTTCAGGAAAACGCTGATTATTACCTAATCCAAATGAAAAAACTAGATAAACAAGGTAAATGTTCTTTTAGTATTCCTGCCTTTTTTCTAGGCTTTTTATGGATGGCATATCGCAAGATGTATAAGTATATTTTAATTTTAATGGGTATTATTATTGCTGAAGCTTTTATTGAAGAAGCATTATATTCATTTGGTATAATCTCTATAGAAATTTATGAAATCATTGATATCATAAGTAGAATTTTTTGGGCCATTGTTATTGGTCTACTAGCAAATAAATTCTATATTTTAAAATCTCAAAAAGATATAAATAGGATCATGGAAGAACATTCTGATAAAGAACGAAGAATACATTTAATTACTAAAAAGGGAGGCACAAGTTTAATAGCACCTATTAGTCTTATAGCGATCATTGTACTTCTGGTTGTAGTAGGAATATAATATTTTAATGTGCAATTATACGCTTTACCGCTTCGCTCTCCCAATGGTCGTGAATCTCACAAGTTCGCTTTCGCGAAAGCGTATATAGTAAAATCCTACGATAACACTTTATAATAAAAAATACTGTTGCTCCTCTTTAGTCATGAGTCTACAGCTATCCTTTTTGCCTAATAAAAGATGTCTTCGTTTTGCAATACGGTCATAACACCAATCTCCAAAAACGTGTGGAATAAAACGTCTTAACAAAGAGAAATAACGCCACGGACTATTTAGCTCTTTTGCGATGTAAAAGAAGGCAGCGGCTTTTTCATAGACCTTCCCATTAGCATAAAAATAGATCGTATCTAGATCACTGGGCAAATTATTCTTTTCTAATAATGCCTTACCTAAGGTAGATTGTTGTGAAGTAAAATACAATGTTCGTTTTGGATTGTGATCAAACAAAAAATTGACCGTACGATCACAGAAAGAACAATCGCCATCAAACATCACTATTTTTTCAGCATATACTGACATGAGCAATTTGATTTTTTAATTGGTCGACAAAAGCAGGGTTTTTCAACAGTTGTAAATTAAAATCGTTACTCGCAACCTCAAAGGTTTGCCTTTGATCTGTAGTAAGATGATTCAAAAAGTAGACTAATTGATATTCGTTTCCTGATGTATCCTGCATATATAAAGCAGCATTAAATACTTTAGGTGTGTATCCTAATTTCATTCCGCCTG
Organism: uncultured Dokdonia sp.; assembly: GCF_947492535.1. Lineage (GTDB taxonomy): Bacteria > Bacteroidota > Bacteroidia > Flavobacteriales > Flavobacteriaceae > Dokdonia. The sequence goes on along the minus strand of NZ_CANLNH010000001.1, from coordinate 591,294 downwards.
TGTATTCTTTATACGTTTTTAGTTGACCAAACCAATGCATCACATCTTGTAAGTCTTTAGTATCTTTTTGTAATGCGTGTAATTGTTTTAGTATATCCCTATAGGTATGTACAGAAGCATGCGGTAACAAATCACTCCAACGACATTGCATATCATAATCAAAATCGTTTAAGAGATTAAGGTCTAAACCATCTATACGCTTCCCTCCTACCATAGATTCAAAAGATTCCCGAGCAATTTTCCCTAATGAAATAGGGGTATGATCTATGGCTGCGTCTCTTATAGACACCAATACTGAGGTACATATAGGTATCACTGGATCATGATTTGCTATATGATACTTCTTGAGTTGTTCATTTACAGCTTCAATACCCAATGTTGCTAATAAATAATCTGTATTGGTATTACAACTATATTCTAGCATTCCTTTTACCACTTCCTTTAGCGCGACACAGTCCTTCTTAATTTTCTTTTCATTCTTAAGGCGTCCATACCATTTTAGAAAATTAGGATCAATCCAATGAATCCAATACTTTTTTAATTGATTAAAATGTATCTGGTCATCTGGATGTATGTTCCCTTTTTTACATTGATCTATATACGCTAATAGAATAATAAGCTTATAAATACTGGCCAACGGACGATTAACGTGTTCATGAACACTCAATAGCTGTTCACCATTCTTTACAAACAGTAAAGAACAATCATCAGGGTGTTTTATAATGTGCTCTGCAATACAGTTATCCATAAATTAAAATATCCAATAGGTAGAGAACTGCATACAACAATAAATAATAGCACCATAGGTCGCTAAAAATGCCCATAAAAAAGAATTCAATCCCATCACTAAAGCATTCATTAAATGAAACGCTAATCCCCAGCCTAGAAATACAAGCATTCCAGGATATCCTGTTATTAATACCAAAGGAAATAGCACTTCTACAGCAACGGTAGACCATGTTAAAAATGTAATCGCTGATTGTCTATTTTGCAGATATCCCGCGATGGGTTTACTTCCATATGTTGACGTATTAAATATGAGGTATACGGCATTAGGGTTTTTGGTCCATTTATCGCCTTTTGCTTTAAAGAATCCTGCTGTAAAATAAGACAGTATCGATTGTAAAGCTATAAACCAAATACCAGCTTGTGCTACGATACTATTTTCAGGATTGATATGATATAGAAAAAGAACTATAACAACAATAGTAGACATTTGATCTGATCCATCTTGTCCAAAAGGACTACGGTAGTTGATCAATAATGATGTTAAGACAAGTGCTAGAAAAAGAGGGGCTTGAGAAAATCCCCAAATGCCTGGCACAACTAACAAAACAAGAACAAGTACTCTAAAAATAATTACGCCAATAAAATTGGGATATTTTAATAAAAAATGAGCAAGTCTATGAAAGATATTGTTCTCAGAAAAATAACCTCGTGTTGAAATGACTTTCCAACTGTACAATCGGTTATCTTGAAAATTTCTCCAATTATATAATAGTTCTATCGTCGAAATAGAGATTCCTACCAGTACAAAGTATTTCATACATGTATAGACAAACTCCATATTTAAAAAATGTTCCATGATTGTTATAGTTTATGAAATTCGGATCTAAACAACATTTTCGGTCCTTTATCAGGATAATGACCATAGGATTCCATAATCATAAACTGAGTTGCCCGACCGTCTGCTTTTCTTGGTAAAGAAGCTATAAAATTGACCAATGCGATATAACATATAGATGTCTTAAATTCACTAGGTTTTAATGTATTTGAAGATCGTACGATTGTTTGTACAGCATCAGACAAGGCTTTTTTAGATCTTTTTTTAGGATTCCATATGGCTCCTAATAAGGTTCGTTTGCTGGCGATGGGAAGTTCTCTCCAACGGCCACATTCATTTTCTTGATCTTTATCTCTGTATAATAAGTGATAATCTGTCACTCCAGGGTTTGGAGCAAAAAATGACCAGCGTGGAAGCAGGGAAAAATAATCCATACGCCTAAAGAAATCCTCTAGGCGCAGGATATTAAATTGGCAAATAGCGCTAGCTAATAGCCAAAACCCCAGGCATCCAACAATAAGGTATGTAAAGATATCTGATAGGTTCATAGCATATTATTTTAGCATTCTATTTGCTTTGATTAAACTGCTTCTTAAATCAATAAGTTGATCAACAGAGCATTCTTTATCAATGCTTTTCAATAATTCAGCATGCTGTTTTGTAAAAATACCATCTACAACAACACCGCCGGCTGCTGCAACAGTTACAGCTGTCGCTTCTTCAACTTCAGGAGTTTCTGGTGTTGCTACTTGAACAACCTTACCAGTAACTTCTATTGCTTCTTTTGCATGATCTGCTACAGCATGACCTACATCTTGCGCAGCATGACCTACATCATGTGCAGCTTTATCTACTGCATGAGCAACGTCATCTAAAAAACTACTCAACTCCATAAAATTATGGCGTACATCAGTTTCATGAGCTGGAGACTGCTCCATAGCAGCCTGCTCAATAGATGAGAATTCATCAAAATTTTCCATAAAAAATTTGTTTAAAAGGTTAATAAAATTAAAAACACTGATCAGTATTTTTAAAGATATTAGAATCACTACTAGAAAATAAAGGGAGATTACACGGTATTTAAAAACCCGTTGAAAATACGGGGTATCTGTACGCAAAATCCGTAATAAGAAATTACTTCTTTTACATACGCTGTACAAGACCTACTCATATATTTTATAAATAGTATCGACTTGATAACAGCTAATAACCAAAACCTCAGGTATCCAACAACATGATAGCTAAAAGATACCTGATGGTTTACAGCATATTATTTTAGCATTCTATTCGCATTGATTAAACTACTTCTTAAATCAATAAGTTCATCTACAGAACATTCTTTATCGATATTTTTTAGTAATTCAACATGCTGTTTTGAAAAAACACCGTCTACTACAATCCCACCAGCGGCAGCCTCAAGAGTCGCTTCTGCTATATCAGGAGTTTCTGGTGTAGCTGTCTTAGCAACATGATTTATATCTCCAGCTGTTTCCTTAGCAGTTTCAACAATCTTATGTATAAAACCACTTGCTTCCATAAAGTTATGGCGTATCTCAGTTTCATGCGCAGGAGATTGTTCCATAGCCGCTTGTTCAATCGATGAGAAATCATCAAAATTTTCCATAAAAAATTTATTTAAAAGGTTAATAAAATTAAAAACACTGATCAGTGCTTTTAAATATCGTACGTTCTTATTTCTTGTTTTGAGGTATACTCCACAGTTTTTTAAACCTGCGGGATACATGATGTATACTATTCAGGTACTTCTAGGTAACTACACTAAAACCCATCTAGTGTAAAATATTCTATATCCTACTTTTGTTTAGCGTGGATTTTTATCAAACTGTTTCTTAAATCGATAAGTTCATCTACAGAACATTCTAAGTTTACATTCTTTAATAGTGCTGTTTGTTTTTTTGTAAAGACATGATCTATGATCATACCCCCAGCAACAGCATCTACAAGATCAGCTGCTCCTTCGGCAACTGCAGCTACATTTTCACCTATTTCTGCTACATCATTAACAGCATCTTCTACCCCAGCAACTACATGATCACCTACGTTTTCAACAATACCACCAACTCCTTCTGCTATATCATCTAGAAAACTACTCGCATTTATAAAGTTATGACGTACTTCAGTTTCATGCGCAGGAGATTGTTCCATAGCCGCTTGTTCAATCGATGAGAATTCATCTATTTTTTTCATGAAAAATGTATTTAAAAGGTTCATAAGATTAAAAGAACTAATCAATAGTTCTTTTTTTTTAAAGGTATTAGAACCATCACTGGAAAATGAAGGTAGATTTTACGGTATTTAAAAACCGTTATAAATACGTATACACAAATAAATATTTATGTGTATATGGTATCCGCTATGAAAAGATGTTTTAGCTATCTTTAAGTTTTCAAGAACTACGTATACCATAGTAACGATTTACGTATATCAAATGATCTATATGACTTATTTTAAATCATTTCTCTTCTTTTTAATTACGCTACTATCAGTTAATAGTAGTAAAGAAGTTTTAAATAGTCGTATTTTAAGTTATGAAGTTAACCTCAACACCCAACAATTAGATTTCTACTGGAAAGATGTACAAGGGAATACTTATGGGAGTCTTAAAAATTTAAAAGCAGGTGTTGAAAAGGAAGGAAAAGAACTTGTCTTTGCGATGAATGGCGGCATGTATCTTAAAGACAGATCTCCGCAAGGATTATTCATTCAACAAGGAATCACAAAAGCACCTATTGATACGCTAAAAGGAGGAAAGACGAATTTCTACCTACATCCTAATGGCGTCTTTTATATTACTAATGACAATAAAGCTACCATTACAACAACATCTAATTTCACATCTAGTCCAGCTATTAAGTATGCTACACAGTCGGGACCTATGTTGCTTATAAACGATAAGATACATCCTAAATTTACAGAAGGATCATCTAATCTACATATCAGAAATGGAGTTGGTATTTTACCTAATGGGAATCTCTTATTTGCGATGTCAAAAGAACGCATCAACTTTTATGACTTTGCCTGCTTTTTTAAAGATAAAGGATGTAAAAATGCATTATACCTAGATGGATTTGTATCTCGCACCTATCTCCCATCCCGATATTGGGAACAACTCGATGGAAATTTCGGGGTGATTATTGGTGAGACTAGAAGAAAAAGAAATTAATAATGGGAGAACTCTTATGTACTTTAGTAGGATGGCTATACCTCTCTATTAAATATCGTAATAGAGAGAAAATCAAAAGAGTTCTTAATCAAAAATACGATGGAAGTTATAGTCAGGCAGGAGTAGAAAAATCTTTGTCTATTATTGGAATTTTAGTGCTGTTTTTAGTACTTTTATTATTACTATCAGTAATATATTCCATTATTAAATTTGGTCCATCATAGAAAGCTTTCGCGAAAGCGGAATTCTTTTACTTTTTCAAAAAAGCATCACTTTTCTTATTTAGCAGTTCAAGAAATTCTAGTTCATGACCATAATTTAATAGATCAAAGTCAAAGGTGGTATCATCTTCAACATACCGAATAAACTCTTCAACACGATGCTCTGGAATATTAAAGTTCTTTACTAAAAAATTCGATCCAAGATAGTACTTTATAGATTTAGCAGGAACTTCAGGAACTCCTACGGCTTTTTTGTCTTTCACTTCAGATCTGAAAAGCGGGATTAATAATTGGTCTACGACATTGATCACATTTAAGCTATGTACCATCGCTTGTGCTTCCGATCGGATGGCCTCATTTTTAATTTGATTGCTGTTATCTTCTGTGTAATCATATACATCATAATTATTGATCCCAAAATAAACAGCATCCAATTTTGGACTAAATAGTTTTACATTATCAATATCTGTTTGGAGATTTCCTGTTAGTCTTCTATTGCTCACTAATACTTCATCTAATTCATTAATTTCTTCAATTAAAAAAATATTAACACGTTTAGAAGCTAAAATGTCTTTATTAATTCTAACATCAAAGTTTTGATATTCCAGTGCTCTCACTTCTAAGACATCGTATAAAGCGACAGCAATCGTAAACTCTCCTTTTTCATTTGTAATTGTACCTGTATTTGAGGAAGAATTATAAATCGTGATATTTTCTATATCATTTCCTTCAACGATAATTTTTCCATTAATAGTTTCGCGTTTACCATTCTGAGAAACAGCAATAAAATGGATACAAAACACAAATAATAGTAGTCCTTTTTTCATACGTTCATTTTTATTATTAAGATAACTCATTAATGGTCAACCTCATCAAAAACGGCTGTAAACTTTTGTTAAAAATTCGCTGTAAAAATTTAGGTATAAATACAATAGCAATAAACCATAAATAGATTTGTATTTTTATCTTTACACTCATGAATGATACGCTTCTCTACTTTCTTATTGCCATTATATGCATCTGTATAGGTGTCATTTTGGGTATGTTTATTTCTAATCTTAAAAAGAAAGGAGAGTTCAGTGGGTTACAAGAACGTTTAAAACTTGAAGGTGAACAATTGAATCAGGCTAAGGACGCTTTCGCGAAAGCGGAATCTCAAATAAACACACTTAGAAAAGAAGCTGCCGATCAATTGGAAGTGGTCAGAAAGCAAGCCAACGAAGAAGCAAACACCTTAAGAAAAGAGAAAGATTTCTTCCAAAACGAACTCACTGCCCGAAACGTAGAATTCCAAAACTTGGAAAAACGCATAGAAGAAAAAACAGAAGAACTGGCGACGCTACAAGAGAAATTTACTAAAGATTTTGAACTAGTTGCCAATAAAATATTGGAAGAAAAGTCAAGTAAATTCACCTTGCAAAACCAAGAGAACCTAGATAAAATCTTGAAACCATTTCAAGAAAAAATTCAAAGTTTTGAAAAGAAAGTTGAAGCGACTCAAAAAGATACGATTGAGCGTAACTCAGCCTTGCGAGAGCAAATCAAAAACCTCACTGCACTTAATGAGCAGATGTCTAAAGAGGCAAATAACTTGACCAAGGCCTTAAAGGGAGATAGCAAAACGCAAGGAAATTGGGGTGAACTGGTACTGGAACGTGTACTTGAAAAATCAGGTCTTGAAAAAGACCGAGAGTATTTTGTACAGCAAAGTTTTACCACAGAAGATGGAAGTCGTGTCCTCCCAGATATCGTGATTCATTTACCTGACAATAAACGCATGATTATAGACAGTAAAGTGTCTCTAAGTGCTTACGAACGTTATGTAAATCAAGAAGACGACCTTTTAAAAGAACAAGCGCTAAAGGATCATATCTTATCCCTAAGACGTCATATTGTACAATTAAGCGATAAGAACTATCAAGACTTGTATCAAGTAGAGAGTCCCGATTTTGTACTACTATTTATTCCGATAGAACCTGCCTTTGCCATTGCAATCAATGCAGAAAATCAACTCTATAATCAGGCATTTGAAAAGAATATTGTGATTGTGACACCCTCTACATTGCTAGCCACCCTACGTACAATAGATACGATGTGGAATAATGAGAAACAGCAACAAAACGCACTAGAAATTGCCATTCAAGCAGGACGCCTTTACGATCAGTTTGTATTACTCACGGATGACCTCATCAAAGTAGGAAATCAATTGCGTACCGTACAAGGAAGTTATGATACGACCATGAAAAAACTTACAGGACAAGGCAATCTGATCAAAAAAGTAGAAAACCTTAAGAAATTAGGAATCAAACAAAAGAAGCACCTCAATGACAAATTAATAGAACGCGCTTCTGAAGAGTAAAAATAAAACCTCTAAAAACAGCCAATTATGAAAAAAGTATTGATTATCTTTTTACTAGCAATTGCATTATTGGCTACTGCATATTATAGTTTTCTATACTATGTACCGTATAGTGAAGGGACAAGAGCTGGCGAACTCATTAAGTTTAGTTACAAAGGCGCAGTGGTAAAAACATGGGAAGGCGAAATCAGCCAAGGAATTAGCGGCGCCCAAATCTTTAGCTTCTCTGTCATGAATAAAGAAGAAGATATCATTCAAAAACTTAAAGACTACCAAGGCAAGTATGTAAAACTAACCTATGTAGAACGTTTTGGCACTTTTTTCTTTTGGGGAGATACTAAATATTTTATTACCAATATTTCCTTAGAACAATCTCCACATTTCAACAGGAATTAATAGAACGCTTTTATAAATACAGAAGCTATTAAACTATTTTTAAGTTCGCTTTCGCGAAATAACATAGTACGCATACACCAATCCAAAAGTAGCTCATAAAGCATACTATTTCCTTACTAGAATTCAGTATACAGGAAGGTAAATCAAAAAACATTATCAGTAAATATTGTATTTTAGGTGAGAAATGTAAGATTAGACATATAATTCGACCTACTATTTGAAAAATAATGTAACCCCTAAAAACTACCATATTTAGAGAGATTAAACATGAGATGAATCCTGTTCTATTTTTCCGTTTTAAGGTTGTTTTTTCCAGTTAAACAGAATTAATTTTATTTTTTAAAGGAAGTAAGGGTTATTTGTACTGACAATAAGATCAGGATTCAACAATCATAAATACACAATAATAAAGCATCATGAATTACAACACATTCAAAATAAAAAACAATATGAATAGTATAGGGTTCATTCTTATACTATGTATGTTTGGATTTACGAGTTGCGAAAGAAGTTCCTTATCAGAACTTACACCGGAATTAGAAGAAGTAAATGTTGTAACTTATGAGAATACAGCAAGAGCTATTTTGGATAATGCATGTGTAGAATGCCATAATGTAAACGAACAAACAGCTGGTGTTAGACTTGATGCCTATGATTTTGCTTTTATAGAAGCAGACAATGGTAGAATGCTAGCTCGCATGACCGACCCAACAAACCCAATGCCTCCTAGTGGAAACCTTCCTGACAATCTTATACAAGGTATTATCGATTGGGTAGATGATGGTATTTTAGAAAATGAAAATTAAAAACAACCTTATTTAAAACAATCAATTATGAAAAAATTAATCGTATTCCTAGTATTCTTTGGCTGTATCGCACAAAGTTTTGGACAAAAGTATTTCACAAAAACAGGAACATTAAATTTTGAAGGGTCTGTAGAAGCCTTTGAACCTGTAAAAGCAAGTAACAAAACAACCACAGCGATTCTAGATGTAAGCACTGGCAAATTAGCTGTATTAGGACTCGTTAAAGGATTCCGTTTTAAAAATGCACTTATGGAAGAGCATTTTAATGAAAACTATATGGAAAGTGATACATACCCAAAAGCTACTTTTACTGGGATGATTGATGGTTTTTCTATAGAAGACATCAGCACTAAAAAAGAATATACTGTAGAAGGAGATCTTACTATTCATGGTAAAACAAAAAAAGTAACAGCTACTGTTTTTATCGTTGAAAATAAAGGGACTATAGATGTAGCAACTAACTTTTCTGTAGCACCAGGCGATTTTGATATTGAAATTCCAAGTGTCGTAAGTGAAAAAATCTCAGATACTATTAACATATCGGCTAGTTTTAATTTGGTAAAGCGTTAATTAAGACTGAGAACTCATGAAAAACAAAAAAATACTTTTGGGGGCACTGGTAGCAATTGTACTTGTTGCCATCCTAGGATATAATTATATATATCAAGATCATAGAGACATAGAATCTGAAAAGCCTGCTTTTACAGTAAAAGCAATTGACTTTATCAATGACTTTCAGACCAATGAAGAAGTAGCTACTACAAAATATTTAAACAAAACTGTTGAAATAGAAGGTACATTAAGTAGTATCGATGGAAATACCGTTGTGGTTGAAGATGTGATTTTTTTCGCTTTAAGCGAAAACGAAACACCTCCTACTCCGGATAAATTAAAGACTACGGTACATATAAAAGCAAGATGTATAGGCTATGACAACTTACTTGAAGAAGTAAAATTAGACCAAGCCACCCTTCGTAAATAAAATCCTCACCAACACATAAACACGAAAAGCACCCATGAAGAAATTAGTTTTCTTACTATTGCTATTGCCTATAATGGCTATTGCTCAAGATGATGATTTGTTAAACGAATTAGAGCAAGAGATCCCCGATGAGCCACTTCCGGTTCTTTCTGTTTTTAAAGGTATTAAAATTGTCAACTTTGAATCTACAAAGCTTGTAGGAGAAAAGCAGTTACAATTTATTATCTCACACCGTTTTGGAGATTTAAGTGATGGCATAGATAATTTTCTAGGTCTTGATGATGCTACTGCGCGTATACAATTTGTGTATGGTGTAACAGATTGGTTAAATGTAGGTATTTCGCGTTCAGGATTTAATAAGACATATGATGCCGCAGTAAAATATAGATTTTTACGCCAAACTGAAGGAGAATCTCCTGTAACATTAGTTGGCTATCATTTACTTACAATCAACACAGATTTAGACTCTGATTTATTCCCTGATCTTACCTTTAGTGATCGTGTAGGATATGCAAATCAATTATTGATTTCTAGAAAATTTAACAACTGGTTATCCTTGCAATTAATACCTACATTTTTTCACGACAATATTGTCTTAGAAGATGGGCAAGATAATTCTCAATTTGCTTTAGGGATCGGTGGACGTATTAAGCTTACAAAACGCCTTGCGTTAATAGGTGACTATGGAATTCATTTAAATAGATTAACCAATTTTTCTACTGTTGCTATACCTGGAGGGCTAACCACACAAGTAAAGGGGGCAGATAATTCTGTTTTCAACAACCCTTTAGCCTTAGGGGTAGAAATAGAGACAGGAGGCCATGTCTTTCAATTACACGTATCAAATGCTAGAGCTATTTTTGCTAATGGATTCTTAGGGCAAGCTAGAGGAGATTTTGGTGACGGCAATGTGTTCTTAGGATTTAATATCTCACGTGCATTTAGTTTAGGAAGTAAAAAATAACTCTGAAAATGTCGGAAATGTGTTCCATTTTTGCGGCATAATCATAGAGAAAAAATAACAATTCATATACATTTGCAGAAAATAGTAGGGTAATCAAAGTAATAAGTAAGATATTTCCTGAATTCAAAAAGGAAATCAAATACTTCGTCTATAAAATATGTATTACTTTATGTAGTTGTTATTGTACAAGAAGGAAATAAACAGTAATTTTCTGTTTTATACCGTACGACATTATTCTTTACCAAATAAAGAAAAAGTCCTTATAAAGAAAATAAACGTATATACTAAAAGGCAGTAAAGATTCTTATAATAGAAGCAATAAATCATTATATAATTGACATCCCTCAAACCCATATTATACTTTTCATTATTTAAATACCCCCTTACAAGAGAGGAGATTATTGCATTTTCAAATGCTAAGGATGCTAGTGTCATAGACCGAGAATTAGAAACATTGGTAAAAGACGGTATTATCTATAAAATAGATCAGTTTTATTCGTGTGAGAATGATCCTGCACAAATAGAACGAAGATTAGATGGTAATGAAGGGGCTCGTAATATTGCAAAAAAAGCAGATCGCATGTCTCGGCTTATATCTAAATTCCCTTTTGTCGAAGGCGTTGGAATTTCTGGAGCATTATCCAAAGGCTTTTTTGATAAAGATGGGGATATAGATTTCTTTATCATTACAAGCAAACAGCGACTTTGGATTGCAAGAACTTTACTTATTTTATACAAGAAAATTTTCTTACTCAATTCTAAAAAGTACTTTTGTGTTAATTACTTTATCAGTGAAAACTCTCTGGAAATAGAAGAAAAAAATTTATTTACAGCCACAGAATTAGTGACCTTAATACCTATGTATGGGAATGGGAGTTTTAAACGGTTTTATGACACAAATACTTGGGCATATACCACATTCCCAAATAGAAATTTTGGAGAAGGACTCGATGAATTAAAACCTATAAAAAAGCCGAGTCTCACAAAACTTGCTGAGAAAGTTTTGGGTGCTAAAATGGGAGAACAGCTAGATACTTTTTTCTTAAAACTCACCTATAAAAAATGGAAGTTAAAATTTAGTGAGATGAATCCTGATCAGTTTAATATTGCGATGAAATCTACGAAGAGTGTTTCTAAACATCACCCCCAAGGCTTTCAAAATAAGGTAATTACACGGCTTAACAAGAAATATAAAACTTACGAAAATAAATACAACATTACGTTAAACAAAGAGCATGCTTGATATTCTATTTTCTCACTCTTACTACTATCCTCTTGATAAAAAACAATGGGAAAATAAAACCCCATACCCACCACTTGGCACATTATATGCCTCATCATTAATGCGACAAGAAGGATATACCGTTGATTTATTTGACACTAATTTACGAAGTGATCCGTATGCGATAGAAGCAGAAATCAAAGAACAGAAGCCTTCTTTTTTAGTGATGTATGACGATGGTTTTAACTATCTCACAAAGATGTGTCTGACCACCATGCGAGAAGCCGCTTTTGAAATGATAGGCTTAGGAAAAAAATATGATTGTCAAGTCATTGTATGTAGTAGTGATAGTACAGATCATTATGATCAATATCTTGATGCAGGTGCCGATTATATCATACAAGGTGAAGGAGAAATCACCCTTAAAGAGCTCATTTTAGCGTTAAAAAATAATGAGTCTACGAGCCTTATAAACGGTATTGTGTATAGGAAAGATGAAGAAACTAAAAAGCATTCCAAACGTGTTGTATTACGTAATTTAGATGAGTTACCACAACCCGCATGGGATTTAGCAGATATAGATGCCTATAAAGCCGTATGGGCGCAAAGTGGAAAACAATTTACATTGAATATCGCAACCACCAGAGGATGTCCTTTTAAATGTAATTGGTGTGCAAAACCTATTTACGGCAATAGATACAACTCTCACTCTCCAGAATACATTACAAAACATATTGCCTTCTTAAAAGAACACTACGGAGTGACCAATTTCTGGATGTGTGATGACATCTTTGGATTAAAACCTAATTGGGTACAGAACTTTAATGTTGAATTAAAGAAAAGAGATCTTACCATTACCTATTACATTCAAAGTAGAGTCGATTTATTATTGAAAGAAGATACCATTGATGCCTTAGCAGAAAGTGGTCTTAAAGAAGTTTGGGTAGGTGCCGAAAGTGGCTCGCAGAAGATTCTGGATGCTATGGATAAAGAAACCAAAGTAGAACAGATTTATGAGGCAACACGACTTTTGAAAAAGAAAAAAGTCAAAGTAGCCTTCTTTATTCAGTTTGGCTATTTAGGAGAAACCAAAGAAGATATCGCAAAAACGGTTGCAATGATTAAGGAGTTATTACCTGATAATCTAGGAATTTCTGTTTCATATCCGCTTCCTGGAACCCCATTTTATGAAAAGGTAAAAGACGATCTTCAGTTGAAAGCAAACTGGACCGATAGTGATGATCTTGCGATGATGTTTCAAGGAACATTTAATTCTAAATACTATAAAAAGTTACATCGCTACGTACATAAAGAATATAGGAAAAGTCAAGGTATCGCAAATTTTAAAGCGTTCTTTAAAAATCCATTAGCGATCTCAAAATCTACGATACGGTCTATGGTATTATTCTTTTACTATACTCCAAGTGCTTTTATAGATAAAGCCAAATTAAAGAATATGCAGCATACGAATTAGCATCTTTCTCTTTTAACCACGAAGAAGACAACAAGTTATATAGAAGAAATATGAAGTCTATTAGAAGTTGTTTTTTGTCAATGAAAAAAAGAAAAGAAAGAATAAAGATAAAGAAACTGTACGCTTTGTAACTTACATGGAAAACAACTTCGACATACATGCCCAAAATTATGATGTAGTTTTTACGCATTCTGTCATAGGAAAAGCACAACGTGATCAGGTGTATGCGTATCTAAAAAAGGAGCTCGACACTAAAAGTCAGTTGCGAGTTCTAGAATTAAATTGTGGTACAGGAGAAGATGCCGTATATCTTCATAAACAAGGACATCACGTCATTGCTACCGATATTTCTGAAGAAATGATTACTGTAGCTAAAAGCAAACATCAAGACATCACCTTTCAAACACTAGATATTACTACAATTACTCCTACTACTTTTGATCAAAAGTTTGATTTGATTTTTTCAAATTTTGGAGGCCTCAATTGTTTATCTGACGTACAATTAAAAACTTTTTTAAGGACCTCAGAAGCACTCCTCACAGACCAAGGGAAACTCGTCATGGTGATTATGCCTAAAAACACCCTTTGGGAACGCTTCTATTTTTTACTAAAGTTTCAATTTAAAAATGCCTTTCGGCGAAATACTACGAAGGCTATTTATGCTAATGTAGAAGGGGTTCAGGTACCTACGTGGTACTATAATCCTAAAGATGTGGTACATTTCGCGGAAGCGTATATACAACCCAAAACGATAAAACCCATAGGAATTGCAATTCCTCCCTCTTATTTAGAACCTTATTTCAAAAATAAGCCTCGTTTTATGAAGCTTTTGATTACTTTAGAGTCATGGTTTCAAAAGCCTTTCTGGGCAAAATATGCAGACCATTTTTTAATAAGCTTTGAAAAGAAATGAGCGTTTTATTGACACATGCATACTATCTCTCTAATGATCCGAAGGAGCATAAAATCATGAAACCCTATCCTCCGTTAGGGCAGCTTTATATTTCTGGATATCTCAATGAGCAACACATAGAAAATCATCTTTTTGATACTACCTTTTATGCGAAAGAAGATCAACTCGCTTTTATTAAAGAAAAGCAACCCGATATTGTAGCGATTTATTCCAATTTAATGACAAAAGTAGAAGTCATTAAGCTTATGAAAATCTTAAAAACAGATGCGCAATACGGATTTCCAACCATTGTACTCGGAGGTCCTGACATCAGTTATAATCTTAAAAATTATTTAAAAGCAGGCGCTCAATACCTCATTATAGGAGAAGGAGAAGAAACCATGGCAGAATTACACAATGCCATCATAAACAATACAGACGTATCTGAAGTGGCCGGTCTAGCCTATTTAGAAAATGGGGTGTTGACAAGAACAAAACCACGTGTTAAAATGAAAGATTTATCGGTATTACCGCTTCCTAATAGAGAAGCTATTCCGATGGATAAGTATTTAAAAACATGGAAGGATAACCATGGAATGAGTTCGATGACTGTGAGTACGCAGCGTGGATGTCCGTATACCTGTAAATGGTGTAGTACCGCGGTATATGGTCAAAGTTACAGACGAAGACCTGCCAACCTAGTGGCTGCCGAATTAAAAATGCTTAAAGATACCTACCAACCAGATTCAATTTGGTTTGTAGATGATGTATTTACGGTGAGTCATAAATGGCTGACGGCATTTCACGAAGAAGTGATCAAACAAGATGCGATCATTCCTTTTGAATGTATCACGAGAGCCGAACGACTCAATGATGATATCTTACAGCTTTTAAAAGAAGCGGGATGTTATCGTATTTGGATTGGTGCAGAGAGTGGTTCTCAAAAAATCATAGACGCCATGGATCGTCGTGTAGATGTAGATGTGGTAAAAGAAGCGATCCAGAAAACCAATGCCATGGATATGGAAACAGGCACTTTTATTATGCTTGGATATCCAGGAGAAGATCTGGAAGATATCAATACCACCGTACAGTATCTTAAAGATGCAAATCCTACACATTTTACCATTACGATCGCCTATCCTATCAAAGGAACTTCTTTATATAGCGAAATAGAAAAAGATATTATCACACAACCCGATTGGGAAACCTCAACAGATCGAGAAATTGATTTTAAACGAACGTATCCTCGTAAGTTTTATGACTATGCGGTAAAAAGAGTGGTAAATGAAGTAAATTACCATAGAGAAATTACAAAACCACAAAATCGTGATCTCAAAAAAGCGATGAAATTTAAAATTAAATCTCTTCTCGCAAATGGTTTAATGACTGTGACCAAATAAGATGAACAACCTCAACGCTTGGCAAAATTCAACCTATACTGTATATGGTGTTACAGTCTTGTTTTTTGTGCTGAGTCTATGGGGAATTATGCATCATGAATTATGGCTAGATGAGGCACATCATTACTTATTAGCGCGCGACAGTGCTTCCGTTAAAGATCTTTTTATCAATACGCGCTATGAAGGACATCCCATCACATGGAATCTTATACTTTATTGGATCACCAGATATACTATAGATCCTATCTGGATGCAAGTATTGCATATAAGTATTATGACACTTACGGTAGGTGTATTCTTAAAGAAAGCTCCATTTTCCCTGATATTTAAACTCCTGTTTATATTCGGGTACTTTATGTTTTATGAATATAACATCCTAAGTAGAAATTATAGTTTGGGAATGCTGTTTGTATTCTTAGCATGTAGCCTATATAACAAGAGAGATTCAAAATTCATCGCGATTGCTGTGCTTTTAGGATTGGCCAGTAATAGTCATGCGATCTTTCTAATACTTGCGGGTTCCATCATGGCAATGATTATAGTAGAACGTCTTATAAGTGATAAAAAATACACTTCCATAACAACATGGATAGGCATCTTTATTTTTGGAATCTTGATACTCATTAGCGTACTGCAAATCCTACCACCTTCAGATACGTCCTTCTTTGACCAAGGGAAAAGCACTACGTTTCTCCAAAAAATGCCTAAAAGTATATCGCCCTTTTTTAAAAGCATATTCCTCATCCCTGATGTAACAACAACCTCT
This sequence comes from uncultured Dokdonia sp., assembly GCF_947492535.1. Classification (GTDB taxonomy): domain Bacteria; phylum Bacteroidota; class Bacteroidia; order Flavobacteriales; family Flavobacteriaceae; genus Dokdonia. The sequence goes on along the minus strand of NZ_CANLNH010000001.1, from coordinate 575,061 downwards.
TTCTGGAACACAAATCTGCTTGTTAATTTGAGCAAACCTATTGCTGGTATCTTTGCCATCGCTAGTTTAGCGATTCCTTATCTTTTATTTTATAAGAATAAGAAATTAGTCTTCTACATGTACTTTGGCATCATTGCAACTGGAGCCTTCTTTTATATTACAGCCTTAAATGCAGCGAGGTATTATGGGATTTTGTATTTGTTTTTAATTACTGCATTATGGTTTGATACATACACTACTTCAAGTGATACTATATACGCTTTCGCGAAACGCAGTGAAGCAGAAGTTGATACTGAGCACAGTCGAAGTACGAAAGCTAAAAAAACAATACTCCCGTTTTCAGAAGACGTATTAAAAAAACTAAAACCGCGACTTATATATGCCATTTTAGGACTTCATTTTATTGTGGGGATATATGCCTTTGCAATGGATATTCGTACGCCATTCACAACGGCAAAACAAACAGCACAGTATCTAAAAGACAATCATAACCTCGAAAAGATAATAGCCACAAAAGCGTGTAATGGTACAGCTTTAAGTGCATACATGGGAAAACCAGTTTTCTTCACAAAAACAAGTGGCTATCACAGTTATTGTACCTTTAATAGACCTTCTATCCAATTTGAACAAGACGATCATCAACTTTTAAAAACCATCAAGCTTCTTATAAAGAAAGAAGCTACGTCTATTATCTTTGTGACACATGAGCCATTTTTTGATGCCACAGAAAATAATACGTGGGTGGTCCCTAATAAAGGACTTGAAATTGTATTTTTAGAACAGTTTGATGGTAGTATTATCAAAAAAGGAAATCATTATATCTATGAAATTTCTTCGTATGAGTCTATTTCCAAGAAATAGCATCATTTATTTTTTAGTATGTCTATGCATGATCATTAGTTCGTGTACTACTGTTACGCCTACAAAAGATCCCAATGTGATTTACTTAAAATGGAATAAATCCTATGAAGACGATGCATTAGAGCGACATAAAACGGGGCTTACGTGGGCGCTTTCTTTCTTAGGATCTAATATTGCATTAGATAGTACACTTACAGGTATTACACACACGAAAGATATTATAAGACTTGATGTGACTAAGGTCGGGTTTCCTGAAAAAGCGATTCCGCATTTACAGTCACTCAATACGGTTATTCAAAATTCTGAAGAGTATCAACAAAAAGGAACGATTGACTTAGGACGCTACATAGCACTTACCATTGGAAGTCCCAATCATTATTATAAAATAGTAGATGTTCCTTTACGGTTATATGATTTACAAACTGCCTATACATTTGATACACTCACTGCGTATATCAATAATAGTAGTATTTCAAAAATAGATAGAGAGATTCAGTATTCTATTCAAAACGAATCGTATCAACGTGCCTTTATTTCGGCAGAGCGAGATACCATTACAGGAGAAGTCCAAGAATTTGAAACGGTAGAAGTTATGACAAATGGGCTTTCTCGGTTTGCGTTATATGACATCGATGGTAATTTAAAACCCGACGGTGATGAAGATGTGACTCGGGCTGGAAAACCCGCTAAATGTATGTGGTGTCATGAGTCAGGTATTCAGCAGTTATTTAGAAAACAAATAGATATTGAAAATCATATGTCTTCTAAGGATTTCTTAGATTCTTTAAAAAGATATAATCGCGAACTCAGAGTGTATCAAGATCGCGTATGGCAAGATTCTTTACTTAAAAAGAGAAACCTCCATACGGAAATGGAAATTTCATACATCACGTTTATGGAACCTTCTATAGAGCAACTTGCAAATGAATGGCAAGTCTCTAAAAGAACCGTGCGAAAAAAAGTAGCACATCTCAAATCACATCGTCATCATGAGTTTGGGTTCTTAGGCGATTTATACCATAGAAGAGATATTGACACCCTTGCGCCTTTTCAAGTACTGGAAGTTCCTAAATATATTCGGGAAGTCTCTACCAATGAAAATAAGGTGGATTATATAGAATAGAATAGTTGCTCCACATTTATAACAATTGATCATTAGTATTTAACGATTGGGTAGAAAATAATTCTCAAACTAGTAAAATGGTTAGAAATTTAAACTAATCAAATAAGTACTTAAATTACTATTCATGAAATTAAAAATCATTGCTATAACTGGACTCGTTTTTCTAATTATCAATCAAATAATGCTTTTAGGAGGTAATGAATTTATACAAACTCAAAAACCTATTGATTATGCTCATTGGTTATTATTAATTGGGGCGCTATTCTGTTTATCTATAAACTATATTTTTTCAGATACTATTTTTAGTAATGCTGCTACGATCTTAACTTCAATAGGGATTATTGCTCTAATAGGGCAAGCAACAATTGATTTCTTATGGTGGAGTTACGGAACTGATTATGCGGGAATGAATCAATTAACAAGTCAAATAATGAGCAGACCATCCATTCGCATACCTTTTATGACAATTGGTCCAGCTTTATTTTACATTGGGCTAGCAACCCACGCTGGAAAATTTATAAAATCACATACGCCATGGGCCATTATAGTGTTTATTGGAGTTATTGGAATTGGATTAGGAGCTTTTGCTTATGATAGTAGAATACTCATTATTTTAAGTCATATTTTATTAACAATAGGCATTACAGTACTTATTTTCAAAAAAGAGAACACATCTTCTCTAAACAAACTAAAATACGTTACACAATAACACTCATCTTTAATTACGTAAGAGCATTAAAAAAATAACACACCTCAAATCACATTATCATCATGAGTTTGGGTTCTTAGGCGATTTATAGCATAGAAGAGACATTGACACCCTTACCTTTTAAAGTATTGGAAGTTCCTAAATATATTCGGGAAGTCTCTACCAATGAAAGTAAGGTGGATTATATAGAATAGTGTATCTTCCATTATAACTTTTAACATATATATACATTGACTCTAAAAGAATTAGTAGAAAAGAATAATTGGGAAGGTATCGAATCTATCCTTATAAAATCATATCCAGACTTAAAAAAGAAAACTTCATATTTTCATAATGTATATATTGAATTAACTAAAATGAATCCTATTCATTGTAATTTGATTCTATACATTCGAAAAATAAATTCTAAAAACGAAGATGATGAAATTGCTGTATCTGGAATTGAAGAACCACATGAATTAGGAAATACATATAATATCTCAGGTATAAACTGGAGAAAATGGCTAGATATGGAGATTCATCCAGAAACGATAAAGAGTTTTAATGAATCAGAAATAATAGCACATTCATTATATGAAATGACCTTTTTGGGGTTCTCTGAAAATGAAATTAAGATTAATATAGAAAAAACTATAAACTAGACAGCCAACCACTTCTCATAAAGCATTTCTTTCTCCTCTTCTGTAAAAAAATGATTCATATATTTTGATTCCAACTGACTTTCTAGATACGATTTTGGGAAACGGATATAGGATTTGAAGTCAGCATACAGGGTGGCTCCTTTTTTGGCATCTGTGACATTATAGTTTTCAAGGGTAAAGTTTTCTACACCACAGAAATCACCAATAAGTTTTGATTTTAACGTATCATCAAGCGTAGTTTTAAGCAACAGGATATCTGTTTGATTTCCCTTTATCATTGTATAGCCTTTTGCTTTCGCGAAAGCGTACGCATACACATCAACCCCTATTCCGTCTTTAAGATGATTATCAAACCAATCTTTACAATACGAGTGATCGAGCTTTTCATAGAAAGCCTTCTCTATATCTTGAAGACTTCCTTTAAAATGATGTGCAGGTACTCCCATATGGATTTCAAATGCTTCAAAAAAAGCAGAAAGATTTCGCTCTATTGGATTTCTAACTAATGAAATCACTTTATACCTACGTTCTTTTTCCAAAAGGTATTTATGTAATATAAACACAGGACTTCGACTCCCAGGATACACGCCTTTTTCTTTACAAATAGCTTTGGCTTGTTCTTCTTCTTCTATACTAAGGCTATGGATATGAAAACAAGGAATATCCGATTGTTTTTTCAAAGAATGGTATACACTAGACGAACCCACTTTTGCCATTGTAAAGACCAACACAGGTTCTTGCTTTAAGTTTTTTAATTGTTGTGTCTGTTGCCAAAGCACCCAACGATCTTTAATGTGATATTTTAAAAATGGTTTTATCAATTTAGTTATGTGCGGTATTAAGATCTATAGATTTGAGTGTAAAAGCACCTCTTCTAGAATGATGGTCTGTGAGAAAATATACGGTTGTATTATTTACCAATACAGGTCTTTTCTTAAGGGATACATTTTCTGTTATCAATCGGTTTCCATGATACAATTGATGATCTTTTATGGTGATACTTTCCGTATCAAAACTCGTAATTGGAATCTCTGTTGATATCGTTTCATCACCATTACGCCCTAATGCCTTATAACTTAGTTTCCCTTGATCTTCAAAAAAATCATAAATCATAAAGTGTTTCTTTTCTGATAACACGTACTGAGATGCATCTTCTTCTACTCCTTTTAATGCACTGTAAGATAATGGAAATAACACCACAAAAGTAAGTGCAATATATTTTAGATGGAACTTAGTGTCTATGAGTCTAAACATAAAAATACTTACGATAATCACGAGCCATAGTCTAGAGAACTGAATGATTATGGGCATTTCTACTAATTGCCTAAAGGGAAAGTTACAGATCACTACGACTATTCCTAAAAACAATACGATAGATGGTGTTTTTATACGCTTTCGCGAAAGCGTATAAGGATTTTTTAAAAACAAAGGAAACACTACAAAAAGCGGAATAATCCATAAAATCTGTGCATACGTAGCTGTTCTCCCTTGCGTTAAGAATAAGGTAATTACCCATATCGCAAGTAACATAAAGGTATGTTTCTTTTTACGTATGGAGAGTCCGATGGCACTTCCTATAATAACGGCTTTTGTAATCCAATTGGCCATACTATAAATACGTTTATCAGCGATCCATGCTGTAGGATTATAATAAGAATCTTCTACAAATAAGAATTTAAAAAACACATCTAGTGATTGATAATTCACTCTATAATCTGTAGTAGTTTTACTTGAAAACGTATGTGGGAGAATATCTGTAAAATAAGAGTCCCATAATGAATATCCTGTAATAGAAACCCCAACAATTACAAAAAGAAGTGTGCCTAAAATACAGAATCCTATAGCTTTCCATCGTTTTTGAAATGCTAATGGGATACCATAAAAAACAGGAAAAAACTTTAATAAGGCTGCAAAACCTAGAAGAATCCCAGTACCATATTCCTTTTTCTTTTCAAGGACATAATATCCTGCTACGACAAAAAAGAAAATAATAAAATACGATTGCCCGAAAAGGATTTGGTTTCGAATAGGTACATAAAATAGGATTGGAATACATAGTAAAAGCCATTTTGAATCTGGTATTGTTTTTTTAGCTAATAAGAAGAGTCCAGCTAAGAAGAGTAATACACTAATGCTATTGAAAACAAACTTGGCTAGGTAAGCATCTTCAATATAGGTTAACAGATAGAAAGCTGCTAATGTAAAAGGGCTATTGACATAAAAATCGACCAATACATCGGTATATCCTAATTCCCAGATGTATGAGTTAAAGGCATAAATATCAAAGATGACTGTTTCTGGAGGAATCCCCTCATGTATTAATCGTGCTGAAAAATAGCTATTTGAAAAGTCATGCAAAGGAGCATCATAGGATATGATTAAAAAATAAAGACACAAAACGGCTGTAGGTAACAGGTAACGTAAAAGTGTTTTATTCTCTTTGATATATGCATTCATCTATCACAAAAATAACCTTATTTACTTCAAGTTATATAATCCAATTTCATTCTCTTTAATATGTTAACTTTGTCTAACGCTATCGTCTATTACTAAGAACTAAAACAGCACCCTAACGACGCATGATCAACAATAAAAAAGTAGTTGTCGTATTGCCTGCTTATAATGCAGCACTTACACTACAACAAACCTATGATGAAATTCCTTTTGACATTGTAGATGATGTGATCTTAACAGATGATCATAGTACGGATAATACGGTAGCGGTAGGAAAATCTTTAGGCATAAAACACATCATTGTACACGAAAAAAATAGAGGGTATGGTGGTAATCAAAAGTCGTGTTATAACAAAGCCCTTGAACTAGATGCAGATATTGTGATCATGTTACATCCAGATTATCAATACACGCCAAAATTGATTCCTTCTATGGTATACCTCATCGCAAATGATGTGTATGACGTTGTACTAGGGTCTCGTATTTTAAATAAAGGAGCTCGTAAAGGAGGGATGCCGCTGTATAAATATATTGCGAATAGACTATTGACACTCTTCCAGAATATACTCATGGGACAAAAACTATCTGAGTATCATACAGGATATAGAGTCTTTAGTAAGAAAGCATTGCTTTCTATTCCATACCAAGATAATTCGGAAGATTTTGTCTTTGACAATCAGATGTTAGGGCAATTGTGTTATGCAAAGATGCAGATAGGCGAAGTATCGTGTCCTACAAAGTATTTCCCAGAAGCATCTTCTATTAATTTTTCGAGAAGTGTTACCTACGGACTAGGTGTACTGGGGGTCTCTATAAAATACTTTTTTCATAAGAATACCTTTATAAAATCAAAGCTCTTTAAAGCTATATAGCAATGGCGTATTCTAAATTGCTCAATCGTGCTAAAACTGTCTCCTTATATGGTTTCGGACAGAGTATTCCCATGATTGCGCAACTTATGATATCGTTGCTTATTATAAAAAAGCATTCTACCGCATTATGGGGAGAGTATGTGACTTTATTATTATGGGTAAACTTCATTATTTTATTCTCCTATTTTGGCAATAAGAATTACTTATTAAAACAATTTAGCGAGCAACCTTCAAAAATATATACCACGTGGTTATCTAATTTTAGCACCCGTTTTTTTGTTTTTCTCTTTATTGGAATCGCTCCTTTTTTTATTCCCTTATTTGAGCCCTATCGTATACTTGTCTTCGTATGGATGTTTCTATTATTCTATACTCAATCTTTTGAAGTATTAATTCTCTACCAAAAAGATTTCAAGTTCAATTTTAGTACAGAATTCATTCGTAATGCGATTGTAGTGATTACATTGTTATTGTTTTCAGGATCACTCCAACTAGAACAGTTTTTACAAATCATCATTGGTGGATTAATCATAAAAGCCATATGCTATACTGTGTATTATAGAAAAACCCTTCAAAACACGAGTATCACACTAGACAAACAAAGCTTAGTCTTATCTATACCATTTCTCATTCCTATGGCATTAGGGACCTTACGAACAAAAATAGATAGCTATTACGGTACTATTTACTTTTCAAAAGAAGAGTTAAGTCAGTATCAAATTTTTATAAGTTTTATTGCCTTGGTACAATTAGGTGCTGCCTATATGATCAATCCGTTTATTAAAATCTTTTATCGGATTTCTAAAAAAACCCGAGTTGTTATAGAACGACAATTCTTACTCTTGGGTATTGGCGTAGGTGCTATCGGTATTGCCATCATTTATGGTATTATTACCTATGTATACGAATTCACATTTAGTCATATGAGTTATCTTCTAGGATATCTTTTTATGATGACCTTATTTGTACATCTCCTATTAATTAATGAGTTTTACAAACACAACAAACAAACACTTGTTGCTGTTATTATTGGAGTTACAGCTTTGATACAAATAGTGATGGGATATTTTACAATTGACACCTATCAATCTATAGGCGCATTATCCATAAAAGTAATAGGACAATGGATGGTGGTGTTGGCGTTGTTAGGGTTTAGGAAACGGTTTATAAGTACAACTAATATAGATGCTTGACAAATAGTATATTTACCTTAAAAATGAAATTCATATATATCATCTTATTTTGCAACTTGTTTTCTTTTATTTATAAAAGTTCAGAAAATGATTGTTCTGATTTTAAAGAAGGTACATTCATCTACTTTAATAATGAAGAAAATACATTTAATAAAAACTCCATTACTATCAGAACTCATAATAAGCAAATCTATATCGATTCTAAAAAGGGAGATACCCTTTCTTACGATCTCATTTGGATTTCTGATTGTAAATATCAATTAATACACACATATACAAATAAGAAATCAGAAGGATTTGTAAAAATTGGCGATACATTAATTGTTACAATCAAACCTATTGATAATTTGACATATAAGTATATTTCAAAGATTAAGAAAAATGACTTTGAAAAAGAATTCAAGGGTATGATGAAAAAAACCAAATAAATTATAATAACACTTTATAGAACATAGTTAAAATAACAAACCCACATGCCCAACATTCTAGGAATCTCTGCTTTTTACCATGATGCCGCTGCTGCTATTACTGTAGATGGCGTCATCATTGCTGCTGCTCAAGAAGAGCGATTTACTAGAGTAAAGCATACCCCTGACTTTCCTGTACATGCTACTACCTATTGCCTGGAAGAAGCAGGCCTTACCATAGACCAACTAGATGCAGTGGTTTTTTACGATAAACCCCTACTCACGTTTGAACGATTATTACAAACCTATTATGCCTTTGCGCCTAAAGGGATTGTTTCTTTTTTAAAATCGATTCCTGTGTGGTTAGAACAGAAATTGTTCCTTAAAAAACAGATTCGCGACGGACTTACTGAAGTCATGTCGTATGATAAAAAGAAACTCAAATTACTCTTTACAGAACATCACCTATCCCATGCCGCAAGTACATTTTATGCATCTCCTTTTGAACATGCTGCCATTCTTACGGTAGATGGCGTTGGCGAATGGGCAACAGCCACCATTAGTGAAGGAAAAGAGAATACCATTACCGTAAAAAAAGAACTCAACTTCCCACATTCAGTAGGATTACTCTATAGCGCATTTACGTATTATCTAGGATTTACGGTCAATTCGGGTGAGTACAAACTCATGGGGTTGGCACCGTATGGAAATCCAAATGCCGATCAAACAAAACAGTATATCCAACAAATCAAAGAACAACTCATTTCCATAAAAGAAGATGGATCTATTTGGTTAGATCAATCCTATTTTAAGTATTCGACAGGTTTAACCATGACAAACGATCGCAAGTGGGAATCGCTTTTCGGTTTAAAAAGAAGACAACCTGAATCTGAGCTATTACAAGCACATTGCAACTTGGGTTATGCCATCCAGCATGTGACGGAGGAAGTGGTTTTGAAGATGGCCGCTTTCGCGAAAGCGGAAACAGCAGCACCCCACTTATGTCTAGCAGGCGGTGTCGCATTAAACTGTGTCGCTAATGGAAAATTACGCAAAGAAAACCTTTTTAAAGATATCTATATACAACCCGCTTCAGGAGATGCAGGTGGTGCTTTAGGAGCCGCACTTGCAGCACATTATATGTATTTTGAAGAAACGCGAAACGTCGATTCTCAAAAAGATAGTATGCAAGGCAGTTATTTAGGTCCTTATTATTCTGATAAAGAAATTATCCTCCTGAACAAACGTTATAAAGCTGCAGCTACAAAAGTTGACTCTTTTGAAACCCTTTCGAGACAAGTAGCTTCAGAAATTTCAAAAGGGGCTATTATAGGATGGTTTCAAGGACGCATGGAATTTGGGCCAAGAGCTTTAGGAAATCGCAGTATTATTGGAGATCCTTCCAATACAGAAATGCAGAAAAAACTCAATCTCAAAATAAAAAAACGAGAAAGCTTTCGCCCTTTTGCTCCTTCGGTATTAGACATAGATGCATCCGATTTCTTTGATTTAGAAACCGCATCCCCATACATGACACTCGTAGCTGATGTCAAAAAAAGTATTCAAAAAGAAGTTCCTTCTAATTATCATGAATTACCTTTACTAGAGAAATTGTATTGCGAGCGTAGTAATTTACAAGCCATCACACATTTGGACTTTTCGGCGAGAATACAAACCGTTCATAAAGAAACCAATCCAAAATACTGGCAGTTATTACAAGATGTAAAACAAGAAACAGGCAAAGGTATTCTTATAAATACCAGTTTTAATGTACGCGGAGAACCCATTGTATGCACTCCCGAAGATGCTTATAGCTGTTTTATGAATACAGAAATGGATATTCTTGTTATCGAAAATTATATCTATTACAAAAAAGAGCAACCCGATTGGGACAATAAAGAACGCTGGACAACATTATTTAAAAAAGATTAAAGATTACTATGGATACACTGAAAGACCTTTGGTTATTTATGAAAGAACGTAAAAAGTTCTGGCTCCTTCCTATTATCATCGTGTTATTAGTATTAGGAATTCTTATTGTATTAGGCGGTAGTAGTGCACTCGCACCGTTTGTATATTCCCTCTTCTAATATGGCTACCAAAAAAGAACTTACCCCAAGCAAAACAGTTCTTACCATTGTGGTAGGCTTTTTAGTGATCTACATGATTACGAAACTCTCTTGGGCGTTGTGGGTTGCGATTACCATAGGTGTTTTAGGAATGCTTTCTTCATTTATTGCATTAAAAATTCAAGATCTCTGGATGGGTTTAAGCACTGTTTTAAGTCGTATCATCCCTCCTATTTTACTATCCGTCATTTTCTTTGTCATTCTTTTTCCTGTAGCTTTATTATCAAGACTATTTGGAGACAAAGATCCATTACAACTTAAAAAAACAGACAAAAGCCTTTTTAAAACGGTAGATAAACCTTTTTCTAAAGATACGTTTGAGAAGACTTGGTAATTATGTACTAAGTTCTCATTATTTATAGATAAAACAATAGTTCATGTCTGGTCGAGCGCAGTCGAGACCTATTCAGGATATAGGATTACAAAAAAACCTCTCGACTGCGCTCGAGGGGACATTTTAACGACCAATTCAGGTTTACAAACTATCCTTAACTCTCATCATATACTGTTGTAAATATTCAGACAACACATCAGCGACCACTTGATTTCCAGCTGCTGTCCAATGTTGCTCTTGCCTATTATACATTTTAGTTCCATTGCGATCTGCTTCCTGTAACGCTGGCATTAAATCTATTAGTTGAAGTTGGTTCGCTTTCGCGAAAGCGTATAAAGTAGCATTCGGCATATCCTTTTTATAGTTGACAGATGGATCATATTCTTCTACCTGAGACCACAAATCATCTTCTATTTGTACCATAGAAGGAGCCAACGCAAAAATAACTGGAGTATTCACACTTTTCCCATAGGCATCCATTTCTATTAATAACCGCTGCATAGTTTCATACATGGTTAAGGTCTCTTCAGTTAAAGGATTTCTACACGTATGTACTTCTGGTGGCGCATAGGAAGCGTTAGCATCTTTTTCGTTTTTTGATTTTATAGCCGTGATACTATTTTTTACTAAGCGGTACAGATGTGACCTATAATAAAAAGGAAGTTTTTCTTTTGTTTTATACTCCTTAGACGGTGGAATAATTCGAACGGGAATATCAGTATCAAAAACGACAGCTGGTCGTGGATATAACCATGAACTCTCACTCATATTATCTGTAAAATCATTTCGAAGGTACACCATAACCACAATCACATCGGGTTGTATTTTTGGAATCCATTCTTTAAGCACTAGATATTCTTGTACTTGACCATACCCATTAACACCCAAATTATATACAGACGTATTTTCTAGCTGATTTTCTATAAGATGAGTAAACACCTCATCGTCTTCTACAGATATATTACTCACAAAGGAGTCGCCCAACACCATGATTTTAGTGTCATTTGTTTTATCTTCAAATGAGGTATCTCTATAGCCTTCCTGATTGATTTGAATGGTATGATTAATGCCTCCATCATACACGATAGATCCTTTTTTATTAGGGATAAACTCCCACCCTAACGCTTCATCAAATTGAAACATCACATCATGATCATTAATTTGAGGTAATACCCACCGAATAGCTACCTCACAAATAGCGAGGACCATACCAGTAGATATCAAAAGAAGAAGAATATTTTTTTTCATAATCCGTATGTAGACAAATCTAAACTGTTGTTCATTTTAAGTTAATTTCATCTATTTCAACCTAGTTCTATAGGGAATATTACTGAAATTTTCGATTCTTCCTTTAGGATCGAGGTAAAAATTGAAAATTTCATTTATTTTCCTCTATTTATATCAAAATGTACAACAAGTAAATCTAATACAATTTACAGATAAAAATTTCGAAAATAATCCTATTCTTTTTTACTAAGTATTCGTTGAAAAAAGAAACAACAGGGAGTTATTCTTTATCTTTACAAGGATTAAAAAATGATGACGAAAAAGAATATTATTGTAACCGGCTACCCTAAAAGCGGAACAACTTGGGCGAGTAGACTCATCGCCGAATTAGCAGCCTGCCCTTTACAAGGAGATTGGGGTTTTGAGCATATAGAGGCACTATACGAAGAAGGGAAATATAGAGACTCTCCGTATGACTGTTACAAAACACATTACACGTATGATACAATCTTTTCAAAGTCTCCAAAAGAAGTATATAAAATCATTCATATCATTAGAGATCCAAGAGATGTTGTGATTTCTGGCAGTCATTATTTTACGTTTACAAATCTTCTTCAAAAAGGAATGAAGAAGATAGGATTGTCTTTAGATAGCGCCTCTTTTTTTTCTGTTTCTCAAAAAAAGAAGAAAGAAAAAATGATACAGGCAGTACTTCATGGGGACTCAAAAGTAAATCACTGGTTATCCCTTTCATGGAAAGAGCATACTGAAGCATTTAAAGATAAGGAAGTGCTCACGATTACCTATGAAGATCTATTAACAAACCCTCAAGAAGAATGCGCTAAAATAGCAGCCTATTTACAGCTAGACATTGATATTTCGTATATTGATCAGTGTATTCAAAAGCAATCTTTTGAAAAGAAAAAGAAAGAAATGCCTCATACCAAAGATGTTCATTTCAAAAAACTATTACGCCAAGGAAAACAAGGCTATTGGAAAGAGGAATTTACATCTAAAGAAAAAAGTATCTTTAAAGAATACTTACAAACAAATACATTTTATAGTTAATTATAAAAAGAAAGTAATATCCTTATATAAATAGTAGTAATAAAACTACAATCGTAATATCTTTGCAATTAATACGTCTTAATGCCCATCACTATATATTTTGAAAAACAAAGTCCTCATATTTAATCCAAGAAGTGCGAATCAAAAGCACCGTATTCCTAATTCTATTTTACAAGTAGGAGCTGCAATATATGGATCCTATGACTTTGCATTTGTAGATGGGAATTTAGAAGAAGATCCTTGGCAAAAAATCGCTTCCTATTTTAAAACTGGAGAATACAAGTATTTCTGTAGTACGGTAATGCCTGGACCACAATTACGTCAAGCCATTCCGTTTACACGAAAAATAAAAGAAGAATTTCCTGACACAATTACCATATGGGGAGGTTATTTTGCTTCTAATCAATATAAAGTATCTATAGAAGCTCCGTATGTTGACTATATTGTCAATGGGCCTGGAGATGTGACTTTTCCTAAATTATTAGACACATTAGAGTCTGGAGATTTAGACAAGCTTCCAACGATAGACAACCTGATATATCTAGAAGAGAATGGTACGATTACACGTACTAAAAAAGAGAAGCTTCTTGATCAAGATACATTACCACAATTACCCTATACACATCTTAACTCCTTTTATGGCTTAGAGAATTATTTAAGTCGTACGTTTTTAGGAAGCAAGACATTCTCATATCACTCTAGTTTGGGATGTCCTTTTACCTGTTCTTTTTGCGCTGTAGTTCCTATTTACGAAGGACGTTGGAAAGCAAAATCTGCGCAGACCGTCTATAATGATGTCAAGTACTTTAAGGACAATTACAATATTGATGCTATAGAATTTCACGATAATAACTTCTTTACATCTAGAAAACGTGTCGTAGAATTTTCAAAGCTTATTAAAGATGATGGAATTACTTGGTGGGGAGAAGGTCGTATAGATACGATTAACAAGTATTCTGATGAGGATTTATTACTCATGAGAGAGGCAGGTTGTAAAATGATTTTCCTTGGTGCTGAGACAGGCAATGATGAAATCCTTAAGCAAATGAATAAAGGAGGCACCCAAACTGGGCAAGGAATCAAAGATTTCGCGGCTCGTTTGTATCCTATAGGAATCATTCCTGAGTTTTCTTTTGTTCTAGGAATGCCAGCAGATACGCCAGAACAAGTAATGGCTCAAATAGAATGGGACATTAATTTTATTAAAGAAATTAAAGAGATTAACCCAGATGCTGAAATCATTATTTATTTATACAGTCCTGTAGCTACAGAAGGTTCAGAATTATATGAACAAATTCAAAAAGCTGGTTTTAGTTTTCCTAAAAAACTAGATGATTGGTTAGATCCTGCATGGGAAAATTTTGACTTACGTAAAAACCCATTAACACCTTGGCTTACGCCTAAAATGGTAGATCGTATTATGAATTTTGAAACAGTTTTAAACGGCTACTACCCTACGGCTTCTGATTTTAGAATTAAAGGTGCTAAAAAGAAATTATTACGTACTGTCTCTAAAATACGCTATAAGACAGGTGTTTATAAATATCCATATGAAATTAAAGCATTGCATAAAATATGGAAATACCGTCAACCAGAAGAGCAAGGTTTTTACTCTGAATAATGGGACTCTTACGCGACTTTATTAAGAAAATAACACATCCCTTTTTAAGAAAAGGGGCCGAGTTTTATTATAGAAAGCCTCGCTCATATTCGTATAATGGTATTACAACCATTGTACATCCCGATGTATTTCCACCTCATCTCACACTGAGCACTAAAATCTTATTAGATTTTATGTCAGACATTGACCTTACACAAAAGACGTTTTTAGAATTAGGATGTGGCTCAGGAATTATTTCATTGTACGCTAGTCAAAAAAGAGCTACCGTAACAGCAAGCGACATTAATAAGACCGCATTAGCATACTTACAAAAGGCTTCTACAGAAAATAAGCTTCCTGTAACATGCGTATATTCCAACTTGTTTGAAGCACTCCAAGAAAAACACTTCGATTATATCTTTATAAATCCTCCGTATTACCCAAAGGCACCGGAAAGCACTAAACAGCACGCCTGGTTTTGTGGTGAGGAATTCGAGTATTTTGAAGCTCTTTTTAAGCAATTACCTATATATCTATCTGAAGAGAATACCACCTATATGATTCTTTCTGAAGATTGTGAACTTGAAAAGATTGAGAGTATTGCTTCAAAAAATGATATAGTCATGAAAACTATTTTTACGACTAAAAAAGTAGGAGAAAAAAATTACATCTTCGCTATTTCTCAAAAATAACCGCTTCCAAAAACTCATAGAATGCATGCTGCCCATTCTCATTAAAATGTGGGTCGTTAGCATAATACAGTCTATGTGTATCGGTTTCTTTTGCTCTTAAATACGAAATTGGATTGTAAAAAGTCACCTGATCAAACTCCTTAAAATCCTGAACGGCTTTCGTATAAAAAGGATAATTCATATCCTGTGCTTTTGTTTTATCTTCAAATTTCGCTCCTATTGACTCCATATTTTCATAATACCGATCATTTACTTGCGCACAATGCGGAATAAAAACGATAGACACTGTAACACCTTCTGGAATCACCTCTAAAAATGATGTAACCTGTTTTTTCCATGTGCCATAACGATCTAAAAAATCATCTTGCAGTCTTATTGTTTTATCTAAATAACGAGCATCTGCATTAAAAAGCATTTGTTGGCGCTTGGTATATAGTGATGTAGAAAACAATGCATTCGTATCCCCTTTCCTTCCAGAAGCCTTTTGAGACTTCAACATTTTTAACTTCTGATTTACATAAATACCAGACCATATATGATCTGTTAGTTTCCAATAAAAATTCCTTGAAAAAGAGATATTTTCTCCACCAGATAGATGTTTCACGTCTAATAGATCATTTCCTACGTATACTTGATAAATGATATGTTTAGGTGTGTACCTTTTTATTTTTTTTCTTGCAAATGTATTCACTTGTTTGATTCCTGTTCCTGGAATTCCTAAGTTCAAAAAGGTAATTTCTTTATGCGCATCCCTTAATTTATTTACATAATTAGTTTCAGGTGCAGAAAATGAATCTCCAAAAACCAAGACATCTACAGTATCACTTTCAATACTTTCAATTGGATTTAATGCGCTTATTTCTGCTTTATAAAAATCAATGACGCCATACCTATACACGACTTCAAGAAGCAATAGCGTAATACAACTAATCAAAAATAGTTGTAGACATCCTTTTATAATTTTCTTTATGTAAGTCACGTCTAAAAATACAAAGATGATCTTTCAATTGTATTCGGTTATGTGATTTTTTATGCTTTCGCGAAAGCGTATAAAAAAAGGATCACTATATACATAATGATCCTTTTATATCTATTTGGATGAGAATAATTACTTACTCAAATACATTTTACGTCTTGAATATAAATCGTAAAAAGCATCATCTCTAAGGTTATCTATAAATAGGATACTTTCTCCTGTACTCTTCATTTCTGGCCCTAATTTCTTATCTACATTCGGGAACTTATTAAAAGAGAACACAGGTTGCTTAATAGCATATCCTTCTAGTTGAGGATTGAAATTAAAGTCACTTACTTTCTTCGCTCCGAGCATCACTTTAGTAGCATAATTTACATACGGCTCCTTGTATGCTTTTGCAATAAACGGAACGGTACGAGATGCACGTGGATTTGCTTCAATGATATATACTTTATCATCCTTAACCGCAAACTGTATATTTATTAAACCTACAGTATCAAGTGCTAATGCAATTTTGCGTGTATGAGATTTAATTTGTTCTAAAATCAGATCCCCAAGGTTAAATGGAGGCAGTGTTGCATTAGAATCTCCTGAGTGAATACCACAAGGTTCTATATGCTCCATGATCCCTATGATATAGACATTTTCTCCATCACAAATGGCATCTGCTTCTGCTTCTATAGCACCATCTAAATAATGATCTAATAGTAATTTATTATTAGGAATTTTACGAAGTAAATCAACAACGTGCTTTTCAAGTTCGTCTTTATTGATCACAATTTTCATTCCTTGTCCTCCTAATACATAAGATGGACGTACTAATATTGGAAAATCAAGTTTATCTGCTACAGCGAGTGCTTCATCAGCTGTTTCGGCAGTATCAAATTCTGGATATGGAATATCAAGGTCTTTCAATAAGGTTGAGAAACTTCCTCTATCTTCTGCTAAATCTAGCGCTTGATAGCTTGTTCCCATAATCTTAACACCATATCTATCTAACTTTTCTGCTAGTTTTAAGGCTGTTTGTCCTCCTAACTGAACAATAACACCTTCTGGTTTTTCATGACGAATGATATCATAAATATGCTCCCAAAAAACAGGTTCGAAGTATAACTTATCTGCTGTATCAAAATCGGTAGATACCGTTTCTGGGTTACAGTTAATCATAATGGTTTCATAACCACATTCGGCAGCGGCAAGAACACCATGTACACAACAGTAATCAAATTCGATTCCCTGTCCGATACGGTTAGGACCAGATCCTAATACGATGATTTTTTTCTTATCGCTTACAATACTTTCGTTTGCTGAGAACTTATTCCCATCAGGGGTTTCCATTTCATATTCAAAGGTAGAATAGAAATAAGGCGTTTGTGCTACAAATTCGGCAGCACAAGTATCTACGAGTTTGTACACTCTCTTGACACCCATTTCATCTCTCTTATTATATACTTGGCTTTCTAGACATTCAAGCATGTGTGCAATTTGTCTATCTGCAAAACCACGTTGCTTAGCTTCCAACATCAGATTTCGCGGAAGCGTATCTATTGTATAATTAGAGATTTCTTTCTCCATCATATACAGTTCTTCATATTGTTTTAAGAACCACATATCTATTTTAGTAATCTCAAAGATGCGGCTTAATGGAATTCCCATTTGGATAGCATCATAAATAACAAAAACACGATCCCAACTTGCGTATGTAAGTTTTTCTATAATTTGATCATAGTTCTTATATCCTTTTCCGTCTGCACCTAATCCATTACGCTTGATCTCTAGAGACTGTGTAGCTTTGTGTAATGCTTCTTGGAAAGAACGTCCTATTCCCATTACTTCTCCTACAGCCTTCATTTGTAAACCTAATGTTCTATCAGAACCTTCAAACTTATCAAAATTCCAGCGCGGTATCTTTACGATTACGTAGTCTAATGTAGGTTCAAACAGTGCAGATGTAGATCCTGTAATCTGGTTACTCAACTCATCTAAGTGATACCCCATTGCGAGTTTCGTTGCTACTTTTGCAATAGGATATCCTGTTGCTTTTGATGCAAGTGCAGAAGATCTTGATACACGAGGATTGATCTCAATGGCTATAATTTCTTCTTCATTATCAGGATTGACAGCAAACTGCACATTACATCCTCCTGCAAAATCACCGATACTACGCATCATATGAATCGCCATATCACGCATCTTTTGATACGTAACATCAGATAATGTCATTGCCGGAGCAACAGTAATAGAATCTCCTGTATGGATTCCCATAGGATCCATATTTTCAATTGCACAAATAATAACGACGTTATCATTTGCATCTCTTAATAACTCAAGCTCATATTCTTTCCATCCGATCAATGCTTTATCAATCATCACTTCGTGTACAGGTGACACTTCCAGACCATGAGACAATAATTTATCAAAGTCTTCTTCTTTATATACAAAAGAAGCACCTGCGCCTCCTAATGTAAATGAAGAACGTATCACTAGAGGAAAACCAAATTCTTGTGCGATTTCTTTTCCTTTCAGAAAAGAATTTGCACTCGCTTGCGGTGCCATAGGAATCCCTATTTCACGCATCAAGTTTTTGAATTGATCTCTATCTTCTGTAATATTAATCGCAGCGATGTCAACACCTATAAGTTCAACACCAAAATCTTTCCAGATCCCTTTTTCATCTGCTTCTATACATAAATTTAATGCTGTTTGTCCTCCCATGGTTGGTAAGACAGCATCAATATGTGGATGTTTTTTAAGGATTTGAACAATAGATTTTGTCGTAAGCGGCAGCAAGTATACATGATCAGCCATAGAAGGGTCTGTCATAATTGTTGCTGGATTGGAATTAATAAGGATGGTCTCGATTCCGTCTTCTCTCAAAGAACGTAACGATTGTGATCCTGCGTAATCAAATTCACATGCTTGACCAATAATTATAGGTCCTGAACCTATAAGAAGAATCGATTTTAAATTTTTATTTTTTGGCATTTTAAGGAAAGGATTTCTATGGTATAAAAATAGGAACTGACAGGGTATAAAAAAAGGTGTTACTTAAAAAAAGCAACACCCTTATTTTGATATTCAAATATCATTATTTTTTGTGACGAGGTTCAGAAGATACACTTAATTTCTTTCTACCTTTAGCACGACGTCTAGCTAATACCTTACGGCCGTTTGCTGAAGCCATACGCTCTCTGAAGCCATGCTTGTTTCTTCTTTTTCTTTTTGACGGTTGAAACGTTCTTTTACTCATTTTATATCTTCTTTGTGACCTTTACTAGATCTGAAATTTTACTTTTAATGTACCGCTTTCAAAGCTGGGGGCAAATATACGATAACTTTTTACTTCTCCAAGTCTAATTTTCAATTTTTTTATAGTTGTTTTTAGTACATTTGCGATCTATTCAAAAACCTCGTTTTTCAATAGAAAAAATCAACTTTTCAGACATCAAAAATACATACTATATACTATGTTTAATAAAAATATAAAATTAATTCTTGCAATAGCGGTTATAGCACTTGCTGTATGGCAGTTTACAGAAAATGAAATCGGAAATGGTATCATGTTTATTTTACTAGCTGCCATTTTTGTATTATTATATTTTAAGAATGAGATTATTATCCTTGCATTCTTAAGATTACGTAAGCAAGATTTTCCTGGCGCACAAAAATGGTTAGGAAAAATAAGTAGTCCTGAAGGCGCACTTACCAAGAAACAACAGGGATACTATTATTATCTTCAAGGCTTAATGGTCTCTCAAACCAATATGACACAAGCTGAAAAGTTCTTTAAAAAAGCTATTGACTTAGGATTATCCATGAAGACTGATTTAGCCATGGCGAAATTAAACCTTGCTGGAATTGCAATGACAAAAAATCGCAAACGCGAAGCTCAAGTACTACTTAAGGAAGCTAAAAGTTTAGACAAACACAATATGCTCGCAGAACAAATAAAGGTGATGGAACAGAACATGAAAAGAGCTGGTCAACAACCAAAACAACAATTTGGAGCTAGAGCAGGTCGTGGAGGCCGTGGTGGTTTTAGAAGATAGACCACCCCCCTTTTACCTATAAAATAATTAGATGTACACTCATGAATGATTCTAGAATCACCATGATTTTACATCTATTTTGCTGTATATACATTTCTTAAAATTAAGTATTTGCGTAGTTCATCCGATGTTCTTCCCTACTTAACGAAAAAATTTTAACAGTAACTAAAGACCTCATACTTTTACTCGACCAAATTATAATTGTATGAAAAGATCATTACTCGTTTTAATCTTTCTTACCGTATCTATACTTTCTGCTCAAGAGAATACTATATTCTTTTCTCAAGCATTAAATGTGCATATTCCTAAATATATTCAGGATGTAGAACAAGCTATTTCTTCAAATAAGAAAGATACAATAACACATCTATTTAATGACTTAGTTCGTCACTCATTAGTTGGCACCTATTTTGACGACTTTAATTCTAATAGCCTTGGAAAAAAGAATTTACCATTTTCTAAGTTTGAAAAACCCGTTTTATTAATCACATATTCTCCTTGGTCTATTCCTAGTAAAGGTGAAATGCCAGCACTTAATGAACTTGCTAAAGAATACGGTGATCAAATTGATATTGTATTACTATTCTGGAGCGATCAAAAAACAGCTCGTAAAAAGGCAAAAGACTATCATCACAAAATAAAAATACGTTATGTAGATGATCAAGACAATAAAAATACTCAGATCATACGTAACCTTAAACATTCTTTAGGGTTACCACTTATTTTTAGTGTGAGTTCTAATGAAATGGTTGTTAATATCGAAAAGAGATTAGTAAACAAATTGGATCAGACAATAGAAAATTGCTACACTAAAAACATAGAATTATATAAGAATAGTATTCTGAGATTATTATCTAATGAAGATGCGTTAAGTGCAACTCCTTAAAAAGTTTCGTAAAATCCATTTATTTACCCCAAAGCATTTTGACAGCAATCACAAGTAATATTGCTCCAAAGATTCGCTTTAATGTCTTCTGATCTAAGTTGACAGCTAGCTTTGATCCTATAAATCCGCCTACAACAAAGAAAACAGCGATAAGTGCTGCATACTTCCAATTGACATAGCCCTCGCCATAATAATTATAGGCAGCAATAAATGTGACAGGAACAGCCAAAACAGCAAGACTCGTCCCTTGCGCTTCATGCTGATTAAAACCTAATAATAAAATCATTAAAGGAATCATAACCACGCCTCCTCCTACACCCATAACCCCACTTAACAGACCTGCTAAAAGCCCTATTACAATTAGTGAAATAATAATCGTTGCATTCATGTTTTGATGGATAATTTTCCCTAAAAATAGGGAAACCGTAGTCTAAAAAACACAAAAAAAGGAAATGATTTTAAAAAATCATTTCCCTAGTAATACTATAGATTTATACGAAAAAACCTACTTTCCTAAAGAATAATATCCTTCTTTAGGAATATCAATAAAATATTGTTTTTTAGACTTATTATTAAGATGTGGTTCTCTAAGCCAAGGGTTATGGAGTTTCAAGATTTTATAATTAATTCCGAAACGTTCAGAAAAAGCAACAAAATCTGTTACTGCTGAATCTACACTTACTTTATAGGTAGGTATATATTCATATAAATCTTGTTTCTTAAAATTAAAACCATATTGAGCGGGGTGCTTTAAAATTTCTTTTAACGCAATAATTCTGAAAACATAGCGTCCAGTCTCTTCTCCTAATAACAAATCATAATAGGTATCTACATTTTGACTTTTCATACGTCTACTTACTCCAGCATTTCCTGCATTATATGCAGCAGCAGCAGCTGTCCAACTACCAAAACGCTCTTTAGCTTTCTTTAAGTATGTACAAGCAACTCGTGTAGATTTTTCTACATGATAGCGTTCATCTACATTATCATTTACTTCAAGTCCATACTCTCTTCCTGTCGTTTTAAGGATTTGCCAAAACCCAGTGGCTCTGGCAGGAGATACTGCTTGCGTAAGACCACTCTCTATAACTGCCAAATACTTAAAATCATCCGGTACCCCTTCAGCTGCAAGAATAGGTTCTATAATAGGAAAGTACTTATTAGCTCTTTTAAATAACAGTAAAGAATTAGACTGCCAGTATGTATTTACTAGCAATTCTCTATCCATACGTTCTTTAATATCTGGATTTTCAACAGGAACAGGTTCTCCTGCAAAATTTAATCCTTCTGGTATAGGCAATGCATATACATTATAATCATTTATTAATTTTTCTTCTTCTATTTGCTCTGCATCTACTTTCACCTCTTCTTCAGGGAGTTGCACAGCATTAATGGCCACTACAACAACAGCAAGTAGTCCAATTACAGCAAAAATGCGCTCTATTCTTTTCATAATTCTAATAATTTATAACAATTTAATCATTTTCAATAAGTTGTGGAAGGTTTTCATTAAACCATTTATACTTAGTTATCACCATAATATGAGAGCCACCCGGCAACGTCACACAATTATCTATATACTTTATAGGAAAAACACGATCTGCATCTCCATGTATATGCACTATATTAGGATCTGGTTCTTCCTGATCCCAACATACCATTTCTTTTACAGCCCAACTCATGTAGTGCCTATCATTCATAGATAAATACTTCTGATATAGCTCCACTCGATTTTTAACCGTTTCCCCAAATGCATATTTAGCAAGCTTATCGACATCTTCTATAAGTCGAGTAGGCAGGATATTATACAGTTTTAGCTTTCGCGAAAGCTTCATTCGCCTCGGTAATTCATATTTAGACTTTACACTACTAACGATTATTAGTTTTTTAAGAGAAACGTGTTTTGCCATTTCCTGAACCAAAACACCACCAAAACTAACGCCAAGCAACACACTATCCTTGTGTGTGACAAATGCTGCCATCCGTTTAGCATAATCAGATATAGTTTCCTTTTTTTCAGGAAGTTGCCATTCCAAAAGATGTATTGTAAATCGATCTTTAGGCAATGATATATGCTCAAAAATAGATGGGTTTGCAGCCATCCCAGGCATCAAATAGAGATGTGTCATCTATCTTTATTATAAGTGTTTAACATAATTAAAAACGCGTATGTAGGTATTTTTTTGTACCTTTGCAAGAACTTAATATTAAGAAATCTAAAAGTTATTAAAAACACTGTTACACATAGCGTTTTAAATTCTCCTTACAAAATTATAAAAGAGATTTCTTAAATACTCATAATTATACTATAAATACCTTAATATATTTTACAAATTTATGGAAGCAATGACAGCAATTGAATTGACAGATAATGAGTTCTTGAGACAATTTGAAGCAACGTTTGACGACAAAATGGCAAAAATTGAGTACTCATTACAGGAAAGAAAAATCTTCCTAACTAAAATCTCTATGCCTGAAGGAACTGAAGGTCATATGAATGATTTTATAGTTTCTGTTTTTAATGAAGTAGAAGACCGTAATATTAGTCTTGTGCCAACAAGTCCAGAAATTGCAAAATTTATGAGATCAAATCGTCGTAAGTACAAAAAATTATTACCTGTAGGAATCAATATCTAGAAAAGGTAATATATCTAAAAAAGCAAAAGCTCGTGATGAAAATCACGAGCTTTTTTATTTCTACTTACCTAGTATCCCCGTTTTCATAGATTTTTTTATGCTAAGTGAATTCTTATAAACCTGATTTATAAAGGCTTTGTAATTTGCGTATGTAAATTAAACACTAACCAAAAATCAATTCACTTGAAAACTCATTCTCTTACTTCTATAGTATGCATACTATTAATGTATGCTTGTAGTTCCGGCCCCACACCATCAGAAAAAGAAACTGAAAAAGATATTTCTAGCATTTATCTAGCTACAGCTACATTTGAAGATATCATAGGTGGCACACTCGGCGATCTTAAAGACGTTGATGTAAAAAATGTATACGTATCCCAAAGTCCCATTTTAGATACGATGAATATTAATTTTTCTAGGAATAGCATCGCTGCAATTATATACGAAAACTTATCTCCTGAAGAAAGAGGAAACTATGACTATATAGGTGTAGATATTTCTCAAAAGAATGGAGAAAAAAATCCATTTTCTTTTTCTGTAAATACATTAGAAAAAATGATAGCTACAAAAAAGGTTGCATACCAGTTTGCAGAATCTATTAAGAATAAATCATATCAAGACCTTGAGCCCATTATGAAAATTGGAGCAGATGCATCACAGACTGTAAAAACGATTGGTGATTATTTTTCAGAAAACACAGCAACCTCAGGGAATATCGTTAACTATTATTATCATGGTGCCGGAGAAGGAGAACATCAATCTAAAACATACTATTCACACTTAGGTACATTTGTTTACGGCAACGGAAAAACACAAAATTTCTTTGTAAATGTTTTTGAAGGAGCTTCTGTAATTGAAGGCTACAACCTTAGTGCTTTTTAAATTACAATTTTAATTCTGTAAAAGAATTAATACACTTCTGATGTAACAAAGTCAAAACGCACAATACCATCATCACCAATCTTAGTAAGAGTTACCTCATGTAATGTATTCACAAGCTCCGGATTCCACGGGGCTTTTACTTTGACATAGTTTTCTGTAAACCCATGTATATATCCCTCTTTATTTTCGCCTTCAAAAAGTACGGTACGTTGTGTATCTAATTGAGATTCATAAAAAGCACGTCTCTTTTTTACTGAAAGTCCTCGTAACATTTTACTACGCTTGCTTCGTATATTTTTAGGCACAACCCCTTCCATCGTAGCAGCTGTCGTATTATCTCGTTCAGAGTAAGTAAATACATGTAAATAAGAGACATCCAGTTCATTTAAGAAGTTATACGTCTCTAAGAAATGATCGTCTGTTTCTCCTGGAAAACCTACAATGACATCTACACCTATACATGCATGTGGCATTACTTCTTTGATTTTAGCAACGCGATCTACATATAATTCTCTCTGATATCTACGACGCATTAACCCTAAGATCTCATTACTTCCACTTTGTAATGGAATATGAAAATGAGGTACAAATGCTCGTGAATTTGCCACCACATCTATTGTTTCATTTTTCAGTAGATTAGGTTCTATAGAAGAAATACGTAAACGTTCAATCCCGTCTACTTTATCTAGTGCTGTCACTAATTCTAAAAAAGTATGCTCATGCTTTTTATTACCAAACTCACCCTTTCCATAATCTCCTATATTCACTCCTGTAAGTACAATCTCTTTAATGTCTTGAGCTGCAATTTCTGATGCATTTTTAAGTACATTAGATAAGGTATCACTACGAGAAATTCCTCTAGCAAGTGGAATGGTACAATAGGTACATTTATAATCACATCCATCTTGTACTTTCAAAAAAGCACGTGTACGATCTCCTACAGCATAAGAACCTACATAAAAATCGGCTTCTTCTATTTCGCAAGAATGTATTTCTCCATGATCATTCTTAGAAAGGTCATGAATATAATCTGTGATTTTAAATTTTTCTGTAGCTCCTAATACGAGATCTACCCCATCTACCGCAACAAGCTGTTCTGGTTTTAATTGCGCATAACAACCTACTGCAGCAACAAAAGCTTCTGGATTTGCTTTTTGTGCTTGCTTTACAATGGTTTTAAAACGCTTGTCTGCATTTTCAGTAACACTACAAGTGTTAATTACATAAATATCTGCATGCTCCGAAAAATCCACACGATCAAAACCCTCATCTGTAAAATTACGAGCAATCGTTGATGTTTCAGAAAAATTTAATTTACACCCTAATGTATAGAATGCTACTCTCTTGCGTGAATCCATGCTAACTAAAAATAAGTAGGCAAAATTACAATTTTTAATTGGATGAAACATTAGTTAGTTTGAAGTTGGGTGCTGGGTGCTGGGTGCTGGATGTTGGGTGTATTAATATTTTAAAATTGTACCTTAAACACTTAATTAAAAATAAATGAGCTTTAAATTTGAAAAACTACATATTTGGAAAGATGCTATGAGTTTAGGCGAAGAAATCAACTTAATGGCAGATACTTTTCCTAAAAAAGAAATATATAATTTATCATCTCAAATTCGACGTGCAACAGATTCTATTGCATTAAATATTTCTGAAGGAAGCATTCTACAGTCAAACCCAGAACAAAGAAGGTTTTTAGGATATTCCATTCGATCTTTAGCCGAAGTGGTCACTTGCTTGTACAAAGCAAAAAATAGAAAGTATATTAATGATGAAATTTTTAAAAAGAAATACGACTTTTGTTATAAGTTAATGAATATGATGATAGCATATCGTAATAAATTCAATTCTTGAAAACATCCAACATCAAACATCCAGCATCCCTTATAAAGTACTATATACTGTATTCATTTGCAATCACAGTATTAGCAGGATGCTCCTCAAGCGACTCAGAAAACCGCGACCATCTCGTTTTTAGGTATAATGAGCAATATCAAATCTCGACATTAGATCCTGCATTTGCGCGTAATCCACAAATTATCTGGCCAACCAACCAACTCTTTAATGGATTATTGCAATTAGATGACTCCCTAAACATACAACCTGATATTGCAAAAAGCTGGTACGTTTCTGACGATGCCTTGCAATATACCTTTACCTTGAGAGATGATGTTCAGTTTCACAAACATCCTCAATTCAAAACAAAAGACAGTACTCGTTTTGTAAACGCATCCGATTTTGTTTATAGTTTTGGAAGGCTTACAGACCCAACTGTTGCTTCACCAGGAAGCTGGATTTTAAATAAAGTAGATCATTACAAAGCACTTAATGACAGCACTTTTTTTATTCAACTCAAACAGCCTTTTCCTGCATTTTTGGGATTATTAAGTATGCGGTATTGCTCTGTCGTTCCTAAAGAAGTGGTTGATTTTTATGGAAGTGATTTCCGTTCACATCCTATCGGAACAGGTCCTTTCAAATTTAAACGATGGGAAGAAGGTGTCAAGTTAGTGCTCCGTAAAAACGAATTATACTATGAGTTTGATGAGAAAGGAACAAGACTTCCGTATTTGGAAGCAGTCGCTATTACTTTTTTACCCGATAAGCAAAGTGAGTTTTTACAGTTTGCACAAGGAAACATTGATTTTTTAAACTCCTTAGACCCTTCTTATAAAGATGAGCTATTAACAGCTTCTGGCCGCTTGCGCGAAAAATACCAAGATGATGTTGACTTGAGCGTGAGTCCGCAATTGAATACGGAGTATATCGGTTTTTACCTAGACAGCAGTACAGATGAAGTACAGTCAGAACTACTTCGAAAGGCCGTCAATTATGGGTTTGATCGTCAAAAAATGATCACCTATTTACGTAATGGTATTGGAGAACCCGCGCAACATGGCTTTATCCCAATGGGATTACCTGGATTTGACTATATAAAAGGGTATGCATACAATCCTACGCTTTCGCGAAAGCTTATAAAACAATACAAAAAAAAGAGTGGTAATATGGATCCTATGATCTCCATCGGAACCAATAGCCAGTATCTTGACATTTGTGAATATATACAGCGCGAGCTCCAAAAAGCAGGACTTCGTGTGGAGATTAATGTGATGCCGCCTTCTACCTTACGACAGATGAAAAGTAGTGGAGAGTTAGATGCTTTTCGCGCAAGCTGGATTGCAGATTACCCAGATGCAGAGAACTATTTGAGTTTATTTTATAGTAAAAACTTTACACCAAACGGTCCAAATTACACGCATTTTAAGAGCGCAGATTACGATTCTATTTACGAACATAGTCTTTCTATGGTAGATGTAGACACCCGTAAATTAGACTATATCCGAATGGATAGTATCATTATTGCAAAAGCGCCTATTATCCCTTTATATTACGATCAAGTGGTGCGCTTTACGCGAAAAAATATAAGTGGCTTGACGCCTAATCCTCAAAACTTTTTAGTCTTAAAGAGAGTGAAAAAAACTAAGATATAAAGCTGTTTTTAATTCGATTAAAATCTTATTCGTAATTATTTTATTGTAACATTTCATTAGTTTTTACTACCCATTATTGTAATCAATATAGAACGACTATGACAATATGTGGAGGAGTTGCCATATGAGCTAATGAATCACTAAGGGGAAATAGAGCACTACTTCCTAGAAAAGAAAAAATAAAGTTTTCGCTCGTAAGTTCTATAAATGAAAATTGGGTAGACCCTAAACAACCTACTCCAGAACAGCTCCTAGAAATTAGAAACAAAATACGTAAACAGCAAAGAGTAAGGCTCATAAAAGTAAGCATCGTTACTGTTTTAAGTAGTATAGGAGTTATAATCGCTATCTACTTATTTACAGCAAATCAACTATTTTCCCTGTAACATTTCATTAGTTTCTACTACCCATTATTGTAATCAATACAGAACGACTATGGGATATTTTGGAGGAGCTGCTGTAAATCAAGCATTAAAAGCAAATAGAGATTTATTAAAAAAACGATCTAAAAGAAAAAGGACACAAACAACTGTATCTAATAAAGTCTGGGTAGATCATAAACATGCTACACCAGAGCAGTTAGCAGAGATAAGAACCAAAATCCGTAAACAGCATAAAATAAGGATTATAAAAACAATCATAGTAACATTAATGATCATTCTAGGAACTATTGTTATTATTCACTTATCTACCTAATTAGTCTTTTTGTAACATTTCATCATTTTCTACTACCCATAATTATAATCAATACAGAACGACTATGGCAGGATTTGGAGGAAGTGTAGCGGCGGCTAACCACGCAATAAAGGTAAACAGGGCTATGCTTGGGAAGCATAGAAAAGGGAAATTATCGCTTGTAAGTTCAAAAAATGAAAAATGGGAAGATCCCATAAAAGCAACTCCTGAGCAATTAGCAGAAATTCGTACGAGAATACGCAAAGAGGAAAAAGTAAGACATATGAAAATACTCATTATTACTGTAGTTTCATTTATAGTCATTCTTAGTGGTTTTCTATATATACTAAACTGATACTATGAGAAGACTAAACATAAATAGTATTGGTTTTGCAGCTTTGGGGAGAACACTTATTAAAAACAATAGGGCGCAACGTCCTGAATCTAAAAGAAGTGTTTCACTAACAAGTAAGATAACACGTTATGTTGACCCTAAAAAAGCGAGTCCAGAACTTCTACATAAGATCAAGACTGAAATGGAATCTCAACATAGAAAAAGAAATAAGACACTACTCCTAATAGGTGGTGTCATTTTTATCATACTAGCGACTGCGTTATGGTTTTTAAAGGATCAAAATTATATTTAAATATTAGTATATCATATGGATCATGGGTCGGTAAATAAACAATTAGAAGCGAATAGAGCATTACTACCTAAGCGTAAAAAGCAAAAATTCTCTTACGCCTCTTCAAAAGATGAAACAAATCGTTTTACTAAAAAAGCAACTCCAGAGCAGTTACAAGAAATTAGAGATTGTATTCAAAAAGAAAAGAAACAAGAACAGAAAAAGTTTATTCTCATTACGATCGTATCATTAGTCATTGTATATTTTATAGCTACTGGTATAGATTGGAGTTGGTGGTTTAAAAGTTTTAAGTAATAGAATATATCACCCAGACACTTAATATCTGGATGATATATGATTTTAAATTATGGACAAAGAGGCACACTACCATCTCTACATAATTCTCCTTCATTTACATAATATATAAATGGAAAATTTTCTATACATACGAAGTTAGTCGTAGGCGGATGCATTCCTCCATTAACAGATTTTTGCTCTAGCACTTTTAAGGTTTTTCCTAAATTCTCTAATTTTTTCATAAATAATTTTTTAAACAAATAATATAAACCTTGATCTTTAATGTGACACTCAAGGATTGTGTCATTTCTTCACTAATTAAGGTTCTTAAATGTAAGTAAAATAATAAAGAAAAAACAACATAACTTATTAATTAACAATTAGTTACATATTTTATTTGAAAAATTATATTGTGAATAGTAAGCAATAGTTTCAAAAGGAGTTATCTAAAATTGTTAAAACAGATAGATCACCTCTTAATTATAGTTAAAGCTAAGATTTTCAGTAACATAAAACTATTCTCTCCTGTATTGTTTTGTTTCTTCAAATACATGATTTAAAATGGCCTCATCTTGTTCGGTCAATTCTATATCACGACGTGCCATAGCAATACGAGCTGTTTCATAGGCTTTTTTAGGAAGATGCGTTACAAATCCGTTGGCGCCTCCCCATTGAAATGAAGGCACAAAATTACGAGGGAATCCGCTACCAAAAATATTAGTAGCTACTCCAATAACGGTACCTGTATTAAACATGGTATTAATACCACACTTACTATGATCTCCCATCATTAAACCACAAAACTGTAATCCAGTATTTGCAAAACGACCCGTTTCATAGTCCCATAATTTTACAGAAGCATAATTATTTTTAAGATTGGAGTTATTACTATCGGCTCCGATATTACACCACTCTCCTAGTACTGTATTTCCTAAAAATCCATCATGTCCTTTACTCGAATATCCAAACAACACTACATTATTTACCTCACCCCCTACTTTACAATGTGGTCCAACGGTAGTACCTCCATATATCTTTGCACCCATTTTTACTGTAGCATGCTCACACAAAGCAAACGGGCCGCGTATCATAGATCCTTCCATGATCTCTGCATCTTTCCCTATATAGATAGGACCATTTTCCGCATTCAAAGAACATAAGGGAAGTTTTGCACCTTCTTCTATAAAGATATCTGCAGCATTTAATGCCACTACCATTTGCGGAATAGGCTGTGATGTTCTTTCTTCTGTAAGCAACGCATAGTCTTCTGCTATAGCTCTGGCATTTTTAGAGAAGATATCCCAAGTATGCTCGATTTTAAATAAATCTTCAAAGGTATATTCAATAATATCATAGGTGTCAAAATCTACTTCTTGATCTTCTTTTGTGTAGAATGCAATCACTTCTTCTCCATCAAAAATAGCTTGCCCCTCTGTCATTCCTTTTATAATAGTCACCAGGTTAGGTGTTGGTAAATAAGAGGCGTTGATCATCACATTCTCTGGAAATTCTACCATAGGCCATTTATCACTAAGGTATTCTTCAGTTACTGTAGACGTAGTATATCCTAAAAATCGTTCCCATTTTTCTCGTATCGTGAGAATTCCTATACGAATATCGGCTACGGGACGCGTATATGTAAAGGGTAATAATTGGTTACGAACTGTTCCGTCAAAAAGAATATAATTCATGATACGACACGCTTGATTGTTAGAACTACGAAAGTAGAAATTAGAAATTAGAAATACGAGGAATCACAACCATTTCTGAAACAGAAAAATAAAAGAAAGGGGATGAAGTTAAAACAAAGACTGTATGCAAAATCACTTTTTTGATCTCACCTTCACGGTCCACTCAAAATTAAACTCACTTACTTGAATTCCTTCTGTATTAGTCCCTATAGCTTTCATCCAACAGGTTTGTCCTTCTCCTGTCTCGATAGCTCTTTGAATGGTTTCCTTTATCTTGACACCATCTTCACAAGTAAATGTAATTCTTCCTGTTGCTTTTTTAGTAAAAGAAGCATTATTGGAAGCGACTAGCATAGAAATCTTCTCATTACTATTTCTAATATATGAAATCACTAAGGCACCTGTAGAAAGTTCGGCAGCCATTCCTTGTACTGCCCAAAACATACTTTTAAATGGATTTTGATTAATCCATCGGTGTTTTACTTGTACTGTGCTAACGTTTTCATTTATGGTTTTTAATCGTACGCCAGTTAACCATGCTGCTGGCAACTTAAGCATCGTAAATAGATTAAATTTCCTTGCACTCAAAATCTTCATATCATTCATATGCTACAAAAATAGTGATTAATTTTAGGTCATACTTTATGACATGAACACAACAGCTTTATATTTTTAAAAAAATATCAAAATCACAAAATTTAATATAAAATACTAATAAACAGCATTTTAAATCAAATCAATCAATACGATAAAAGTTAATAAAATGTTAATTTTTAGTACTATGCGTAACATAATACCTTTTAAAAGACATATATTTGTATAAGAAATTAGTAAGTAATGGAAAGCACCGTAACAACACACCACAAAAATCTTAGCACATTTATACACTTATCTACTTTTAGTAAGTGGTTTATTCCTTTTGGTAATTTGATCGCTCCTCTCATTTTATGGAGTGCTCAAAAAAACAAATCACGATTTGTAGAAGAACATGGAAGAGATGCAATTAATTTTCAATTAAGTATTCTTATTTATACGATTGCACTTGTTATTATTAGTATTCCATTTTTTGTATGGCAAGCAATTAAATTAGAAGGCACAAATGGACATATTATTATTAATGATCATTTCCATACTCATGGAGATTTTGCAAATATGAGTACGTTACTAATCATTGCAATTATAGTAGGAACTCTCGCATTAGGATTAGCAATTTTTGAAATTGTAAGTGTTATTTCTGCAGCTATCACTGCATCTAATGGAAAGAATTATAAATATCCATTATCCATAAATTTTATTAAAGCTTCTACAGTAGAGGAAATATCTAATAGTTCAGCAGAAGAAACAACAGAACAAACGGATAAGACAGAAGAATAATGAATCATACTATTGACATAAAGTTTATTCTAACGATTGGAATCTTTGTACTTCTATCCTTC
Source organism: uncultured Dokdonia sp. (assembly GCF_947492535.1). Classification (GTDB taxonomy): domain Bacteria; phylum Bacteroidota; class Bacteroidia; order Flavobacteriales; family Flavobacteriaceae; genus Dokdonia. The sequence goes on along the minus strand of NZ_CANLNH010000001.1, from coordinate 542,099 downwards.
ATTTTTCATGAGTTAGCGCATTACATAATGGGCACGCTATTAGGATATGATATGACAATGACATTAAATACAGTGACACTTTCAGAAGGGTCCTATGCACATGACTGGGAACGACAATTAGTAAGTGCAGCAGGCCCCATATTTACAATCATTACCGCTGGAATATTCTTTTATGTTTTACGTAAAAAAGACAACAAATATGTATATATATTATTATTTATCGCGTTTATTCAACGTTTTTTAGCAGCCGCGATATCGTTATTTAATCCAAATGATGAAGCACGTATAAGTGAATCACTAGGTATTGGAAAAATGACCTTACCTATTCTTGTATCATTGCTATTATTTGGATTAGTTTATAAAATGGCATCGACCTATAAATATCACTGGAAATTTAATCTCATCAATTATTTTATCATTAGTTTTTTTATAACTGTATTGGTATTTACAGATCAAACAATTATCAAACCTCTGGTTTATAATTAAAAATCGATATACGCTTTCGCGAAAGCGTATAAAGAAAATTCATCATCAATTACAATCAATCAAATTATCTAAACATTTGTTTAGAACAATCAAAAAATGAACAGTTTAACGCATATTAAAATGGAAATCTATGAAGGTTGAAAACACCAAAGCACAGATGCGTAAAGGCGTGCTAGAGTATTGCATCCTGTCTGTATTAAAAGACGACGATGCCTACGTAGCCGAAATCTTAGACACACTCAAAGATGCTAAATTACTCGTAGTAGAAGGTACAATTTACCCACTACTTACACGGCTTAAGAACGCGGGATTGCTTAATTATCGCTGGGAAGAATCCACAAGCGGACCCCCACGTAAGTACTATGGGCTTACGGAAACAGGACAACTCTTTTTAAATGAACTCACAACCACCTGGGACGAATTACAAACCGCAGTAACGGTAGTAACCTCAACAAAAAAATCAAAAAAATGAACAAGACAGTAAATATAAATTTAGCCGGTATTTTCTTTCATATAGATGAGGATGCGTATGCCAAATTACAACGCTATCTCACTGCGATCAAACGTTCATTTGAGGGCGTTACGGGAGAAGATGAAATTATTGCAGATATAGAAGCTCGTATTTCTGAACTTTTTAGCGCTAAAATTCAAGATGCGCGTCAAGTAATAAGCACAAAAGAGCTAGATGAAGTGATTGCCGTAATGGGACAACCCGAAGATTATATGGTAGATGACGACATCTTTGAAGATGCTCCAAAAAGTAAAAAATCTAAAAGAACACAATCTTCTGGAAGTGGCAAAAAACTATATAGGGATGTAGATAATGCCTATATAGGTGGTGTTTCTAGTGGTTTAGGTCATTATTTTGGTGTCGATTCTATATGGATTCGCCTAGCATGGGTATTCCTAGTATTAGTAGGATTTGGATCTCCAATTTTGATCTATATCTTATTATGGATTTTAATGCCTGAAGCAACCTCTACAGCCGATAAACTCTCAATGACGGGAAAGGCAGTTAACATTGACAATATTCAAGAAAAAGTAAAAGAAGGATTTGAAAATGTGGCTGACGCAGTAAAAAATGTAGACTATGATAAATATGGGAATCAAGCTAAAAAAGGAGCACAAGGTTTTTTTCAAACCATTGGTAAAATCATAATGTTCTTCTTAAAGGTACTTGCCAAAATCATTGGTGTACTCTTTATTATCACAGGAGCGGCTGTTGTTATCTCTCTATTTGTAGGGTTATTTACCGCAGGTACATTTGATATATTTTATGGCGACCTTGGTAATTATGGAGACTATATACACACAGCTGGTATACCGCTTTGGTTGGCTTCATTATTAACATTCTTTGCCGTAGGTATTCCTTTTTTCTTCCTTTTCTATTTAGGATTAAAAATATTAGCAGGTAATTTAAAATCAATGCCTCTCGCTGGAAAACTATCGTTACTTGGTATCTGGTTATTATCTGTTATTGGCTTAGGAGTTATAGGGATACGTGAAGCGACAGAGCATTCATTTACAGGAAAAGTAACGACTCAAGAAACACTTGCAATTACTACAAACGATACCTTAACATTGAGAATGCAAGGCAGTGACTTACTTCCTGGAGAGTTACGTCGTTCTAGTAGTTTTCTAGTAGAGTATGACAATAATGGAGAACGTGTTTATATGAGACGTAATGTACGCCTTATTGTACGTAGCACAACAGAAGACAATGCCTATCTGAAAATTCAAAAAGAAACAAACGGACGTAGCTTTTCTGCAGCGAAAGAAGAAGCAAGTCGTATAGACTATAACTTTGAAGTCATAGATAATACATTATACTTAGATGGATTCTTTACAACCGTAGCAAGTAGTAAATTTAGAAACCAAGAAGTACAAGTTATCTTATACCTTCCTGAAGGCACCACACTCTATGCAGATGAAAATACGTATAGTTACCACCGTAATAATAATCGATACAGAGACTTATTAGATAATGGTAATGAAGAGAAATTCTTACATATGAAAAGAGGTAAGCTAGTATGTGACACCTGTACTGAACAAGATAATTCTACTAATTATAGAGAAGATGATTGGGAACAACGTTCTTATGAAGAAGGACAAGAAATTCCTGATTGGGAAAGAGATGAGTCTACAGAAAATACAGACTGGAAAAAAGACACCCTAGAAAAATCAACTAGGGAAAGAGATAGTATTTAACAAAAAAGCAATTAGTATTCATTCATCAATCAAAAAACAAATTAATGACCACTGCAAAACTCATAGGACTTCTTCTCTTCATCCCTTTTATAGGTATGGCACAAGTAGCTAAAGATTCTGAGCTTTTCAAAACAATCGCAGCACTTGACAAACAATATTTTGATGCATATAACACCTGTGATCTAAAAACACAAGCAAACTTATATGCTGATGATATAAAGTTCTATCACGATAATGGAGGACTTAGCACAGTAAAGCAAGATATCATAAATAGTATTGAACGTAATATCTGTAACAAAGTGACTCGTACACTCGTTACAGAAAGTTTAGAAGTTCATGCGATTAAAGATTTTGGTGCTGTTGCCATGGGATTGCATTCTTTTTATAATAATCAAGAACCTAATGCAAACGCTACACCTACCAAGTTTATTATGATTTGGAGGCAAGTAAATGATACCAAGTGGGAAATTGCAGAAGTAATTAGTTTACATTAATAATCAATCAATGACTATATATAAATCAATCATCATAGCACTTTTCATCCCATTTTTGAGTCTGGCTCAGATCTCGCAGGATTCTGAATTATTTCTAGAACTACAAAAAATGGATGCTCTACTTTTTGAAGAAGGTTTCAACAACTGTAGTAAAGAAGCTATGAACACAGCCTTAAGTGAAGATCTTGAATTCTTTCACGATAAAGGCGGTATTACCAAAGGGAAAGATACGTTTATAACTTCCTTTATAACAAACATGTGCGATGAGACTAAAAAACCCATTCGCAAATTAGTACCTAATAGTCTTTCTGTTTTTCCACTTCGTAAAAACGGAACTTTATATGGAGCCATTCAAAAAGGAGTCCATGAATTCTTTATCAAAGAATCTGGTAAAGAACTATATAAAACCGAAGTGTCTCAATTTACACATCTGTGGCTTAAAGAAGACGCAGGGTGGAAAATATCTCGTGTTTTGAGTTATGATCACCAAGCACCAGAGATAAACACCAATGGAATTAAAGTGGCTACTGAATTGCTTGCACGTTATGCCGGCAATTACAAAGCACCTCAAACAGGAAGTGTAACCATATCTATAAAAGATGGCGTTATGCATCTTGATGCTGGAAACATGCAAGCAGATTTAGTAGCAAAATCAACAGATACTTTTGCGCATCCTCAAGCGCCTATCGCGTTAAAGTTTGTAGCAAGAAAAGATGGAAGCATTGAAAAATTCATTGTATTAGAAAATGGCAAAAATGTAGAAGAAGCTACTCGTGTAGAATAGCAAAAACATTTAGAAATCATGAAGATAGACCTCACATTTAAAAACAGATTAGTCATTACATTAGTTGTAAGTATACTGATGTGGGCATTTTTAGCTTGGGATTATTTTCATGAAGGTGTCCCCACACATTATATTTTACATAACGACGCGTATCCAGGATTTTCAAACTGGTGGGGAGCTATCACAATACCTATAGTTACTTGGGGGTTATTATATCTAGTATATCTTAGAACACTTAAAGAAGAAACTAAAAATAATACATCATCTACTATCTATGGATTTATAGGATTTTTTCTATATGCAGCTCTATTATCCTATTCGTTTACTACAGGTTCAGAAACAATACCTATGTATATGACGTTAAGTCTGATAGTAGCATCCTTTTTTGTTCCTATATATAGACCTGAATGCTTACTAGGATACATACTAGGAATGACGTATGTATTTGGAGCAATACTCCCATTGCTATTTGGAATCATTTTTTGGACACTATTCACGATTGCATATAAGCTTCCAAGAATTATTGTTCAATATGTAACTAAGAAAAATCACAGTTCAGCCTAAAAAAATAACAATTGAGCTTTTTACGCTTTCGCGAAAGCGTATAATGGGGCACTTTTACAGTAAATAAAAAAAGAGGAATCATTCATCACAATCAATTAAACAATAAAAACAAGGGAATCATGACAACACTAATTAAATTTATGATTGGAGTACTTACTTCGCTTTTGGTAACATCTTGTGTCTTTGACGGCTCATTTAATCAAGTGCGAGGAAACGGAAATGTACAAACAGAAAACTTTAACATCACTGAAGACTTTGACGGTGTAGCCGCTGGAAATGGATGGGATGTATATTTAGAAAAAGGATCAGAAGTATCTGTCGTTGTAGAAGCAGATGAAAACATCATTGAACTAGCAGATATTTATGTAAAAGGAAGCACTTTAAAAATCTACTCTGAACATAACATACGTAGTGCAACTTCCAAAAAAGTATTTGTGACCTATGTAGGAAATCTACAATCTATAAAAGCAAGTAGTGGGGCAGACATCGTAACAAAAGAAGTTTTAAAAGGAGAAGATTTAAGCCTTAATGTATCTAGTGGAGGATCTATAAAAGCCGAAGCTATTGTACGTAACATAAATACAAATGTAAGTAGCGGAGGATCTATACGCCTTGCTGGAAGCTCAGAACAACTAGACGCAGATGTATCTCAAGGAGGTGTCATAAATGCTAAAGAATTGAGGGCAAAATATGCAAATGCAAGTGCTTCTAGTGGAGGTAACATAGATATTAAAGTAACCGATAAATTACGAGCACGTGCTTCTAGTGGAGGAGATATAGATTACTGGGGAAATCCTAAAGAAGTAGATAAGCCTAAGAAGAGTTACTCTGGAGGGAGTGTTTCTGCAAAAGAATAAACAAAACCTACTTTTAATATATAACAAACAGACCAATCAATGTACGTGTGCAATCACTGCTCTTGATTCACACGAAAGCCCGCAATCCTATTGCGGGCTTTTTTATAATGTACAACCCTATCTTTATCATACGTGATTGTACATAGCAACTAACACATAATTTTCAAATGAAAATTATACTAACATGGTTGGAAACCATATGTCTTATCTGGAGCTATCAATTGTAAATAAACAGTGTCTCCACTTTGTAATTGGTAATCTGCAAAACTCATTCCTACACTTCCAGATGTATTAGGATTTGCTACTCCATTTACAGAGTAAAACCAAAAGACAAAGTCTGCATCCGGATTAGTACTAAGGTCATAGCAAGCGTTGCTAAGATCAGCTTTTAATGTTCTACCATTAATAGTAATACTAGAGATATAAGGCTTTCCTCCTATGTCTACTGTCTCATAACTAATAATACTTGGAAATGCCTGACTTGCCCCTAAAACTAATCGTTCTATAGTGGTGCTACCAGATCCAAATACAATTTGAAAAGACTGCGCATTTGCATAAGGCCCACCTATTTTATTAACATCATCATTTGTTTCACAGGTAAAATCAAGACTTTCTCCACTATCCATATTAGGATAATTTACAACAAGATAAAATACCGTATTATCTTCAGTAACTGTACCGTTAGAGAGTACATCTCCCATCATCTTAGTTCCTGAATTATGTAATACATTTTGAAGTAATCGTAAAGACCGTCTATAGGAACTTAATGTACGTGTCATTGCAAAATTACTTTTTGACGTACTTGGTAAATGTGCCACTGTTCTTCTCAATACAGAACGTTCAGCTTTTGTGAGTCCATTATCCTCATGCTCTGCCGCTTTTGCTGGATTTTTGATAAAAGCCTTTAGGTCTTTATCACTTTCTAACAATACATGAATGTAGTGTAATAAATTTGATTGTGATTTTTTCATAATTTCTATTTTAGATATTTTGTTTAACAACGAGCTCATTATTGTTAAACACAAAGTTGACACTTGTCTTCGTTTAAAAACAGCGTATTTATACCTGAATTAGAAATCAAATATTTTTAACATATTAATAATCAATAAATTAAAAAACAAATTACAAGTAATTTATTACAAATAAAAAGTCCTTCTTAGTTTTAAACTAAGAAGGACTTTTCATACTTTATATAGAAATTTCTTACGCTTCTGCCTCTACGACGCTTTCTTTTGCGGCAAGGTAACGCTCAGCATCTAGTGCTGCCATACATCCTGTTCCTGCTGCTGTAATTGCTTGACGATACACATGATCTGCTGCATCTCCAGAAACAAATACGCCAGGCACATTGGTTCTTGATGTTCCAGGTTCATTAATGATATACCCTGTTGCATCTAGATCTAAATAGTCTTTAAAGATATCTGTATTAGGCTTATGTCCTATCGCTACAAAAAATCCTGTTGCAGGTATTTCATGCTTCTCTTGTGTTTTATTATTAAAAACACGAACACCTGTTACTACCTGTCCGTCTCCAAGTACCTCATCAGTTTCTGTATTAAACAGAATCTCTATGTTTTCTGTATTCTTAACACGAGCTGCCATAATTTTAGAAGCTCTAAATTCATCACGACGTACAAGCATGGTTACTTTAGTACAAAGTTTCGATAAGTAATGTGCTTCTTCTGCTGCCGAATCTCCAGCACCTACAATCACTACTTCTTGATTTTTATAGAAGAAACCATCACAAACTGCACAAGCAGATACTCCACCTCCAAGGTTTAAGTATTTTTGTTCTGATTCTAATCCTAAATATTTTGCAGTAGCTCCTGTAGATATGATAATCGTATCAGCATGAATTTCTGTTTCTCCATTTACCCACACTTTATGTACATCTCCAGAAAAATCTACTTTAGTGATCCATCCGTCACGTACATCTGTGTCAAATCTTTTTGCCTGATTCATCAACTCGATCATCATAGCAGGTCCAGTAATTCCATCAGGGTATCCAGGAAAGTTTTCTACTTCATTTGTGGTTGTTAATTGGCCTCCAGGTTGCATTCCTTGATATAATACAGGTGCCATATTTGCTCTTGCTGCATAAATAGCCGCAGTATATCCTGCAGGTCCTGATCCAATAATTAAGCATTTTACGTGTTCGATTTCCATATTTTTATGCTTTCGCGAACCTGCCTGCCGGCAGGCAGGAGCGTACAATAGGTACAGACTCAGATTCACTTATTAAATTAAATACTAAGTTAAGACTACAAAAGTAGCTTTTTAAGCTATATCCTTACAAAGATGTTATCAAGAAAACCTATAACTTAATAACAACCTATAATGACATCTCAGTTTTAAACTATAGGATAATGTTAAGATTGCACCACATTTGAAGAATATTGAGTATTTTTCGGAAAAATTAAACCATGAAAAATAAGTTCCTTTTTATCTTCATGCTAGTGATCACAAGTTTAAGCTGTGCTCAAGAAACTAGAACCAACGATTTCGAATTAAAACAAAATGACAATTATACTATCGAAATGGTAGTCCCAGAGCTTGTAAATCCTTGGGGGCTTACTTTTTTACCTGATGGTGCTATGCTTATTACTGAAAAAAGTGGAGAGCTCATTCATTTTAAAAACGGTACAAAAACAATGATTACAGGTGTTCCAGAAGTATCAAGCCGTAACCAAGGTGGACTACTAGATATACGTCTACATCCTGATTATAAAAAGAATGGATGGATATATATTACCTACTCCTCTGTCGAAGGTGATGGTGAAGGAGCACACACAGCCTTAATGCGTGCAAAACTTAAGGGAACAGCACTTATCAATCAAGAAGTATTATATAAAGGAAGTCCTAACACAAGAAAGAGCCATCACTTTGGATCTAGAATTGTTTTTGATGACAAAGGGCATGTATTCTTCACCATAGGCGATCGTGGAGCACGTGATGAAAATCCTCAAGATATTACACGTGATGGAGGGAAAGTATATAGACTTAATGATGATGGTAGTATTCCTAAAGACAATCCTTTTGTAGGGCAATCTGGAGCTAAAGAAGCCATTTGGTCTTATGGACACCGTAATCCTCAAGGAATGGCAATACATCCTAAAACAGGAGCTGTATGGACCCATGAACATGGACCTCGTGGTGGTGATGAAGTAAACATTCCAGAAGCTGGCAAAAATTATGGTTGGCCTGTTATTTCATACGGAATTAATTACAGCGGAACGTCATTTACAGACATGACAGAAAAAGCTGGAATGGAACAACCTATTTATTATTGGGTTCCTTCTATCGCGCCTTGCGGAATGGATTTTGTTTCTAATAGTAAATATGGAGATTTAGATGGTAGTTTATTAGTAGGATCTCTTAAATTCAAATATATAGAACGTCTTATTTTAAAAGGAAATACTGTAGTGGGTCGCGAAAAACTACTTGCAGATGCAGGTCGTATGCGTAATGTGGTAATGGGACCTGATGGTTACATATACTTAGGAATAGAAGGAGCAGGAATTGCACGTATGATTAAAAAATAATTTCATGAAAAAGCTACTTATTATAAGTGCCATAGGTTGTTTATTAATGGGATTTACATTACAAAAGGAATCTCCGGTATACACTACCTCTCAAGACCCTCTTAAAGAAAGTATTGAACGAGGTGCCGAAGTATATACAGAATATTGCGTACAATGTCATTTAGGAAAAGGAGAAGGTATTCCTAAAACGTTTCCTCCTCTTGCAAAATCTGATTGGTTAACAAAAAATAATATCACAAATGCCATACGTGTCGTAAAGTATGGACAAACGGGTGAGATCAAAGTAAATGGCGAAACGTATAACGGCGTTATGGCAGCACTAGGTCTCTATGAAGATGAAGTTGCAGACGTTATGAATTACATTTTAAATAGCTGGGGAAATTCACATGACGAAATGGTCACTGAAGAACACGTAAAAAAAGTAACTAAAGAATAAATTACTTATTCGCTAGATAGTTTTTTATAAACGCTTCTGCCTTCTCTATAGTCATACGATTTACAATCCTATCATGCCTACTGAGCCATACATATTGGCTGTATGCCAACGTTGATTGATTTGTTGCTATATAAGCTTCTGCTAATAATGCTCTGGCTTTTGCTTCTACTCCCCAGTCCATGTCAGGCACGGCAACGAAAGCTTTTTGTAGTACCGCTATAGTTTCTTGATAATTTTGCTTTCGCGAAAGCGTAACAGCCTTTGCATAATATCCGTCCATTACATAAGGCGCAAGCATTATCGCTTTATCATAAGCCGTAAGTATCATTTCGAAATCTCCGGATGCTTTCTGTAATTCGGATCCTTCTTTCATTGCAGCTAATGCAGCATAATATTCTTGTGACCATTCTTGAACGAATGATGAAGGTGTAAAAACTAAAATTTTTGTAGAAGCCTCATCTTGAATAAGTTTATACGTATTTGTAGCTAACTGTACTACTCCTTTTTTATCCGTTAACCATCCATCTACGGGCTGCATCCAGTTTTTATGTTTTGTGATTTCAGGAAGTAAATAATGATTCGGAATATATACCGCATTAGGAAATAATGTAAAATATGCATCTCGTGGATGTCCTATAATATAATCTACATCTGCAAGCTGTTTTACTTCTTCGGTCGTTGGCACTTCATTATCTCCTAAATGTGCGATTTTAATTCCGTCTACTTCAACAACCCAAATCGTATTATAATTTTGGTTTCCAGATTTTCCGATCTGTTCTGCAAAGCTATGCTTACTAGCTATTCCTTTAAATACAATATCTTTAAACTGATAGGCTCCAGCATCTCGATAAACAGGAGTATTTTTACTAAAATACTGACTTCCATCATGATCATAATGCGGATGAGTAATTAATACAAAATCGGCAGAAATATCTTCTGGAAACGTAAATCCCATCTGTCTATAGCTATGGTATGGATCTAGGACAACTCGTGTACCTTGAGAAGATTCTATAACAAAGGCAGCATGTGCTATGTATTCTATTTTTGGAGATTGAGCTTGTATCGTGACACAACTCATTAAAAATAGGAATAGTAAGAATGGGAAGTTTCTTTTACTCATAGTCGTTTTTTGATAAAGATAGGTAGTAATCTACAATCCTCATAAACCCTTTGTTGCAAATACAAAAGTGAAGCTACGCTTTCTACTTTTTAATTTTCGATCGTTTATCAAAACTAGGTTTTGAGCACTAACACAGGATTTATAGAATCCTCATAAACTCTTTGTTGCAAATACAAAAGTGAAGCTACGCTTTCTACTTTTTAATTTTTGATCGTTTATCAAAACTAGGTTTTGAATACTCTCTAAAATTAAAAAGTGATTTACATTCGTAAATCACTTTTCTGCTTGGTCGGGATGACAGGATTTGAACCTGCGACCACACGGCCCCCAGCCGTGTACGCTAACCGGACTGCGCCACATCCCGAATGTATTTTCGCGAAAACAAATATAATAATTAAGCTATATTGATTTTACTTAGTTTTTAAAACTAAACAGAAATTTGAAGAAAATTTAGTTAATGGCATTGAGAACTTGAAAGAAATCAACTATAAGAAAGAAAAAAGCACAATTACTATTGAAAGAAAGATATTGGTTGCTTTTTAAATCCTACTAAAAAAATATAACCTAAATGTCAACTCAGAGTTTTTGAGTTAAATAATAACTATGAAAACTACAAACACAGTTAAAAAAGACATCTTTCTAAGACAATATCATTGTGCTTAATTATAAGCTAATATATACAATTTCCTACATAATTACTAGGAATTTAATTTTTTATACTAAAAGGTCAGCAAGGGTCTTATTTTCAAGTACATGCAATGTGCTATCTCTCACTTCTCTCATAAGCCCATGTACTGTACATCTCCCTTCATCAGGGCAATCATCGCATTTTTCGTAAAAATTTAAGCTCACACAGGGCAACATGGCAATAGGTCCTTCTAGGACTCTGATAATCGCTGCCATTTTTATTTCCTTAGGTTCTTTTATGAGATAATAGCCTCCACCTTTGCCTTTTTTACTTCCTAAAAAACCAGCTTTTCTTAATGAAAGTAAGATGCTTTCTAAAAATTTTCTTGATATATCTTCTGCTTCAGAAATATCTTGAATAAGAACCATAGAATTCTCTTCCTGACGCGCAATGTACGTGAGCGCTTTTAGTCCATATTTTGTTTTTCGCGAAAGCATACGACCAAAATACGTTATTTTTTTGGAAGAAAGACTTCTGCCATCATACAACGCGCACTACCTCCTCCACAAGCTTCTATAATATCAAGAGAACTTGAGAGTATTGTTGCATGGTTTTCGATTTGATCGATTTGCTTCTTCGTAAGACTTTGATATGCTGCATTACTCATTACTAAATATGGGGTGTCATTTGTTCCCTTAAGCTCTAGCATATTGCCTGCAAAATGTACTACTTGTTTTTCTGTAATGGCAATAATCTCTTTTCCGTCTTCTTTAAGATGTTTTGTCACATTTTTTCGTTCCTTTTTATCATCTATAGAATCTAAGCATATCACAGATACTTTTTCTCCAATACACATCATCACATTGGTATGATAAATCGGTAATCGTTCTCCATTTACAGTCTGATTTGCTGTAAAAATAACAGGGGTGTATTCAAAATCTTCACAAAATTCTATAAGTACTTCTTCGTCTGCTCTAGGTGAAAGTGCACAATACGCTTTGCGGTTTACACGATCTAAAATCAGACTCCCTGTTCCTTCTAAAAATAGATTTTCGTCTTCGGCAGAAGAATAATCGATGATATCTGTAATACTAAAACCTTTAGATTCTAATACGTCAAAAATATCTTCACGTCTTTCTGTACGTCTATTTTCTGCAAACATTGGATACATAGCTACTTTCCCATTCTGATGAAAGCTTATCCAGTTATTAGGAAAATGGGCATCGGGAGTATCAGTTTCTTTTGCATCATCTACAACCACAACATTGATACCTACAGCTTCTAACTTTCTTACAAAATCATCAAATTCTTGTTGTGCATTTTGTAAAAGTTTTTCTGGGGTCACATTATCAACTACTTTTTGATAATAGTTATTGACTGCTGTTTGTTCATTCATCCTAAAATGCACAGGACGAATCATTAAAATGGTATCTGTAGTTTGACTCATATTAAAAAAGATATAATGAAGTTGTAAAGCTACAATTTACTATCAATATCTTCCAAAATTATAGCAGCATGTTCACGTGTATTTTCTATAAATAATTTACTCGTCTGGAGACCAGCATTTATGACACCTGCTACATATACATTTTTAAGGGGAGTCTCTAACGTATTTTGATTGTGAATAGGCACTTTGGTCGCATCATCAGTAATGGGTAATCCCAACTTTTCAAATAGGTTGTAATTAGGCTTATACCCTATCATAGCAAGCACAAAATCATTTTCTATTTCTACGATTCTTTCTGGGGTTTGTATTACAACAGTATCTTTTTTAATTTCAACAACATCACTTTCGAAATAGGCTTTGATAGCTCCTTCTTTGATTCTATTTTCTATATTGGGTTTTATCCAATATTTTGTTTTGGGATAGATTTCAGACTTGCGAATAACCATGGTAACATCTGCGCCTTTATAGTAGGTTTCTAATGCTACATCACAGGCTGAATTTGCAGCTCCAATCACTACTATTTTCTGACCTACATATGGATGCGGACTATTATAAAAATGAGTTACCTTAGGTAAGTCTTCGCCAGGTATATTTAATGCTCTCGGAGTGTCATAAAACCCTGTACATATCACTACAGATTTTGTAAATGTATCTCCTTTATTTGTTGCTATATGATATCCATTATTTTTTGGAGTCATTGAAGAGACTTCTGTGTAGAGTTTCAAATTTAAGTGCCAACTTTCTTGAACCCTTCTATAATATTCTAATGCTTCTTTACGCGTAGGTTTATCTGTATGCGATATAAAAGGAACACCTCCTATTTCCAATAATTTAGACGTGCTAAAAAAAGTCATTTGTTCTGGAAAATTATATAAAGAATTCACCAAAACTCCTTTTTCTAATATGATATATGATAGTCCTTTTTTTTGAGCTTCAATTCCGCAAGTAAGTCCTATAGGTCCTCCTCCTATAATGACTAGGTCATATGTTTCTAATAAATGCATAGTTATCTATTACGCCAGAAGAAAGGCGTTAGTAAAATTAATACTGTAAATAATTCTAGACGACCTATAAGCATTAAAAATGCTAGCCACCATTTACCAGCTCCTGGCAAACTATTATAACTATCTACTGGGCTTAAATCTCCAAAAGCGGGTCCTACATTACCAAGAGCAGATGCTGCGCCTCCTAAAGCAGTTACAAAATCTAACCCCAAAGCACCCAATACACTTGCTCCTACAATCCAAGAAAGCATATACAGAATAAAGAAGGCTAATATGTTAAAGATAATGGTTCGATCTACCGAACGTGTATTATATCGTACAGGTAAAATAGCATTAGGATGTAAAGTGCGTTTAAACTCTATAAAGGCATTTCGTATGGTCAATAAATGACGAACGACTTTAATACCTCCTGATGTTGATCCTGCTGATCCTCCCAAGAACATTAATCCAAAAAAGATCACTGTTAGAAATGGTGTCCACATGGTAAAATCTGCTGTTACAAATCCAGTCGTCGTAATTACAGCCAGTACTTGAAAAAGACCATGTCTAAATGCACTCTCTCCAGCACCTAATACCATAGGATGATCTATTGTAGATACACTTACATCTGCTCTAAAGTAGACAACCAATGCTGTAATAAGTGTAAAACCAAAAACAAAAGTCATATATAACTTAAACTCATCATCCTTAATTATTTTCTGAACTTTTCCTTTAAATGCAAAATAACTTAAGACAAAGTTCATCCCTGCTAAAAGCATAAAGAATATAATAATATACTGTATGAGAGGGGTATCATTCCAATAGGCTACACTTGCATTTTTAGTAGAAAAACCTCCTGTAGACAAGGTGCTCATTGCATGGTTTATTGCATCAAAAAACGACATTCCTGCTAGCTTGAGTGCTATCGTTTCAGCAGCGGTAAATCCAAAGTAAATAAGCCATAATCGCTTTGCTGTATCTGTAATTCTTGGATGTAATTTATCTGCACTAGGCCCAGGGGCTTCTGCTGCAAAAAGTTGCATCCCTCCAATACCCAGCAACGGTAATATTGCTATTGCTAAAACAATAATTCCCATCCCTCCAATCCAATGGGTGGTACTTCTCCAAAAAAGAATTCCTTTAGGTAATGATTCTATATCAGTAAGGATAGTTGCACCTGTTGTTGTATATCCGCTTATCGTTTCAAAGAAAGCATCGGTTACGGATGGAATTGCATCTGTAACCAAATACGGTAGCATTCCACTGAGTGACATAAATAACCAACCAAATGTCACTACAATATACCCTTCTCGCTTTTTGATTTCCTTTTTATGATCTTTCGTCATAAACATTAATAACATTCCTGCAAATAATGCTAATAATCCAGAAGCCGTAATCTGTAGTGCGACCCCATCTTTTGTAATAAAACTCACAAGAGCAGAAATCAACATAAAACCACCATTAAAAAGTAATAGTAGCCCCATTAAATGAAAAATGATCTTATAATTAAGTTTTGGCATTTACATATCTGTTTAAACAAACATTTTTTCTACTTGCTTGATAGATCGTGGCAAACAGCATACTACAACTCGATCTCCTGCGGTCACTTTAAAATCACCTAGCGCAATAATACCTGCGCCATTACGTACCACGCCTGCTATGGTTGCAGATCTAGGAAAATCAATATCCTTAATTTTTTTGCCCTCGGCTTCAGAAGTAGGCTTTACGATAAACTCCAATAATTCAGCATTCATATTATTGAGTTTTGTCATGGCTACGACTTCCCCTTTACGGATATATCTAAAGATATTATTGGCTGCCAGTAACTTCTTATTGATAAGTGTATCAATTCCTATACTTTGTGATAACTGGAAGTAATCCATGTTTTCCACCAGCGCAATTGTTTTCTTAACCCCTCTTGATTTTGCTACCAAACAAGACATAATATTGGTCTCACTATCTCCAGTCACAGAGATAAAGGCATCCATATCTTGAATATTTTCTTCTTCTAGTAACTCTACGTTACGCCCATCTCCATTAATCACTAATGCTTTGGGGAGGATATCTGCTAGATCTATTGCTTTATCCTTATCGCGTTCTACTAGTTTTACATTAAATTTATGAGAGCATAAATCCCTACAGGTTTTAAAACCGATATTACTTCCGCCTAAGATCATTACATTTTTAATGTTTTGGCGCACTTTTCCAGTAAGTTTATAGAGTTCTTCTACCCCACCTTGAATGGTCATAAAATAGACTTGATCGCCTTCTTTAAAAACGGTATCACCACGAGGTATTAGTGTATATTGAGTACCTAAGCGTTGTATTGCGATAGGCATAAAATGTAACTCTGGAAAAATAGTAGCTGCTTCTTTTACACTTTTCCCTACAAAGGATGCCGTACGAGATAAGGTAGTCCCTACCATAGTAAGTGCCCCTTCTTCAAACTCATAACTATCACTAAATCCACTTTGGTTTAGTAATAATTCAATTTCTGATGCTGCTAAACTCTCTGGCGAAATCAACTCATCGATACCAAATTTAGAAAAACCTGCAAGTTCTTTATGTTCTATAAATTCTGTATTTGAAATTCTAGCAATAGTACGTGCAGCACCTAATTGCTTAGCGAGTACACAAACCGTAATGTTTGTAGTTTCACTAGCAGTAACTGCAATAACTAAGTCTACATTTTCTACTCTAGAATCTTGTAGTATAGCAATCGAAGTAGCATCGCCCTTAATAGTCCTAATATCCAAATGCGTATCTGCATACGCTAGGCTTTCTTTATTGGTGTCTATAAGTGTAATGTCCTGAGACTCGTATGATAGCAGTTTGGCCAGATGGAAGCCCACCTCACCAGCTCCTGCAATAATAATTTTCATATAATATAATGAACTGAAAAGTGATACAAAGATACACGATTGATAAGAACTATGTTAGTATCACATAGATAATTATACATTATACGCTTTCGCGAAAGCAAAAACACCTTATAATCATATCAATACTAGACCTATTAATAGCAATACTAAAAAATCTGAAGATCGCACTTTCTTTTTAGATACGTCCTTTATCATCTTCGCTATTGATGCCGTATATTTGTCAAAAAATATGCCATGTCCAAAAAGGTAACGCCATATAATTCTACAAATCAGTCAAAAAAAGAGCAAGTCGAGCAAATGTTTGACACTATTTCTGGCAACTATGACGGTCTTAATAGAGTCATTTCTTTTGGAATTGACGTAAAATGGCGTAAAAAAGTAGTACAACTTGTCACTGACACAAAACCTGATAGTATTCTTGATATAGCTACAGGAACTGGAGACCTTATCATAAATCTTGCAAAAAGTGGCGCTACAAAATTAGTAGGGCTTGATATCTCTGAAGGCATGCTTTCTGTAGGGCGTAAAAAAATAAAAACAGGTGGTCTTGATGATCGTATCGAAATGATTCAGGCAGATAGTGAAGCTATGCCCTTTGACGATAATAGTTTTGATGCCATTACAGTTGCTTTTGGTGTACGTAATTTTGAGACCTTAGAAAAAGGACTTGGAGAAATTTATCGCGTACTTAAACCTGGAGGTATTTTTGTGATTTTAGAGACATCTGTCCCTACGAAAACACCTTTTAAACAGGGATATAAATTTCACTCTAATGTGATTTTACCTGCTGTTGGGCGTTTATTTTCAAAAGATAAAGAAGCGTATACATATCTAAGCAAAAGTGCTTCTGTTTTTCCTTTTGGAGAGGTGTTAAACAATATTTTACGTAAAATTGGGTTTACCAACGTGAAAGATAATCCACAAACATTTGGTGTGGCCACCATTTATACAGCTTCAAAATAAATTCATGAGAGTATTTATTATCATCATATTTTGCTTCATTTTTTCGCAAGCATCCAATGCACAATGGCTTACAAAGCCTCGTGTTCAAAATCAACAAAATTTTGATAAAAAACCAATACGTTGGGGATATTACTTAGGGTTTAATTCCTTTGATTATAATTTTGACTATATAGAACAACAAGAAGATATTCAGGTAACACGATCTATAGGCTTTAATGTAGGTCTCATAGGAAGTTTGCGATTATCAGAATATATAGACTTACGCTTTGAACCTGGATTATCATTTACACGTAGAGATTTAACATATGCGCCAGATCCTAGGTTTGAAGGTGAAAATGACTTGTTAAGAGAAGTCCCTGCCACTTACATATACCTTCCTTTACTATTAAAAATAAACACAAAACGCCTCAACAATGTAAGGCCATTTGTTACGTTTGGAATTTCTACTGCTACCAATTTATCTAGTAATGAAAAAAATCCTGATGATAACTTTGCAGGACAATTTAGAACCACCACAAATCCTTTCTTTTACGAAGTAGGATTTGGTATCGAGCTATATCTTTACTTTTTCAAACTCACGCCTAGTATTCGTGGTATATTTGCTACATCAGATGAGCTTGTAAGAGATAATGTTGCTAATAGCCCGTGGACAGGGAACATTAGTAAATTGTCTTCTAGAGGTGTTTTCTTGAATTTTACTTTTCAATAGCGATACCGCGTTTAAATTCGCTTAAACAAATAGCAGTTGCTGTTGCTACATTTAGACTTTCTGTTTTTTGTAATTGCCCAAAACGAGGAATTGCAATTTTGTGAGTTACCAATTGCTCTATAGCCTCAGAAATTCCGTTAGCTTCATTTCCCATGACAATCACTGCTTCTTTAGGAAGTGATGCTGTATAAATCGTTGTCCCATCCATAAACGTTCCATAAATAGCACGGTGTTCTTCTTTTAGATATTCTTGTATATCTGTATACGAAATAGTAATCCTAGATAAGGATCCCATAGTAGCTTGCACTACTTTGGGATTGTAACAATCTACTGTTTGGGGAGAGCATATAAGGTTCTTTACGCCAAACCAATCACATAATCTAATAATGGTTCCCAGATTACCGGGGTCTCTAACGTCATCAAGAAGCACTGTGATTCCATCTCTTGTATTTGCTACTTGAGCAGGAATTTTAAACAGCGCAAGTGCTGTTTGCGGAGTTTTAAGAAAACTTATTTTCTTTAGTTCCGCTGGAGTAATATCTTGAAAAACAACTTCATGCTCCTTAGAGAGCTGCAAGGCAGAACGATCAATACTATAGATGGCTTCTAGTTCAAATGATGATTCTAAAAGTTCATTTATTACTTTTATGCCTTCGGCAACAAAGACCCCTTCGCGTTTACGGCACTTTTTTTGGTGTAATCCCGTTATTCGTTTACTATTACTTTTGCTTAACACTATATAAAATGTACTTTTGATTTATTATCAACACCCACTTGAAACAACTATTTACAAAAATATCATTATTTATTCTTCTAGCGATCCTACTTGTTGGTTGTAATGCCACAAAACGAGTTCCTAAGGAAGATTTTTTACTTACAGACAATACAATTACGGTCGATGGTGAAAAAATTACTGACCAACGATTGTACAATTTCTTGTACCAACAACCTAACACTAAGGTTGCTGGCTCTCCTTTTAGACTCTATATTTATAATTGGGCCCGTCCTAATATAGATTCGATACTTGATGCACAACGTGCAAAAAATGATGGACGCAGAAATTTCTGGACTCGTTTGCTTTCGCGAAAGCAAGTAGAATCTTTTAGAAAATTTAAAAAAGATTTCAATTCAGGTGTTAAAAAAACAGGAGAACCCCCTACCATTGTCAATGAAATCCTCACAAAAAAATCAGCTAATAATCTAGCTAAGTTTTACATAAACAATGGATATTTCAATACAGAAGTAGATTATACGATAGCAAGAGATAGTAACCAGCTTGCTACTGTAAATTATAATGTGACACGTCATAAACCTTATCTGCTAGACACTATCACTCCTATTATTGCTTCACCCGTAGCAGATTCTATATATACAGCACATAAAAATGAATCTTTTCTAAGAAAAGGAGAACCTTATCAAAAGTTAAAGTTTGATGCTGAAAGATTAAGAATTGAAAAACTCTTCAGAAATAATGGGTTATACCATTTTGAATCAGACCGTATTCGAGCTATTGGTGATACTGTAAATACGGGAAATAAAACTAATCTTGAAATTATTATAGATAACCGAAAGGAAACTGTAGAAGATAGTATTGTAGATTTCCCATTTAAAGTTCATAAGGTTAGTGAGATTAATATTAATACAGATTACAGTTTTGCAAATCAAAACAAACCTTTTGCAGATTCTATTAATGCCGATGGCTATACGTTTTACGTCTACGACAAATTAAATTATAGAACGAATGCTATTACAGATATTATTCCCCTTAAACCTGGAGCTATCTATCGTGATATTGACAAAACACAAACCTTAACACGTTTAAGTAGGTTAAACACCTTTAAGTATCCGAGTATTACCTATCAACAAGACCCTAAAGATAGTACAGGCACTAATTTGATAGCAAACATTCGTTTAACGCCTTTAGAAAAATACAAGTTCCGAGCTGATTTTGATGTCTCTACGTCAAATATTCAGGATATAGGTATTGCAGGGTTTGGTTCTTTATTGATACGTAACATTTTTAAAGGTGCAGAGACGTTAGAAATTTCAGCCAGAGGAAATATCGGAGCTTCTGATGATGCCGCAAATGACAGCGATAGCTTTTTCAATATTTCTGAAATTGGACTGAATGCCAATCTTGTTTTTCCTAGGATATTTTTCCCTTTCAATACTTCAAAACTCATCCCAGCCGAGTGGCAACCCAATACGCGATTTAATTTAGGAGCAAGTGTGCAACAAAATATAGGATTAGACAAACAAAGTTTTGCTGGGGGGCTCTCGTACAATTGGACCCCTTCTGCTACAAACACATTTACCTTTGATCTATTAGACATACAGTATGTACGTAATCTAAATGCTAACAACTATTTTAATATTTATCGAAATAGTTATGATGATTTAAATACACTTGCAGCATCTAACATAGATAATATCAATCCTGATTATTTTGAAGAGGGAACTAGCTCACCTACACTTACCATCCCTAACGGAGCAGATAATCTGATTAATGATGTAGAAAATGGCATTGTTCCTGGATTTACAGATGCACAAGTATCAGAAATAAATGCGATACGCGAACGCCAAAACAGGTTAACAGAAGACAACTTAATTTTCGCTCTTAATTTTACGTATACATATAACAATCGTGAAAACTTATATGACGATGCTTTTTCAAGATTAAGAACTCGTATAGAGCTTGCCGGCAATGCTCTTTCTCTAGCTTCAAGTCTGGTAAATGCGCCAAAGAACGAAGATAACAACTCTCGTATTCTTGGTGTTGTTTTTTCTCAGTATGCAAAAACAGAAATTGATTATACAAAACATTGGGATTTAGGACATAATAATATTCTTGCAATAAGAGCTTTTGGAGGATTAGCAATTCCATATGGTAATGCAAATAACATTCCTTTTACACGAAGTTTTTTTGCAGGAGGGTCTAATGATAACCGTGCTTGGCGTGCGTATGAATTAGGACCGGGTAGTAGTGGTGCTCCTAATGAATTTAATGAAGCTAATATGAAACTAGCACTCAATATAGAGCATCGTTTTGATTTATTAGGTCCTTTTGAAGGCGCATTCTTTTTAGACGCTGGAAACATTTGGAATGTTTTTGATAATGTAGACGACCCAAATTCGCAATTTAGAGGTTTTTCAAGTTTAAGTGACTTAGCCCTTGGGTCTGGTTTTGGGCTTCGATTAGATTTTGATTTCTTCTTGGTAAGATTTGATATTGGTTTTAAAACATATGATCCTGCTTTTGAAACTGGAAATCGATGGTTTCGAGAATATAATTTTTCGAATGCTGTATATAACATTGGTATTAATTACCCATTCTAAAAGGGGTTATAACACTTTCAAACGTTATCGTAATTCGATTTTGTTTCTCTTTATTTTACTATTTAATTTCTTATTTTTACCAACTTAAACATAAATCAAAATTATGGCTCATTCTATCGAACCGGGAGTCGCTACCGGTTACCAAGTGCAAAAGATTTTCAACTATGCAAAAGAAAAGGGATTTGCACTTCCCGCTGTAAATGTTATTGGATCAAATAGTATTAACACAGTATTAGAAACTGCTGCTGCACTTAACGCTCCTGTGATTATACAGTTTAGTAATGGCGGAGCTCAATTTAATGCAGGGAAAGGGTTAAATAACGATAATCAGAGAGCAGCTGTTGCAGGTGCTGTTGCAGGTGCAAAGCATGTACACGAACTTGCAAAAGCATACGGTGCTACTGTAATACTTCACACAGATCATTGCGCAAAAAAATTATTACCATGGATAGATGGTATGCTTGATGCTAGTGAAGCTTACTATAAAGAACATGGACATTCATTATTTAGTTCACATATGATCGATCTAAGTGAAGAGCCTATTGAAGAAAATATCGAGATTTGCAAAAAATATCTTGAGCGCATGGAAAAGATGGATATGACGCTAGAGATTGAATTAGGTATTACAGGAGGTGAAGAAGATGGTGTAGATAATACGGATGTAGATGATTCAAAATTATACACACAACCAGAAGAAGTTGCATATGCCTATGAAGAGCTTTCTAAAGTAAGTGATCAATTTACGATTGCTGCAGCTTTTGGAAATGTACATGGTGTATACAAACCTGGTAACGTAAAACTTACTCCTAAAATTCTTAAAAATTCTCAGGAACATATCACACAAAAATATGGTGTAGAACACAATCATATAGATTTTGTTTTTCACGGAGGTAGTGGTTCTACTGTAGAAGAAATACGAGAAGGAATAAGCTACGGTGTTATTAAAATGAATATAGACACAGACCTTCAATATGCTACTGCAGAAGGAATACGTGATTATTTTAATGATAATGCTGAGTATTTAAAATCTCAGATAGGAAACCCTACTGGTGATGATGTTCCTAATAAGAAATATTACGATCCTCGTGTATGGTTGCGTAAAGCAGAAGGTACTATGCGCGCTCGACTAGAAAAAGCTTTTGAAGATTTAAATAATGTAAATACATTATAGTACGCTTTCGCGAAAGCGTATAGTATAAACTCATAAATACACCCTCACTATGGCTTGGTTTAAGAGAAAAGACAAAGGAATTCAAACTCCTACAGAAGAAAAAAAAGACACTCCTAAAGGTCTTTGGTATAAGTCTCCTACAGGTAAAATTGTAGACACAGAAGAATTAGAAAAAAACTTCTATATCAGTCCTGAAGATGGATATCACGTACGTATAGGAAGTAAGGAATATTTTGAGATTCTTTTTGATAATAATGAGTTCAAAGAATTAGACAAAAATCTTACTTCTAAAGACCCTTTAAAGTTTGAGGATAAGAAAAAGTATACCGATAGATTGAAAGAAGCACAAGAGAAAACAGGTCTTAAAGATGCTGTTCGTACTGCTGTAGGAAAATCTAAAGGAGAAGATATTGTAATTGCTTGTATGGATTTTAGATTCATAGGTGGCTCTATGGGAAGTGTGGTTGGAGAGAAAATTGCACGTGCTGCAGATTATTCTCTTAAAAACAATATTCCGTTTATGATCATATCAAAATCGGGAGGCGCACGTATGATGGAAGCTGCTTTATCTTTAATGCAATTAGCAAAAACATCAGCCAAACTAGCACAACTTGCAGATGCAGGTATTCCGTATATTTCTTTATGTACAGATCCTACTACTGGAGGAACAACAGCTTCTTTTGCAATGTTAGGAGATATTAATATTTCTGAACCAGGTGCATTAATCGGATTTGCTGGACCTCGCGTAGTACGAGATACTACAGGTAAAGAATTACCTGAAGGTTTTCAAACATCTGAATTTCTTCAAGAACATGGATTTTTAGATTTTATTACACCTCGTCAAGAGCTGAAAAATAAAATAAATCTATATTTAGATTTGATATTAAATAGAGCTGTAAGAGCTTAAATAGTTACTATAAATAAAAAAGGGTTGCCTAAAAATTAGGCAACCCTTTTTTGTTGTAAACGAAATCACTTCTCAACCTTCTTAGATCGATTTCTATATAATTTTTTATCAACACAACGTACCATGGCTGATTTATCTAAATTCTCTTTTCCAATAAACTCGACAACTTTTTCTACTACATCCTCAGGTTTCTCTATAGCTTCTTTATAATTTATATAAATCATCTCTACTCCAGGCTCTTTTTCCTTCCATAGATCAACCCCTTTTAACAAATTTTGATATGCATCATAAAGTTTTAAAGGCATCGTATTTGAATCTTTACCACGCATTACCTGTTGTGATTTAACCACTTCATTTAAATCTCTAACCATAAAGATAATTTTATATCTATATTTAGTATCCAAATACTTTAGCAACGGAGCCACAATCTTAACCCCTTTATTCTTTGCCTCTTCTAACCAAGAATTATCTTTATGGATAGACATAACTGGGTCATATTCATAATACCCTTTAGGATTAGACTCATCAGCTTTTCTATTTTTATCTGTCAAAATTTCTTGTCCCCCTTTGGCTAGCATTTGCATCATTAGAGATGTCCCTGAGCGAGGTAATCCTGAAACGACAACTATCTGATTTTTATCATGCTTAAAATATTTCTTTTCTGAATTTCCTGCAGATAAATGCTGTAACTCTATAACATTTTCTTTAGCTATCTTTGATCGCTCATAGTTTTTTGGCTGTAACCTTTCTGCTGTTTCATACGCAATTTTAGCATTTTCTAAATCACCTAATTTTTCTAGAGCTCTACCTAATACAAAATGAGCTGCAGGATAAAACCTCACTAATTCTATACTTGTTAGTGCATAATCTACAGCTTCTTCGTAATCACCTAACTCTATATAAACTTCTGCAATAGCCCTATGATATTTTGCTCTATCTGATTCAATTTTTATTGCATTCTCAAAAGCAGTTTTAGCTTCTTCAAATCTTGTTAATTGATATTTTATTTTTCCAATTCTATATAAAACTTCAGAATTTGATCTTATTTTTTCTACTTTCTCAAGTAAATCTAAAGCTTTTAGTAATCGTCCTGTCTTTTCATATATTTCTGCTTCTATAAGAAATAAATTATATCCAACTTTATTTCCTAATTTCCTAACTTCTTCAAGATAGTTTTCAGCCTTTTCAAAATCTTTATTATGTAAACTTATATTGATTAAATCTATATAATAAGGAGTCACATCAATAGGGTCTTCTTCTAAGATTAATTCTAATAACAATTCTTTAGACTTCTCATAATCTTTTTTACCTAAGTATACTTTTGCTAAATTATGTTTTAAATCACATTTGGTTTTCAAAATTGCTACTTCCTTTTTTTCATCAGGACGTTCTATATATCCTAATTCTATTAGTTGCTCCATTGCATCTTGATCTGAAAAAGTAGCTGTTGAGTTATTTTTCCCCAATTCACCAAAATCACCAGATATAGTATCCCAACTGTCAATAAAAACGGGTTCTTTAAATTCTTTAAAAATATCTAAGGATACTTTCCCATCCATATCTTTACCTATAGGGAGTCCAAAATGATGTAAAATGGTAGGTGCGATATCCATCAATCCCAACCCAAATACCTTTTCATTCTTTTTGATATTAGGTCCCATAGCGACAAACATTCCAAACTGCCTATGTTCTAAAGCAGCTGCGGCTTGTACTTTGGGCATTTTCAATATGCGTTTACTTCCAGATTCAAAACCATGATCAGACATAACAATCACTGTCGTATTTTCATCTATTAATTCTAACATACGACCTAGCATCATATCTTGAAAACGATAAGCACTCGCTACCATGTCCTTATATATATCGTAAAATTCTTCGGAGATTGCCTTTAATTTTGGAGGATGATACTTCATAAAACCATGACACATATGATCTATTAAATCATAATACACCCCCATAAAATCCCACTCTGATGTCCTTAATAATCGTGTAGCTGCATTATGAACAGAAACATTTTCTGTCATAACTTTTGCAAAAGTTTGAATTCCATTATTCTTTGTTTGATCTAACTTGGCAGCATTTGGCATAAAAGGGAGAATATGTTCTTTTGTTATTTCAAAAGGAAACATTCTTAAATCCTTAAAATCCTTTGTTACATCTTTTGGATGTATTGTCTCTTCATCAAGAGGGCTTGGAATATTAGGATCTATATTTACTTTTTGAAATTTATCAGAGATAACAACTCCATTAATAGGTTCTGCAGGATGACTAGGCCACCAACCTACTAGATTACTTTTATATCCTTGATTATGTAAGATATTCCATATAGCTCTTGTTTTTCTGGAATGTGCAGTAACAGGTCGTACTCCTCCCAAATCTGGCATTATTTCAATAAATCCTAATACTCCATGTTTATCTGCTGTTTTTCCAGTAGCTACAGACGTCCATAACATTGGAGAATATGGAGGATTCATGGTACTTATATTACCATGAACTCCATTTTCTATCATTTTTTTTAAAGCAGGCATCTGCCCTTTTGCCATCAACGGACCTATAATTTTCCAATCTGCAGCATCCCAACCTATCAATAATAATTTTTTCTTGCCCATTATTTACCCTCTTTATTTAGCTGTTCCTTTTTTAATCCCATTTGCTATTTTTAATTTTCTCCATTCAACAAACGCAATATCTCCAATCGCAAGATGCCCTAATGAACTATCAATAGGCATATTAGACAAGCTGACCTTCATTTTTTTACCCAGTTCTTTATTCTCCATACCAAAGTTTATTTTTATTAATATTTGTTTGTCTTAAAAATTATTTCTAATTTGTAAGATCGAACCTTAATTTTACATACGGTAAAATAGTAATTAGATCACTAACATAAACAATTTATTCATGAAAAAAATTACTTCAAAAAAATTATTAAATTACGGAGCTATGTCTGTTGCCCTTATGGGAATTGCAGATGCTAGTGGGCAAATCGTCTATACAGATATTGACCCTGATCAAGCAATGGGTCCAGCTTCAGAATCTTTTATGGTTGATTTAAATGGAGATGGAACAAACGATTTTGATTTTCAAATTTTCAATTCTGCCGGCGCTGTAATGTATGCCTTAAGTTCTAATGGATTTGTTGGGTTTACTGCTAGTGGATACAACTACGGTTCGAATTTAACGGAAGGAACTGTTATAGATGCTGCTGCTTCATTTGTTACTGCTGCAAGAGCTGATAATAACTTTAATTCTTGTAACTATCCAAATAGCCAATGGTGTGGAGGAGTTACTGACGGTTATATGGGATTATCTATCAATGTTGGAGGAGAAACGTTCTATGGATGGGCTCGTTTAGATATTATTGCTGCTGGTAACGAAATGACCATTAAAGATTTTGCTTTTAATTCAGTAGCTGGTGAATCTATCATGGCAGGAGAAGGAGCACTTTCTTTAGAAGATAACACTATTGAAGGATTCTCTTCTTTTGTTTCTGATAACGTTCTTACATTAAATGCTAGAACTCCATTAGAAGCTGTTACTATTCACAGTATTTCTGGTCAAAAGGTAATTTCTCAGAAATTATCTAACACAACAGAAACTGTAAATCTTAATGGATTAAGCACTGGTGTATATATTGCAACAGTAGCCGTAGAAGGTAAATTACAAGCTATAAAGTTTGTAAAATAACAACACTACCACATAAACATAAAAAAGCGATCTTAGGGTCGCTTTTTTTATGTTTATTTATATAATCTCATATAAAATATATTTTAAAAAACATCTCTTTATATACTTTGCATATTTAGTATATTCACTCCATAATTCTAATTCATGATCATAAATAATAATCAATTACTGCGTTTTACTACAGCTGGGAGTGTAGATGATGGAAAGAGTACGCTTATTGGACGACTCTTATATGACTCTAAAGCTATTTTTGAAGATCAATTAGAATCTGTATCATCTATAAGTAAACGCAAAGGTCATGAAAATATAGATTTAGCTTTATTTACAGATGGGTTAAGAGATGAGAGAGCACAAGGTATTACCATAGATGTAGCGTATCGCTATTTTACCACTCCAAAACGTAAATTTATTATTGCTGATACGCCAGGCCATATTCAATATACGCGTAATATGGTGACAGGTGCTTCTACGGCAAATGTCGCCCTTATATTAATAGATGCACGCCATGGAATTATTGAGCAAACCAAAAGACATGCATTCATAGCTTCTTTACTACAAATACCACATATTATTGTGTGCATCAATAAAATGGATTTGGTTGATTATTCTGAAAAAGTTTATGATACTATCCGTTCTCAATTTGAAGAGTTCTCTTCAAAATTATATGTAAAAGATATTCGTTTTATTCCTATTAGTGCCTTACATGGAGATAACGTAGTTAATAGATCTGAACACATGCCTTGGTTTCAGGATGCGCCATTACTATATACATTAGAACATATGCATATTAGTAGTGATATTAATAAAATAGATGCTCGTTTTCCTGTTCAAACAGTGTTAAGACCTCAAAGCAAAGACTTCCTTGATTACAGAGGGTATGCAGGTCGTGTAGCAAGTGGTATTTTTAGACCTAATGATAAAGTAACGATACTTCCTTCTGGCTTTTCCTCTACGATCAAATCAATAGACACAAGTGATGGACCTTTACAGGAAGCCTATGCACCTATGTCTATTACGATTACATTAGAAGACGATATTGATGTAAGTAGAGGAGATATGATTATCAAAAAAAATAACACTCCTAAACAAACACAAGAATTTGATGCAATGATTTGCTGGTTACATACACATACAGCACGTCCAAGAACAAAATATACTATACTTCACACTACCAATGAACAAAAAGCAATGATTAAGGAAGTAGTATACAAAATAGATATTGACACTTATCAGCGAGAGGTAGAGAATAAAGATTTAAAAATGAACGACATTGCCCGTATTAAAGTGAGGACAACACGTCCTTTATTAATAGATGAATATCGAGATAATCGTGTTACGGGAAGTTTTATTTTGATAGATGACAACACCCATGAGACCGTGGCTGCTGGCATGATATTATAGTTCTAAGATTATACGCTTTCTTCAAGGAAGACGTTTTATACTGAGTTTACCGAAGCATGAAAGCTTAAAAATAGCCTTGTTTTTTTCGATCTTCCATAGCAGATTCGCTACGTTTATCATCTGCACGGTTACCCCTTTCCGTTTGTTTCATCATCGCTACCTCAGCTACAATTTTTTCAAGCGTATCGGCATCACTTTCTAAACCACCCGTAATGGTTATATCACCAAGGGTTCTAAAGCGTACTTTTTTTGATTGAATTTCTTCTCCTTCTCTTTTAATTAAATAGTCAGATACCGGAATCCAAGATTCATTTCTCCACACGACTTTACGTTGATGTGCAAAATATAGTGAAGGCACCTCTATACGTTCTCTAAGTATATAATTCCAAACATCCATCTCTGTCCAATTACTTATTGGAAATGCTCTGAAATGCTCACCTTCAAAATGTTTTCCGTTCAGGATATTCCATAATTCTGGGCGTTGATTTTTTGGATCCCAAGACCCAAAATCATCACGATGGGAGAAGAATCGTTCTTTTGCTCTCGCTTTCTCCTCATCACGTCTTCCCCCTCCTATTGCACAGTCTATATGATGTTCTTCAATAGCGTCTAACAATGTGGTTGTTTGCAATGCATTTCTCGTTGCATGTTGCCCTTTTTCTTCTAAAACCCTTCCTTGATTTATAGATTCCTGAACAGACCCTACAAGTAACTGTACACCTAACGTATGTACTAAATGATCTCTAAATTGTATCGTTTCAGGAAAATTATGCCCTGTATCAATGTGTAATAACGGAAATGGAATCGCAGCCGGGTAAAAGGCTTTTTTGGCAAGGTATGTTACTAGGATAGAGTCCTTTCCTCCTGAAAAAAGAATCACAGGCTTTTCAAACTGTGCCGCAACTTCTCTTAAAATATAAATTGCTTCTGACTCTAATTCGTCCAAATAGTTTAAATAGTATTTACCCATTACTCACTAGTTTCTTTTCAATATACGTTAACACAACAGAAGCTGCTTCTTCTATTGTACAGGTTGTAGCATCAATTTCTATATCTGGAGTTGAAGGTACTTCATAAGGAGCATCTATTCCTGTAAAGTCTTTTATAAGTCCTGCTCTCGCCTTTTTATATAATCCTTTTACATCTTGCTCTTCACAAACCTCTAAAGGCGTACTTACATATACTTCTATATATTTATCTGCTCCTACAATTTCTCTAACACGTTCTCTATCTCTTTTGTAAGGCGAAATAAAAGCACCTAATACAACTAAACCCGCATGATTAATCATTAAGCTAGCCACTTCTGCAATACGCCGAATATTTTCTCTACGATCTTCTGGAGAAAAAGTCAAATCACTACTTAACCCTTTTCGCACACTATCCCCATCTAGTATACAGGTATGGATTTTTTTTTCTAGCAAACACTGATTTAATGCATTTGCAATCGTAGATTTTCCAGAACCAGACAGACCTGTAAACCATATCAGAAAAGGGTTATGATTCTTTATAGCTTTAAGCTGTTCAATATCAACACTAAAATTATGTGGAATTATATGTTCCTGCATGTTATATCTATTTAACTATAAAATTTTGCACTATTAGCTTGTCCTTTTTCATTCTAAACTCCTTGCTCATATATTCCGCAGCTATTACTATGCAATATAATCATAGCGTTTTTAGAATAAAAAATAACTACAATTATTATTTTCTTATTATATTTATGCTTGTAATGAGGTTCACATATGTGACGTAGTACAACTGCCGTAAACTCTTCTTAAGTGAATAATAAAGATGAGCAATGCACAGTGTTAGTAGATTATTCAACTTCATTACTTTTTCCTACACTTTTAATACGAGCTTTTAAAATTAAATGGGTGTTGATTCTATAATTTCTTAAATATACAATCTACACTAATTAAAAGAAGGGTTCTTCAAAGAATTTACCAAGAAATAAGGGTTTAATAAATTTTCTTTATTGTACTGTAGCGGTTGTTGTGTCTCTTGATCAATTACTTCAACACCCACGGCTTTACATATAGCATGTCCTGCAGCTGTGTCCCACTCCATTGTAGGAGCAAAACGAGGATATATATGGGCCTCTCCTTCTGCTATAACACAGAATTTCAAAGAACTTCCTCTAGAGAGAATCTCTACCTTATGGTTTTTTTCTATTTCTGAAATAAATCCTTTTGTCGCATCATTAAGATGAGAACGACTTCCCAAAACTTTAACGCTGTCTTCCTTTATTGAAGGAGAAATTTCAGTGGCATTTGTAACGATTTCTTCTACATTAATTTCCTTAGTCACATCTACCATATACTTATATGAGCTTGTACCTGCTTCAGAAGTAAAGTACAAGGTTTTAGACACCGGAATATAAATAACCCCTAAAAAGGGGGCTCCTTCACGCACTAATGCGATATTGACTGTAAATTCCCCGTTGCGTTTTATAAATTCTTTTGTTCCATCCAATGGATCTACAATCCAACAGCTATCCCAGTCTTTTCTATCTGTATATGCCAACTGTTTATTTTCTTCACTTATTATGGGAATAGGTGTTGTTTTCAAATACTCATTAATAATAGCATTTGCATTCTTATCTGCTATGGTTAAAGGAGATTCGTCATCTTTGATGATCACATCAAAATCTGTTGCATATATTTCCATGATGGCTTTACCACCATCAATTGCAGCTTGTATTGCTGTATATAAATACGATTTCATCATTGATTCTTTGAGTATTAGATGTTAGATATATACGCTTTCGCGAAAGCGTAATCAGCAAGCAAACCACTTTTCTACTTCTTCCTATTAATCACATAGTTTACCATAAGCTCTAGAGAGTCACGGTATTCAGACTCAGGATACCCATGTAAAATGGTTAAAGCTTCTTGTTGCAGAGCCTTCATTTTAGTAATTGCATATTCCAATCCTCCATGATCTTTTACAAACGTAATTACTTCTTTTACACGCTTTTTATTGGTATTGTGGTTTTTAATGCTATTGATAAGCCAGTTTTTTTCTTTAACAGATACTTTATTTAAAACATAAATAAGCGGTAGTGTCATTTTTTGTTCTTTTATATCAATGCCTGTAGGTTTTCCAATCTTATCATCTCCGTAATCAAAAAGATCATCTTTAATCTGAAAAGCCATACCTATAAGCTCCCCAAAGTGTCTCAACTTTTCTACTTCTTCTTTGGAAGCATGAACAGCACAAGCTCCAAGAGCACAACATGCAGCTATCAGTGTTGCTGTTTTCTGGCGTATAATTTCGTAATAGATCTCCTCCGTAATATCAAGCTTTCTAGCTTTTTCTATTTGGAGTAGTTCTCCTTCACTAATTTCTCGTACAGCCACCGAAATAATTTGTAGCAAATCAAAATCACCATTATCAATAGATAGTAATAATCCTTTTGAGAATAGAAAATCTCCTACTAAAACGGCAATTTTATTTTTCCATAATGCATTGAGAGAGAAAAAACCACGTCGTCTATTACTATCATCTACCACATCATCATGCACAAGGCTGGCAGTATGGATTAATTCTATTACAGAAGCTCCTCGGTAGGTACGGTCATTTACTTGCCCATTCCCCATCATCTTAGCAACAAGAAACACAAACATAGGTCGCATTTGCTTTCCTTTCCTATTTACAATATAATGTGTAATACGATTTAACAAGGCTACTTTTGAGCGCATTGAGAGAGCAAACTTTTCTTCAAAAAGTTCCATCTCATAGGATATAGGTTCTTTGATTTGCGCTACAACTTTCATAAAAACCAAAGATAAGGAAATGGCAGTTTTAAAACATCAATAAATAATACTTACAAATATGAAATAGATAAATACGCTTATACAATTACTATTTTCCAACAAGAGGATGTCTCTTATTTTTAAGCAATTATAACCTTAAAAACATTTATTATGAAAAAATTAGTTTTAATACTCACATGTGCTTTCGTTATCGTTTCTTGTGAAAGAGACGAACTTGATGATAGTCTTACTACGTCAAATAGCGTTGCAACAGTTAGTTCTTCTTGTAATTTAATTTTAGAAGATCCATTTACAAGTCCAGAAAGCACTTTTTTTGACACTACTTGTAATAATCCAGTATTTAATACTTGTTTTGGTGTTAGAATGGCGCGTTCTTTAAGAACAGAATTCAATAGAAGAAGAAGTCAATTAGGACAATTTGCTTTTAGAGAAATTTTAAATAGAGAAACTGTAAGCTCAGGAGAAGTCACTTTTTTCCCTATTTCTGATCTAGACGGAATTGATACGGGAATTGATATTTTTTCAGAAATGCCTGTAGATATCGCTAATATTTTATATAGAGAAACTGCTTGTGATATAGATGCTACATATGATGCATTACCAGGTTTTATCTCAACAAATCAAGCTTACTTTTTAAGAATAGATTATGTAGGGTTAGACTTTACTTTTGATGGACCGGAAACTGAAAACACAATATACACTGTTTATTATACTGTCGAAAAGATAACATACGGAAATTAAAAATAACTTTAGTATCAATAAGCAATAGAGATCTTATTTCTTTATTGCTTATTTGCTAATTGCCCACAAGCGGCATCAATATCTTTTCCTCTAGAACGCCTCACAGTTACAGTGACTCCATTTGCTTCTAGTGTATTCACATAATTATCTATTGCTTCTGGAGATGCCTGCTGAAACTGCCCATCATCTATAGGATTATATTCTATAAGATTTACTTTACTAGGAACGGCCTTACAAAATGACAATAAGGCTTGAATATCTACTTTGCGATCATTAATTCCATTCCAAACGACATATTCATAGGTAATACGCTTTTTCGTTTTTGCATACCAATATTGTAACGCTTCTTTTAACTCTTGTAAAGGCATTTGCTCATTAAAAGGCATAATCTCTGTACGCACATCATCCAATGCAGAGTGTAAAGAAACTGCAAGATTAAACTTTACATTTTCATCTGCCATCTTCTTAATGATCTTAGGAACTCCTGATGTAGATACAGTAATACGTTTAGGAGACATCCCTAATCCTTCTGGAGAGGTGATTTTATCTATAGCCTTTAGTACATTATTATAATTCATAAGAGGCTCTCCCATGCCCATGAAGACAATATTAGACAAAGGCCTATCATGATATAACTTACTCTGACGATCTATGACCATCACTTGATCTACGATTTCATCAGGATTTAAATTACGCATACGTTTTAAGCGGGCAGTAGCACAAAACTTACAATTCAAACTACATCCAACTTGGGAAGAGACACAGGCAGTTGTTCTTGTATTTGTTGGAATTAATACTGATTCTACGACCAATCCATCATGTAATTGCACTGCATTTTTAATAGTACCATCACTACTACGCTGCATTTGATCTACTCTGATATGATTGATTACAAAATAAGTATCTAAAAGTTCACGTGTAGCTTTTGATATATTGGTCATATCATCAAAGCTATGTGCCCCTTTTTGCCACAACCATTCGTATACTTGATTCCCTCGAAAGGCCTTATCTCCTTCTGAAACAAAAAAATCTCGAAGTTCTTCTTTAGATAATTTACGGATGTCTTTTTTCTGTGTAATCACGATGCAAATTTAGGGTTTTCACAAGGAATAGCAGGGTATAAAAAAACTCAAGTAGATTTACTTGAGTTTTTTTATATGAGATCTTTTTAAAGATTCTTGATTTCACAATAGATTTCCGTCTTCACGGAAATTAGATGATGAGCATAGCATCACCATAAGAATAAAATTTGTATCCTTCTTTGATAGCTTCATCATATGCTTTCTTCATTAAGTCATGTCCTGCAAATGCAGATACCATCATTAATAATGTAGATTTTGGTGTATGGAAGTTTGTAATCATACAGTTTGCTATACTAAAATCATAAGGAGGGAAAATAAATTTATTGGTCCATCCTTCAAATTCATTTAAGGTATTTGCACTAGACACAGCACTTTCAAGTGCTCTCATCACAGTAGTTCCCACTGCGCATATTCTACGTTTTTCTCCGATAGCTCTATTGATTGTATCTGTGGCTGGCTTACGGATATATGCTTCTTCACTGTCCATTTTAT
Source organism: uncultured Dokdonia sp. (assembly GCF_947492535.1). Lineage (GTDB taxonomy): Bacteria > Bacteroidota > Bacteroidia > Flavobacteriales > Flavobacteriaceae > Dokdonia. The sequence goes on along the minus strand of NZ_CANLNH010000001.1, from coordinate 507,406 downwards.
GCTTAGATAAATCTTCTACTTCTACTGGACTGAACGTTCCTAATCCTACATGCAATGTAACCTCAGCAAAATTAACTCCTTTAATCTCAAGACGTTTTAATAAGTGTCTTGAGAAATGCAGACCCGCTGTAGGCGCTGCTACTGCTCCTTCTTCTTTTGCGTAAATGGTTTGGTAACGCTCTTGATCTTCTGGCTCTACATCTCTTTTAATGTATTTAGGAAGTGGTGTCTCTCCTAAATCAGTAAGCTTTCTTCTGAACTCTTCATAAGAACCATCGTACAAGAAACGTAGTGTACGTCCTCTAGAAGTCGTATTATCTATTACTTCTGCCACAAGACTTTCATCATCCCCAAAGTATAACTTATTTCCAATTCTAATCTTACGTGCAGGATCTACTAAAACATCCCAAAGACGTGTTTCTGAATTTAATTCTCTAAGTAAGAAAACTTCTATACGAGCTCCCGTTTTTTCTTTATTTCCATAAAGACGTGCAGGAAATACTTTTGTATTATTCAAAACCATGACATCTTGTGGCTCAAAATAGTCAATCAAATCTTTGAACGTTTTATGTTCTATGGTTTGCTCTTTTCTATTAAGAACCATTAATTTTGATTCATCACGATTTTCAGCGGGACGTTCTGCAAGAAGTTCTTCTGGTAAGTTAAAGTTGAAATGCGATAATTTCATCCGTTGGCAATGTTTTTAGTTATGAATGGTATTTATTTGCTTTCGCGAAAGCGTATATAACAACACAATCGTTTTTACAAGATGGCAAATATACAATCTCGAGATAGGGGTTGTCAAGTAATTAACCAATTATCTCTTGTTTGAACCCTAAAGTTTTCAAATCTTCCCAAAAATCAGGGTATGATTTTGACACAACACCAGCATCTTCTATGCAAATAGGCACACATAGTCCAAGAGGTGCAAATGCCATAGCCATCCTATGATCATGGTAGGTAGCAATAGTACAATTTTCCTTTATAGCAGTATTTCTTTTTTTAAGATGGAGTGTTTTATCTGTCACCTCAATAGTTCCTCCTAATTTTGTAATTTCTGCTTTAAGTGCTTCTAATCGGTCAGTTTCTTTGATTTTAAGTGTATGCAAACCTGTCAAATCACATGCAATTCCCAAACCAAAACAACTTACAGCTATGGTTTGTGCTATATCAGGACTATTACTTAAATCTAGTGTTAGTGTTTCAGGAAGCTCTTTTCGGGTATCTACTGTTAATGTAAGTGTATGATTTTCAAAGTGAGAAATCACACCCAATTCTGTATAGATTTTTGCAAGAACAGCATCCCCTTGCAAGCTATCCTTTTTATAACTAGAAATCGTAATTTGTGTAGGGCTACTATCCTTGTATCTATGCATCAAAGCGACTAAACTATAATAATAAGAAGCACTACTCCAATCTGACTCTACAGTGATTGTTTTTTTAAATTCACCTAATGCTGCTGGTAAAATCTTAATTGATTGTCCTTCAAAGCTTGCTTTTATATCTAATTGATGTAAAAGTTGCAATGTCATATTGATGTATGGAACAGATGTTATTTTACCTTCCAATGTTATTGTTAATCCATCTGGTAATGTTGCTCCAATAAGCATTAATGCAGAGATATATTGACTACTTACATTAGCTTGCAAGGTTACTTCGCTCTTTGTCAAAGAAACTCCTTCAATACAAAGCGGCGGGTAGCCTTCATTTTTTTGATACGTTATCTGAGCACCCAGTGATCTCAAAGCATCTACAAGTATCCCAATAGGACGTTCTTGCATACGTGTACTTCCCGTCAATAGTGTTTTACGTCCTTTTTGAATAGCGAAGTAGGCAGTAAGAAAACGCATGGCAGTTCCTGCATGATGAATATCTATCACTTCAGAATCACTTTGTAACGCCTTTTGCATCAACATACCGTCGTCACTGTTAGAAAGGTTTTCTATGGCAAGTCCTTTAAAAAGGGCTTGTAATAATAACAAGCGATTGGTTTCACTTTTGGACCCTGTTATTTCAATAGCACCCGTAAGGTGTGTCTCTGTATTTTGTGTTTTAAGAAGCATACTCTATTCTATTTAAGCTTCTCGTTATTATGATGTCTATCATGATCACGTTTTGTTTTGATATCTAGTTTTTTATCAAAAGCTTCTTGTAAGTTGACACCTGTTTGATTTGCTAAACATAATACAACAAACATGACATCTGCTAGCTCTTCTCCAAGGTCTTTATCCTTATCACTTTCTTTCTCACTTTGTTCTCCATAACGTCTCGCTATAATACGAGCGACTTCTCCTACTTCTTCAGTAAGTTGTGCCATATTTGTAAGTTCATTGAAATAACGAACTCCATGATTTTTAATCCAATCATCTACGGCTTGTTGTGCATTTGATATATTCATGGTTATTTTTTTATCAAAACTACTTTTTCTTTTTCTTTAGCAACAATTTGTTCGTAGAAATTTTTGATTTCGTTATAAGCATCTGCTTTCACTAATGTGCTATTACTTTTAAAAGAACTCAGAACTTGTATGCTCTGACCATTTACTTGCTTAAACGCTATTTTATAAGACCCTAACCCACCTGAAAGCTTTAATTCTAAAGGTTCAGGCATACTATCTACTGTATATTCTTCAGGTAATTTATAGGTTATTATATTTTCAACAATCCTAGGATATCTAAAATCTATAGGAAGCTCTCTATAAAATGCTTTAAATGGATTCTCAGATTTCTCTAAAAATAGATGTGGAGAAAGATACATTTTATCATCTACAATCTTTGTATAGTTGGACGTTTCAAAACCATAAGAAATCATTGTTGGCTTTGATGAATTTTCCAATTCAAAAACGACATCATATACATTATTTTCACTTATGATTTCTTTCAGAATATCTTCTTGATAATCTTGTTCTTCTCCTTTAAGTATATTTCTAATATAGAGTGCTTCACTGTTTGAATATTTCTGGCGGCATTTGCCTGACATCTCTCCTTTTTTATTTACAGAAATAATAATAGAAGATTTATTATCTGAATGCTTTCTTGAAAACAATGGAATAGACAAAGACTCTCCATTTTCTTTTAAAAGCCTACCTTCCCAATTCATTACACGTTCTGGCAATAAACCTGGATATAAGTTTTTACCAGAAGCATCCATTAGAATCCACTCATTATTGTAATATACTGCTGCTATCGCATAATCAAAACCATCTACTGTTGGAAATATAGGAATGCCATTATCTTTAGTACTTGCCATTACTGGTGCTGCTTGTAATCCCATTCTTTTTAATAGGGAAACTAATAATGTATTAATCTCATATGCTGTCCCCTTTTTTTGATAATACGCTTTCTTTAAATCTTGTGATCTATACTTATTTACGCCTCGATCCCACGTCATTCTATCCTGTATATAGTCATAAGCAAAATTCATTCTATCTAAGGTTGCTACAGACTTTGCTTTTAAAGTATCACTTACACCATCTAAGAAACTAGCCCTATCAACTTGTCCAGTAACACGTGCTGGATTATTTAGATATTCTGCTACCTCATCCCAACTTTTAGCTCTTTTTTCTTTAATTCCTTTCTTAAATTCTACCGTTGCCAATTCATAAACAACAGCTATTCTATAATTTTCCATGTTATTTACAAAAGGCTCTTCTTTTAAGGCTGGAATATCCTGAAGGTGATACTCTGAAACAATATCATTATATTTTATCCTATTTGTGAGCGTTTTGCTAGTCCTCCCACCAAAAGGGTTTCTGAGTTCAAAACTGGCATTTTCTTGACGAAGTTTCACATAATCATTTGAGAGAATATCTCTATATCCTTTAATGAATTTATTATAATCAAAAAACTGTGGAGATTCTATGATAGCAAATGCATTTTTAACAGGAATATTTTCTTGAAAAATAACATCATCTATCTCATAATAAGAAGACTCTACAGTATATTTATATTCAATAATAGCTCCTTGTTTGACCGCTGGTATGGTTATGGTGACTTCATCTAAATTTTCATTAATTCTATTCTTTATAATACGCTCTTTAGGGGTTTTAATCTTAACTACTTCGTTGTCTTCAATAGTATAGGTATAGGCTTCTACCTTTTTTACAGCTTCTGATTCTCTTCCTTCATTAAACAATTGAATCTTCTTTGTACCATAGGAAAATCCAGAGATACTATTGATCTTTATGACCTCATGCACTGTTGTATACAAAAGCCAACCATCAAGATCATCACGATATTCAAAATGTGTTCTTCTATACTTATTCAAAAAAACAGCGGGTGCAGCTTTTTCCTCCTTACTTAAAGGAATTTCAAAATGTTCTTTATTGATTTTACCCAGTTTAAATTCTTGAGCATTTAAAGGGGTTACAAAAGAGAGTATTAATAAAAGAAGAACTGTGTATCTCATTTTTTGTTTTATGTTTTTGATAGCTTTCGCGAACCTGCCTCGTCGGCAGACAGGAGCGTAATTTTAAAAATAATCACATTTTCACTAAAACAATTTTTTCTGCTTCTTTCTCTAAAACCATTTTATAATATTGTTGTAAATCTTTATAGTACTCAGCTCCAATAATTGGTGTCTTCATCAGATTTTGATAGGTTACTATTATTTTTCCTGCATTTTGACTCACACCGTATCTAAATGATCCCATACCATTAGAAAGGTTAATAGACAGTGGATCTGGCAAAGACTCTACAGTATATCCCTCTGGAATAGTTATAGATACATTATACTTATCAGACCAAGGATATATAAAATCTATAGGATACGCTCTTTCTTCTGCTTTGAAATAATTTTCTTTTGTTGCTAAGTGTAAAAAAGGATTTATATATAATTTATCTCCAATTTCTTCAACAGCATCTTCTACTTCAAAATTATACTCTAATGTTAAAGGTTTACTGTAATTATCTATTTCTTTAAAAGAATGGTCAATCATTTCTAAAGATTCAAAATCTTCTTCCATTTTTTCAGACTGCTCATCTTCATTCAAGCTTATAAATTTAGTCCTTTGATTTCTAGCATAATGTCCTGTATATCTATTTTTTGAATTTCCTATTACCATAAGGTCTTCATCTATTTCTAAATTCATAAGACTTGTATGCACTGCAGGTTTAGGTGGAAGTAAATCTATTAATAATGAATTCCCATCTGATTGAATCATTCTTCCTTTCCAGTTTAAAAGATTCGACTTTAATATACTAGGAGACCCTGTTTTATCAACCCCATCAAGAAGGTATAAATTATTCTTTAAGATCGCGCCAGTGATGACATAATTAAATCCGCTTCTAGTAGGAAAGAAAGGAATTCCATTAGCTTTTGTACTTAATAGAATTGGATTTGCTTCTATCCCTGCATAATTAAGCATCGCGGCTAGCATCAAATTAATATCTGCCACATTACCTACGTTTTCTGAATACGCTTTTTTAACTCCAACATCTGCATATACACCATAATACTCATTCCAATTCATTTTTTCTTTTACATAATCATACACTTTTAGCATTTTCTCTTTAGGATCTGTAACACCTGACAGTAAATTATCTATGTCTTTTTTAAAGTATTTTGTTTGCAGAAGTTGCTTTCCAAAATTATCTGATTTGTATATTTTCTTAGCGACATCTTCCCAAGTGGTTGCATAATTACGTATTTGAGAATTTGGAAACTTTGTATACGATAATTCTAATTGTAATGCTGATAAATAATTATTGAGATTACCTGCAAAAGGCTCTTCTTTAAGTGCAGGTATATTCTCAAGATCTATAAGATATCCGTTTTCTGTAAACTCTACTTCTGTGGTACTCCTTTTTGTTGGTAATTCTCTAGCGGAAGTATTTGCTTCTTGTCCTGCTTTAGCTAAACTCTTATCCTCATATCGATACCTTATGGTACGAGATTTTTTTGTAGTCTCCAAACCTAAAGGAATAGCTCCTTTTCCGTGCGTTCTGTAAACTAGGTATTCTGGGGCATAAAATTTCATTTCAACTTTATCTACAGGAATATTTTCTTGAAAACGAAATTCATCTATCGTAGAATAAAAAGGAGAGGTAAACGTATATTTAAATTCAATGATACAGCCATCTTGTATGTCTGGCATGGTAAACTTTTTAACTTTTAGTGTTTTATTTCGTTCTTCTTCAAACACACCCTTATTTTGAAGTTTGCTTTCTTTTATGCTACCATCTACAAGGTTATACGTTACAGCTTTTATAGACGACACTGCCTCTTTAGCACTAGAAGTCTGATAAAGTCCAATTTGATGTGTTGCAAGATCATACCCTTCTTTATTGTATATTTTAATTCTCTCATGATACTCAGTAACCACCTCAAAACCATCATCTTGCGAATAATTAAATTTTGTATGCGTTTTTCTATATAAAACAGCGGCTCTAGCTTCCGGGTCAGATTTATGAGCAGTCTCTGCAAGTTCTTCCTTAGATACTTTTCCAAATTTATAATTCTGAGCAGTTACAGATTGTCCTAAAAAAATGAACCCTATAAGGATCAAGTAATGTTTAATCATCGTATTTATTTTATTTTATTTAATGCTATTTTTTGTCCGTCGTAACGAACTACCTTTCTTATAAAAGACCTAAAATCTTTATATTTATCTTTTGAGTATGTTCCCTCGTACATTGAGAACTTTCTGGAGTATTTTACAGTTGTTTCGTTTAGTATTTCATACGTAAGATTATAAGAGCCAAACTCACTATCTAACACTACATTTTCTAAAGTTTCTGGTAACTTATAGTTGTCTGGAATTATAACTTCTACCTGATCTTCATCTACAAAACCTCTTGAGATATGCACATCTAAATTCCGTTCTTTATATCTCTTCGGTGTTCTCGTATATCTATTAAGCGCATTTAATGAAAGTAACATTTCATCTCCTGCAAAAGAAGCATAATTCTCTGCAGAAAACACAACAGTCTCTTTCATAGACACATCTCTTCTATTATTTTCGATGGTGACTACATCTATCTTCAGGTTATTAATATGCTCCCAAAAACTATAATAATGCTTCTTCTGATCACTGTCTATTTTATCTCCAATTAAATACCTATCGTTATACTGTATTCCTTTAGATAACATATCTACTTGCGCCTCTAAGGTTCCTTCTGGAGTAATCTTACACTTTCCTGTCAATTGTTGTGTATTCTTAGTATAATCATACACATCTGTGTGGACTACTTTCCCTCCTTCTGGAGTAATAACTACGACGTCTCTATCATCTGTAAAGTTTCCTATAAATCCAAAAGGTATTTCTTGACTTGTACATTCTAACCATACATAATCATCTCCATTGGGAATACTTAGAATAGCATGATTTCCTTGCATTGAAACAAAATCTGGTTGGATATCTCTTTTATCATTTCCAGCATATAAAATGGTATAGTATGAAGGAATTTCTGCAACTTCCAATAATGATTTTGTATAATTTGTCAATGCCTTACAATCTCCATATCCTAAAGCATCTACTTCTGATGCTAACATAGGTTTCCAACCTCCTATTCCAATTTGAACACTGATATATCTTGTTTTTTCCTGCACATACTCATAAATCTTGCGTGCCTTTTCTATTTTATCGGTCTCGCCTTCTACTAATTTTAATATTTCATTTCTTGTTTCTTGAGATAGTTCTCTTGTTCCTTTTAAAAGAAATTCATCCATCCATTTTCCGTAACTACTCCAATCTGTTGCAGTACCGTCAACTCCAGAAAGATGGAATTTGTTTAAGGAAAAAATCATTTTAGGAACCATATTTTTAAAACCTAAACTATAGGATTCTGGCACAAAAGATTTATAATTCTCTACAGACACTTCTAGTTTCCCTGGAGATTCATCAATGACAATCTGATCAATAGGGTTTAAAAGTTTATACTTTAATTCTAGATCAGAGGTGTACGTTATGGTACAGTGACTCTTAAGGGTACTACTTTCATACGTACTATTAGGAAACCAAAAAGGAATAAATGCGGTATCATTACTCACCCAAGAAGTCGTAAAAGCGATGGTAAAAGGATATGATATAGGCGTATAATCTAAATACTTAACTCTAGAGTCTGAAAACAGTGTTCCTCCATCTACCGCGCTTGCATCTATAAAATCATTTTTCTTAAACTTTTTTATTTCATTCCCATTTTCGTCATATATAACGGCCTCTAGTGTTTTGATACGTGAATTTTTATCATAACTAGCATAGGCATCAATATCTGACATTCCTCTCTTACTAAATACTGTAATGACTCTGTATTTACTATATTCTAATGTACGTTGATCCGGAATATTAATAGTAATTTGCTCATCTCGAATAACGCTATCAGCATTTTCTCTAAGATCTTCTGGTATTGTAGAACTTGTAAAATCAAATGGATTTTGAGCAACAAGCACTATGGATTGCAGTAGTATGCAACACAAAAATAATAAACGCATTCCCCTTTTTTTGAGGGTAATATAAAGCTACTTATAGATATAGCAAAAAATTATTGTCTGTTTTTTGAATCAATTGTAATTGTGACAGGTCCGTCATTTAACAATCGTACTTTCATATCGGCTCCAAACTTTCCTGTGTATACTTCCTTGGTATGCTTTCGCGAAAGCGTACTCACAAAATCTTCATATAGCGGAACGGCAACTTCTGGTCGAGCGGCTTCTAAAAATGAAGGGCGGTTTCCTTTTTTTGTACTTGCATGTAACGTGAACTGACTGATGACTAAAAGATCTCCGTCTACGTCTTTAACCGAAAGATTCATAGCGCCATTGGCATCACTAAACACGCGTAAACCGATAATTTTATTGGTAAGCCAGTCTATATCTTCTTGCGTATCTTCATGAGTAATACCCAACAATATCAAGAATCCTTGTTCTATACTAGATTTTACTTGATCATCAATGGTTACGGATGCTTCAGAAACACGTTGTATAATTATTCTCATAAATTAGTTAATGAGGTGCATATTGATCTTTGCGGTATTGCTCTTCGTCTCCTTCCATAATTTGCACATAGCTTTTATAACGAGACCAGTGCAACTCATCATTATCTAAAGCTTCCTTAATAGCGCATTTAGGTTCTTCTAAATGAAGACAGTTATTAAATTTACATTCACTTTTTAAGGCAAAAAATTCTGGAAAATAGTTCCCAATTTCTTCGCGCTCCATATCCACAATTCCAAACCCCTTAATTCCTGGAGTATCAATTATTTTTGCATTAAAACTAAGGTCATACATCTCGGCAAACGTAGTTGTGTGCTGCCCTTGCATATGTTGCTCGCTAATCGCTTTTGTCTTAAGATTTAGATTTGGTTCTATTGCATTTACAAGGGTAGATTTACCAACGCCACTATGTCCCGTAAACATATTAACCTTCCCTTCCATCTGTTCTTTAACAGCATCTACATTGGTTTCTTTTAAAGCAGAAATCCCCATGCATTCATACCCTATTTCTCTATACATAGCAGCAAGAAATTTAATTTCAAGTAACTCATCTTCTGTGTAGGTATCTATTTTATTAAAAAGTAATATTGCTTTGATACCATAGGCTTCGGCCGTAATCAAAAATCGATCAATAAAAGCTGTAAATGTGGGTGGATTATTTAATGTAACCAATAAAAAGACCTGATCAACATTTGATGCAATGATATGTGTTTGTTTAGATAAGTTTACAGATTTTCGAATAATATAATTTTCTCTCTCTCGAATCGTCGTAATAACTCCTGTAGCTACATCACTTTTAGTATCAAGATCAAAATCTACAATATCCCCTACTGCTACTGGATTTGTACTTTTTATACCTTGAATTCTAAATTTACCCTTAATCCTGCATTCATACCAAGCTCCATCTTCCGTTTTTACGGTATACCAACTTCCGGTAGATTTATATACAATTCCTGTCATACTTATTAATTATAGCAAAAATAGTTACTTTTTACATACGAATTCATTTAATTTGCGATTGTAAAAACCATTTAATAACAATACATTATGAAAAAAATCTTACTAGTATTCGCTTTTATTTCTTTACTATCACTTGATATACAAGCACAGGAGTATGAAGTAAAAATTGTAACTTCTATAGAATCTATCGTACCTAACGGATTAGGTCGTAGTCGTATTATTTCTGCAAATGACACAAGAGATTATAAAGAGTTTACATCTACTCAAACCGAAGAAGACAAAGGACGTAACAAGTCAAAAAGAGACGAGATTAGAGTAAAAGGATTTGATGAAACAAAACTTTTAAACTTCTTTAACCTAGGTGGTATTCGTTTCCAAAACATCGCTTCTAATGACGCTCTTATTGAATCAAAAATTAACGATATGCTTGCGCAAGGATGGGATCTTGCTTTTGTAGCAAGTGCTGTAGAGAGTGAAGGTGGAAAAGGTGATGGAAAAGGTATTTTTATTACGAGATATATCTTTAAAAGACCTAAACAATAGATAAGCGTTTCATAAACGTACTTAAGTATAAAGCTTCCAATACTATTTTTATTGGGAGCTTTTTTATGTTGGAATTGTAAAATAAAAAGTTGACCCTTGATCTTTTTTAGACGTTAACCATATAGTTCCACCATGAGATTTTACAATTTTCTCACAATGCGCTAATCCTATTCCTGATCCCTTATACTCTTCTCTTGAATGTAGTCTTTGGAAAATTCCAAAAATACGATCTTGGTATTCTTTTGGAATTCCAATTCCGTTATCCTTTACAGAAAACTGCCAATATTTTTTAACCTCATCATCTATATTTTCTTCTAACTGTTTACAATCGATAAAGATATGTGGTTTAGTATCTGGCAATCTAAATTTAATCCCATTACTTATTAAATTCTGAAATAACAATCGCAACTCAATATCGTTTCCATGTACTACAGGAAGATTATGAGTTTCTATTAATACATCATTTTCTTCTATGACAACTTTTAAATCTGCTTGAAGTTCTTTTAGAATAACGCTACAATCTACCGCTTTAAAATTCAAATTACGACCAAGCCTAGAATACTGTAATAAAGCATCAATAAGTTTTTTCATTCTAACGCTTCCTTCTTTTATAAAGTTTAGAATTTCTTTTCCATCACTATCAAATTTTTCTTTGTATTCTATCTCTAATAGTTCTATAAAACTTGATACTGTATTAAGAGGCTCTTGTAAATCATGACTTGCTATATAGGCAAACTGTTCTAGTTCTTTATTTTTTGAAGCTAATTGTTCTGATTGCTCCTCTATAGCTGTGTGTTGTTTTTTTAATAGTTTATTGAGTCTTTTACTTTTCCTTCTACTTAAAAATATCCATAAACTAGCAGCTCCTAAGAAAAACAATAGTAGAATAAGGATTTGGTTTGCTCGTTTTTGATTAACAATCGTTTTTGTGTTTTTTTCTAAAATGGCTTCTTTCTCTACAATATCTGCATTTTGATACTCCAAAAACTGACGTTGCTGCTCTATTTGCTCATCACTTTGCTTAATTTTTTCTTCTTGAGTTTTTAGCTGTTCTATCTGTTTTTGTATACTCCGTTCTAATTTTTTTTCTAACGCTATTTTTTCTTGTAATGCTATATTTTTCAATTCACTATCTTCTGATAAATTTTGAATTGAATAGTCCTTTTCAAGAATGACCTCTTCTTTTGTTTCTATTTCTTTTTGCTGTGTAACAATAGCGTCTTGTTGATGTCCGATTTCTTCCTGTTGTTGTTCTATAATTTCTTTTTGCTGCTCATTTTCTTCAGTAACTGCAGAAAGTTTTTCCTCAGCATTTTTATAGAGTTCTTGCCATTTATCAATAGAGCTTATAGCATATTCTTCTAATGAAGAAGTCATCTTTAAATTTGCTCTGGAAATTAGTCTTTTATTAATCTCGTATTTGTACGTTCCTTCAGCTCTAATCATATTAATCATAGAAGCATTATAGCTATATCCTTCTGTAATTAATAAAATTCTTTTGCCTCTTATTTGTTTGAGAATAGACTCTACATTAAAGTTATACTTCTTATGAACATATATAATATGAAGATCGTCTATCTCACTTATTCTATTAATACGTCTTACTTGAATAGGTTTTCCGTATACAAACCTTTTTTGAGCCATTTGATTCACATTGACGATAGTTGGATCTGCTCCCATTACACCAATAGTAAATGCATCTTTTCTACTTTCTTCAGGCCAAATAACTTGTTGCGCAAAATTGAAAATAAAAATTGCACGCTGTTGCCGTTCTACCTCTTCATTTGATTTTTGAGAATACATTGTATTTATAACACAAAAAAACAAGAGATACCAGATCTGGCTTCTCTTTATTATATATTTTGATGTTATTCTCACAGTGATTAAAATTTTGCTTGAAATCCAATAAAATAATTAGCCCCATTCACATTAAATTGTTGCACTCTTCTACTATATACAAATTGACCTCGTCCAGTCAATGCAGAATGATTGATTTTATCTGGATAAATATCAAAAATATTATTTCCTCCTATTGTAAAATCAATACTATTATTCAATTTATAAGACACTGATATATCTGTCAGAATTTTTGAAGAAAACTTCTGATCTCTTGATTGTGGCAAACCAGTAAAATCATTAATAACAAAATCATCTGGGGTTATATCTAATGGAAAAATAAAAAGTACTGTACCGAAGTAGGTATTTCTTGCCAAGAATCGAAACTTATTAATATCGTATGTAAAAGTAGAAATAAACTTACTTCTGGGTTGAGATGATACAACTCTAGCAATTTCTTCTCTACTAAAGAAGATATCTTCAAGTCCAGCTTCTACAAAAGGTTCTGGCACATTTATATCTCCTCTAATTTTTGTCTCTGTAATATTACCAGTAAGTGTAGTACTAAGCCTTCCTCTACCTATAGAAGCTTGATATCCAAAAGTGGCATCAAATCCATTTGTTCTAGAATCTAAAGCATTGGTGAACAGCTGTGCAATATCTACTTGCAAAGGATCTAAAATCTCATCAAATCCTTCTGAAATCCTTCCAGAAAGAACAATCCTATCTTTAATTTTTATATCATAATAATTAAATGAAAATGTAAACTTATCAGCTATTTTGCCATTAAAACCAGCACTAAAATATGTAGAAGATTCTGGTTTAATATTATGAGTTCCAAAAGCTCTAGCCACTTCACTTTCAGAATTAAAAGTTCCTATTTGAGCAGGACCTGTAGAGATAAATTGTGTGCCAATGTTCTGAAAAAACAATTGATGTAATGATGGTGGTCTACGTCCTGTATTATACCCTACTCTTAATCCAAAGTTTTCATTAAAATTATATCTTGAGGATAATTTCCATATCAAACCGTCAAAAATATTTCTGCCAGCCATAGACCTTCCTGCTGCTTTGACAAACCACTTTTCAGTTACCTTAGCATCTACTTGATAAAATATAGAGTTTAATGTTCTAGAACGGCTAATCGCATTATCAGGAGATATACCAGGGAACACTTGAGAACCTGAGATACGCGGAATCTCTTCTCCATCACTATTAATATACGTTACGCCCCCATCTATATAAGAGGCCTCTTCGCCAGGCAAAATGGTATAATTTTCTCTTCGAAGTTCTCCTCCAAAAGAAACTGTTACTCCATTAAGCCAATTCATTTCTTTACTTATATCTAAGTTTGTGGCATGCTGTGTATATCTATATGTTCCTGCAAAAAAGTTACGAGGAGAGCTTACGCCTAGTGACGCATTATTAGAATTGAAAATATTAAAATCAATACGATTTGCTCCTATTCCATGACTAAAGTCAACACTCCATCCATTACGTTCTTTTTTAAATCCTGCATACAATGAATTATCAATACTATTGGTAACTATTTGTGGAGAAAAGCCATTGGGGTATAATTCTGATACTACTCTCAATTCGTCTTTTGGTAAACGATAAAAACCTCTAGATTTTCCTATTCTACTATTTCGTAATCCGTATAAATAGAAAGAAGTATTATCTGAAATTTCAATTTCGCTATTAAGGGCTATTGAAAGATTTTCTGTAGCAGCATTTCCAGCTTCGATAATCCTTCTATCAGAAAACCCAGTTTGACCAAAAAAATCATTTTCTTCAATAAGTTGATCATCCAACGCGACATCATCTGTATATACTGTACCTGTATAATTACCAGATCTATTTGTAGATTCTCGATTTCTATACTCTCCTGTAAGGTTTGCAAATCCCTTTTTTCCTATTTTAAATCCAGAATTTGCTCCAAGCACATATGTATATCCATCTCCTTCTGTATTTATTCTATTTTTTGCAAACACTAAGGTTTCATTAATATCTTCTTTAAGAATAATATTTATTACCCCAGCAATAGCATCAGATCCATAAAGTGCTGTTCCGCCATCTCTTAATATTTCTATTTTATCAATTGCTGTTACTGGTATTGCATTAAAATCTATTCCTGCAGTTCCTCTTCCCACAGTACCATTTACATGTAGCAGTGCACTATTATGTCGTCTTTTCCCATTAATTAACACTAAAATTTGATCAGGCCCTAAACCTCGTAAAGCTGCTGGATCTATATGATCTGTACCATCAGATATTGTTTGTCTTGCAGAATGAAATGAAGGCACTAAATACTGTAATACTTGACTTAAATCATATTGAGATGAGTTTGCTATATCTTGAGCGGTTACTACTTCAATAGGAGAACTCGCATTAAAAAGTGACGTATTTATAGATTTAGAATCAATACTAACAGATTGATTCACCGAAAAACCAGTTTCAAGTAGAAAATCAACTTTTAGTTCTTCTATACCATCAATTACAGAAATCGTTTTAGAAACTGTCTTATACAAAGTAAAAGAAGCTGTAATTATATAATCACCAGGGATCATTTGTATTGTATAATTACCGTCTATATCTGTAGATGTAGATACACCTTCACCTTCTATAAAGATACGAGCGCCTGGAAGGTTTCCAAATTGATCAGACACATTACCATGTACTTTCACAGTATTTTGAGCAAGTCCAATACTTATAAAAAGAAAGGCAAGAAAAACAGTTAGGGATAGTTTTTTAAGCATTCTATTTTAATAAATCATTTTATAAATAAACCTATATAGCAACACCTTCTGGCAAGTAAGAAAGCACTTCGTCTATAGACTCATTAGATAGCATTTTTCTATGCATTAATAGCACATTATTTATTCTTTTAATCTTCTCTACATCTTCTGTAGGTAGTTCTACACCCATCATAATTACTATTAATGGATTATATAATTTGTAAGCTTCTATGGTTTGAATTTTTTCTAGAAACTCAAACCCATTCATAATTGGCATATTGATATCTAAAAAAATGACATCCGCCATTTCAGAGTTTTCTATTTCCTCTATAGCTTCTAAACCGTCTGTTTTTACTACTATCTCCCCTTCAAAACCATATTTTTTTAAAATTTGTTTATTAAAAAAATTGGTTGCTTTATTATCATCAACTAATAGTATTTTATGCACTCTATTTTTCATCCGAAACCTATATTAGATTTTGTGACGTCAGAAAATTTTCGCATCACATTATTTAACACATCTAGATTGATTGGTTTATTTATATAATCAAGTAATTTTTTATTTTTATTGAATTTATCAATATCCTTTGGCTCAGAAGAAGTAGAAAGTATGACAATTTTTATTCCTCTAGTAAACGTTTCTGGCATTTTATAAAACTCATCTAAAAATTCCCATCCATTCATAGCTGGCATATTGATATCTAAAAAGATTAAATCAGGCTTCTTATTGATATCCGAATGACAAGTCGTGAGATATTGTAATCCTTGAATACCACTTTGAACTGTAACTACTTTATTAAAGCAACCATAATTCCTAGCTATACGCTCATTCAAGAAATTCGTTGCTTTATCATCGTCAATGAATAATACTGATTTTGTATTTTTTGTCATTTAGGGAAAATAAAAAATAATTATCATTATACATTTAAGTTGACTAATTTAGGATTATTTGAGCACTTAATCATGTTTTTTTTGCTTTTTACCGAAAAAAAACATTTTAATTACCAAAAAAGTAGTCTAATACTTACAAAATTATTTCTTTTTATTAGCTATCGGCATGATATTACATAACAAAGATTGTTACTTTACTTATCAATATTTCTATATAAAAAATGTCCATTGAGGTTTTAATGAAACCTCAATGGACATTTTTTATAATTAAGAATTACAATCAAAAAATATATTCTTACTTTGAAAGTGCTATTTTTTGCTGATGATTAATAGATTCTTGATGTATTGCTTTAAATACTCTAAGAATAAATTCTTCGCTTAAGTTATTTTGTTCTCCTTCTAAAATCATCTTCCCTAAAATTTCATTCCAACGTTTTGTTTGTAGTATCGCAACATTATTATCTTTTTTAAGGTGTCCAATCTGATCTGCAATCTTCATACGTTTTCCTAAAGACTCTATAAGTTGATGATCCACTACATCTATTTGCGTACGTAGGGTATTAATTTTATTGTTATACTCTACCTCACTTCCTTCTACTTTTCTAATTTTCAGATCAATCATCATTTGGATTAATGTGTCTGGAGTAATTTGTTGAGCAGCATCACTCCAAGCATTATCTGGATCATAATGTGTCTCTACCATCAAACCATCGTAATTCAGATCTAATGCCGTCTGGCTCAGATCATGAATAATATCACGACGACCTGCAATATGAGAAGGATCAAGAATTAAAGGAAGATCTGGAAAACGGTTTTGAAGATCAATTGCTATTTGCCATTCTGGATTGTTTCTATAACGTGTTTTTTCATAAGTAGAAAACCCTCTATGAATCACTCCTAAATTTTTAATATCTGCAGTATAAAAACGCTCTACAGCGCCTAGCCATAATGATAAATCTGGATTCACAGGATTTTTAATTAATACTGTCTTATCGGTTCCTTTAAGCGCATCTGCAATATCTTGCACAATAAAAGGAGATACTGTCGTACGAGCTCCAATCCATAGAATATCTACATCATGTTGTAACGCAAGCTCTACGTGATGCGGATTTGCAACTTCTGTAGTCGTAAGCATTCCTGTTTCTTGCTTTGCTTTCTGTAGCCACTTTAATCCTAGTGCGCCTACCCCTTCAAAATTACCTGGTCGTGTACGAGGTTTCCATATACCAGCTCTTAATACCGTTGCATCTGTATCTTTAAGTTGATGTGCAATTTTCAATAACTGCTCTTCTGTTTCGGCACTACACGGTCCAGCGATCACAAGTGGATGATCCAAACCAAAAGCATCTAACCAATTTCTAAGTTCTTTCTTATTCTCCATAGTATTACAAATTTATACCTCTTCAGGCTTATTCTATTCCTTTTAATATTTCTTTAATATGATTTGTATTTTCCATCTCTTTATGCACTGCTATAAAATTATCTTCTTGCATTAATTCTTTAAAGTGAGTGAGATTAGAAATATACTCATCTAGTGTTTCTAAAATGTTTTTCTTATTCTGCTTAAATATGGAAGTCCAAGTAACTGGATTACTTTTTGCAAGTCTTACAGTAGATGCAAAACCACTTCCTGCCATATCAAAAATATCTCGTTCGTTTTTTTCTTTATCAATTACTGTTTTCCCTAACATAAAAGCACTTATATGTGATAAATGAGACACATAAGCAATATGCTTATCATGAGACACAGGATCCATATACCGAATACGCATCCCTATAGACGTAAATAATTGCAAAGCCTTTTCTTGTAGTTTAAAACTTGTTTTCTCTACTTCACAAATAATATTAGTCTTCCCATGATAAAGCCCTTCTATAGCTGCCATTGGCCCAGAAAACTCTGTTCCTGCAATAGGATGACAGGCTAAAAAATTTCTTCGCTTCTCATGAGTTGCTACGCAAGCACAGATAGATGCTTTGGTAGATCCCATATCAATAACCAATGTTTGATCGTTTATATGATCTAATACTTTTGGCAGTACTTTTACGGCAATATCAACAGGAATAGATAACACTACCATATCTGCTTCTCCTAAGCCTTCAATTGTGGCCTCTTCATCAATTAATCCTATACGTATAGCTTCAGTGATATGACTAGGCGTTGTATCTATCCCAAAGATTTTAGCTTTTGGGTATAATTTTCTAAGATCTCTTGCAAAAGAGCCTCCTATCAATCCGATCCCTATGATGTATATTTTTTCCAACTGTTATTCTTCTTTATATGCTTTATCGTTTCTCTCTCCCTGTGGTCGTGAATCTCACAAGTTCGATTTCGCGAAAGCGTTATTAAAACCGATCAATCGCTTTTTGAATTTGATCTTCTGTTACGCACAAACTAAAACGTATATAGCCTTCACCTTGACTTCCAAAAATGGTTCCTGGTGTTATAAATACATGCTGATTGTACAATATTTTATCAATAAAAACCTCAGCATCTACACCTTCTGGGAGTTTTGCCCACACAAAAAGCCCTACACCATCTTCTTTATAGGTACACCCTAATTTTTCTACAAGCGTATAGATAAGAGCTCTTCGTTTTTTATAACGTGTATTTATAGATTCAAACCAAGAATCATCAAGTTGTAATGCAGCAATAGCGCCTTGCTGAATACCATAAAACATACCACTATCCATATTAGATTTCACCTTCAAGATGTGATTTATAAATGTTTCACTTCCCATCACCATACCTACACGCCAGCCCGCCATATTAAAACTCTTACTCAAGGAATTAAGTTCTAAAGCAACTTCCTTTGCGCCATCTACGCTAAGAATTGACATGGGGTCTTTATTCAATATAAAACTATAGGGATTATCATTAACAATAAGGATGTCGTTTGCTTTCGCGAAAGCAATTAATTTTTCAAAAAAACCATCTTTCACGGTGGCTCCTGTAGGCATATGTGGGTAATTTATCCACATGATTTTTACTTGACGTAGATCCTGCTCTTGTAATGCCTCTAAATCTGGCAACCAATGATTTGTTTCATCTAAATCATATAATACAGGTACTGCCTCAACCAACTTAGCCACTGCACTGTATGTAGGGTATCCAGGATTAGGAATCAGAACCTCATCTCCTGCATTAAGAAATGCCATACTTATATGCATAATCCCTTCCTTCGACCCCATCAAAGGCAATACTTCTGTCGTTGGATCTATCTGCACATTGTACTGTTTCTTATAAAAAACAGCCATTGCTTCTCTTAACTCAGGAATTCCCGTATAACTCTGATATTGATGTACTTTAGGGTTTTCTAACGCAGTATTTAGAGCAGTTACAACAGCATCTGGAGCAGCCACATCTGGACTTCCAATTCCCATATTTATAATAGGATGACCTGCAGCTTCTAATGCGCGTACTTCTTTAAGCTTTCGCGAAAAGTAATACTCCTTGGTTTCTAATAATCTATTTGCAGGTTGTATCATCGCTTTTGATTTTTATATTCCCCTAATACTTTAAAATCTGTAGACATAATAGCCAGTACTTTTTTTGCTTTTTCATAATCGCTATAGGCCTCAAAAGTTACATCTACAAAAAAGGCATACTGCCATGGCATTTCTATAACTGGCATTGACTGTATTTTAGTCAAATTGAGTTTACAATCACTCATAACGTTAAGAATAGTAGCTAGACTCCCTCTTTTATGATCTGTTCTAAAACAGATAGATACCTTATTACAAGCTGTATTAAGTTGTTTCTCCTTTGTATTTAAGATGAAGAAACGTGTCTCATTATGTTTAATCGTTTGTATTTGATGCGCAATAATATCCAAACCGTAAATCTGAGCAGCTGCTTCACTAGCAATCGCAGCAACCCCTTTAAGTTGTTGTTCTTGTATCTGATGTGCAACGGCTGCTGTATCTGTAGCTTCTACTAATTTTATAGTAGGGTACTGTTCAAAAAAAGCACGGCATTGAATGAGCGCCATTGGATGTGACCATACCTCCTTAATATCTTCTATATTCTCTCCCGGTAAAGCCATAAGGTTATGTTGTACATCTAAGTAAAATTCTCCTTCTATTGTGAGTTGATGCTGATCTATAAGTGCATAATTAGGCAGAATAGCTCCTGCAATCGAATTTTCTATAGCCATCACTGCTGCCGTCGCTTTTCCAGACACTAATTGATCTACGAGTATTGGAAACGACATGCATTCTAGTACAGATACATTGGCCTCAAAAAATGTCTGCGCCACTTTGTGATGAAAAGAACCTTTTACGCCTTGAATTGCTATACTCATTTTATTCCCGCGAAGGCGGGAATCTCACCCAACATCCGACTTTTTTTTATCTCGAAGGCGGGAATCTCACCCAACATCCGACTTTTTTTTATCTCGAAGGCGGGAATCTCATCCCAACATCCGACTTTTTATTTTATTTCCACACAGGTGAAAATCTTATTTTACTTCATATTTCTAGTAACAATTCACAGGGTAAACTGATTCCCATTAAAACAAAAAAAAGTCCTGATAAAAAAATCAGGACTTTAAGAGTTTTTGAGTGTATTTATTACAATCACCGTCCCGATTTCAACTGCCCGAAGAAAAAGAAATAGTTATTCCAGTAATAAATGTTTGTAAACATTATGAATTTGTTATGCTGTAAAAGTAGAAAAAAAAGTAAGTTAAACAACATAAGTCAATTATTTTTTAACTTTTTTTTCAGTAGTTTCAATTTTCGTATTGAATATTTATGTTTTCATAAAAAAACTACTGAAATAATATAAAATATGTATTATTCTTATTCGTTAGATTTGTAAAAACGTCTTTTATGTCTATCGCTGTAAAAAATATCACCAAAACATATCACACTCAAAAAGCATTGGATGATGTTTCTTTCACACTTACCAAAGGAGAGATTGTAGGCTTTTTAGGCCCTAATGGTGCAGGAAAGAGTACGATGATGAAAATCTTAACTACCTACCTTTCTCCCACTAAAGGAACTGCCATTGTAAATGAGTATGACACTTTAAAACAAATACAAAACGTACGCAAATCTGTAGGGTATTTACCAGAACACAATCCACTCTACTTAGAAATGTATGTACGCGAGTATTTAGCATTTAATGCAAATGTGCATAAAACAAAAAAAGAACGCGTACAAGAAGTGATAGAACTTACGGGTCTCACACCTGAAGCACATAAAAAAATAGGGCAACTCTCCAAAGGATATAGACAACGTGTTGGACTTGCAAATGCTTTATTACATGATCCTGAAGTTTTAATTCTAGATGAACCTACAACAGGTTTAGATCCAAATCAATTACTAGAAATACGAGGGCTTATCAAATCTATTGGTAAAGAAAAGACTATTTTAATGAGCACGCATATTATGCAAGAAGTAGAAGCTATCTGTGATCGTGTTATTATTATTAATAAAGGAAAAATTGTAGCTGACAAAAAACTACAAGAACTTAGAGAAGGGCAACAACAAGCTGTTATTGTAGAGTTTGACTACCGTGTAGAAACAGTTGCTTTAGAACGATTAGATAAAGTTGTGTCTGTAAAGAACACACATGATTTCATCTATGAAATTACTTTTAATACAAAAGAAGACATGCGTTCTAAAGTATTTGATTTTGCGCATGACAACGAACTTAAAATTTTACAATTGAATCAAAAGAATGCAAGTTTAGAAAGTCTTTTTCTTGAGCTTACTTCAAAATAAAATCCCCTTACATATACAAATGTAAAGGGATTCTAACGCTTACATCAAATTCACAGTTGAATGGTAAAATCTTGATTTCCTATAGTTACGATTGCAATATTATCGCAAACTCCATCTCCATAGTTTAGTGTTCCACTCACATTGTTTCTAGTAATTGCTAACGTTCCACTCACAAAGTGAGGACATGTAGCTTCTCTTCTTAAAGTTTCTAAAACCTCTCCACTCCTCATAAATCCATTACTTACTGATGTATCCCAACTTCCCGTCACATGAAATGCATTATCGGTCCAAGTACCAGACCCCACGCCTTCTATCCACTCTCGTACTCTATTGGCTTCACGAGTAGCAGTTACGTCTTGCTCAGGAAAATAAATAGTGATTGCTGAATTCACCTCAGATTGTGGATTCCCGTTTTCATTTTCAAAAACACGTTGCACGGTACCTCCTCCAGATACTTCATTCCCATTATACGTAAAATCAATATAAGTATACATCACTGTGCGTGAATTGCCTTGTTCAATAGTGTATTCTAAATTGACTTGCCCAGATACAATAGCACCATTAGTTAGTTCGCAACTATCGCCAAAATCTACTAAAACACTTCCGCTACCATCTCCATTAGGCGTTACAGTAACCAAAGCACAATCTGCAAAAAACGAATTCACCACATTAGCGTGAGTCTCATCTACATTCTCTATATATAGATTTTCTATAATAGCATAACTAGCATCTTCGGTAGTATCTACTTGTGCAGACAATAACAAATCGGCTGCTGTTGGATCTGTATCAAGACTTGTTACCTCATCTTCATTATCAGAACATGCAATAGCAAAAAGCACCATGATCGCCATACTCAACATTTTAATCATTTCAAATTTTTTCATCGTATTCTCAATTTTATGGTTTACGATATTATGACTTAAGAAAAAAGAAAACGTTTAATTTCTTTCCAAAATTTGTTTTTTCACGACACTTTATTTTATGTTATTAAATATTGTATCTTTGCACGCTGATAGACAGTCTATCATATACATAAAAATCATTTAAATAATATTGGAATGTATTTAACAAAAGAAGTTAAAGAAGAAATTTTCGAAAAACACGGTAAAGGTAAAAACGATACAGGTTCTGCTGAAGGACAGATCGCATTGTTTACACACCGTATTAATCACCTAACGGGGCACTTAAAAAATAATCGTAAAGATTATAATACAGAGCGTTCATTAGTAAAGCTGGTAGGTAAGCGTCGTTCGCTTCTTGATTATTTAATCAAGAAAGACGTATTAAGATACCGTGCTATAATTAAAGAATTAGGTATTAGAAAATAAAGAATTTTTAAGGGGGCTATGTGCCCCCTTCTTTTTTACGCTTTCGCGAAAGCGTATAACACATTAAGTCCTCCGAGACAAGAGGCAGAGAAAGCTAAACAGCTAGTTTTTCATTGGTCACCACAACTACAACTACAACACAACGACCTAAAAAACGGATACCCCTTCTTAATAGAAGTGTGTCATCCATGTATTATTAACAACTCGTAAGGTTTGGTAAGATTGCCTGTCTTTGCGAGAATGAAGAACTTAATTATGATTCCAAAAGTTTACAAAGAGGTAATAGACCTCGGTGATGGTCGTGAAATTTCCATCGAAACAGGAAAACTTGCAAAACAAGCGCATGGAAGCGTTGTTGTGCAATCTGGGAAATGTATGTTATTGTGTACCGTAGTATCTAACTACAAACAAGCAGACGTAGATTTCTTACCACTTACGGTAGATTACCGCGAAAAATTTGCAGCAGCAGGACGTTACCCTGGAGGTTTCTTTAAAAGAGAAGCACGTCCAAGTGATGGAGAAGTATTAACCATGCGTCTAGTAGACCGTGTATTACGTCCATTATTCCCAAAAGATTATCACTCTGAAACACAAGTGATGATTCAGTTAATGTCACATGATGAAGATGTAATGCCAGACGCTATGGCTGGACTTGCCGCTTCTGCAGCAATACAATTATCAGATTTCCCATTTGAATGTGCTATCTCTGAAGCAAGAGTAGGACGTGTTAATGGTGAGTTTGTAATTAATCCATCTAGAGCACAACTAGCAGAATCTGATATCGATATGATGATTGGTGCATCTGCAGATAGTGTTATGATGGTAGAAGGTGAAATGGATGAAATTTCTGAAGAAGAAATGACTGAAGCAATTAAGTTTGCACATGAAGCTATTAAAGTACAATGTGCAGCTCAAGAGCGTCTTGCAGAAGCTTTCGGAAAGAAAGAAGTACGCGAGTATGATCCAGAAAGAGAAGATGAAGATTTACAAAAGAAAATCCATGAAATGGCATATGATAAAGTATATGCTGTAGCAAAAGGAGGTTCTTCAAAACAAGAGCGTGGTGCTGCTTTTGGTGAAATTAAAGAAGAAATTAAAGCAACATTTTCTGAAGAAGAATTAGAAGACTTTGGAGACCTTGTTTCAAAATACTACCGCAAAGCAGAAAAAGCAGCTGTACGTGACCTTACTTTAAATGAAGGACTTCGTTTAGATGGACGTAAGACTACAGACATACGCCCTATCTGGTGTGAGGTAGATTATTTACCATCTACACACGGATCTTCTGTATTTACACGTGGAGAAACACAAGCACTTGCCACTGTAACGCTAGGAACTTCAAGAGAAGCAAATCAAATTGACATGCCATCTTACGAAGGTGAAGAAACATTCTATTTACATTACAATTTCCCTCCTTTCTGTACTGGAGAAGCAAGACCTATCCGTGGTACTTCACGTCGTGAAGTAGGTCATGGTAACCTTGCACAACGTGCACTTAAAGGAATGGTGCCAGATGATTGCCCATATACAGTACGTGTTGTATCTGAAGTATTAGAATCTAATGGTTCTTCTTCTATGGCAACAGTATGTGCAGGAACCATGGCAATGATGGATGCAGGTGTACAAATGAAAAAGCCAGTTTCTGGTATTGCAATGGGATTAATATCTGATGCAGATTCTGGGAAATATGCGGTACTTTCTGATATTCTAGGAGATGAAGATCACTTAGGTGACATGGACTTTAAAGTTACTGGAACAGCAGATGGTATTACAGCTTGTCAAATGGATATCAAAGTAAAAGGTCTTTCCTATGAGATTCTTGTAAATGCATTACAACAAGCACGTGATGGACGTTTACATATCTTAGAAAAACTTACAGATACGATTGAAACACCTCGTGAGGATGTGAAATCTCACGCGCCGAAAATGGTAACTGTACGTATTCCTAATGAATATATCGGAGCACTTATAGGTCCTGGTGGAAAAGTAATACAAGAACTTCAAAAAGAAACAGGATGTACTATTGTTATCAATGAAGATCCTGTTACTGAAGAAGGAATTGTTGAGATTCTTGGAACAGGTCAAGATGGAATCAATGCTGTATTAGCAAAAATAGATTCAATTACATTTAAGCCTGTTGTAGGAGACACCTATAAAGTAAAAGTAATCAAGATGCTTGATTTTGGTGCTGTAGTAGAGTATCTAGACGCTCCAGGAAATGAAGTATTACTTCACGTTTCTGAAATCGCATGGGCTCGTACAGAAAATGCAAGTGATGTACTATCTATGGGTGAAGAATTAGAAGTAAAATACTTTGGTATAGATTCTAGAACTCGTAAAGAGAAAGTATCTCGTAAAGCATTACTTGAGAAGCCAGAAGGATGGAAACCTCGCCCACCAAGAGATAACAATGGCGGAAGAGACAATCGTGGTGGTCGTGATAATCGTGGCGGTGGTCGCGATAATAGAGACCGTAACCGTAACAAGGACTAATCTTACTTACATAAATTATTAGTATTGAGACAATATAGCGCTCAAGACTGATCACTTATAGAAATCGGCTATCTTTTATTAGGTAGTCGATTTTTTTTGCTTTCGCGAAAGCGTATTTATTATTTTACACCTAACAACATCTAGTTGCTAGAATTTAAGATCTCAACGGTTATAGACGCTTGAGTTCTATGAGTTGTATATTTACATCTAGCAGTGTCTTTGTGTATATTTTCTTAAACTGCTCAAAGTATTTTACACCTGTTTCAACGCCTTCTCCTGTACTGATATTTTTTTCTATTTGTTGCAACAAATATCCTTGATGGGTCATCCCCAGATTCATAAAACTTGATTTTAACTTATGCGCAAGCTCACTAGCTCTTGTATAAAATTTTCTCTCAACACATGTACTTAAACTATTAAAATCATCAGGAGTATCTGCGATAAATATTTCTAAAAGAGATATAATAAATTCTTCGTCATTATCAAAAGTCTCTTTTAGCTTAGCAATATTCACCGTAGCACTATGCGTATCTTCTTTCTTTGGAGTGCTTACCTCATCTAAATTTGTTTCTTCATCAGAAACAAGCCAAAAAAGCACTTCTTTTAAAGCGTCTTCATCAACAGGCTTTGTGAGGTAAAAATCAATACCAGCTTTTATGGCATTTTTTCTAGATTCTGGAAAAACATCGGCAGTACACATGACTATGGGCACTTTTTTTATCGAGTCCTTATGAGACATTCGTATTTTCTTAATAGCATCTACCCCTCCTAATACGGGCATATGCATATCCATAAGTATTAGATTATAATACCCATTTTGTTTTTGGCTATAAACATCTACAGCTTCCTGTCCGTTATCAGCTATATCTACCTCAATACCAAGACGGTTCATAAGTTGCTTGATATAGAATTGATTCATGGTATTATCTTCTGCGACCAGCACACGTAATCCTTCAAGTTGTTTATCACAGCGCTTATGGGTCTTAATGTTTTCTTCGGTGCTTTGCAATTTACTCTTGGTAAGCGGAAGTCTAAAACAAAAACTAGACCCTTCACCCTCAATACTTGACGCTGTAAGTGTTCCATTTTGTAGATTGATAAGTTCTTTAGTGATTGCTAATCCAAGTCCAGTTCCATTTGACTTTGAATGCCCGGCTTCTTCTATCTGATAAAAACTATCGAAAATATGATTCAGTTTGTCTTTAGAAATCCCTATCCCAGAGTCTTTCACTTCAAAATGCACTTCAATTTGACCTTCATGAAGTTCTTTATACGATACAATAACACCTATATCTCCTTCGTGGGTAAATTTTATGGCGTTTCCAATCAGGTTTGTAAGAATCTGGTTAAGCCTATATTGATCACCTACGACAATATCAGGGATATTTTCATCAATTTCTGTATAAAGTAGAATCCCTTTTTCATTTGCCTTTGTCTTAAAGCCTTCGGCTAAAGAGGTAATTACCTTTCGTATGTTATAATTATACGATTGAATTGATAGCTTACCAGCTTCAATTTTAGAAAAATCAAGAATATCATTTACTATAGACAGTAGACTTTTTGCAGAAAAATTTATGCCTTCAATATTTTTTTTAAATTGCTCTGCATCTTCATTATCACTTTTTTTAATGATATCTGCAAGGCCTAGAATCACATTGAGTGGCGTACGTATTTCGTGACTCATATTAGAAAGAAAAGTCGACTTGGCCTTTGCTGCTTTTTGGACATGTTCCATTTGCTTACTTAAAACATCTAGGCTATCTCTTTTCTTAGTGATATTTTTTAAGAAAACACTATAGGTATCCTCTCCTTTATTATAATTATTTGAGATCGTGATCTCATAATATTCAAGAGACCCGTCAGATGTATATAAATGAATCTCTTCTCTTTTACCTAAAATATTTTTTTCTTTCTTGTGAGTACGATCCTCTATATCTTCTTTTAATTTTTGGGAAATTTCTACTGGTAGTAATCCAAAAATGTTTTGTTCATTTATATTTTCTTCTGATAAATTAAGAAACGTACGTGCTCTTTCATTAGCAAGGATCACCCTTCCGCTTTTTTCAAATAGAATAGCGCCATCAAGCATGTTTTCAAACATTGCTTTATATAAAGAAGCATCTATTTCAGAAGCAATAGCAGGTGTATTTTGGTGTGTGTCTAGTATGTTGGTTCTATTCTGTAATTTAACTTCAGGAGTGGTCGGAATAGTTTCAGATGAAGCTAAAGGCCCTTCCTCAGGTAAATAATACATGATTTTATCAGAAGCTTTTAGGTTTTGATAGAAGTTGGTAAATTGTGAAAACCATGTATGAAATGGATTAATGATCGCTTTTTTCTCACAAATTTTATGTGTTTCAATACTGAGCGCATCTATATATTCTCTAATCTTACGCTTACAAGAAAGATAGTGTACAATATTACCTTCTAAGAGATCTAAATTTATATTCTTATCTAAAATAAAAGTTGGTTCAAGCACTGAAACATAGCCGCAATAGTCTGTAGCTGCTTTGTGTAAATAGTCTGAAAGCAAAAGAGCTAAAGCAATCTCTTCTGTAGACTCATTTTTATATAAAACAGAAAACGGTTGAGCATTTGCTATTGAAGGGAAAAAATCTTGTAACTCTTTGCGAAGAGATACCGTATTCCCTAAAAATCCAACATCATGATAAAGGAGATAATGTTCTATTTCTAAATAACACTCAACTAGTTGATAGCTTGATTTTGTAGGATCAGGATTAAAATCAATATTGGATATTTTCTCTTTAAGAGCATCAAGTTTCTGAGATGTAATTCCTTGAGAATAAAAATGTTGTAAAAATTCTTGATAAGGACTACTTGAGCCAATTGATGTCTCATCAATGACCGATGACTTTTGAAAAAGTCGATTAATTAATGTATTCATTAAACAATATTCAGATTAGGGGCGTCGCAATTTAGTGTTTTTTGGCATATAATTTCAAATTAGTTTCTTTATAAGCATCCTAAACTCCTAGAATATAGGGCTAAGTATGCTTTCGCGAAAGCGAACTCATGAACGTAGTAAGATCAACGTTAAAGTAATTCCCGATAATAGTTACCACCCCTTTTTTTCTTCAATATATATATCTTTAGTAATTTGGCATTATCAATACATAAACGCATAATTATGAAAATGAAAAAGACAATAAAAAAAATACTATTACTTACGTTTGCAGCTGTAGCTTTATGGAGTTGCAGTAGCGATGATTCTAATGTTCGTTCGGACGATTTTGAAAATGGAATTGTACTCGCTGCAGATATTACAACCAATGTTATCTTCAATGGTAATTTAGATGGAAACTTAAATGCTAACTTAGAATATAGAGATGCAGAAAATGGAGTTTTATTAGATAAATTAGATGTATTTATTACTTATTTAGATAGAACCGAAGACGCAGGAAATAGTGAAAATGCTATTACTGAAGAAGTATTATTACGTACTATAGAAGATACTAGTTTCTCTAATGGAGAAAATGATTTTCCAGTTCACAATCTAGTCATCACAACTGAAGATTTTTTATCTATTACCAACAATACCCTTGATGGTATTGCAACTGGAGATCAGTATTTAACTCGTTTTGAAGTTACATTAACCGATGGTCGTGTATTCTCTATTAACAACATAGGAAGCAATGGAGGACTCATTAGTGTATTTAATGTAGTAACTTCTGTTGAGTAAAAACAAATAGTTATTATAAAAAAAGGAGTTATTATAAAAATAACTCCTTTTTTTACAGCTATACTTTACATTCATTTAGTCTTCTATAAAAGCTCTTTGATTTGTGTGATGATCCAGCTGCCAAAACAAAAATATTTCTATTTTTCACCAACTTAATGCTAATCTTATCAATATGTGTTATACTATATATAAAAGGTATATTTAAAAACGATAAAGTACTTTAGGTAAAATTGCAAGTCCTCCTATATCTTGTTCTATAGCTCCTTTCAATTTATATGGGGAATACTGAACATCTGCCCCTAGTGTTATATGTGTATTTTTTGTAGGCGCAAATTTCCAATGTAGCCCTGGAGCTATTAAAAAAGATACCAATCCTCTACTTGCATTTCTATCATCATTATTAAAAAAACTAAAAGGTGTTTGAACAATCATGGTAGAAATACCGACGCCTAACCCTAATTCAACCCTACTTTTACTATTTTCTGAAGTTAAATTCTGATTAAAACTCAAAAATGAATTTACAATAAAATCAGTTGAAACAGCTTCTAATTGATCTATATCGTCTGCATTTTGAAGTATAAACTGATTTTCTTGAGAAGGTCTTATAAATTGAAATACTGCTACAATAGATTTATTTCTTCTAGAAGGGAAATAAACATTTACATCTATAAATGGTGAGGGCTTAACAAATGTAGCTAATTGCCCTTGTGGGATGAAGAGCCCTCCTCCTATTTCAAATTTAGGGCGTTGCCATTCTTTTTCATATTCCCAATACTCATTTGTAACTGTCTTTGGCTTACTTAAGTCTGACTGAGCTGACATCATGTATGTGCATAAGCTCATTACTATGACAAAATATATTTTTTTCATAATTGTTAATTTTAAAATGTTAGGTCTACTCGCAATGTTGTAATCGAATGATCGTGCGAGAATCTTTATTTAGTTTAGGTATGGATTTCTTTTAAAAGAGATTCCTTTTCTAATAAGGTATGCGTGATAGGAGCTAGGAACATCGTGTGTCCATTGTGGTAACAGTAATGTAATAAGAAGTCTATCTATATGTGCTATGTATCCAATAATTAGTGAAATATAAAATACCGTACCTGCATACTGAAATCCAAGCATGGATGTGAAGACTGCAAGAAGGGTTAATCCCCATAATTTTGATAAGAATGCATGTGATGCAGATTCTCTTTTAAACTTAAGTAGACTTACTACATAGCAGAAAACCTCTAAGCATAAAAGAATACGCACTTCTGTAATATGATCCAATATAAGATTTGGGTAGATAAACCAAGTGGCTATACCTATTGATACCCAGAATATCATATCTGCTTGACTGTCTAACCTGCGTAGTGTCGCTGTGGCGATTTGATATTTTCTTGCTATAATACCATCTAGGATATCAGATATTAATCCTAAATACATAAGAACTAAAATTAACGGAACAGCAGCTTCTCTATAGGCATAAGACATTCCAAAAATCATAAAAGCAGCAACGCATCTAAAAATAATGAGAGCTAAAGGAATATGTTTCATAAGTGTATGTGTTAAAAGTTTAGATCAAAACTATTGCACTATTCGCATATTTATTCATTCAAAACACAAGTATTGGATTTAATTTTTGTGATAATCACAAAAATTGTATTTTCATATCATGGAACAAGAACTTTTCTTAAAAGAAATCAGACACTCAATAGCTTCTAACACATCTCTAATTGAAGCTATTGCTACAGCACTTGATATAAGTTATGATGCTGCACATAGAAGAACGAGTTTAAAAAGTAAGTTTTCACTATCAGAAAGTGTCACATTAGCAAAGTATTTTAAACTCTCTTTAGATAAGTTATTTGTAAGTAAGCAAAGCAATTGGGTTTCTGTAGAAAAGACAGCTCCTATACGTAATGAAGAAGAATTAAAAATCTATTTTGAAAATTCATATACAAACCTCATCCCTTTATTAGGTAAAAAGGGGTGCAAATTAATATACTCGGCAAAAGACATTCCCATTTTTTATGACTTAAAAAGTGATATCATGATGCGTTTTAAGATATATGTCTGGTTAAAATTATTAGATTCTAATTTTCATTCTGTGAGTTATAGTGACTTCACTCCTAGTCTTGACATTCAAAAAATAGCAAAACGCCTAGGTCTTCTTTATGATGACTTACCTATTACAGAAATATGGGATCTCACAACAATAAATGGTACTTTAAAGCAAATTTACTTTTACTTTAAAGCTGGACATCTTACAGAAAAGGATGCTATTCTGATTACAGCAAGTCTTAAAGAAACAATCACTACTATTTCGCAACGGGTGATTAAAGACTCAACATATCTGTTATATTATAATGAGTTATTATTAATGAACAATAATATCTATGCAGAAGTTGAAGACCAACAATCACTATATATTCCTTTTACACTCCTTTCCTATTATCGTACTTCAGATAGGATTACCTGTGATCATGCAAAAACATATCTAGACAAGCAATTGCAACATTCTAAGTTATTGAATACTGCCGGAGAGAAAGAAAGGAATACGTTTTTCAATAAAATTCATAAAAAAATCCAAGCATTAGAGCATCTTATTAATGCTTCTGAGACCTTGGATTTTGAGTAAAATATTCTTTATACGCTTTCGCGAAAGCAAAATTATATACATTTAATGCATTAGCGACGCAACCTTTTTCTATTTGCTAGACTATTAAGATAAGTTTAATAGCTATAAACTGAATAACAAATCATTGGAAAAAACACAACTTATTGCTGGATGCAAAAAAAATGATCTAGCAGCCCAAAAATTATTATTTCTAAAGTATAAGGATCTTGTATACACAACATCTTTAAAGTACTGTAGAAATGAAGCTGAGGCTGAAGATAATGTACATGATGTTTTTATCATCATATTTGAAACGATCCATAAATATAAAAACAAAGGATCTTTTGAAGGGTGGATAAAACGTATTACAATTCATAAAGCTGTAGATAAGTTTAGACAAAGAAAAACGACAGATTTACCCTATCAAATAGAAAGTAACACTAGCGAAGTAACTATTGATAAAGAACATATAGATATACCTATTGATTTTATTTTTAAAGCTATTCAAGAGTTACCAGGCAGATATCGTCTTGTATTTAATCTTTATCAATTAGATGATTACTCTCATAAAGAAATTGCAAAAATGTTATCAATTTCTGTAGGGACATCAAAGTCTAATTTTCATCGTGCTAAGCAAATTTTAAAAGAAAAAATACTAGCATTTTCTAGTGCCAAAATATTGAATTTATAACCTATGAAATCACAAGAAGATATAGGAAGTTTAATTAAAACTAAACTACAAGCAACAGAGAAAGTTTCTAATGAAGCTACTTGGGAGAGAATACAACATTCTTTAGAAGAACGTAAACAAAAAAGAAGATTTGCATTTTATATAAAATTAGGATCTGCTGGGTTATTAGTTCTAATTGGTGTTCTATTTATAATAAATTATAGTAGTCATTCTTCTATAAATACGACCGTTTTTGAAGAAAAAACAACTATAGAAAATGTAGACACTAAGGCTATATCTATAGAAGAAAAAGCAAGTTATGAAGTAGCTCCTGATGTTACCGCAGGTACAGATCCTAAAAACAACGAAGAAAACGAAGTACAAGATCTTAAAATTAATAAGAAGCAAGAAACACCAACTTCAAAAAGTGTAGTTAAATCAACTACAACCCAAAAAGAATCTAATATAAAAGAGCAACCTTCAAAAGGCAAAACTAAGAATGCTTCTAACGTAGTTGTTATTCCAAAAGAGAAAAATCCAAAAACAACTTCTCCATCACATACAACTGTAAATACAATGGATATAGATACTATTGTAAATAGAAATGATGTACCTGTTACTCAAACAACTCAAAAAGTATACTACTATTACAATAGTAAAGATGGTCAAGAAATGAAAACCACAAATAAAAAAGAAATAGATTCTATTATAAAAGCAAATCAAATAAAAACAGATTCTTTAAAAACCAATCATTAAACACTAAATGATGAACCATCCATACTAAGGGTTTCTAGTATAGGTTGTTTTCTTCATAAGAAATGACGCAACCATTCTTAATCATATAAGTCTACTAGGTATAGAAAAGATACTCATAATTATGAGTATCTTTAAATTAGAAGGAATTTTTGATTTTTTTCAAAAAAAATAAATTTTATTTTATAATGACGCAACCATTTGTCATTATTCAGTCTATTCTAAAACAAACTAAAGTATTTGGAGCTCGTCCAACTCATAGAAAAATGTAAAAAAAGTGATCGACAATCACAGCAAATCCTATATAATACATATAAGGACAAGCTTTTTGCGCTTTGTTTAAAGTATTGTAAGAATCGTGCAGAAGCAGAAGATAATTTACAAGATTCTTTTATAAAAATATTTCAAAGTATCAAGACCTATAATGGCAAAGGGTCTTTTGAGGGATGGATGAAGCGAATTACTATAAATAGAGCTATAGATCGTTATAAAAAAGAACCATTTATAGAACCTATAACAGACCAACATTTAAAAGAAGACACAACAGTAGATATTGATGAAGTTCCTGTAAACCTGCAACAAATGCTAGCACTCATACAAGAACTTCCGAGTAGATACAGGTTGGTATTTAATTTATATGAATTAGACAATCACACACATGTGGAGATAAGTGAAATCTTAGGAATTAGTGTAGGAACTTCAAAATCAAACTTGCATAGAGCCAAATTAATTTTAAAAGAAAAAATCACTGCAACATATACAACCACCCAAAAAAACTCAATTGTAAATGGGTAATAGAAAAGACATAGGCAAATTATTCAATGAGCGGTTCAAGGATTTTGAACAAGCACCTGGTGCAGATTTATGGGATACTATTGCTTCAGAACTAGATCAAAAAAATGATCGAAGAATAGCTCCATTATGGTTATATTTTGGAGGTTTTCTAATTGTAGGAATGCTAACAGGATTATTATACTGGGCACCTTGGAGTACCTTAGCTCCAAATACAAACGAAGTACCAGAAATTGTAAGTACAACTCAGGCTTCTCAAAATGAAATAAATAACACATCATCTTCTTCTATAGAAAGGAATATTTCTAACGAAAAAACAGACACGAAACTTACAGATAACACATCTTCTATACCATCTGAAACAGAAGCAATAGCAAATCAAAATACATCAAATAATAATGCTACTACTAGTAGCACATCTCTAACAACAAATACATCGGGTGTTGCTACATCTTCTCAAAACACAAACGCTAACAACATAAAAAACACAGTTACTAAAACAATTGGCACTAAGAATCCAACTGGTCGCTATACTAACACAACTAATACTACTTTAAATCAAACAGCCATAAATACTTCTGTACAAGATGATGCAAGTGTACAAGATGATGCAAGAGTAGCGTCGATTTTAGGGATATTACAAACAATGAAAAGTGCTTCCCAAGAAGCTAGAGATCAAAAAGAACTTGAAGCAAAAACTGCATATCAAGCAAAAATCAAAAAAGAATTAGCGACCGCAATTGCTGCTCAAAAAGAAGACAGTAGAATTACAGCTCAAAAATGGTTAGACTCTTTACAAGCGATAGAAAAAGCAGAAAAAATCAAAAAAGACGCGCTTGCTACTGCAGCTCCAAAAGAAGAAAAACCAGTTAAGAAAAAAGCGCCTAAACTCCCTAAAACAGATGAAGAGCGAGAAAAAGATCGCAAAGAATCTGTAGATTATAAATTTGCAATATCCCCATATACTAATATACTAAGTTATGGATCACTAACGAAAGGCTCTTCAATAGATAATAGACTTGTAGACAATCCAAGAGATGCTATAGGAACTATAGGATATGGTATAAGAACCGACTATAAATTTTCGGAAAGATCTAGTATACGTTTTGGAATAGGTCTAGCTCCTTTACAATATAAAACAGAAAATTTCCAAGTACTTATTACAAACAATAATGTTAATATATTTCAACTCTCAGGAATTGATCCTCAAAACTTAGAACAATCAGGAGGTATTGAACCTAGCCCTGAAGCATTAGCCTTTTTTAATTCTAATGATGTTGTTAGTATAGAACAAGATATATCTTACATAGAAGTCCCTATTGATTATCAATATCGTTTTTTAAACAAGCGTCTTTCTATGAGTTTTAATTCCGGACTAAGCTTATTCGTTCTAACAAATAATAGAGTTTTTGCAACAGCAGATAGTGGAGAAAGTATCTTTATTGGAAGAGAAACTAGCCTTAAAGATTTAAGTTTAGCATTAAACTTAGGATTAGGGACTCATTATAACTTTTCTGACAAATGGAGATTAGATGTAGAACCCGCATTTAAGTATCAACTAAATCCATATACTGATAATATAGGTAATTTTAAACCGTATTATCTGGGATTACAATTTGGAATATCCTATAAATTTTAGATTTCCTGGTGTAAGATATTATATTCATACCCTTCTCTTTTTAATAAGGTAATGTGTGATTTAAAAACGTGAAATAAATTTTCTTCTGTTCTATAATTTACATCAAACTTTCTAGCTGCTTTTTTTAAAACTGGAGTGATATTAACATAATGCACGTGGTTTATGTCTGGAAAAAGATGATGAATTACATGATGATTAAAACCTCCAAAAAAGAAATTAGTTAGTTTATTATTTGTGCAAAAATCAGATGTAGTTGCTATTTGGTGTGTAGACCAGGTATGATCAAAATCCCCTTCTGCATTAGGAAGAGGAAATTCATGATGAGCTCCTACATGTGTAGACACTAAAGCAATACTAATAAGTATTCCCGAAAAAACGTTCATTACTAAAAATCCAAAAAATAGATGACGATTAATACCCATACTAAGAAGAGGCACTACGAGTATAAAACTCAAATATAAGAGCTTAAATAAAACTATTTTTTGAAAGGTTCCCTTTGGGTGTTTTTTTATGATTTTCTTTCCAAATCGTTGTACATAAAAATCTTGAAAGTCTCTAATTAAAAACCAATTAAGGGTATAACTAAAAATCAAAAGTATAGGCGTATATATATGCTGAAATCTATGGAACTTGAGATAGGCGTCTCTAGGAAATATACGTACTAGTTTTGATTGTTTAATATCACTATCAAACCCTATAACATTTGGATAGGGGTGATGTGCATATACATGACGTATACGCCATATATAGGAATTACCACCTAGTATATCAAAAACAATAGCATACCGTTTATTTACAGATTGATTTTTTGAAATTGAGCCATGAGCTGCATCATGACCTATATTCAAACCTAACAATATTGACAAAGTTCCTAACGTTGCATAACAAGCATAAAGCACAGAGATATGCTTTCCGTAAATGAGAAGAAAGCTATAAGTAACTATATACAAAGTGATAAAACTCCAAGCTTTAACATACCAAAATGAGGTTGCTTTTTTAGTCAATGCAGTAGCTGTAAAATAGGCGTTGATTTCAGTTCTTAAATACTTAAAAAAAATATCATCTTTTTTAAATTTAAGTGAGGGCATCGTATTTTTCATAATCTCTTTTTAATAACCAAAGCGTATAGTTTGCAGATGTATTTACAACCGTATCAAAACATTCAAAACCATAGCGTTCAAAAAGAATTTTATTCCTTCTCAAAGAGGTTTGTATATAAATAGGCAATTGTTGTTGTTTACTTTGTTCAAACAAAAAATCCCTCATTTGAATAATTGTTTGTGTCCTTTTTTCTTCAGGATGCACCGCCATTATTAAACAATATAAATACGGTGCATTAGGCATTTTACGTTTAATCAATCGCTGTAATTTCATCATTTCTATTATTTTGAAAATATCTATCACAGAGACAACAAAGAAGAAATAGAGTTGTATCTTTTTCAAAAGACCTATAAGAGTAACTCCATCTCCTTCTCTATAAAATAGCACCACTCCTTTTGTATCTGAATTTAGATACGCTCCTTTTTTTGACATTGCTAGTCGTATACAAAACTCATACAAGTTATTAAGTCGTTTTTTACAAGTGCCTGTCATCCATAAAAGATTTGGGTTTTCTATCATTGCTTTTTGCAAAACCTGTAATGCTATATTCTTGTTATATAACTGTATTGGGAAGATCATAGGAATATATGTTAAGATTAAAGTTTTGATACACTACCACATTTTGAGGTACTATACATTAACAAGACAAAAGGTTTTTGTTTATTAATACAATTCAAATTTTATAATTTCCTCTTATTATTCTTATCAGAACTACCTCCTACTTCTTGCAGTTTGTACGAAACGCTATTTTATTTTTTGCATTTTCTGCTAACAATCCCATGTATTGTATTGATTATTCTGTTTTTTTAAGAGAAACCCGTAATATGTAAGATATAATAGGAGCCTTATGATTTTATAAAGCTTAAAAAACGGACGCTTATTTTATAAATTTTTAGAGGTATTATACGCTTTCGCGAAAGCGGAAAAAGGATTATTTTCAATATAATTTAAAATTAATGTAAAGTTTTTGTAACATTATGCGACTTTATTACGTATAACTAGTACAACACTCAAACTAAAGTTGATTTTTACATGAGACAACTCAAAATTACCAAGCAGGTTACTAACCGTGAGACTGCTTCCCTGGACAAATACCTACAAGAAATTGGAAAAGTTGACCTGATTACCGCAGATGAAGAGGTGGAGTTAGCACAGCGTATTAAAGCCGGAGATCAACGTGCTTTAGAAAAATTAACCAAAGCAAACTTACGTTTTGTTGTATCAGTTGCAAAGCAATATCAAAACCAAGGATTAACATTACCTGATTTAATTAATGAAGGAAATCTTGGTCTTATTAAAGCGGCACAACGTTTTGATGAAACTCGTGGGTTTAAATTTATATCATATGCTGTATGGTGGATTCGTCAATCTATCTTACAGGCACTAGCAGAACAATCTCGTATTGTACGTTTACCACTTAATAAGATTGGTTCTATTAATAAAATTAACAAGACCTATGCATTTCTTGAGCAAGCACATGAGCGTCCGCCAAGTGCAGAAGAAATTGCAAAAGAACTTGATATGACGATTAACGACGTAAAAGAGTCTATGAAGAACTCAGGACGTCACGTAAGTATGGATGCTCCTCTTGTTGAAGGAGAAGATTCTAACTTGTATGATGTATTACGTTCTGGTGAATCACCAAATCCTGATCGTGAATTATTACACGAGTCATTACGTACTGAAATTGAACGAGCATTAGAAACATTAACGCCTCGTGAGGCAGATGTTATTCGTTTATACTTCGGATTAGGAGATCAACACCCTATGACTCTTGAAGAAATTGGAGAAACTTTTGATCTTACTCGTGAGCGTGTACGTCAGATTAAAGAAAAAGCAATACGCAGACTTAAGCATACGTCTCGTAGTAAAATATTAAAAACTTATTTAGGATAATATTCCTAATTACGGTAACAACAGTTTATCATAACTGTTCGTTTTTTGATTGATGAATGAATCCTCGGCTGATTACCGAGGATTTTTTTTGCACCTTGTTTATTAATAATTAGACAATCCCCCAAATTATCTATGCTATATAGTATATGTTATGTCAGCACATTAAGAAACGCCTTAGAGGGTAACGAACTAAAAGAGTTGTTTGATTCCTGTTCTACTAAAAATATTAAGAGGGGCATAAGTGGTATACTATTGCATAACTCAGGAAATTTTTTGCAGTATTTTGAAGGAGATGAAGTAAAAATAAAAGAGCTTTATTATTCAAAAATCAAAAAAGACCCAAGACATAAAAATATTATTACGTTGTTTGAAAAAGAAATAGATGTTTTATACTTCACAGGATATAAAGCTGGTTTTACATCGATCTTAGAAGAAAATCAAACGAAGAGTTTACGTTCGTATCTTAATTTACTCAATTATCTAGAGTCTTCAGAAATGGAAGCGCTCTCTAAAACGGTTAATTCTTTTATAAGTGCTGGATAAGAATTCTTAAAAAAGATGTAGTTTTACAAAAAATTATAAACTCTTATTCATGTCAGAAAAACTGATTGCCCCTTCCGTACTTGCCGCAGATTTTGCAAATCTACAACGTGATGTAGAAATGATAAATAATAGTGATGCAGATTGGTTTCACATCGATATTATGGACGGTGTTTTTGTGCCAAATATCTCTTTCGGTATGCCTGTATTACGTGACATTATAAAACATGCTACAAAAACAATAGATGTACATCTTATGATTGTAGATCCTGACAGGTATATCCAGACGTTTGCAGACCTTGGAAGTACTATTCTTACAGTCCATTATGAAGCATGTACGCATCTACATCGTACTGTACAAGCAATCAAAGCTACAGGAATGAAAGCTGGAGTAGCTTTAAATCCACATACTAGTGTACATCTATTAGAAGATGTTATTCAAGATTTAGATATGGTTTGCATAATGAGTGTTAATCCTGGATTTGGAGGGCAGAGCTTTATAGAAAATACGTATTCTAAAGTAAGTGCTCTTAAAGAACTAATTACACGCAAAAATGCTTCAACTCTTATAGAAATAGATGGAGGTGTTACAAATAAAAATGCAAAACAATTGGTAGATGCTGGGGCTGATGTACTTGTAGCTGGAAGCTATGTATTTAAAGCAAGTGATCCAGTTACCACAGTAAAAGAATTAAGAAAGCTTGTAAATTAATTACTGATATTAAGTATATTAAATATGAATAATGTACTATATGTCAGCGCCTTCTTTTTCTACTTGGACTTCATTATTTTTAGTCGTTAGTGCGATAGGATCTTTTTTGTCTATTCTTTTATTTACAGACAAAAATGGCAGAAAGAATAACTGGCCAATCGCTTCTATCATTCTTGGATTCTCATTAGTTCTAGTTCAGTATGTTCTCGTATGGACACAATATAGAGGAGAATACCCTCATGCTTATTTTTTTGATGAGGCATGGTATTTTTTCTTTGGACCTCTCTTTTATGTATACATTTTAAAATTCTATATAAAGGATTATAAAGTCAACTTTCTTCATTTTATAATCCCAATTATATTTACAATACTTACTGCTATCTATTTTATAAAGACGGAAGGTTTTACAGAATTTAAGGAAAGTAAAGAAGAGATTGCATTTAAACTTTATTGGGCATTAAAATCTCCATGGGTCGCTATAGGCATGCTCATTATATATATAATTATATGCTATGATTTTATAAAAATACACAGACCTCCTAAAGAAAATATAGCTACGCAACTACGCGGTAAATGGATTACATTTCTTTTGTCACTATTTAGTCTTTTTGTCTTAGCATATATAAGCTACTATGTATTAGTGAAATTTTCATTTTTTAATCCTACTTGGGATTACATAATTAGTTTTACAATGGCAATTGGTGTATATGGTATAGGGTACATGGTATACATGGAGCCAAAAATATTTAATGGCGAATTATTTACAAGTCTTTTTAAACCTTCCAAAAAAGAAAAAGAAACACTACGTCCGGAAACTAAAAAAGAATTTTACAAACAACTTACCCAACACATAGAAACCACTAGGCCTTATTTAAATAATGATTTAAGGCTTGTAGATATTGCATCTCATATAGGATTACCCACACATATTGTCTCCCAACTTATTAATGAGATGTCACATAAAAACTTTAATCAATTCATTAATGAATATCGATTAAAAGAAGCTGAAGAACTTCTTATAAAAGAACCAGATATGAGCATACATCAAATGTATTTTCATCTAGGTTTTAATAGTAGAACTACGTTCTATACTATTTTCAAAAACAAACATAACTGCACACCTCTTGAATACAGGTCTTTACATAGAAGTAAAACTTTGTCGTGACAAGGTAACCTTTATAATTTTGGACAATATCTTATGAGATAAGATTGAAATTAGTTTTCATAACCTTAAAAATCTGATTTTATGAAA
Organism: uncultured Dokdonia sp.; assembly: GCF_947492535.1. GTDB lineage: Bacteria > Bacteroidota > Bacteroidia > Flavobacteriales > Flavobacteriaceae > Dokdonia. The sequence goes on along the minus strand of NZ_CANLNH010000001.1, from coordinate 466,305 downwards.
ACATTAAAATTACACTGCATTTTCCTTTTATTCTTAGCTGCAATACATAGTAATGCACAAGAACAAGAAGTACACTATTATGTAAGCGATGCTGGAAATTTCAATAACCCACCCTGGCAAATACTCAAGTTTGATGAAAACGGAGAAAATCCAGAAGTATTTATAGATGATCATATTGCTTGGCCACAAGACATTTTATTTCTTGAATCAGAAAATGAAGTATTAATCTCTAGTCTTAATACAGATCTTATCACAAAACATAATGCTCAAACTGGGGAGTTTATTGAAAACTTTGCTTCTGGAATTGATGGACCTACCAGAATGAAGATAGGTCCTGATGGTCTATTATATGTATTACAATGGCTAGGCAATGGTAACGTATTTAGATATCAATTAGATGGCACTTTTGTAGATGAATTTACGAATATAGGAGTTCCTCAAAGTATAGGAATAGATTGGGATAGTGACGGTAATCTTTATGTTGCTTCATTCACTGGAGATTCTGTAGAGAAATTTGATCAAAATGGTGTTTTCTTAGAAACGTTTATAGATTCTAATCTTTTAGGTCCTACTAATATTTGGTTTGAAGAAAATGGTGATCTGATTGTTATAGATTACAATGGAGGAACTGTAAAAAGGTTTGACAGTGAAGGTAATTTTATAGGAATCTTCATTGACGAAATTAATTTTGCCGAAGGCTTTGCCTTTCTTCCAGACGGAGATATTTTAATAGGTGACGGAAATAACAGTGCTGTAAATCGATACACTAGCGATGGGGTGCTTGTAGAGGTATTTATTGAAAGTGGAGCCGGCAATCTAATTACCCCTAATGCTATTGTACGTAGAGAAGTAACACTTGCTACAGAAGATTTTTCGGCTAAACAAGTAATCATATCTCCTACTATAGGGCGCACCTTCAATATAGACATTATTGATACATCAAAAATAGAAAATATAACTGTCTATAATCTTTTAGGTCAAAAAGTAACCACTCTTGATCTACAGCAAGAAACCGTTTTCTGGAATGCAATAGATGTCACAGAAGGTATCTATTTTATTAAAATCGTTGGAATAGACGGAATACAAGAATCACAAAAAGTGATTGTAAAAAAATAGCACCACAAATACAATTAGCTTCTTAAAAAAAAGCGATCCTTTTTTAAAATAGGATCGCTTTTTTTATAATCTCTATAGTACGATGTCTAATCTCTTGACATAAAAATTCTCAGAATATACCAGAACAATAACATCAATGAAGCAAATAAGCCTAGGGCAGCTGCCACATATTGCTCTTCTTCATATTTATGAATCATATTTGATGTCGTATATAGTATAGACCCTCCAGCTAGTAATACCATTCCTACACTGAACCATAATCCTAAATCAAATCCAAATATAACACCTGCGACTATAAGACCCAATGCAACAAAGAAACCTATCGCTAATATGGATTTTAAAAATGAAAAATCTTTTTTTGTTACAAACACAATAGTAGATAGCCCAGCAAATAAAGCAATAGTCATAACAGCTGCTTGTTGCAACATTTGAACACCATCAATAGCTTGTAAAGCAAATAACAGCATTGGGATAAAGATGAAAGCTTCTGCTATCACATATATAACCAATGCGATATAATGTGTATTCTTATCTTCTGATTTTAATGCTAAATTTTCAGCATAGTTTGTAACAAACATGAAAACTCCTAACAGTAGTAACCAACTCCAGCCTCCTATCAAAGAAGCTGCAAAATTCACAATTGCTGGTGATTGGAAAAACAAAAATTCTGTTATTATAAAAAGTAGTACGGCTAATGCAACATGTGTATATGTCTTCCTGTAAAAAGCAGCACGACGTTCATCGGTCAAACCACTTACAGGCATCATTTGAGGATATTCAGGAGATTCCATAGATTTAATTATTAATTGTTTCGTTATTATTATTTATTTTAAAATAGATTAATATCCTGCAAAATCAAAATTCAGCAAGCATTTTTGATATGCGTATAATTGAGGAAAATGTGTTTCAAAATCTTTTGGAGACTCAATAAAATATTCAGCCAGAACCGCCATAAATTCAAATTCGTTTGTAAAGGCATATGCTCTAAAATAACGCACCTCATCTAGCTTGTCTTTAAGATCTTGATCTGTGAGTCTTCTTAGTATTTTTTGAAATTGACGCTCAAATCTTAAAGCATCTACATCACTACTCTGTTTTGCCCCAAGTTGCAAGGCATGCATAAATTCATGGATTCCTAGATTAAGATTATCATCGGTAATACGATATCCATTTTCGAAATCTTCCCAAGATAATACAAGTGCTTTCTCTCTAGGGTTAAACTCTCCTTTATGATACTCCTCATTCATGCTACTATAAAACGCTTTTGGATAAATGAGAACATAATCAATAAGTTTATATTTATAATTTTTCCTTCCAAAAGTCAGCATACAACCAATAGCAGAAATAAGCACGATCATACGATCTGTCACTTCAAGATTGTCTCTTCCTATAAACTCTTTATCTTTTATAAAACACGCAACTCTGTGCTCAAAACGTTTTTTTTCTTTAGCTGTTAATAATGTATAAAAGTGAAACTCATTGGAGAGCACCTTTATTTGCTTTCGCGAAAGCTTTCTAAAAACAAATATATCTCTATACAATAAGCGATCATTCTTATTTGCATACCAATTTTCATAAATCCGAAAGAATATATAGAGGAACCATAAGATTAAAAATCCTATTAAATATGGTATTAACCAATCGTATTCTTCAACATATCCTTGAGTAATTATAAGCATACCATAACAACGTAAAAAAACATTTTCTATTTTTTAGAGCTCTCTCCTTTAAAATTCTGAGTACTATTCTTGAAAAGAACATTAAATGTTGTTAAGCTTCCATAAATTCTTGTGATATACTGTTGTAAATCTATTTTATCTTGATCATCAAGTGTTTTGCTGGAATTAATTTTTTGTTCCATGACACGTATACGATCTCGTACCATAACAATTTTATGGAAAAATGTATCTATCGGGATATCTTTAGAACTAAGGTTTGTATCCTTAGGACGTAATGTCATAGTGCCACCTTTCCATTTATCGGCAATAGGCACTACTTCTGAGATATCACTATACCGTTTAAGCATTTCCCTTAAACTTTTTTCTACTTCATAAAAACTTACCGTATCTACCTCATCTTCTACAGCTTCAATAATTTCAAAGGTATCATCTACTGTAATGGTTTCTAAACCCTCTTTTATAAAAGTAACCCAGTACAATTCTGAGGTTACATTTGTAACTACACCGACTCCGTGAGTAGGGTGATCTATTCTAGATCCTATTCCTAAAATTTTTTGCATTTATTCAAATTTGCTATCACTTAGCTTTAACGCTAATTTATATCCTAATTCTTTACTTTTTCGATAGTCTTTAGCTGCCTTCGTTTTCTCTCCTAATCTTTCATACGCTAGCCCTCTATTATACTCGGCACGTCCATCCTTATACTTTTTTGAATCTATAACTTTCGTAAGGTGTTTTACTGTATTTTCATATTCTTTGAGTTTTATTTCTATAATCCCTAGATTAAGGAGTGTAGGATTATTAGAAGGGGTTATTTCTAATATTTTTAAAAACTCAGACTTGGCTTCTCTATATTTCTTTTCTCCAATAAACTCAAATGCTTTTGCGTACCATTCTTTTATATCTGAGGCACTATTTTTTACTGTAAACTTTTCTTTGTGTTTAATTAATGCTTCATCATTTGGATTTTTCTCTAATGCCTCATCTATTACTGCAATGGCACGATCAGTATCATTATAAAAATCTATGATGCGTTGACTTTTAAGTTGCCATTGACTAATATCATCTGGATCGCGTTTTAAAAAGGTATCTATTGTATTAAAATAACTTATAGTATCTCCTTTTGCTCTGTATGCATTTAATAGAATGACATAATTATTTTTAATAGCTGGGTACTTTTCAAAACCTTGTTTAGCATAAAAAATAGCACTATCAGGATTGATTCTACGCTGCCCATAAATAATACCTTTAAGCATTTTTGATTCGTAGTGATTTGGTGCTAGTTCAATAGACTTATCTAAATGATACAATGCTTTATCTAATCTTCCCTCACTCATAGCATACATTCCCTTTACATGTTCATTAGGTCTACCTACTCCTGCTATGGTAAAGAAACCAGAAAGATCTTCTACTATTTCATCATAAGAAAGCACATACTTATCCTGCATGAGGTTTTTACCCGATGTATCTGCCAAAACATAATTTTGTGTTACATAAGATTGATATTTCATAAAAGTAATAACAGAAGCACTTATAGCAAAAATCCCTATTGTAGTAATCATTGGCATTCCAATAGATACTTTTTTAGCATCATCTTTCTTATATCTACTATAAAAGAAAGCTAAAATTAAAGAAGCTAGCACTACAAAATGTCCTTGTATGGGAGTTCTTTCCAATGGAAAGTTAATCAAAGCATCAAAACCATAGGCTAATAAGGAAAGAATAATAACTGCATATATCCATCGATCATCATGATGTTGATGTTTAAAAAACAACTTTAGAATAAAAAATATAAGTATAATAAAAATAAATAAATATGCAATAAAACCAACGATTCCTACTTCTGCAAGAATCTGTAAAAAATCGTTATGTACTCGTAACGGATATATAAATTTATCTCTCTTTGCGCTCGCAAAATACTTATCCTTATTGGCAAGTTTCCAGTTCCCTAGCCCTAATCCAAGAATAGGATTTGCTTTAAAATCATCAAAAGCCATCTCATAATATATATCTCGTCCACTTGCATAGCTTACAACACTTTTACTTTTATCGCTATTGACTTTAGCATTTATTGCTGGAGCAAATAACAATTCTTGAAATGTATTAGGTCTAGATGGTTCTATCCTATTAATATTTGTTGCAAAAAGGTAAGACACTACAAGAATTCCAACAAGAGGAAGCATTATTTTTTTAGCAGAAATAACCATCGATTTCTTTAATAAATTATCATAAAGAAAATATATCAAGAAAATCGCCATATAAATTATAGCTCCTAAAACTGCCGTTCTAGCGCCTATAAAAAGTAATGCTGAAACACCCAAAAACAGACTCACAATACTAATTATTTTCCACTTACCAGTATGTTTCATAAGACCCCATATCAAAAAAGGAATCTGAATAGCCAATGTAGCAGCAGTTGCATTTTGAGTTCCATAAGTTCCAAGGGATGTCTTCATTAACAATGTTCCATTCCTATAAATATCGGCATCCAAAAACACCCAAATTACTTGAACTGCTATATACATTATTAATATATGAGACACCTTAACAATATATTCAAACAATGCTTTGGGTGCTATCTTCAAAATCAAAAAAAGATTCATAACAGCAATAAGAGCTATCGCTATTCTTGCTAAATCTTTAAGTGCTTCTGAGACATTAAAAGCACCAAATATGGAAATACCTCCTAGCAAAAAGAAGAGGATATAGCTTCCAAAGAATAAAAGCACCTGTCGTTGTTTTCTAAAAAAAGCGATCTCTTTTCTATTTGCATAGATATAAAAAAGACTTAGCAAATTAATTACCGAAAAATAAAACCATTGAGAACCAATCGGATCTACAGCTTTAAACCTTGGTACCACACCAATAATAAGGTATAATAAGACTAATACTTTTGGAATGAGAAGATCTAATTTTGGTTCATTTTTCCCCACAATAACATGTTTTTGATAGTGAACTAAATTAGGTCTTTTCTTTTAAAAATGAAATTTAAAATACAAGTAAGAAAAGATCATCTCATTTTTTGTTGTGAAAATTTTAACATTTCTATTAAAACCGCCTTTCATTCATCTTCGTAAGTCTCGGCGTAAAACAATTTTAAAACAACTATTATGAAAAAAACAGGTTTATTAATTCTAGGCAGTTGCATGGCTTTGTCACTTACTTTTGGTTTAGTTGCTGCAGACCATGTTGATGCCCCTGATGTAGCTACAACTACAACAGATATCACAGATTTTTATGCTTTTGAAGGCGCTACACAAGACAATACTGTTTTTGTAGCAAATGTTCAAGGATTACTACCTCCGGGAAGTACAGCGCAATTTGACGAGAATGTTCTTGTAGAAATTAATATTGACAATAACGGAGATTTAGTAGAGGACCTTATTATCCAAGCAATTCCAAGAGATGGTGTCATGTATTTCTTTGGCCCGTATTCACCTAGTGCTACTGGACTCAACAGTACTATTGATGCAGACACACAACTTACGGGACAAGTAGACATTTCTACAGGAGCTACAGCTACTACAGAAACGGCAAATGGTATCTCTTACTTTGCTGGTTTACGTGAAGATCCATTTTTCTTTGACTTTAATCAATTTAATGCTGTCGTTGGAGGAATGGCACCAAATGGTTTTAATAACCCAGGTAATGATGACTTTGACGGCACTAACATATTATCTATTGTAGTCGAGGTACCTAACACTCTTTTAGGAGGCACATTTACGCATCCAGCAGGAACAGGTGTCGAAGTATTTAATGCTTGGGTAGAAGCAAAAAGAAAACAATAATCAATTTATTAAAAAACATATTTATGAAACTTACTAATTTAAAAACACTATTTATACTACTAGCCATGGTTGTATTTATGAGCTGTAGTGATGATGATGATGCCACAATCCCAACAGACGACATGATGATGAACGATGACGATGATGACATGGTCGTTGTTGACTTCTCTGGGACTTTTGTACAAGAAGATCAAATGGGACGTCCAGGAATTAATACGGTACTAAGTCCAGACAGTACCACAGAAAATGCTTTTAACGTAACCATCCCATCAGAACAAGGAGCTGCATTTCAACCTACATTTTTACAACGCGCGGTAGACTTACACGCTGCCTTTGGTGTCGAATATGAAACAAATATTTTAGGACTAGATGCACCAACCCTTACAACGATTTTAGCATCAGATGTATTACAAGTAGCACCAGATGCACCTACATCTTATTTTGACGGTACAAATGTATTAACAGGACGTACATTAACTGATGATGTGATTGACATTTCTCTTATTCTGTTTTTTGGAGGTCAAAACGGCGATCGCTTTAATGGGCAAGACACAGATGGTGATGGAACTCCTGATTTGCCAATTCTGGTTACAGATGGAGTAAGCGCTGCAGGAGAAACACCTTCTAATTCATTTCCATACTTAGAAGCTCCACATAATTAAAAATCTCTTTTAAAAGGAGTTTGCAGGTATTGCAAACTCCTTTTAAAACAACACCTCAACAAACACAAATCAAAACACTATGAAATCAGTATATCTAATTATATGTATTTGTTTTCTATACGCTTGTCAAGAGAAACAAATCACAAATCCTAAAGATTACAATCAATACTTAGAAGAAACAAGTCTAGAAAACAAAGACCTCACAACACAACATTTACAATTTTGGAATACTAGAATCAAACAAGACAGTATTCAAATCATAGCGTTAGGAAAAAGTGCACAAGTATACACAACACTTTTTGAAAACACAGGAGCTATTGAGTCTCTTAAAAAAGCAGAAATAGCATTACAGAAAGCTGCAGATAATGCTCATATCTCTAAAGACGGGTATTTAAGAGCTCTCGCTAAGAATCTTATCTCTCAACATAGATTTAAGGAAGCTGCTACAGCTTTACAAAAAGCACAATTCTTTTCCCCTAACAAACTAGAAACTCATTATATGCAATTTGATGTAGCTATGGAACTAGGTAACTATAAAGCTGCAGAAACCTATTTATATTTAATTACAGATTATTCTAATTTCAATTATCTTATCCGTCTTGCAAAATGGAAAGATTATAAAGGCAACCTAGATGCGACCATTCATAATATGGAACGTGCAAAAGCAATTGCAGAATATAGCAATAATGAAAAGCTAAAGTTATGGACGTATACAAATCTTGGTGATTATTATGGACATGCAGGACGCATTAAAGATGCATACAATTATTATTTAAAATCATTAGCTATAGATCCTGGTAACGCTTACGCGAAAAAAGGGATCGCATGGATTACGTATTCACACGAAAAAAATCCAACGGAAGCGTTACGTATTTTAGATATCATCCAAAAACAACATCAAAGTCCAGACTATTATTTATTAAAAGCCGAAATAGCCGAGTACCAGAACGATTATACTGCTAAGAATGAATATCTCAATCAATACTTTGAAGAAATTAAAAAACCCGCATATGGAGACATGTATAATATGCACACTGTAGAAGTTCTTGTAAGTGAAAAAAAAGCATATGATACAGCACTCGCAATTGCCCAGAAAGAAGTTACCAATAGACCTACCCCGTTATCTTATGATTTACTAGCTTATGTATACTACCAAAAAGGGGATTATAAAAAAGCGCTTGACATTGCAAATACATATGTCATAGATAAAACCTTTGAGCCAGTAGCTCAATACCATCTCGCGGAGATTTATAAAGCAAATGAGCTTTATAATCAAGTTATTTCTATAAAAAGAGAATTAAAAGATGCTAGTTATGAATTAGGTCCATTAACCGCTAATGTGCTTAAAGACTTATAATAAAAACCCACACGTTTGATTTGATTTTGGTTTTGTTTAGTTAAACGTCTTACTCTTGCTGATTAATTGAGTAAGGCGTTTTTTAAAATACAAATTAACCTTTCTTTCTATCTCTATAAGACGAAGGTGTCATTCCTTCAAACTTTTTAAAAGCACTATTAAAAGAGGATAGACTACTAAAACCTGTATCAAATGCTATAGAAGAAATAGTATGATGTACGTTAGAAGCATCGAGCAATTGTTTTTTTGCTTGCTGTACTCTATGATAATTGATGAAGTCATTAAAATTTCGACCAGATTCCTGATTAATAATCTTAGATGTTTTCTGAGCACTTATTCCTATTAATTTTCCTAAGCGAGAAAGAGAAACATCAGGTTCTAGGTATAATTTCTGATCTATCACTACTGTTTTCATCTTATGAAACAATGACACATGATCATTTTCCTGAAACACATTTCCATCAATATCTGTAATTTTTAATATGTATGCTTTGTAGCTCAAAAAGTAAATAACTACAGAATATACAATAGGACCTACAATATAAGGAACCGTATCTTCAATAATATTCAAAACATATGAAAACCAAATAATAATGAAACCAATTAAGAGTACTGATAACCATTCAAAAATATCTTTCGTTGCTTTTATATGAAGCCTATCTGTATGCTTCTTTTTTGCTTTTCGCGAAAGCGTAATAGCACTAATAATATAGCCTGCAAAATGTAGGTATATAAATATCAGAACACTTCCAAATACAATAATTGCTTGTTTATTGTCCTCATCAAACCAGTTTTTTGTTATAAAAAAACTCATAATAAATACTATCACAAAAGGAATAAGCTCTATGTAATAATAGGCAGGTAATTCAAATGTATTCTGAGTCATTCCTAAAACGTACCATCGTAACAAAGGACCTATAAGTAATAAAAAAGATAAGCCTGCAAATATGAATAAAGGTTCCAATTCATGTCCAAAATTTAGCATCACAGATTTTCCTATTCTGAATGCCATGCAGATTAAAATAAAGCTTAATAAAATATTGGGAAGTGTTCGCTTCTTTTTTATAGCACATAAATAGACCGCAAATAAAACTCCATGCAAAAGTCCTGCGCTACTTATGATAATAAGAAGAATATCTAAAAAACTCAATAGATTATTTTTTTCAAATGTACTTATATTTCACTTAGATGGATTCCTGTTTTTTAGTATATGACACGAGACGAATCATATCATAAAATTGTCCTATATCTCCTTTCATTGCAGCGACAATACTATGGGCCGCAATCAAAACTCTGTTCACTTTTTTCTTATCTGTTACTATCATTTTTTTGATGATCTCTTTTGCTTTTTTAGATCCTTCATTATGATATACAGACAATACCTGTACTGCATTTTCTTCTGCGGTAATTTCTCTATACTTAGGTGTGTGTCCTAATTGTTTGATCATCGTTTCTGCTAACGTCCATGTAGACCATGGATTTTGTCCCGTAATTAAATTTTTATCATGACTAATTTTCTCCAAATACATCGTCCCTTCATCTACTTGTGCGCCTTGGGCTGTTAATTTATCTTGTAATAAGAATGGGAATATGGTTTCTGCTTCAGGGATAAGAAGTAACTCCTCTTCGTTTGTAAAACCGCTTACTGTTTTGTTTTCTAACAAAGGACGATTGTTATCTAAAACGACATTTACCAATGCTGCTGGACCATGACATACGGCTCCAACTACTTTATCTGATTGGTAATACTCACGGATAATGGATTGAATCGCTTTATTATCAGGAAAATCAAACATAGCGCCTTTGCCTCCTGCAAAAAATACGGCTTGATACTCGCTAGGATCTATATTTTCTACAGCTATCGTATGACTTGTTTTATATTGCGCGATGGAATCATTTAAAAACGCATAATCATAAGCTCCCATATCATCATCGTCAATAATCACTGGCGGTTTTCCTCCTAATGGACTTGCAATATCTACTTCAAAACCATTGGCTTCAAATACATAATAAGCTCTGGCTAGTTCTGTCAACTCATATCCTGTTGCTTTTTCGCTACTTCCCATCGTATCTGTACTTGTTACTATGGCTAGTATTTTACCTCGTTTGGGTTGTATATTTTCAGATAGATATGGCAAATTCTTAGCTAGTGAATTTTCTAATCCTATTTCTTTAGGTGGCAATAAGCTTTTAAACCATAACCCAAAACAAAAAAGGATAACTATTAAGGATAAAAATGTAATGAATGTCCACTTAAGGATGCGGCGTTTTTTAGACATAATCTTATTTTTGATGATGCTAAATACGTCATAATAGCTTGTAAACACTGACGAAATGATGATTTCGTCATAGTAAATGATGATTTTAGGAGAATCTATCGGTTTTATTTAAAAGACTTATTTATAAGATGCCTTATAGTCTCACCTTTACTTTGAAAACTCTTATCAATATCAGGCATCATAATACGGTTACCTTCTTCATCAATAAAATTTATTTCCGCTTTATACTTTTTATTATCAATAGATAAAACATCATCTCTTTCCCATATATCATTTAACGTCATAAAATAATCTTTTAATACGACTCTTATAGTTTCTAAAGAAATCGATTCTTGCTTCTCTAAATAATGTTTTAACATTGAAATATAAATTGACAAGTATTGTTCTTCTATTTGACTATACAAAGAGTTTGAAACATCCTTATAATTTCTCTTGTCTAATCTTTCTCCGAAATAATCTTTATAATTATAAATAGAATCATCTACAGATAGGTCATACTTATACTTTAAATAATGTTTTAAACATAAATTAAAATCCCATCCTTCAATTGATTGTATGACTCCTGCATTATCACAGAACTGACATCTAGTATTGATAACATTCGTATACGTATTTATAATTTTATCAAAAATGTATTGTTTCTCTTTAGTTGTGGCTTGAATATAGCATCTAAATGTTGCATATTTTTCTTTATATCCTATAACATCTTCATTAGTCAATCCATTATTTAGTAATTCTTCTATCATTTGATAGACATATGTATACCAACCTTTATCTACACCAGATATCGTATTCTTATTCTTTTTTAAATAACTTTTAATCTCACTATCTAATTCACTAGTATAATCTACCAAAGATTTTTGTTCTTCATCTTTATATAATTTATAAGCAATCTGTTGCTGAGTAATTTTTTTAAGAACATTCTTCTTGACTTTGTATAAAGAATAGTGGCGTTTTAATTTTTCTATCAAATTCATTATACAAATGTATAAACTCTATTTGATAGTGATATCAAGGCTCGACAACTCCAAGAACATAGAGTTGTTCTAAGGTAGGAGATGCGCTACCACCTTCTGGCTCTAACGTAATTCCAAAAGCTTCAGAGGCATTTGGATTATTTACTTCAAAAAGTTGAGTGCCGTTTGCATCATATTGATCTAGTACAGCCATACTTGTAGGTGTAAGCGGATCTAAAGTCAATGACCATAATTGATATACTTTACCCTTTGGAGGTGTAGGTAAACCACGTACATCTACATAGGCTTTATCAGTTTCTTTATTCCAGTAGATAGAAGCATAGGCTTCTGGCGAGATTTCTTGCGCTCCTAATGGTACAGAAATAATGTCTTTTGTACGGAGTATATCAAGCATTTCATTTGCTTTGACCAGCTCTTCTTCGGCCATGTCAGTTTTGGCTTGTTGAAGGATTTGCTCACGTTCTAACGTAGTAATTTTATCTTCGAGTTTTTTACCACCTGCAAATTGATACCCTAAAACTACAAGCAACAGTATTGTTGCTACCCAACCTAAAGATGAAATAAATATAGTACGTTTACTTATTTGTTTTATTGGCCTTTGCGAACTTTCCTCGTCGATAGGTAGGAGCGGGATTACATCTTCACCATTTGTTGACTGGATTTTAGATTGGATGCTGTCAAAACTGGACGGTGTAAACGGAGCGGCAGCACTTGTGAGCTGTTGCAATGCGATTTCAATATGCTCAACTTCTGCCTTGAGTTCAGGATGTAATGCTACTAATCGGGATACCTCAGCACTTTCTGCTTCGGAAAGTGTCCCGTAGACATAGAGTTCTAAAACTCCCGAGTCGATATATTCTTGAATATCTATCACGTTACTCCTAATACGTCTCTTAACTTATTAATACAAATCCTGTTGCGAGTTTTGACCGTCCCTAATGGAATGTCTAACGCTTCAGCTGTTTCTTTCTGTGTATATCCTTTAAAAAATAATAACTGTATAACCTTCTTACAAATAGGTTCTAGTACTTCTATATACTTTTTAATTCCTATTGCATCTACCTTTGAAGAGAAATTATTTTTATCTTCAAGGATATCTACGAAAAAAGCTGCATCTTGGTTTCGTTTACTATTTTTAAATGCTTTAGAACGGGTTTTATCAATAGCTGCATTACGTGCAATATTGAGTAACCACGTAAAAAACCGACCTTTTTGTGCATTGTAAGAACTAGCATTATTCCAAGCTTTTACAAAGACATCTTGTAATACCTCTTCAGACAACTCTTGATCGTGTAAAACACTGTGTATAACTCCAAGAATATTCTCACTATAACGTGCATAAATTTCTGCAAAAGCACTCTCGTCCTTTTGTTGAAATTTCGCTATAAGTTGGTCTGGTTGCATGGGTTATTTTACAGGCAACTAATGTACAGCATTCCTATCAAAAAAAATAATTCAAACTATGTATATATTCTTTTTTAAAATGTTTGTTTAAAAGATAATAAGAAGAATTTTTTAAATGTTTTTTCCGCCCAAATACGTTCTTCTTCAGGAAGTGGATTATGATCGAGTATTAAAGCCATCATCGAGTAGTCTTTTTCTCCATACGATCTGGGGATTGCACCTATATTATTATTATTCATATGTATTAAAAACAATCCAGGCATTTCCATTAATTCTTCAGGTAATGAGGTAAAACGATTATGTCCTGCATGTACTACCCAAGTATTTTTTAGCCCAGAAAGGTTTGGTAATGTTGTCAACTCATTATGATCTATATATACGTACCGTATTTGAGCTATTTTTCCAAAGGTCTCGGGAAGTGTTTTTAACTTGTTATGATCTAACCACAAAGAATATAAGCTAGGCATCTTACTCAGATATGTATAACTCTGCGTATCGTGTAATTCATTATACGATAGGTTAAGGTCTTTTATACTTTCTAAATGCGTGATCGTTTCTGGTAACTGTGTGATTTGATTCCCTTTTAAGTTTAAAAACTCCAGCGGTATTTCTTCAATCGTAGTGATTGTTTTTTCTAATGGAAGTGAGGGATTATAGGCAAGTGATAGTTGTTTTAAATTTTTAAATAACTGAATTTCTTTTGGTAATTCATCTAGGGATAAACTATCTAAAACTAGTACTTCTAAGGTTTCTGGGGACGGAAGCGATCTTAGAACAGCACCAACATCTATTTGTGTATTACCCGACACGTTGAGCATACGTAATGATTGCAGTTTTTCAAATGCAATTGACCCCTCTTGCATATTTTGATAACTAAGGTCTAAACGCCTTGTTTCTGTAGTAACTTCTGAGCTTCTAACAGTTTCTCCATAAAAGGTATTGTATGTACTGCAACTAGTCAGTACTACAAGTATAAAAACGACTATGATACTGCTTCTAATCATTGGGTACTCCTAAGGTATAAATGACACTCCCTGTTAGTTCAAAAAACAGTTTATCTTTCTCTTCAACATTCCAAGGGAAACGAGGATTTAAACCAAAACCATCATGTAATGTGTTCTGCACATAAGCTCCTATCCATTGACTATTGATTCCTAGCTTAGAATGTAGTTCATAGTTTTCATCCTGATAGGTCCCAAACGCATAAAGATTTGCATAAAAAAGATCTTTAAAAGGTGGTAAGGTAAACCATACGTTTTTTCGACCATCATCTGAATTTATTTTGTTTCTAGGAGATCTTGAATAATCAGGTTGAGGGGTAAATAATTCTATTCCTAATCCTGCTTGATACACCCTAAAATCATTTTGAATATGAGCAAATCCTACGGTGAGTGATCCTGTTGTGGCATAATCTGTACGTTCTCCATTAAATAATTTACCAATTTTAAAGTCGTTTGAAAATACAGCATGAACACTATGGTTTGCATTACTAAATCGCATAATAAACTGACCTCTTTTTATACCATAACTCTTTAAGTCTTTTGGTAAATAATCTTTTCCGAAACCAAAACCCAGACCATTAAATCCTCCTTTTTTACGAGGATCAAAAATGATTGCTGTATTCATTTCTGAAACAGAAGACCCTAAGAGGTTTGTATTTTTACCTATACCTCCTAAAGCAAAAAACTCATAACTATAAGCAAGACCCGATCTCTTTTTGGTATGTTTTTTAAAAAATTGATAGGACGCAAAAGACAAACCGCTTTCTAATGATACATCTCCATAATTTGCAATTCCAAAACCAAAAGCGCCTACTTTAAGCCATTGACTCTGATTCCCTAATGTGATTTCTGCTTTGAGTAATACACCTCCATCTATTTGTAATTGCTGACTAGACAGTGTATAACTCAATAAAAAGAAACCTATATATATGTATTTACGGAATATCAATTCAAGAAGATTGGTTATGCATACTATGTAGGCAAGTTACTACTAAAATTACAGTATTACTCATCTATTTTTCTATACACTATATGATCTAGCGTTTATCTCAACTTTAATAAATATTTAGAGATTATATATTACTTTTTACAGTACTTTTAAAAAATTCTAACGACACTACCTCATGAAACGCACGTATGTAGGCATAATACTCTTTTCTATTTTGCTAGTCATTTTTGGTGTTTCTGCATTTACAACGGCATCAAAAGATATCGCGATTCACGAAAACAATGTATTAGAAGAAGTAGTCTCTCCTCCTACTCGACGCGAATTAAGACGTAGTTTTTTTGACAAAAGAGAGGTTCTTATCGCCTATGGAACGACAGACGCTACGCTCAATAAAAAATATAAAGCCTTACTAGATACAATCAACCAACTTCCTCAAAATGGAAGACGTAGAAATGCTACTTTTTTATATAAAGAAGTTTCTGAAATCACAGCATCCGATATAGAAAACAAGATTCTTTTTTTAATAGGCACTCCTAAAGAACATTCTTTACTACATCGATTTACAAAATCAATGCCAATTGAAATCTCTAATCAAGGAATTTCATTTCATTCAAAAATATATACTGACGCTTCTAATGTCTTATCTGTTTCTTTCTATCCTAATCCAGATAACAAGAAACTTCCATTTAGTTTCTTTACGGGAAATGATGCCCAAACACTATACAATTTTTTTGAACGTAGTATCCAAAAAGCAGGTGCTTCTTTCTTTTGGCAAAATATGGATTATGAACTTTACCATACAAACAATAGAGTTGTCATGGGAAATTTTAATACCCAGTGGCAATTAGATACTACGACATATTTTGATTACTCCGAAGGAAATCATGGTATTGCGCAATCAGCACATTACACCATTACTACTCATCAAAAATCGCTATCACAAGAAGAAGCAAATTCGCTGATTACGGATTTAGAAGACACATATCAGAAAATCATCGATTTTACCGGTAGTAAAAGTACAATTCCTAAGATTGCATATCACATATATGACACCGCAGAAGACAAAGGATTACTGTTAGGAAACACACAACAAGCACATATTGATATTCAAAACAATGCGGTACACACCATCATTAATGACAAATATCTTGACAATTATATAGAAAAAGAAAACGAACTCATTATACAGCATCTACTTGGAGGTGCAGCGTCTAAGGTTCTCTCTAAAGGGCTTGCCGTTTCCTTTACAAACCAATGGCAAAGAGAAGGATATCGCTATTGGTCTGCTCGGTTATTTGAATCAAAAAACACCCTTACCTTAAAAGAGCTTTTTGACAATGAGTTGATTGAAAAAGAATCACCCTTACTTACCGAGTGCATGTCTGCATCTCTAGTTGTATTCTTAATAGATCATCTAGGAAAAGAAACTTTTTTACGCCAATATAATAACTGGACGCCTTCAGAAAAAGAGTTACAATCTTTAGAACCTAAATGGCAGCAATACCTAGCCAAAGAAGCCCTAAAGCATACCAAAAAGAAAAGAGAAAAACCAGCCATCAAATATCTAAAAGGATTCAATTTTGCACATGAAGGATACAGTATTTATAACGGATATTTATCTCAAAAAGCGACAGAAGCTATTGTAAAACAACAAGAGATGGGAAGTAATGCGATGGCTATTGTTCCCTATAGTTATATCCGAATGGGAAGTACCCCTACCTACCTTTCTATAGGGAGTAGAGCGGGTTCTGAAAATGACCAAGGTGTGATACATAGTGTATTTGAAGCTAAAAAAAGAGGCATGCAATCACTATTAAAACCACAAGTATTTTTTGGAAGTAGTTGGCCTGGGGCTCTTGAATATGAGAATGAAGCCGATTGGGATGCGTTTTTTGATTATTACTACAGATGGATACGACATTATGCTTTCCTTGCTGAAATCCATCAAATAGATGCCTTGTGTATGGGGGTTGAGTTTGTAAAAGCGACACTTTCGCATAGCGAACAATGGAAAGAGATGTTTCAAAAAACGAGAGGTTTGTATCAAGGAAATCTGACGTATGCTGCCAACTGGGGAGAAGAATTTGAGACCATCGATTTTTGGAATGAATTGGACTTCATTGGTTTAAATTCGTATTATCCTTTAAGCAAAAATGATACACCTACAGATGAGGAGTTAAAAGCTAATTTTGAAACGATTAAAACTAAGATTGAAAAAGTATATAAGACGTATAAAAAGCCTATTGTTTTTACAGAAATAGGATTTAGAAGTATTGAAATGCCTTGGAAAAATCCGCATGCAGATGGAGACACGCCTTTTAATGAGGAGCATCAACGACGTTGCTATGAAGTAATTTTTGAAGGGATTCAAAATGAACCTTGGTGTGCGGGTATTTTATGGTGGAAATTTCCTAGTTATCTTGAATATCGTGGTACAGAAAACACAGCATTCACACCTAATAATAAGGCTACAGAAGCGACCGTACGGAAATGGTTCAGTGAGTAAACCCTCTCTTTTAATGCTATTTTTTCTGGGTACGCTTTCGCGAAAGCGTATACAAAGATACTTCCTGATATTACTTTTGTGGTCATCTAAAAGTTAGTTATATTTCGATCCTATAGTTTTTTTATGCCCACACTTAAAACGAAAACACTTACAAATACGAATGGATGTAGTTTAGAAGTATCTAATTATGGAGCTACGATCATCTCATTAAAAGTTCCCAACAAACATGGAGAAAGCGTTAATGTTGTTGCGGGTCTTTCTACACCTGAAGCCTATACACAAGTACCTTATACTAAACATGGGTTATATTTAGGATGTACTATAGGAAGATATGCAGGTCGTATTTCAAACTCAAAAGAAAGTAATCTTCTTAAAGGAACAAATCTCACGTTTAATGATGGAGTCCATTTACATGGAGGCAAACATGGGTTTGATAAAAAATATTGGACATTTGAAACTCAAAAAAATTCCCAAACAATTACATTATCCTATATAAGTAAACATCTTGAAGAAGGGTATCCTGGAAATTTAAACGTTTCTGTTACATATATACTTACCGAAGAAAATGAGGTTATTATAGAATATACGGCTACAACAGATAGAGACACCTATGTAAATCTTACAAATCATTCTTACTTTAATCTTAATGGCGCTGGCAGTATCTTAGATCATCATTTACAAATAGCGAGTGATTCTTATTTAGAAGTAGATTCAAACCTAGTTCCTACTGGAAACAATATTCCTGTTCTAAATAGCTGTTATGATCGAACACAACGATCTAAAATTGGAAGTACAAATTTTAAGGGATATGATGACACTTTTATTCTAAATGATCAATCAGAAAAAGCTTCGTTATATAGTACCTCTTCAGGGATTCTAATGACTATAGCTACTAATCAACCTGCGATGGTTGTGTATACGCCAAAAATATTCCCTGAATTAGACTTCAAAGATGCTACGGTATATAAAGCATATCCTGCAATATGCTTTGAAAATCAACATTTCCCAGATGCCCCAAATAACGATCAATTTCCTTCTAGTATATTACAGCCTAATGACATTTATAGAAACAGAAGTCTGTTTACTTTTTCTATCGTAAATGAATAGTGATAAAAAAAGCGAACTTAAAAAAGTTCGCTTACTTAACTGGCTAATACTATATATTATACTGGATCACCTGGAGCTGTACAAATACAAGCAATACATTCTTGTGTAGGATGACATTCTTCATCAGAATGGCATATATTTCTAGGAATCCATCCTCCTTCTATTTGTCGTTGTGATGCATTATTTAGTTCTTTAACTCCGTCTAATTTTAAAATTGATTTTAACATGATAGTGTGTTTATGAGATTAGTAATTATCTAAATTTACACAAAATTCACTGATTATCAACAACTTACGTTTTATCCGTAATTTTTTTAATTCTTTCCAGTAATTTTATAAAAAAACAAAATTACATAAGGCAAGCATCCCTACTTACACTTATGCACACCGTATTATAATCATACGTTAGCGTATATAAATACCCCTCAAGATACATCTTGAGGGGTATTTACTTATTAAGTAAAGAATTTAACCTAGAAAACACACCATACGTTGAAACAATCTTTTATAACTCCTTTCTCTAAAAACAATAGTTCAAAGTATAAAGATGTGTTTCTTAGGCTTTACTACTATTTGTTATTAACAACTTTATCGAGCATCTACTTGTTCATCACTTGCATCTGTGATTTCGACAACATCGCCACCGCCACCGCCTCCAATAGGGCCACCGCCGTCACCAATAGGATCATCACCAATAGGAACGTCACCAATATCAATAGGACCACCATCTCCACCTTCACCAGAGTCTCTAGGGCATATCCTAGCGACAGTAAATGCTGCTATCGTATCGAACCATTCACTAGTGCCTCCTGCTGTTACAATTTGAATACCCATATCATAGGTACCTATTAAAGGAATATTTGGAGTTTGTGGATTTGATATCGTTACTGGAAAATCAATCCAGTTTACTTGTCCAGATAATCTATATCTCCCATTAATTTTAGTAATAGGGTCAACAGTACTCTCTGGCACTACTGCGAAATTTATACTACACATAATTTAAAATTTATTTATTCTATTATACTTATTCTATTTATTGTACTTGTGATGTTTATGACTACTCTATTATTTAAGATATTAACGTCTCGCAACAAGCGGGATCTGGGAAAACTACTGCCGCTACTCTTGGTGTTACTCCTTGTTCTTCGCAACAATTTGTTGAGAAGTTAACAGCACTAACCTTTGGAATTATATTTTCTTCACAACAATTTGTTGGGAAATTAACAGCACTAACTTTTGGAGTTACACTCTCTTCACAACATGCTCCATCTGGAAACAGGATATTTGTTATAAGAGGTACAGCTCTTGTATCTACCGGTACATCTATACTATCAGAACAACCATTTCCACTTACTATTACGTTAGTCACGGGTGCCTCTAAACTCTTTCTATTCCTGTAATTGATAAATGTATATTCAACGATTCCATTAAGAGGTATTACTGAGGTATAGTTTCCATTACCTAAGAAATCAAATTCATACTGATAATTAGTGATATTTGTACCTTCTATCTTGTATTTCACAAACACATCTGTATCATTTTCAGAAAGTGTTATATCTTCTACAGTGATTAACACATTAGGTTGTGATACCACTCTTATCGTAGTTCCTGTAGATTTTCCGTTTACCGTAAATGCAATATCAGTATCATAAAATAATGAACTTACAAGTGTTGGATCAAAGAAATACTGTTCTCCTTTTTTCACAACGCCTCCGTTTCCTTTGATAGGATCAGCTATTGCAACAACCCCATCTAATGGAGATACTGTAAAAGGAATGGCTTTACTTCCACTACAAATCTCATCTACAGGAAGACTCAAACTTACATCTACTTTTGGTCCACAACATAAGTATGGAAGAGAGAAATCTGCAATTACTGTTGGATTTGCTTCTGATTCATATACTATTACAAATGTTCCTCCTGGCTCTACTCCAGCCATGTGCTCTATACCTGGATGTTCTGCTACATACTCTTTATAATATGCTTTAGAAAGATCTTTGTTGTTATTCAACTCTTCTAATGAAAGTGACATCACATCAAAAGATAATTGAGAGGCTTCTTTTTTAAAATCAAGTACTTCTTTTACTAAGGTATAAGGTTGCGATTGATGGCCTTCTATTCTGTAAAAAGTATATTTTTCTAAGTTAAATGCGACAGCAGCTATTACATTTGGATCATTTGACAACAAAGGATTTAAATTATTGTATGTCAAATTCCTATTAGCTATTCTGTGTCTTGATTTATCAAAACTCCATCTTTTTAAAAATTCTTCATCTATACTATAGTAAAATGGAATTGCTTTATTTCCTAATTCTATTGATTTTCTAGACGGTGTAATATTAATATCTGGAGCCATCTTATTAACGACTTCTGGCAACGTAAACTTATCGACTAATTCGTTAAACCTTTCAATCAATATTTTTACTTTAGCTTCAATCTCTTCATCATCCAATACTGGAGAATTATAAAATGTATGCTTATAATTATTAGGTGTATTATCTACAATTTTCCCAATCATTATGTGTTTAGGAAATGCATTCATATCTGGAAAACAACTTGTGAATGATTTTGGCAATAATGCTTTTATTTCATTATATGTTTCTACCAAATCTTTCATAAAGTCATATGCATATTGAAACCCTGTAGTCCCATCATTACCAAGCGCTATCACATTAGTTAGTTTTGATATTACATCTAACTCATCAAATCTATTTTCAATTCTGAAATGTGATGTGATCCTTGATATTCCTGTAGACACTTCATTTAGCAACGTAGTATCTAAGACAATATCGCTGTACACTTTTTTAAAATCATCAATACTGTCTATGTCAGCATCTACAAGAGCTCGTTTTAACCTCAGTTCTGGAATAGAAGTATTTAATGGATGAGGATATAGTGTATCCCCTTTATTAACGATATTGGTAATTCCTTTTAAATTGGTAAACAGTACTTTTACATTTTGTACCTGTTGTAATCCATGATTATCACAATCTACTCCTCTACAAGGGCGCACTTCCTTCTCATATGACTCTACATAAATGAGTAGATATAGTGCATTTAAAATAGAATCACTAGTCTCATTAATAGGCATATAATCATCACTTCCCTTATTAGTTTCTGATAATTCCCAAAGTCTAATCTGATCCCCATTATCATCATAAAAAGGAGGATAATTTGCTTTTGAATTGTCATAAGGTTTAAAGTATGAATAACATATACCTTTTAAATCTATTGTTTTTAGATCACTTACCCCTAACTCATCACTTACTTGTGAAGTATTGCTAAGTGTAATAAAATCGCCATCTGTAGTAACACCAACTCCTTGAGATATCTCTATTCCATTTACAATTCTAATACCATTAGTGGTTCTAGCATTAGAATACTTGAGCTGGTGTTTAAATCCACAGGCAATACCTACTCCTCGTAATAAGGTTTTAGAGAGGCGATCTTGATCTTCAAAATAATCTAAAAACTCATTAAATTGCGTATGCTCCACATATTGTCCTTTGCTGAACTTTCTATATTCTGTTGTTATATTAGTTAATCGATTATTCATCATCTTTTATTTTTTTAGCAATTATAGCGTTGAAGTAGGCGATGCCGGACTTTCTGGTAAAGTAGTTCGTGACGTAGCATTAGGTATTTCGTATCCAAATGACTCTAACGCTGCTTTAATAATATTAAAGTAGTCCTGAGCTGTATCTCCATCTTCAATATCATATTGGAATTGTACTTGACCATCTGCTACTTCTGTAATTAAATTATTACTAACTGATGCATATTCAGATTGATTACCCGTTTCTACGGCTTGCATTAAAGTTTTAAATGTTCCATTCCCATCTACTTGGAATACAATACCTCTATAATAGTTTGGATTTCCTGTTCCAAAATTATTCGATAATCTACTCTTAAATGTTGCTATATCTGTATCAAATTGACCTCTTCTTGGTGTAATAGAACTTGAATGATAAACAGGACTAGCCTCATCTTGGAATACTAATACAATCACATTACCTTCTGGAGCAACTTCTCCTTCTAAATTAAGTACATTAAATGTTCTCTCATTTGAATAATTACGTATTCTAACCTTATCTTCATATGCTGCTACATCATTATCATATAATGGCAATAATGTATTCTTAAGTATTCCGTCTTTCATCGTTGTTAAAGGAGCTAGAGAAGAATTCATAGATCCTGATGAATCAAAATAAATACGTATTTGTGTATTTCTATTAATTACAAGTTTAAGTGATAAAGGTTCTATACTTACCATTGTACTACACCCATTTGCATTAGTAATCGTAAGAGTTGGATTATAAATATCCTCTTGTCCTACTACTAAGTTGTATACATGCTTTACAATACCTTTTACTGGTTGAGTTGCAACTAATGGACTACCATCACCAAAGTTCCACTCATAGGTATAACTTGAATTATGACCTGTTACTACAAAATCTACTTCTGCACTTTCTGCATTATCATCGTATACTATATTATCAGCTACAACAGTTATTTGTGACTGAGGCACTACTGTTAATACTGTTTCTACTGGATCATCGTTCACCGTAAATGTAATTTGACTTCCATGATTTGCTGCTGGCACTAAGCTTGGATTGAATACACTTTGTCCTCCTTGAGCTACAATACCTGAAATTGCTACACCATTGGCAAATGCTTTAATCTCTCCATCTAGTGGGATTACTGTCATTGGAATAGGTGCATCATTTTCACAAAGTTGTGTTGCTGGTAATACTAAGAATACAGGATCTTTTTTATCACAACATAAATATGGTAATGAGAAATCAGCAATCACTTGCGGACTATCTTCCGATTCATGTAGAAGAATAAATGTTCCTCCTGGCTCTACTCCAGCAAAGTGCTCTAACCCTGAGTGTCTTTCCATAAAATCACTCAACAACTCACTTTCTATTTCATCTTCTTTAGGATCTTGTGTTACTACGGTAACACCTCCGTCTTGTGTTAATGGTGGTTTTGTCAAAGCCTCAACTTCATTTAATAAATTCAGTTGATAATCTAGATTAGCAATCGTTTGTAATGTCTCTTGCTGATCTACTTCTGCGTTACTTACAAAAGCTTCTGACACTTCTAATAATTGTTGTCTTAAATCTGCAACCGAAATTTTTGTCGCTTCAGAATCTAGAGATAATTCAGGAAATGATTCTGCTCTCCTTAAAAGGTCTTCATTATTTACTACATCTGCACTGACTTTTTGTATATCACCTAAGGTTTCTGTAGGCTCTGCTGAAATTCTTGTCGTTGGTATCTCTCTTGTAGGTAATCCAAGAATAGGACCACTACTAATTACATCTGCCGATTTTCTACGCAACATTAATGTCTTAATATCAAATGGCAATCCGTATTTTGTCTTAATCGCATTGATATTTTCATACGCAATCTTATACGATTGTCCTAAATGACCTTCTATTCTAAAGAAGTTATTATCATCTAATGTGTAGTTTAAAGGATTTTGAATAAAATCATCATCAGCTAAATTTCCTTTGTGGTAACTTAAATTATGATCTTCTTTATCATTTTCTGATTTTTCATAATCCCAAGTCTCTAATAAATCATCTGTCACATTGTAATAGAAAGGAACTGCTTTTTCTCCTAGATCAGTATCTTTTTTAGAAGGTGTAATTCTTACAGGCCCAATAAACTTTCTGAAATTTCTAACTTTTTGCACAAAACGTTCTGCTAATAATACTACTCTTGTATAATTCTCATCTTCTTCTGAAAGAATAGGAGATTTATAAAAATCATGACGATATATAGTATTCTCTCCTAATTCTAGAGAAGCTCCTACTGGACCTAACATAAGATGTTTAGGAAATGAATAAATACTAGGTGAACATTCAGCTTTCAAATGTAAAAGCAACCCTTTAATTTCATTATATGTTGCTACTAAGTCCTTTAATACATCATAACGATACTGAAAATCCGTACCTGTTGTACTTAGCAACCCATTATTAGTGTTTAATTCCTCTTCTAATGACAATCCACCTAAGTCAATATTAAATGCTGAACTAATTGATAAAAACCCTGTTCGTAAATTTGTAAGAATATTATCTCTTTCAATCGCGCTTGCAAACTTTGTTCTTACTCCTGCGTTTGTTGTTACATCTGCTGTTAAAAAGGCTCTAGCAACTTCTATATTTGGTAAGGCATCGTAAAGCACTTCAAAAGCATTGTGCACATTATAAATAGTATCTTGAGTGTTGCCTTCTATAATATTTTGAGCCTCAGAAGTATTCACTAATAATACCTTTAATTCTGACACTTGCTCGTCACCTTGACTATCGCAATCTACAGTATCACAAGCCCCTGCTTCATTTACATAACTATCTAAATACAGAAGTACTACTTTCCCTGCTAAAGTAGCTTCATCTAATGCTACAAAACCTACTTCATCATCTTGAATATCATTTGAACTTCTTAATTCAAGAATAGTCGTTACTTCCGTAAAATGAGAGTATTTAAATATTTTATCATTAGCTCCATACGCTCTGTAATGTGTATATACTTTCCCAGGAAAATCTATTGACACTTCTTTAGAACCGTTTAAATTGTTTCTAAGAGTAATAATGTCTCCATCTGTTGTCACTCCTGCCCCTTGACTAATTCCTAATCCATTTAAGGTAGGATCTGATAATCCAAATGATGGAGTTGTTGAAAATCCACAAACAATACCTGTACCACTAAGTCGGGTTCTAGAAAGGCGATCTTGATCTTCAAAATAGTCTATAAATTCGTTCAACTGGTCTTCTGTAAGCGCCTGGTTCTCATTGAACTTTCTATACTGTGCTGTTATATTATCTAATTTAGTATTCATCTTTTATTTTTTTTAAACGCTTTTAAATGTTTGATTGCCCTAAGATTATTTTTCCATTCAAGTCATCATTACTATCTTGATCACAATCTAGAAGTCTTCCTGGAGGGTATATATTATTTAAGTTATTCATTGCTGTTATAAGACCTCTTGTGCTTTCAGCTAAGCTCGCTAGATCTTCTCCTGACTTATCTATTAGATATTTCCTGTATACTTTTTCAAAGTCATAAAGATCATTTGCGGCAGCGGTACCGTCTTGTCTATCTCCTACCCAACAAATTTTAGCTAATACATGTGCTGGAAGTTCTTCTCTAATTAATGTCTCAGCATATTTTCTGAAATCAGGATTAGAAAAACGAAACGTATATCCTGGCAACACAATACTTACTCTATATGAATACGGATCAAACGCATCTTTTTCACACTCTTCTTCACAAGAAGTCATAAATTCTTCACTCCCCGGTTCAACATCAGTTTTGACATCAGATGCTACAATAAAACTGCTATCTACATCCATACATCCTATACCTAAAAGCTCATAATCAAGGGCCGTTCTTGGTTTTAGAAGTAAATGTTCTACTAAAAAGATTCCTTCTTCTGAAAACTCAAACTTGAAGTAAGCAATCAATGTTCTAATAACATCTTTTAATTCTTCCTCCGTGATATAAGTAGGATTATGAACGGCTATTACTTCTTCTGTAGAAACACCATCTACGACTTCTCTTTTAACTACTTTGAAATAATATCTACCTGAACCAGATACACATATTTTTAAGTTTCCTACAAAATCTCCATCTTCTAACGTTTGTTCAAAAGCAATGTCAAGATCTTCCGTATCTATTTGTATAGAAAGAAAAACGGCTTCATACATTTCTTGTAAAGCAGCATACTCTAGTTCTTTTGTATTTACAGATGAGAGTGCAATATTTCCAATTGCATTTTTCACTTTCCAAGTATACGTGGTATCTCCATCTGTACTTGTCGCACTATTAATCACTACGGGTGAATCTGACACATATCTACGATCATAATTTTGTATTCCTAATAATCGTGCTATTCTTTTCTGTACACCCGAAATATTTGAAGTATCCCATAATTCTGAATCTGGTTGTGCATAATAATTATACCCTAAACCTCTCTCTGCACTAATGTCTTTATAGGCTCCTAAAAATGCTTCTTTATTATTTACAATAATCTCATCTGAAGCACTTCCATATAGCGTCTTCATTAAAAAGGTATATTCATTAAATTGCTCTGAAAACCTTGCGATAAGATGATCTAAAATTTGATTTCTTCTTTCTACACTATTATCTAATGCCTTGTAAAGATCATCTGTAAGTTGATCATCATCAGAAGTTGTATAATCATTTACTAATTCGTCAAATCCTTTTACCCCTTTTATTGCTTGTGTAAAATACGTGCGCTTTAATGAACCATTCACACTTAACAACTCTTTCACTTTTCCTAAATGCTGAAAATAACTAGCAAGCATTTTATCAAAGAATAATAGATATCCTTTTAGTTGTTTTGCTAATGCTTCTCTTTCTGGTGAGGATTTCCCTATAATACCTGACTCTCCTACACCATACGTGTCTGGAAAATCATTAAGTATGGTCGTATGGTTTTCTATATTTAAAACAGTTCCTTGTGGTACTACTAATTCTTTATTAAGTCTTGCATTTTCTCTAGCAAGTGCTTCCTCTTCTCTAATTTGTTGCTGAAAAGCTTTTACTTGTGCATCATTAATATTTAAAGGCAATGTTCCTTTACTATAACTAAAAGAGCTTAAATCGCATAATACAGGTTTCTTCCCATAATCTACACATATCACCCAATCATCTAGATTTACTTTTCCATCACAATTATTAATAGAAATTTCATTAATGACTTTTACACCCTCTACAGACATAATTTCTTTAATAAGATCAGAAACCCGTACTTCTCTACGTAATTGACTATTCAATAATTCTTCTGTCTTTATAAATCCATTATCCAGAATAGGACCTTCAAATATTTCATCTGTAGCATATCCCTGTTCTAATAATTGATTTAAAGAATAGAAATTAATATCTGGTGCTAGATAGTTATTGATTACTTTTAAAACATTTGCATGTACCCATTCTTCATCTGCATTATTTTCTACTTCAATTCTTGTACATACCGCAATATTTTGAGTAGGCACTTCTTTAATCTCTATTAGATCTTCACACAAGTTCCTATTATCATGAAATCGATTTAATGTTTCTGATAACACTGTAGACCTCCCACAATCATCTATCTCATCATTATAATCAATTAAGATATCGTAAAGTCCTTTTACATTAAAAATCTGCAACTTATCTGTCTGTAATTCTGCACTATCAAAAGCGATATCGCCCGTTTTACAGTCTACATATAGCGTTTGCTCTCTAGGCATGATCCAGCAATTTTTCACGAGCTTTTCACCCATTGAGCCATCTCCAATATCTATGATTAACTTTCTATAATCTATTTGTGTTAAAGGTTTGGCAGGTAAAATCTCTGAAGCTTTGATAAATTGATCTTGTATACCTTTTGTTGCTTCATTTGATGCTAAGATATCTGCGGTATCCAGATTCATTCTCATACCTAGATCAGTTATGGCATAACTTAATACTTCTAATATTGTGATACCTGAATCATGAGAATTAAAATCAGTCCAAAGTTTACTTCCTAATTGCTCTATATAATTAATACCTGTTCTTCTCAAAAATTGAAAATCCAAATCATCTTGAGTCTCAACTTTTTTAGGTATACTGATATGCTGATTTTCTAACATTTATTTATGTTTTTTCTAAGTACAAAACCAAGATGACATGTACTTTTTAATTAATATTTTTTTTGCTTTCGCGAAAGCGTAAACGCCTTATAAACCTACAGTTGGTGGATTTGGATTTTCTGGTGGACTCATAGCCTCACTATTTTCACCTGTCCTTTGAAAACTATCGGTACTAGCACAAACTTTCTGAGTAATAACTACTTGATGTTGTTTTGCTGATACTAAAATAGATTTAGGATCTGCCGTTATCGAAGCGCTACTTTGTAATACCCCATCTACATATACAGCAATGTTGTCTATGTAATCTACATAGTGTAAATGCTCCACGTAGTTTAACATGAGATTTGTGTTTAAAGACACATCAAAAACAACAGAACGATCTGCTTCAAAAGCCCAAGGAGAAATGTATTTTTTAATGTCTTCATCCAATTGCTTTTTGTAAAATTCTTCATCAAATTGCTCAAAGAATTTTACAGCTATAGACACCTCTACCTCTTGATAATTAGGATTCATTACTGAAGCATTTACATGTGCTGTGTTTAAACTATTTACATACTCTTTTATGGTCGTCAAACTATTTCTACTCACTCTAGGTTGATAAATATCAAAAGCATTTTTATTTCTCGTATCTGGTACAACAACTAGTGTTACATTACCAGGCGACATAAAAGAGTCTTCAGAAGTATGATTTAAACATTTCACTTTAAACACTTCTGGGAAGTTTTCTAAAACAAGTTGTTCATAATCCCATGAAGTAATAGCTCTATTTTTATGTCTTAAACGCTCACTAATTCTTCTGTAATATTGCTCATCTGACTCTTCATATACACCTCCAAATGAGTTGTAATTTTGGGTTACAGATTTAATTTTAGGAATCCTAGTAATAAGTTTACTAATAGTTTCTGCGGCTAGTCCTGTTTCTAAATGAGATACGTCATTCTCATTATTTTCAAATGTTACTAAAGCTGCTTGTGCAAAAACTCCTTGCACTCTACACACGGCATCATAACTTCTCTTCATACTCGCCTTTATCCAAATAAGATCTTTAGGAAGACGGGTATTATTTACATCTACATCTCTAGGAATATCAAATTTTACAATTCCTGATCGTAAGAAATTATTGGTATTGTCTTCTAGAATATATTCTGACAAATTTCTCCATGCATTCCCTGAGAGTACTTCCCAAGTTATTTTTTCGCGATCTTCAAAAGTTTCAACTAGAGGGTTTTCACTTCCTTCTAATGTTTGAATAAGCAATGATATTCTTTGATTAGGCATTGCTTCTAATCCTACATAAAATTCTCCACCTGGACCATATACAGGTACCAACTGTTTAGAATTTGATGTTTTTGCATATTGCCCAAAGACATCTTCACAAAACACCGTTATTTCTTTACTTTTCGAAGGTCCTTCACTTATACTTTTTGACAAGTATGAATAAGCCACATCTGACGCTGAATAACTTAACTCAATATCTTGCGCTTCAGGAATATACGGCTCATTAGGAATTAATGTTTCAGAATCTCCTGTCGTATTTGTATTAGAGTCTAATAATGCCAATGTATATAGTTGAGGATATACATCTTGTAATGCTGTTTGATTCAGAGATAATCGTATTGCTTCTGCAGTACCTACATCACTTGTTGTATTTGTGATTGTAAAATTAGTATTGTAGCCATCTGTTGTTTTATTGAATAATACAACATTTGCATTTTTCAAGTTCCATTCTTTTCTATCTAATAGAAAAGCATTGGCTCTAAAATAAGCATCCGAATTTACTACTGATCCTGTGGCTTGAGATGTTGCTAACGAAAACGCTTGTGATAAAGGTGATACTTCTGAACTAGATTCTAATCTTGCTGTTGGAGCTATTGTTTTAAAAGTCTGTTGTGAGAGGTTATCTCCAGAATTAAACACATAAGCTTTATAATGATCTGTTATAGAATTTGGAGTATTCTTCCAGTTTATTTTAACATTTACATTATTCCAATTTTTAGAAAAAATTTCTGGATGTTTAATGTAAAAATTAGAACCTCTAGTAGGTTGTCCTGTAAATGGAAAATAGGGCTTTTCTGCATTTAATGTTCCGTTATCATTCTCGATCATAGCGGTTGTTATTCCCTCTACATCTACAGAAACGGTTATATTTTTAACTGCCTTTGCTGATAATGCTTGGTATAATTCATACCCTTTATTTCCTTTAATTAAAAATCGAGCAATTGGAAATTCTGTATCAAAGCTTTCTAATAACACTTCTGGGTTGTAGTTTACAACTGCAGGAAAATCTTTTGCTAATTCAAATGAAAGCGTTAATGATTTATTGGCATTAGTAACATTCTTTAATGTAATATCAGACAACCATTCTTCTTCCCCACTACACTGAATTTCAATAGTATTTCTAAAGTCATTTGCTGTAAAATCTAATACACCTCTTGAAGAAGTTTCATAATCTATTTTTACAGTAACTTTTCTTTTTCCTTCTTTTAGATTTAATAATGATGAAGCTATAGAAAACCCTAAGTTGGCATCTGGTAATTCTTCATAATTAGCCTCGTCAGAGTTGTATCCAAATGGCCACCAAAAATTACTTTCTTCTGGCAACTCTTTTTCTAAACCATCTAAGGAATCTGCTCTTCTAGCAAGTTTAAGTTCTTGCTTATTTTCATCATTCAAAAAACTTTTTAAAGCAACAACCTTCGCTTGATTTGCAACAAACTCTTCATCTGTTTTGTATACTCTTTTTTTACCTTGAGTGTCTTTATCTCCATCTAATGCGGTACCTGCTGGTATTTTTTCTTGTATTGCTTTTTTAGCAAGTTCAAAAATGATATACGCTTTATCTGCAACCGCCTCTTTCTTTTCTATTTTTAATATTTCTCCATAGTAGAAGTCAAGATGTCTCTTTGTGAGATTATTAAATTTTTCTTGAGAAAACTCTAATAATCTAATAAAACATACAAAAAGACTTAAATGTGGTGTAAGCGTTCTTTCATTTTCAAATTCAGAAAGCGTTTTTAAAACATTCTTTTCTAATTTTTTATACGCAATAGTCTCCCTTCTAGGAATACTGTCTTGATCAATATCAAAATAATTAAAAAAGTCTTGCCAGTTTCCTTCAGGAGTTGTGTCATTTTCTTTATCAAAGTAGTTCACATGCTTTGCAAAATTGTATGCAAAAAGCAACCAATCTGCCATGTTTAAATCATGAAGTTTGAAACTCTTAGGATCTAATGTCTCTAAAAAGCGTTGCGATTGTGATTTACCGTCGCTATAGTGTGAAAATGTATCTATTTGTTTCTTCATGTTTTTAGATTTCTGTTGCCTCTCCTTTATAGAAAGGGAAGACGATATTACTTCTTGTATTTGTATTTCTGACTAAGTACTCAACAGCTATTAACACTTCTCCTTCTAGTTCATTAGACCCTTCTATATCAATATTTAAAATATCAACTCTTGGTTCATGGTAAAGTATCGCTCTTTCTACAATTCCTTTTATTTGTGTTATTAGTGTAAGCGTAAGTGGTTTGAACAATAGTTCTTCCAGATCACACCCATAATCAGAAAGCATTACACGCTCTCCTAATCGAGTAGAAAGCAAAATGATCAAACTATTATTGATGTCTTCTACATCTGTTGTCATTGTCACCTCTTTTTGAGCCTTATTAAATTCAGGAGGAAAACTCCACCCTCTTCCTAAAAAATCTCTATCTATTTTCATAATTATCCTCCTATTAAAACCGTTGCTTCTCCTGCTACTATCATGCCTCCATGAACTGTGGTATCGCCTAATCTTGCTGCAGGTTTCCCTCCAATTAAGACTGTCGCTGATCCTGTTGCTATCGTATCTGGAGGCCCTGTACATAGTGCCTTATCTCCCACTCTAGCGGCAGGCATTTTCCCTATCAATACGGTAGGTTCTCCTGCTGGTAGTATAGGTCCTCCTACATGAGGAGTAGTTCCTGTTACCAGAGGACAGGTGTGCATGTCTGTAATTCTAGCTGCTGGTTTCATTTATTATTTTTATTAATTAATTTGTACTTGTGACCCTTTAACAATTGTTACTGCTCCAGATGATATCTCTGCTCCTGCACTACCTTCAACAGTCAATTGTGCATTTGCTTTTCCATTCACATTCATTCCTTCTATATTGACATCACCGGTAGCTTTAATATTTATATCTCCTGCACTTTCCATAGTAATCCCATCACTATTAAACGTGAGAATATTTGCATGTTCATCTTCTATTTGAACGAGATCTGCATCTTCATCTAAGGTTACTTTTTTACCAGCTGGGGTTTCTAGCACATATGAAACCTTATCATCATTAAAAATCATTTTCATCTCACTACGAGTGACAATTCCTTTTTCATGATTATCATCAGAGGCTGTTAGCGGAGCTGGTTTTGTACTACTATTTAGCATTCCTAAAACGACGGCATCATTAGGATCATCATTAATAAATCCTACAATCACCTCATCCCCTATTTCTGGTCTAAAGAAAGACCCTCTATTTTCTCCAGCGTCTAGCGTGGCTATACGTGCCCAAATACCTTGTTCTTCATTATTAATGATAGGTATTTGCACTAAGATTCTATCTTCTCCATCGGGATCTGATTCTAATTGTGTAGTCACTCCTATATGCAATCCACTAATGGCAGGTATGATTCCTGAACCAGGCATTTCACTAATATCATAGGTTTCTGAAAACCAAGTAGGACATAATCCAAATTGAGCATCTACTAACCAATTTCCATCAGTAATTTCATGACGTACTCCTGTTACATAAATAGTTCCATTATAGCGATTACCTATTCCTTCTAGTTGTAATAGAACTCCTGGCTTTACAGCTGGAATACCTTGAAATTTTACACGACCTCTGGTTTTTGCTAATTGCTGATACAATGCCTTTGCGTCACTCCAATCTTGTAATTCTTCTTGAGAAAGACTACCGCCATGTCTTAATTCTAGATTTTCTAATTGTATAACACTAGCTAAATCACTTGAAGCTATGTCTCCATTAAGATTTACTCCTGGATCTTGTGCTTCTGTTTCTAAAAGTTCTTGATCTGTATAATTCCAACTATATGATGTAATTCGATCAAATTGATCTCTAGCATCTATTTCTCCATCAAATTCATGAATGGATGATCCATAAACTACGGTTTCTATCGTATCTCCACTTAACTCTGGAGTAGCAACTTTTATAATACCATCATCAACAAAACATAATTTTCCATTTGCTTGTGCTCTTGTGACCATAAAATCCCAATCGGAAGCGTGGTATTGTACTAATTCCTGGTGTGTATTTGTTGTAGCTTCTACATCTGCTGTTAATCCTTGATTACCTATAAGCTCTTCAATGATATCACTATCTGTACTTTCATAGAAATAGTTGCTTTTTCTACCAATGGTCATTTTTACTGCTTCATCCTTGCATTCAATAATGAGATAGGAAATTCCGCTTCTAACCTTGATATTATGCTTGATAACTATTCCTTTAAAAATAGTTTCTTCATC
Organism: uncultured Dokdonia sp.; assembly: GCF_947492535.1. GTDB lineage: Bacteria > Bacteroidota > Bacteroidia > Flavobacteriales > Flavobacteriaceae > Dokdonia. The sequence goes on along the minus strand of NZ_CANLNH010000001.1, from coordinate 432,320 downwards.
TAAGTGATATCCTGCAGTAATTTCAATTTCTTTACCAGGAATGAGTAATTCTTCATTACTCAATTCGAACTCTTGATCTGGAGAACTTCCGTCTAAAATAACAAGCTGAGCATAAGGAACTCTATTGACTTCCTTTTCTACCACAATGCTTTTCACACGATATTTCCCAGGTAATTCATTGCCTCCTGATAGTACCTTATAAGTAACTAAGTCAGGGTTTTTTGATGTTTGTATGTATCCACTATTATTCATATCTATGATACTTTTTCAATCGGTGGAAAGAAAATTTCTGTCCCTGGTTGTAATTGTCTAAAACTTGTAATGTTATTGATTTTAGCTACTTCTAAGTAGTATTTATCATCTCCATAAATACGTTCAGTCATCAATGGTAATGTATCACCAGCTTTCACCATTCTGATATGGGTTAGATCTGGAGAATTAGTTTTCACTTCTGCTTCGGCTAATTCTGGACTAATGGATTCATGAAATTTTGCCTTACCTATTGCTCTAAGAGGTTTTCCATCCGGAGTAAACAACTTATAATCAAGAGTTAATTCTAATAACACTCCTTTAAATTCAAAATCACCCCAACTTATAATGACATTATAAGGTTTATGAATAGTACCATCATATTCTCCGGTAGCTTCTAAAAATTTATCAATCTGCCCTTTCACAGTATCCTTAACAAAATCAGCACCCCCTGAAAGTAAATTCAAAAGTCTGTTTCCACTATTCTGCTGTACTACTCCTGTACCATCAAAAAGGAACTCTAGATCTAAATCTGGCGAAACTGATGAGTCATACTTATAATTATCTCTTTGTTGACCTGGACTACGATCAGTATTAAAATTGTTCTTATACGTTATAGAATAACTTTCTGGATTTATAAAAGCATTAAATGCCCCGCTCCTTACTTTAGTTTTATAGTCAGACTTTGTATAAGTAGCTATTTCTAGTTTTGCTAATTCGCCTTCCATTATCTTTCTTTTTTACGGTGATGTATTTTCATTATTTGTGCGACATTTTCTTGTATCAAATGCGTCACTCTTTTCTGATCAACAGTAGTTACTCCTGTACTTCCTGTAGTATCCTCGTCCACATTAATTTTTATGTGTAACTCTTTAATTTCTATTGGCATATTGTTTTATTTACTTATGTTTTACTCTTTTTTTAAAACAACATCTTCAAAAATCAAACACATAGCACGTCCTATCAGCATCACGGAATATCCATGAATCTGTATGTATTATTCAAAAAATGTTTTTGATTTACTTCCTGTGAGTCAGTGCGCTATGTGTTATTTTTTTGATTACTTATAAGCTAAAGCTAGCGCTAGGTATTGTAAAATATCTATATTTTAACTCTACAGTTTCTATTGCCAATTTGTTCTCTTCAGCATTGAATTCTGATACATCCCATTTAACAGGATACGCTCCTACTACATTCCACACCATTAAAGGTGCTGTAGATTCTAAGCCTCCATTAAGTGTTATAATAAGATCTCGAGGTTCAAACTGAAATTTCTCCATAGCATCTCTACTCCATTTAATCAAGCCAGAGTTTGTAATCAACCCTCTTTTCAGAACTAAGCTTGGATACTTAGGACGCGTAGGTAGTTGATGTAAGAATCTGTTTTCTCCACCTTCGGCATATTCTTCAACTCCAATCTCAGTACTAAGACCTGTTACCGATTGAAATTGAGAATCAATACCTTCTAAAGTAGAAACCCCGTTGACAATAAAAGAGAAACTAGTTGGTGGATATATTGCTGCCATGATTTTAGTTGTTTTCGATGACTAATCCTTCGTGACAAATCTCAATAGACTCCACTGCTACTTCGTTTCCTTCTGCTTTTAGGTCTGTAGACTGAACCTTCATAGGGAATGCTTTATTCACTTTCCAAGTGATTGCTGGCACTCCTGCTTCATCTAATAATGAGATCGTAATTGTTCTACGCTCTACGGTATTTAATTGGATACTGTTAAACCAATCAAAGTATTCATTATCTCCTTTAAACGATCCACGTTTTAAAGTAATGTTACTATACTTGATCATTCCTGGCATCTTGATTTTTGTAAAATCAGGACTCGCCCCTTGACGATATTCAATTACTTCTGTTTCTATATCTAGACCTGAAACCTCTTGAAATCCTATTTGAGTTCCTCCCCAATCTACTTGAAAGGAAAACTTTACTAATGGGTATTCATTCATAACTTTCTGTTTTAATTTTTACTGTTTAATTATTCTAATTTAATTTGTAATAAAGAATATAAATTACGTGTGGTGAGCCTTCTTACGCTTTCGCGAAAGCGTACGCCGTATTTATATTTTTATCCCTTAAATTATTTTTATGATTCCTGTAGTTTGTGAGAAAAACGAAGAATAATGAATTCTGCTGGACGTACTGCTGCCATTCCAATCTCTACAATCATTCTACCTTCTAATACATCTTGTGCAGACATGGTTTCTCCTAATCCTACTCTTACGAAATACGCATCTTCTGGACTCGCTCCTGCAAGTGCACCTGCTCTCCATTGTGTATTTAAGAAATTCTCGATCATAGCACGTACACGTACCCATGTATTAGCATCATTAGATTCAAAAACAAAACGTTCTGACGCTTTCTTTACAGACTCTTCCACCATGTTAAAGAAACGACGAACAGATACATAACGCCATTCGTTACTGTTACCATCTAGTGTTCTCGCTCCCCAAACTAAAGTTCCTTTTCCTGTGAATGTACGGATCGCATTTACTGATTTCCCTGCTACAGGATCTACATTTAGATCTTCTTGATCTTGGCTTGAAATTTTAACTGTAGGTGCCACTACATAGTTTAATCCTACATTTGCTGGCGCTTTCCATACTCCGCTTGTACTATCTACTTTTGCATAGATTCCTGCAATTGCAGATGATGGCGCTAACACTACACGTAATGATGAAGCGATCTCGTTTTTAGCTGCATTATAAGCTCCTGAATTTTCTGCTTTTAATTCTGCTAAATTTTCTGCTGCAATTGCAACTCCATCACTATTTGTACTAGCGGCAACAACTACATCTACATCATTATATTCATAGTTTAAGATCGTTTGTAAGTGTGGATAATATACTGCTCCGTATTTTAAATCACTTGTAACTCCTGTTCTAAAACTATCTACAGATGCTTGATTATCTGCAACCGTATCCATAATTACAAAACGATCTTGTAATAATGTACATTGATCTAATGCACTGTTATAGACTGAATGCGCATCACTTTCTGATAATGATACTGCATCTGGGAATACTAATAATGTTGGCTCATCTTCTTTAGCTACTGCAGCTAACCCTTCTCCAATACTCGTAACTGTTGATGCTATTGGCCCATAAACTCCTTCAGATACGATATAACAAGGACCACCTCCATTAGCAAAATACATTTGCATTGCATAGTACATTTTGAATGCGCTTGCTGCTGCAAGAGTTGCTACTGCTACTCCATCAGTAATAGTCACTGTAATTCCTGTTTGAGGTTCTGCGCCTCCAAATAATGTTTCGTACTCTAGTAAAGACGTGATTCGAGTAGGTTCGTTTTGTGGACCTTTTTCTGTACGTCCCACAAAAGCTGGGATCGCTGTTTCAACTTGTGCTACTGAAGGTGGAAATATTGATACCTCTTCTATGAATGCACCTGGTGTTTTATAATTCATAATATAAAATGTTTAATGTTTATTTTTAATGTGTTATTAACTGTTTTCGATTACTAATCCTTCATGAGCAATCTCGATAGATTCTACTGCTACTTCGTTTCCTTCTGCTTTTAAGTCTGTAGATTGTACCTTAATTGGAAATGCTTTATTTACTTTCCAAGTAATTGCTGGAGCACCATCTTCTGCTAATAATGAGATAGTAAGCGTTCTACGTTCTACTGTATTTAATTGGATACTGTTAAACCAATCGAAGTATTCATTATCTCCTTTAAACGATCCACGTTTTAATGTGATATTACTAAACTTGGTCATTCCAGGCATCTTAATTTTTGTAAAATCTGGACTTGCTCCTTGACGGTACTCAATAGGCTCTACTTCGATGTCTAATCCTGACACTTCTTGGAAACCTATTTGAGTTCCTCCCCAATCTACTTGAAAGGAAAACTTTACTAATGGGTATTCATTCATAACTTTCTGTTTTAATTTTTACTGTTTAATTTTTATGATTCTTGTAATTTGTGAGAGAATCGAAGTATGATGAATTCTGCTGGACGTACTGCTGCCATTCCAATTTCCACTATCATTCTTCCTTCTAAAATATCTTGTGCAGACATCGTTTCATCTAATCCAACACTTACGAAATAGGCATCTTCTGGTGTCGCTCCTGCAAGTGCTCCTGCTCTCCATTGGGTATTTAAGAAATTTTCGATCATTCCTTTTACTCTGATCCACGTATTGGCATCATTTGAGTCAAAAACAAAGCGTTCTGAAGCTTTCTTTACAGACTCTTCCACCATATTGAAGAAACGACGAACAGATATGTAACGCCACCCATTACTATTGCCATCTAATGTTCTTGCGCCCCATACTAAGGTACCCTTTCCTGTAAATGTGCGAATCACATTGATTGATTTTCCAGCAGTAGCATCTACATTTAGTCCATCTTGTTGTGTATTATCTACTTTTTCTGTAGGTCCAACCACAAAGTTTAATCCTACATTTGCTGGCGCTTTCCAAACTCCTCTAGTGCTATCAGTCTTAGCATACACTCCTGCCATAGCTGCAGATGGAGGTAGTACAACTGGAACTGCATTAATTAACGCTTGAATTTCATTGTAAAGAGTAGTTCCCTTTAAATCCTCTAATTTTTGACCGCTAAGAGCTCCTAAGTTATCACTACTAAATCCTCCTGCATCTACAACATTATTAAAGTATGCCGCTGCCAATTCTGCTGAAGTTGTAGCATCTATATATGGGGTTAAATCAAATGGAAAATCATATGTTTCATTGATTGTTTCAAAAATGGCTAAAAGCGCTGTTCTATTCTCTTCAAGATCATCTCCAGCTGTATCAGCATTAATTTCAACTATTAAATTATTTAATAGTATTTCTTCAGCACTGTAATCATATCCAGTTCCTGTATGAACAATAGCTGCTTTTTCATTAAAAACAGGATTTAATATTGTCTTTAAGTATGGAAAATAGGCTGCTCCATATTTATCTCCAGGCACATTATTCCTTAAATGGAAAATTGTATCCTTATCTACATTTGTATCAATGGTTGTCAGATCTGTAGTAGTTCCTTTATACGTATCTATAAGTACAAAACGATCTTTCAACTCATTTGCTTGATCTAATGCAATTTGATACATTCCATAAAAATCCTCTTCATTAAGGGTTTGCGTTGCATCAGGAAAAACTAATAATGTAATTTCATCTTCTTTTGCTGCCTCAGCTAAGCATGTTTCTATTCTTGATTTTAGTTCTGATGAAGATTCATCAACAAACCCTCCTATCGAAATGATGTAACAAGGCCCTCCTCCATTTGCGAAAAATAATTGCATTGCATATGGCATCAAGAATTTCACCTCTGGTGCAACCAGTGTAAGTCCATTTTCGGCATCATCTATCAACTCTACTGTTTCTTTCTTTGCGCCTCCAAAAAGCGTTTCATACTCTAGTAAAGACGTAATTCTTACAAGCGACTCTGACAAATCCCCCTCTACCTTTCTTGTTGCTTTCTCAGTAATCCCTATAAATACAGGAATTGCTGTTTCCACCTGTGCTACTGATGGAGGAAATTTTGATACCTCCTCAATAAATGCTCCTGGTGTTTTCAATTGTGTTAACATATTTATCTATTTTAAAAAAGTTCTTGGTTAAATATATACTTGTGTTTTTATGGGCTGATTTGGATCTGTTTGAAATGCAAAAGCATCAAAAGGAGTTGCCATTCTATACGGAATCACAACATTAGATGCATCTCTAGGGATAATATTTCCTTTATTCATAAAAGGTTGTGGCGTAGCTGTTTCTGCTGCTACAGTGCCATCATCATTTAGATATACCCATACTGTTTTTCTATTCTTTAGAACTACTTTGAACTCTGTAGGATTTACAACAGCTCCTGCTCCATCTAATAATGTATCTAGTTGTATAGATACAATTCCCAATAAAGAGCGTTGTTCTCTTCCTGTTAATGAGCCTACAAGTGTTTGATATTTACTCATTGGATCAGCACTCACGCCTACTTTATATAGTTCTAAATCTGTAGCTGGAACAGCATCTAAAGTATTGATCGAATTTGCAGGTTCTGCAATATCATTTGTAAAGAAGTAAATACCCTCTGAATTTGTATCCATATCTGTATACTTTTCCAGAAAAGTATCTCGACTATAGATTAGTAAATCTACCGTTGCACCCGTACTATCAATGATTGGTTTTGAATCTTGATCTACCGAAATAAAGCAAGTAGCACCATCTGTTGTTGTTTTAAAAACTACTTTATGATTTGCCAGTATTCTTTTTGTGTCTTGACTAGGTGTTATTCGAAGAAAATCAGACACATTATAACTTGATAAATCTTCTGTTTTTTGAGTATCGTCAAAAACTACTATTATATCATTATCAGTTGTATCTTTCTTATCCAGAAAGTAATTGTGAAAAATATTTAAATTAAATATTTGCACATATTTGATTGTACTACTCATTTTCTGTAAAGTTTTCCGTTAAATTTTCTGTTAGATTGAGTGCGGTTTTTTGTATTGTAGTAATAGCAGGTCCTTTTCCTTTTACTTTCTGTCTCTGTACTTTTACAATACTCACTTTATATAAAGCAGAAGGCATAGTTCTTCCTCCTAATACGGTCCAAGCATAACTCAACTCTTCAATACGAAGTGACTTGAGATCTACCATAAACTTGAATTCCTCAATTTGAGGGTCTGCTTCATCTCCTGTGAAAATGGACGTATCTGTATTGTTATTTGTAAAAATGGATTTGTCTTGAAAAAATTCTACTACTTTAGAAATAGATTGCAATGATTTTTCATACGTACTTCTATTGGCTGCTACCATCATATACACATTGAGATATGCTGCGCCACTTTTATAAACTTTAGTGCCGTTTTTTATTTCGTGTCTTGGTGTATTTTTGAGTGTAGACTCTTCTTCTGTACTTAATAAAGTAACAATTACTTTATCATTTAATGACGTATTACTCGCATCTTCTGCTTTGGCTATATTCTCTAATACTACTAGGTTTTCATCATCCAGATAATTTCCTATTTCATTTTTAATTATCCTTAATACATCGTAGATCATGGTCTCCTTTTTATTGATTTATTTTTGTCTAAAAGCATTTATTATGTAGCCAGTGCAACTAGCTTTTCTTGTCTTGATTTTCTAGAATGGTAAGACAAATGTGATTGCTAATAAGTGAAGTACTTCTTGTGTTATTTGTTAATCACAGTACAAACATACACAGAGAACATAGTTTCTCAAAACATTTGATAGTGTCTAATCCGTAGCTTCAGTAAGTAAGCAACAAAAACACATTAAACAACTAATAACCAATCACTTATATTTTGTAATATTTTTATCAGAATAACACATTTTACAAATAAATATATCTTTATTACACTTTAGAAACTTAAGAATTGTAAGGATTATAGCATGTACCTTAAAGAAGATTTCTTAAGATTTTTGTACACTTTAAAGGACATCGTGACACAGAAGTTTATCCCGAGCAGAGCTAAATATATATTGTATAATACATCATGAGAAAAGAGAGGATTTATCTCAATATGATTGGTTTAATATACAGTTTCTTTTTTCACGCTTTCGCGAAAAGAAAAACCCCACAAATCATTGTGAGGTTTATTTAAATTTAAGTTAATCTTAGCTATTACGAGCCTCCAATAAATCAAAATATTTTTGATAATTCTTATCAGGCAATGCTTTTTGTAATGCATTTAGAGATTCTTTAATATTATCATACAAATATTCCTTAACAGGATCATTAAAAGAAACATTTGTGTATAAATATTGCCAATTTGCCATACCTAACATATCCAATATTGCCTCGTAATATTGAACAAATGTCAAGTTAGTTTTATAAGCAGTTTCTCTGTCTATAAAGTAAATTTCAGGTTCATTAGGAGGTGCTTCCCCTTCCTTTATACTAAAAACAGCCATCTTACCATCACCTATCTCTGGGCGAGTATCAAAAACCCTAAATGTTTTCCATAAAGCAATCTCTTCTTCTGATTGCCCATCATACCATAACTTAGAATCATAATCATTCTCCAGTAATCTTAATCCTGAGTACAAGTTTTCAATACTGAACTCTAATTTAGAAAAATATTCATTTAGTTTTAATTCTGCATAAAAGTAAAAGTTATCAATATTTATGACATCAATATACCTTTCTATTACATTTAAATAACCTACTCTTTCATATCTTTTAATTCTAGATTTAACGCGCTTTTCCTCTTCATAGTTTAGGAAATGACAATTTATTATCTTGTTGGTTATATTAGGGGAATCAATTTCCTCTTTAATTCTCTTAAAACTATTAGTTAATGGATACTGCATTATTATTATTTTAATTGAATGTAATTAATTTTTTCTGTTTAGAAGATAGCAAGACATTCAAATTCTCCAGATTAGTTGTATTCATTTTAACATTCTCTTCTAAGAGGAATTCTAGATCATCTAAATCATCATAACCCCCAAACTCTTTTATTAAAGTTTGAGAAAGATATTTAAAAACGTCTGATTTAATTTTCATCCTAGCTTGAACAAAAGCACTTTTTGTAAATCTCTGATGTGTTTTGAGTTTCAGAAAACTTACAAAGTTTTCAATCTCTAGAGATAGGCTTTTACGTAGCATGTTTAACATAAATAACAAGGTATGGGAAAATTGTTGTTTCCTAATTCTTATAAAATTATTTTCAGATGCACGAAATTCATTTTTTAAACTTTCACTAAATAATTCTATTTTCAGTTTTTCAAAAATAAAAACAGCAGTTTTTTTCAAGACAATAAATATTTGATTATCAATATAATACACAAAATAAACATCAAACAAATAAATGTAAATAACTAAAAATCAAATAGATACATCATTAACTTAATGACATTGACCGTCAGTTTGTAACTGGTGGTGATTTGAGTAAGAAATAGTACCTCTTCAATTTACAAAGTATATCTCAGCTATAACATTTTCTCTCACGCTTTCGCGAAAAGAAAAACCCCACAAGTTACTGTGAGGTTTTGAATTTAATAGTCTAATAAATTACATATCTTTTTTATATAACTTTAACCCTCCTTCATCTTCTAATGGTTCCATATAACGTATAATTTCCTTAGGTTGTCCTAGAGCATGTAATCGTAATGTTTTATCATCATCTCCTCCAAAAAATTCCCACTTGTCATTATCTAAATTACGTCTGTTTTTTACTATTATTTTTAATTCATTATTTATTTCTGCAATTAGAAAACATGTAGTAAGCATTTTTACTTTATCAGATGTAGGATCTGATTCAGAGGTATAGCAAGCCCAAATAGTATTATACTTTTTATTATCATACTGACTTATTTTAAACAAGTAACGTCTTGCTGGAAAAACTTTATTCTTTGTTTTTAAGTAAAAGAAATCTGGTTTTGGTTTTTTTAATATTGGTAAATTGAATCCTGCAGAAATATTATAAAGGTGGGTTTGTATCTCTTCAACTATACTATTATATTTTTGAAAATCTTCTTTATAATTATCTGCATTAAGTGCTTCTTGTTCTCTTTCAAACAAAAAATCTAAAAAATCCTTGATATTCTTCATTAAGTTTATTTTTTAAATAATTTATCTAGCCAAATATCTCCATGAGCAGTTTTAGCTCTCACTTTTCCTAAAGTTCTTTTTAATTCATCTTTTACAACAGCAAAGTAGAAAACCTCCTCAACTCTTCTAGGATGTTGTTTTAGTTTTTGCAATCTTTTTAGCGCCTCTTTCCTTTCATCATCAGTCATATCACTATGAATTTGCCAGTTTGTAACTGGTGGTGATTTAGCAGGAAATAGTGTCTCTTCAATTTACAAAGTATATCTCAGCTATAATATTTTATCTCACGCTTTCGCGAAAAGAAAAACCCCACAAGTTACTGTGGGGCATATATCTCTATTTATGTAAATTTATTTCTTTGAAAGTCTTAAACTCTCATACTTCTCAATAAAACCTTCCCATGTCCAATCTGAGAATAATTTAGGCATTTCTTCTTTAAATAATTTTGTTTCTTCTTTTCCATATTCCCAACCATCATAGTGAAGTAATATCCGTTGCCAACCATAAAAAACTCTAGCTTCAACCGCCATTTGAGTATATCCACTAAAATTTAAATCTAACAAATGCAAATCAGGATCACCGGATATATGATAATATAAGTATTTAGAAATTGTATTGTCTTCTTTATTAATAAGAAAACCAACTTGAGATTCATCTGTACATAGGTCAAAATCTCTAAAATCAGCTAGTTCAGGATTTAATGACACTATATACTCATCTGGCTCGTAAGGTGCATTAAACATAAACTCCGTGTCATTAAGTCTCATTCTACCTCCAACTTCCGATTCACTATCCCTCCTCCATTCTATATCATAACCATTGCAAGCATTTTCATAAAAATCTTCAATCCCGAAATGTACTTTATCCAAAGCAGTTAATTGAGGTAATTTTGATTCTAAATTATTGGGGATTTCAAAATTAAGGCTTTCAATTTTTTCTTCATTCTCAACTTCGATTAAATAATATTCTAAATATTTATTAAACCTATGCTTCATTATGATTTAGTGTCAAATTATTTTTTTTGATAAAATTGAGCTAAAAGTTCTAAATTTTCTTTCACTTTTACTTTTTGCATATTAGAAACTTTTTCTTCTCCTCCCAATGCTAATGCTGGCATAAAAGTTAGACATTCATCAAATTCTAAAGAAATTTTCTTTTTAACTATTTCTAATTCTATATTCCCATAACAATCTTCTCTCCAAAAATTTTCACTTGTAAGGTTCCACTCAAAAAGCATATCAAAATTAGAACCTAAAATATTAGTTTTACCAGTGTGTATATTTAAATGGGATATTGCCCAACCGAAATTAAATTTATCCCACAAAAAAAAACATCCTGAAGCAGATTTTGCAAATGCAATTGCATCATTTGATATACTAGGAAACTTTTTTACGTAATCATTATATTCCTCTGGGTTGATTATTGAAAATAAACCATTTCTATAAGAACAATAACCATAATTTTTCCATATTTCAGTTATAATATTAACCTCATCTTTAGGCCCCATAAAAACTTTTTGATATTTTTTTATTTCTTTTTCTGAGACATTAGAGAATTTGATTGAGTCACCCATAAAAGAAATGAACTCTTTATATATATCTTTCATTATAATTTCTTTTTAATATTTGAGTTGAACGTTCAATTTAATATGTTTTTTTTGATCTTCATTTAATTTGTCATATTCTTTTTTAACATGTGAATGTAAATCTTCTATTCTGTTTTTCTTACCCCATTGAGAACCTATTGAGCTATTAGCAGATCTATCACCAACCATCTTGTGGTTTTCTAACGTCTCTTTATTATGAATTTTATTTAATTTCTTAAACTTTTCAATTACTAAAGGATCACCTCCTGCTATCTGATCAGGGTTATGTAATATTACTTTATTTTTATTTAAAAGATTTCCAGCATGTTCTTTCGCTAAAATATCAATCTCATCTCTTGTTTTTCCTTGACTTCTTAGTTTAGATCCATTTTCTCTAATAAAGTAATCTGCTAAATCTCTTTTAATTATTTTTCTTAGTTCTGTTATTTCTTTATCTCCTTCAGGATCCCTTCCTTCACCAGTTTCAATAGCTCTTTTTATAAACAAATCTCTATTTTTCAACCATCTACTCACAAGAGTTTTATTAAGCTCTTCTTCTTGAATCTTTATTTGTCTTTTGAATTCAGGGTGCGTTTCCCTCTTAACTGGCAAATTGAATTTAATTACCTTTAATTTTATTCTCTCTAAACTATTTTCGCTTTCAGAATTCAGTTCAGAAGTAGCATTAACAACCGTGTCATTAGGTGCAATTTTAATTTGCATATCAACATCAGTATCTTTTTGATCAGAAATGACTGGATTAAACTTAACATCTAAATTAATTCCTTTTTTAAGTTTAGGTTGATACTCATCTTCTAAAGTAGTAGCTTCTTTCTTTTTAATTGCATATAGTTCTTCAAAAGAAAGATCTTTCTTCTTAGGAGTTGTTTCTAGTTTTACTTTTATTGCTTTTGCAATTTTTTTATGCTCTGCTCTATCTTCTGAGGTTATTTGCTCTATCTCACCTTTTTCATTTTCTTTTTTGATCTTTTTTGCATCACCTTTTTTAGTTTTAAACTTCTTCAAGAACTTTTTCGCCATCTTCTTAATCTTCTTCCAAAGTTTTACCAATGCTTTTTCTACACGTTTTTGGATTTTCTTAAAGAGCTTGATCACTTTTCGCGCTAAGCCACCTATACCTAAAATAGAGGCTAGGAGTCCTATTACTACGGGTACTGCTTTTCCTAGCGCTTTTTCTATAGAGGCTGCAACCGCGCCTACTTTTCCAGAAGCAATAGCTGAGACAGAATCCATAAAGGCACTCACTAACTCAGCGATTTGTGCAGCACGTTCTATAAAGAATTTCACCACATCTATAATGGCCATCACGGCTTTTACAAAAGCCCCAACTGGAGAAAGTAATCCTAATAACCACTTGATACCTGCTTGTACCACTTGTGTCTGGATCAGGTCCATCACCGCATCTATGACGGTTGCTTTTAGATCTTGGAATTGTTCTTTTATGTATTCCCACAATCCTGCGAGTCCTTCTGTACGTAGGATATTAACGAGTTCGAAGCCTGTTTCTAAGGCTTTCATCACCGGTTCTCCAATCACTCTGGTTCCTACTCTACGCACGGCTTGCCAGGTAAAGCCCATGATCTGTGAAGACAGCGAGAAGATTCCTTTCAAAGAGAATACATCTTCTGGCATGGTAATACTCAAACCACTCATGGCTCCTGTAAGCCAACTTATCAAACCGCTTTGTAAATGCTTTACAATATTAGAAGAGAAGTTGGAAATTCCTTGCCCTACGCCTGCCATCATATTGGATAAGAATCCTATTGGATCTGCGATAATGGCCACGACTACTTCTACTATTTTTGCTAGTAAATTGGTTAAGGTGTTTTTTACTTTGATAATAAAATCGAAGACTCCTTTTAAAGCTCCTAGGGCTTTACTTACCAATCCTTCATTGGCAGCTTTGAGTTCTTCAATACGAGCATCTACCGCTTCGATATTGGCTGCATATTGTTCTGCTAATGCTTCTATAAGCGTATCTTTCTTATCATTTACGGTTTGTTCTAGGCTATCAAACTTATCTTCTATAGCAGAAGCGGCTTCTTTACCAAGTTTACGTAGATTAGGATCTAAAGAACTTACATACGCTTGTACATCTTTTTTACCATTGGCTATTTCTTGTTTTGCTTTATTGAGTCTATTTGCTACCATATTGGCAATGGTTTCGATATACCCATCCATGGTGTTGATATATACTTCACGTCCTGTCACAAAGAATTCATTGACTTCTTCTGGAAGTCCTCCTAAGTAATCGCCTACACGACGAATGTTTTTCCAGCTATACCAAGCACCTCCATAACGTTCTTCTTTATAGGCCGTCATTTCTTTGTCTATATGATCTTCAAAGGCTTTTTTGGCAGCATTTGATCCTTTTACAAACTCTTTGGCAACATCTGTATCCAGTTGGTCTAAAATAGTATCTACTTTAGATTTTGCTGCTTCATATTTTCCATTAATTGCATCGGCGATACGTTTACGTTCTGCTGAATCTTTGGATGCGGTTTGTTTTTGATTTCCTGCTACTTTATTCAACCCAGCAACACGTGCTGCATTCATGCCTCCAATTTGTGCATTGGTTTGCTGTTGTGCGTTTTGCTGCACGTTTTGTTGCTCTTGCTCTTCTTGAGTTCTGAATTGTTGTGTAGCTGCGTCACTTTGCGCTTTGGCTGCATTCTTCTCTGCCAATGCTCCTGTAAAAGAAGCTTCGTTTGAGTTGGCGAGCATAGTATCGGTTACACCATGTGTTGCCATCTCGTTATCTACGGTACTATTTTGCTCTTGTAATGGTTGCTCTACCTCAGCAGCAGTACGTGTAGGTGGCATGGCTTTTCCAGCACCTGCTACATTTGGTTTTTTACCAAATCTAGGGGTTGGCATTTTGGCCACATTTCGCTTAGGTGTAGCAGCCGTATTTGGTTTTGCAGAAGTGGCGCTTGCAATCGCGCTTGAAGATTTTTGTGAGGCACCACTCACATCTCCCATCGCATTTTTATTTACTTCTGCAATATTATTATTTTCATCAAACTTATCTGCCGCCTCTTCATCTTCGGGTAATTGCATTTCTGCAATACGACTTTGTAATTGCACTTTAAAAGCAGCTGCGCTAAATTCTTCTGCATCTTGCGCTGCCATGACATCTACTTGTCTGGCTTGTGCTATACTCTCACGCTCATTACTTGGTGAAGGTGCTGCAGCTTGTGCTTTTGCACTTGCTTTGCCAGACGACTCATGTTGTTGTTGTCCTTTGGCAGTCTCACTTACTTCCATTTTTAAAGCCTGGAAGTTTTCGTTTTCTTCTGGAGTTTTTGCTATCGTTACAGGAACACCTGCTTTTGTGCCAGCTTCTGGGATTGGTTTTCCTTCTGTTTTTTCTGTAATTACTGGCACTTCTCCTGCATTTTTTATAGCTGGCGCTGCTTTTATTACTGGATCTTTTGTAGTTGCTGGCGCTGCTGCTTTTGCTTCTGTATTTTGGACAATTGTTATTGTTTCACCTTCATTTTTTACAGCAGGTGTCTCTTTAGCAACAGGTTCTTTTGGAACTTCTGGCACTGATACTTTTGCTGTAGGAATACTTGCGATATCTAAAAATTGCGCATCTAGAATATCGGGTATTCCCACTGTAGGATCTGCTGCCAACTGCCCTACTTGTTTTGCATTAAAGTCTGTATCCTTAAGACCTGTTGTGTTTATTTTTTGAGGTGCTCCAAAGAGGGCTTCGTCTAACGACGGAGGAACTCCTTTATTTGCTTTTTGCTGTTTCTTTCCTTGGAGAGCAACAGCATTTTTTGCTTTTTTGTTTTGTTGAGCAGCACCTAATTGAGATGCTCTTATTTCGGGTTGCGTACCTGTTCTCATAGTATTGTTATTATGGTCTTTTACAATATGTCATGACATATGTATCCTTTCTCACGGTTATTACTAGTCATTTTTTGCGTGAGGGATTGCAATGAAAATCCCACAGCCTGACTGTAAGGAAGTGCGAGGAATTGTAGTGTAAAGCCCGACCATATTCCTGAAAAGATTTCAGGAATATGGTCACGCCCAAATAAAAAAGAGATGTCTATAATTAAAACACCTTATCTTCTTTATGATATTCTTTCTTTATACTTTCTAACACCATTGCCTGTGTTAGGATTCTATCTTTGTTTGCCAGTGCCTTTAAACTTGCATCTTGAATACAGTTCATAATATTAGAACCATTCAGGACATATTTTGAGGCTATTTCGTCTAGTTTTAATGAAGCATCTTGTTCTAGTTTTTCTGGAATATTATGCTTCCAGATACGTAAACGTTCTTTTGCTTTTGGTAATTCAAAATGAATAATAGACTGGAAACGACGCATAAATGCGGTGTCAATATTGTCTTTATAATTTGATGCTAGAATCACCATACCTGGATAGGCTTCAATTTTTTGCAATAAATAGGAAACGCCTTGGTTTGCATATTTATCATGGGCATCTCGCACATTGGTTCTTTTTCCAAATACAGAATCTGCTTCATCAAAAAAGAGAATCCAATCTTTCTTTTCTGCTTTGTTAAATAGGTTTGCTAAATGTTTTTCTGTTTCTCCTATGTATTTAGAGACCAATACAGAGAGATCTACTCTAAATACCGATTTTCCAGTATACTTCCCTAATAGACTCGCTGCAAGTGTTTTTCCTGTTCCTGGCGCTCCATAAAAGAGCACACGATATCCTGGTTTGAGCCTTTTTTTCATTCCCAGCTCTTCTAATAAGGTATCGTTATGCTTGAGCCATGTCTTACTGTTTTGTAGTTTTTGCAAGGTGTTTTCTGATAAGATGAGATCATCCCATGTCATTTGAGTTTTGATTTCTTGTGCAGGGAACTCTTCACTGAGTTTAGGTATAATAGTACTGCCTAGTACAATTTCCTGAAAAGCGTCTTGATATATGAGTAGTTTTCCTCGTACTGCGGGTTCTCCTTTTTCTGTAGGAGCCGTATGTAAGACTTGTAATTCATTAAATAGTCTATTGTTATGTAAGAAGTGAATCGCAGCGATTCTTCCTGCTACATCATCTCCTGCGAGTGCATACAAAATGGTCTCTGCTGTTGGGTCTGCATTTTTTTGATCTGCGCGTGTTTGTGAAAAGAAATACAATACTCCGTTTTCGCTTTCGATACTTACATCTCTTAAAAATGTAGGATATACATGTGGTACTAATGAGAGTAAAAGCGAAATAATCTCTTCTTGATCTAAGGCATGTTTTGCAATATAGTTCCCTAGAGAACTTTCTTCATAGGTTGAAGGTGTATACTTTAAAGGGCACACTTTAAGTGGTGTTTCCGTATTTTCTAATCGCCAAAGAATTACTTCTTTTAGGTAGTCAAAAATTTGTTGTGTGCCCTTCTGTTCTAAACGCATAGTCAATTGTTATTTGTATTATATTGGCATTGCCAAAAGGTTTTCTACTCCTAGGTTTACCTCGAAATTAAAATTAAAATTCAGTTTCGTATAAATGCCTCAAGAGCTTACCCAGAGGTCGTTTACTTAACTTTAAAAACCATAAAGTATAGTGCATTTTATGTTGCGACTACACTTTCTATAATCAGATAACAAAGATGCTGTCAAGTGCTCTTAAAAACAAGTAAAACCTCTTTTGGAATCTGTAGTTTCAGTAGGTTACAGTCTTGATTAAGGCAACTGGGTATTACCAGTTTACATAGATAAATTCCTTTTTCCATGGGAGCCGTATCAATCCTAATCCCCAAGACAGTTTTTTTAGTAAAATATCTTGTGCTTTACGTTCCATTTGAATGGTTGTCCCGTTACTGTTTTTTTCTATTTTCCCCACACGTTGTAAGAATTCGTTCTGTAATAATGCGTGTGACGATTTTTGTAAAGCGCCCCAATTTTCATTGACCGCATTTAAAAGGTTGGTGACTTGTTCTTTTTGTTTTTTAGAGATTGTTATATCTCTATTGATAGACTCATGAATCGGAATATTACACAAGAACTTTTCAAATACCATATCGCTTTCTACTTGCTTTGTTTTTCCTGTTGCGATATAGTGTAACAAATGGACACAGCGTTCTGGATCTTTTAATTGATTTTCTTCATCTAGTAAACCGCAATGGCTAAAAAAGTGCCTTAAAAATGGGTGTACAAGTACTAAGCCTGCATTTTGAACATATTCGCCTTCTATTACAGCATCAGCATTTGTTGTTATTGCTGTTGGTGTTGTTTTTGGCGCTTTTACATCTTGTTTTGGGTTTACTAGGGCTTCAATAAATGCTTTGTCTATTGTTGTTTGTTGTAGGTTTTCTTCTGAAACTTGGCTAGATTTTGCTTCTTTTTCTTGATTCTTAGACTGTATTGCTTTCTTGGTATCTTTCTCCTTCTCTTTTGGAGATTGCTTCGTTGCTTGCTTTTTAAGCGTTTCTGCCTCCTTGACTGTACGAATTATCGTTGTTATATCAATAGGTTCTTGGTAGACTATTGCTGCTAGTAGCACTCTCCAAATTTGTTGTTGCTGTACGACAGGGCGCTTCCTTATTTTTTGCACCTCAACTTCTGCTATATCTAGTATATCACTTTCTTTAGCAATAGCCATGCATATTTCTTTTACAGAGGCTCTCGTAAGTTGATTCAGCATACGAGCTCTCACCTTTTGATCTCTAAGAACGCGCACTACTTTTGGTACAAAATCTCGTGTCGCTAGTATTTTTTTAAAGTTTTTAGGTATTAACAGTTGTGTAATAGATTCGTTACTCCACCAAGGGTTGGTGCCCGTTTTTAGAAAGTGAATAAACGTTTCTAATTGATGTTCGTTTTTATAAGATAGTTTTCTTTTTTTAACGACTCCTTCTTCTGTTTTTTCATCATCATCAATAGTCTTGATCACTTTCTGTGTTTCGGTTTCAATAGCTTCTACAATAGTATGTTTCAGCTCATTGTCTAAACGAATTGCTTTTTCAGTAATTTCAACATTAATTTTATCTAATTGGATTGCATATTGCGGCACTTCGTCGTTTATAATATCAATTTGCTTTTCTAATAATGGAAATACATCTGAACGAAGAAAGCTTCCTATATTCTCCTTTAATTTTTGAGCTTCGGCCACATTTGAAGTGTTAAGTTCTAGATATACTTTATGTATAATATGCTTCTCCATAGTGTATTTCTATTTTGAACTAAACTCATCTCCCCAAAAACCTGCTGGGCATTTGCTATATTTTGATTTTTGTTTTGCGCTTAATCTACAGCCGCATCCTCTTACAAATCCTTCTTTACCTGAATTTGAAGTCTCCATAGTTGTTGGATGAATCCACAAGTTGGTATTACATGTATTATTTATTTTAAGTGGACAATCATTACATATTTTCTCGCGAATGCTAAATACAGCGGCATCACTCTTGCTTGTCATTCCTGCAAGGGTGTATAATTCATTCATATGTCCATTAATAATTTCTTTTCTTTTTCTATACATCTCTTTTAAATCCATATCATACAGTGTTTTTTATACACTACAAATTACTCTGTATATATTGATTTCCTGAAATAATTAAGGGTTGTAAATCAGTCTTTTCAGTAAATTCCATTTAATCTTTTTAAATCAAATAGCTATTGAAAAACAATCATAAACTAGGGTTAAAAGAACCGTAGTTTCATCATATATTCTACGCTGTTATTTTCTGAAATAAAATGAATTATTAGACGTATGGAATATACGCGCTTGCACATCGACGATACCTAGGATAAACTCCTACGTCACAATGTTTCTAGAAAGTACATATAAAAACCTCACTGATTTATAGTGAGGTTTTTATATAGGGATGAAAGATTATTTTAGTAAAATAATCACTAGAAAACGTATCAGGTAAGGGGGTTAATTATCTGATCTAGCTACAGTCCAGCGATCTAAATAAATACCATCATAAAAAACAATAATGGCATTTCCTGGCTTTAATATAACATCTCCTTGAAGAGAGAATTGATTTTCAGGATCTGAACCTGAATTCCCACCAGCTAATAGCTTTAAATCATTAATAGGATCTCCATTGTATATATAGAGAATTCTTCCATGCTCACCGCCTATTATACCGCCTAAATCTGCACCAGCATGTTCTATTCTAAAGACATTATACGTATAGTTTATACCATCTAGAAGAAAATCTACATTTTCATTTGCACTAGATGGAAAAGGGAGGGTTATCGATGTAAACTGTAAAAATTGTGGCTCGGAGCTTAATCGCACCCATCTATTAATAAGCCAATAATAAAAACCAGGTCGTACATCATTTATAGTTTCTGTATTATAGACAAGGGTAC
The DNA here is from genome assembly GCF_947492535.1 of uncultured Dokdonia sp. Lineage (GTDB taxonomy): Bacteria > Bacteroidota > Bacteroidia > Flavobacteriales > Flavobacteriaceae > Dokdonia. Next base: position 412,617 of record NZ_CANLNH010000001.1, on the reverse strand, counting down.
CATCTTCAAGGGGGTCTCCTTTAGGATTTACTACAGGTAATGCTTGCATAGTTTCTACTAGTTTTACTCGAGGCATTAACACACCTTGAGTCTCACTATTAATATCTAATAAAGCACTTGGGTCTGCAGTATTAATACCTATTTGAGAAAAACATATTTGTGAAATTAAGAGTACTAGAAACGTAATATACTTCATAGTGGATGATTTAGGGAACCATGATAAAAAGAATGAGTATTTCTTATTATTAAAATGCAATATATCTGTAATAAAGTACCTAAATAAATGCTATTTCATTTGAATACAGTATTGATTTATACATTAATAGTATTAATTTACTTACTATTCAAAAAATAGTATTTACCAATGTAAGAAAGTGTGTTTATAGAAAAAATATGATTTTTAAAGTAGGAAGAATATATTCCTAGATTCATTTGCAATCATATCATATATTGATGGTTTAGTTTTCACGAATGAGTGCTTCTAATTCTAATCGCTTCTGTCTAGAAATAGGAAGTTGTTTTCCATCTTGCATGATCACACTACCACCCTCAGAACGGTCTAATTCTTTTATATATTGAAAATTGATTAATGCCGAAGGATGGATACGCATAAACTCTTTATTGCATAATTTTAGTTCATAAAATTTCAAGTTTTTAGATACTAAGAGCTGTTTTTGATCTTTAAAGTAAACCTCAGAGTAGCTTCCGTTTGCAATAATATAGAGTATATCGTTAATGTCCTCAAACCTAAATCCTTTTTGCATTGGAAAAGCAATCTTTCCAAACAAACATTCAATAGACTTCTTTGAATTATCTGATTCTTCGTGATCCATAATAAGCGATATATTGTTTCTAACTTACCTAAAAAAGGACCTCTATTTCAATAGACCCTTATCGCTTATTGACGGTGATTTTAAAGCAACTTACATTAGATAAAAAAAATAAAACAGCACCATGTCTTAGCTTACTCATTATCAGATTATTGTTTCCGAAAAAAAAAATTTTGACGCATTATCAAAACACTGGAAATAGTCTTTTAGGTCCTTATCAATACTCCGCTGTCTATATATAAATAGGTGTTTTTTGGAGATACCATATAGGCTTTTTAATTCTTTTGAGTTACAAAACGAACTTCTAACATTGCATCTCCATCTATACATTTGCTAAAAATTTGTATACGCTTTCGCGAAAGCGTATAAAGAAGAACTACATCTAATAGAAACTTTAGTTTAATAACATCGGTTTTAGTAATTTATGCAAAAACTTTTTTTATCATCCTCAACTATTGCTAAATAACGCGAATGGTTCATGCTCATTAAGATACTATTTTAGATACATTTGTTAACATACCATCGTATTCTATGAATACTGCATATAAAAAGAAAGAAATGTCACCAATACAATTACAAGAAAAACTATTTCAGGAAATAAAGTTAAAGCTTCCTCCTCATTTGTCATTAGTTGCTGCAGTTTCAGAACTCCTTGATGTGAGTCATGATAGTGTGTATAGACGCGTTAGAGGGGAAAAGTTATTAATACTGGATGAGATTTATAAATTATCATCTCATTTTAATATCTCTCTTGACAAGTTATTTCAGATTAACAATAATACATTTCTTTTTAATGGAAGAATTATAAATAATTCGGATTTTAATTATGAGGAGTGGTTAAAATTATGTGTACAACATTTACAACAAATTGCAGATAACCCACCTAATCAAATGTATTATTTGGCAAAGGAGATTCCTTTTTTCTATTATTTTCTTATTCCAGAAATTGCAGCTTTTAAATCTTACTTTATTATGAGATCTGTATTGGATTACGAAGATCTCAAAAATGCAAAGTTTTCATTAGCAGATGACTTTGGTCATTATTATAAGTGGTGTAAAAAAATTAGTGATCTTTTTTCATCTATTCCAAGTACTGAAATTTGGCATGTAGAAAATATTAGAAGTACATTACATCAAATAGAATACTATAAAGAAATTGGGTCTTTTGCCTCTCTAGATGATGTAGAGATTCTCTATGATAAGCTTATTGAACTGATAGATCATATTGAACAACAAGCTGAATCTGGTAAAAAACTCACACTTGGACAAGAGCCTACTACAAGTGAGGTATCTTATAAGATGTATAAGAATGAACTTACCATGGGTGACAATATGCAATTAATTCAAATTGCAAATGCACAAATTGCCTATGTTAATCATAGTACTATAAACTTTCTCACCACCTTTGATGAAGATTTTAGTAATTACACCAAAAATAATATCGATACCATTGCGAGTAAGTCTACTCCTATAAGCGTTGAAAACCAAAAAGATCGTCTCAAGTTTTTCAACAACCTTAGAAATAAAGTAATAGAAGCAAAGAAACAATTATAAAACAAGTATATGAACGTAGTCATCTTGATTATAGCACATTGGTACATAGGAATTTTTATACAATCCTTATTTCTACACCGTTATGTTGCACACCAGAATTTTGAAATGAATACATACTTAGAAAAGTTCTTTTTCATTCTCAATTATATCATATTTGGCTCTTCATATATGAGTCCTGCTGCTTTTGCAAGAATGCACGAACTGCATCATCATCATGCAGACGGGGAAGAAGATCCGCATACTCCATCTAATACATGGGGGTTTTTGGGTACTATTGTTAGGGCTAGAAATAGTTATCAGGACGTATATCACGGTCGTAAAAACAGTCAACCTGCAAGAACATATCCCGAATGGAAATTTTTAGATAGATTAGGTCATCATTGGTTAAGTAGAGTTACTTGGGTGATCGTATATATATTTCTGTATTCTGTAATAGCTGAGCAATGGTGGCACTATCTTTTACTTCCTATTACAGTTGCCATGGGAGCTTTACAGGGTGGACTTGTGAATCATTTGGCTCATAAAGTTGGATATAGAAATTATAATACTGCAGATAACTCGCGTAATATTTTAAGATTGGACCTCTTATTTTTAGGAGAAGCCTACCATAACAATCACCATAAGTTTCCGCACAAGTTAAATTTGGCAAAAAAATGGTATGAATTTGATCCTATTTTTTTCTTTCTTAAATGTCTAGATTATCTACATATCATTAAGATTAAAAAACGTGCTTTATAAGCGTAAATAGTTTTTTAAAATACAGAAAGCAGTAGTTGTTTTCAGGGAAGCTTAATTAATTTAAACTAGGATTACCTCGCTACACTCGGTGATCCCGCAAAGCTCCGCTTTGAAAATAGTTTCAACAAAAAAACGCTCAAGCGAGTTTGATGCTCTTTTATAGTAGGATTACCTCGCTACGCTCGGTGATCCCGCAAAGCTCCGCTTTGAAAATAGTTTCAACAAAAAAACGCTCAAGCAAGCTTGGCGTTTTTTCTTTTGAAACTATTTATTCGTGACCTCGAAGGGATTCGAACCCCCAACCGTCAGAGCCGAAATCTGATATTCTATCCAGTTGAACTACGAGGCCATTATGTATTTAAGTATTTCTTGAGAAACTCTCTTCCTACTCCGCTTTTTAAATATTTCTCTCTTTTTCTGGCTTCTACCCTTGTTTCTATTTTTTCTTGATACACCAAAACCCAAGGAATATATCCTTTCGTTGATTTCATCTTACCACTATTATGTTCTCTAAGTCTATTCTCTATATCTTGTGTTAGTCCTTTATACAACCTACCATCAACTTCACTTCTTAAGACATAAACAAAATACATATATTATTTCTGATATTCCCTGCCTGCCGGCAGGCAGGTATCCAGTTGAACTACGAGGCCATTTTAAATTCTTGTGCAAATGTATCGTTTATTGGCTAACCACAATAAATTCTGACCTACGATTTAATTGATGTTCTTCTTCTGAACATTCTACTCCGTTAGAACATTCATTTACCAGTTCTTTTTCTCCATAGCCTTTCCCCGTAATTCTATCGGCATCTATGCCTTTACTAATGATATATGCTACTGTTGATTTCGCTCTTCTATCTGATAATACTAAATTATAAGCATCACGCCCTCTACTATCAGTATGCGATCTTGCACTAATTTTCATTGTAGGTATTTGACGCATTGCTGAAACTATTTTTAAAAGTTCAATAGCTGCATCAGGACGAATATCTGACTTATTAAAATCAAAATAAATAGGTTTAAGATCCAGGAGTTTTGCTAAGTCATCTCCTAAATTTACTTCTGTAACTCTATTTTCTAATTCAATATTTCTAGTAAGCGTTTCTGTTGCAGAAGGATTTGTAACCAATACCTCTTTAGAATAATAGAGGTCGGCGCTAGCTCTTACTATATAACGTTCATTACAATCAGTCATAAAAGAATATCGCCCTTCTTTATTGACCGATACTTCTTCTACCAACTCATTATCTTGATTCAATAGTTGGACTTTTGCATCTGGTATAATCTCTTTTGTTTTTTGATCTGTAATAACTCCAGTTATCGTGATATCACAAGTAGGATCTGGCAATTCTTTTTGTACAAACTTATAGATATCATCACTCCCCATACCACTCTTCCTGCTAGATGAGAAAAAGCCTGTTTTTGTACTATCATTCACAATAAAAGCAAAATCATCATTAGAACTATTTATAGGATTACCGAGACTTAGTATAACCATTTCTTCTTCGTTTGGATGTGTCACATAAATATCTAATCCTCCTAAGCCTGGATGCCCATCTGAAGCAAAATAAAGGTGCCCTGAATCACTTATATACGGAAAAGATTCCCTTCCTTCTGTATTAACTGGCCTCCCTATATTTTCAGGTGTTCCATATGTTTTTTCTCCCGAATCCTCATCATCAATAAGTGCTACTCTCCAAATATCTGAATTACCAATAGTCCCTGGCATATCGGATGCAAAGTATAAGAACTTTCCATCTTTACTTAACGCAGGATGTGCACAGGAATATTCTTTATTATTAAAGGGTAGCTCTTCTGCTCTACTCCATCCTTTATCCGTTTTTGTTGTTATATAGATCTTAAGCTTATTAACGCCCGCTGTTGATTTACCGTATTTATTTTCTGTATAGTTATTTCTAGTGAAGTACATGGTATTTCCATCTTCAGAAAAACAACTTGTACTTTCGTGAAATTTTGTGTTTAGCTTTTTTACAAATACCGTAGGTGGCGTTAAACTTCCATCTTTTTTAATCGTAGACCAATATAAATCTAAAAACGGCTGATTATTCCATTTATGAATTCTTCTTGAAAAAACACCTGTATCTCTAGCAGAAGCAAAAACTAACTGGTTTTTATAATAAGAGGGTCCAAAATCAGAATATCGAGAATTAATCTCTCGTATCATATCCACTTTATAATCACTCTTCTTATACCCACTTACAGAAACATAATCAGGTTGTTCTATGAATAGCTTAGCTCTATAGTCTTCACCACCTAAAGATGCAAATAAATGCATAGCCTCATCTGCTTTTGCATATTCCTTTACAGCTCTCAAAGATTGAGAGTATCTAAAGTAGAATTCTTTAGATACTGAATCTTTATACTTTTGAGATATTTTTGTGTACCACTCTTGAGCTTCTGTATATCTAGCATTGTAGTAATATGCATCTGCAATACGGGTATACATCTTAAACGACTCATACCCTTCTGCTGCTAAGTCTTTGTAAATTTCTATAGCATCTATATAAGCATATTGCGCAAATTTCTTGTCTGCCCGAGCAAGTTTTGATTGTTGTCCAAAACTTGATCCTATACAAACTAACATCAATAGTAATGTTAGATGTAAACACATTCTCTTACTCATTGGTAATGATTAATAATTTATAACAATAAAGACGGGGGAATGGTGTATTATTTACAGTGTAAAGATAAAAAATTAGTTGAGGATATTCTTTACTACTAGGTAAGTTTATTTTTTACAATTTTTGCAACTGTACTACCATCTGCTTTTCCAGCTACTTTTGCATTTACTTGCCCCATCACTTTACCCATATCTTTCATACTGGAAGCGCCTGTTGCAGTAATGACATCATCTACAATAGCAGCTATAGCATCTTCACTCATTTGCTCTGGTAAAAACTTTGCGATCACTGCTGCTTGTGCTAATTCTGGCTCTGCCAAATCATTACGCCCTTGTTCTGCAAATATTTTTGCGCTGTCTTTACGTTGTTTTACAAGTTTCTGTAATAATTTAAGTTCTTGCTCTTCTGTTAATTCTTCCTTAGCTCCACTTTCTGTTTGTGCCAATAGTATAGCAGATTTTACAGCACGCAAAGAGGTTAAAGCATTTTGATCTTTTGCTTTCATTGCTTCTTTCATTGCTGTCATTATAGCTGTTTGTAAACTCATCTTTTTTTGCTTTCACGCCTGCCTGCCGGTAGGCAGGAAAGCAGTTAATCTTTTATGATCTCATTAGGAGGCGAAGATAAAAAAGAAACCTGAAAACAGGCACATAACTCTATGTTTTCAACTATTAAATTATATCATTTATATCACGACCGTATACGCTTTCGCGAAAGCGTAATTATATAATACACAATAATGTGGGTAATGAAATTTTAAAATAGATACTATAGGTTGGTTAGATGCATCAAACCGATATGTTGGTACTAGACGTCATACTAGCATATAAATTTCAGATAGGCGTATGCAGAAAAGCCTTTAAGAGAGTATGCAATCACTTTAAAAATCAAGAATTATGAAAAAACTTGAAAGTTTAGAAAACAGCAAATTCAAGTCTAAGGAGCTTAAAAATCCTGGACATTTTGTAGGGGCTACTAGTCAAGCAGATGGGGCTACATCGTCATTTACGACGTATAGATCTGCTCAAACTAACTGTCCTCCTCATCCACCTATGACAGATTCATGGACGGATACAAGGTATGATTACGATCAACTACCTCATGAGGAGAGATATGAAGAAGTAGGAATGTAATACACATTTCTGGAAGGAGTAATATGATATTACTCCTTCTTTTTAAAACAGTTAACTATGATCTTAATTAAATCAACCGCACAAGACTACTCTACTACACAAGTTATAAAATGGTTACTTCATTTAGAAAAACCATACGTACGTATTAATGATACAACGCCCATAAATAATATTACTACCGATGGGGATGCTATTTCTATAACGGCAGACGCTATTTCATTTAATACAAAAGACATAAAGACATACTGGTATAGACGTGGCTCATGGGCTTCTACACAACGAGGAAGTTTAGGGAATGTAAAACAACAGTGGTTACATCGGTATCTTAAATATTTTACGAAGGAAGCAGAAAAAGATATTGTAGAACTTATAGAAAGTCAATTAGCACCAAATGCATTAAACACATTTCTAAATTCTTCAAATATCAATAAGACAAAAGTACTTAAGAGTTGCAGGGCATTAGATATTACTGTTCCTGAAACACTGGTCACAAATACTAGAGAAGCTGTTTCTAACTTTATAGAGACGCATGGAGATGTGATCACTAAAGCTGTAAATAATATTGATCCGAATATAAAAGGGGAATGCTTTGTTGATGTTACTACAAAACTAGTCACACCCAAAAATATTGAACAATTGCCTGAAAAATTTCATATCAGCGTTTTTCAAAAACTCATTAAAAAGCAATTTGAAATACGTACTTTCTTCCTAATAGATAGATTTTATTCTATGGCTATTTTTTCCCAAAGTGACGATCAAACAAAAGTAGATTTTAGGAATTATAACTTTAAAAAGCCTAATCGTGTAGTCCCTTATCATCTTCCTATGAAGATTGAAAATAAATTAAGAAAACTCTTAGCAGAATACACATTAAAAAGTGCATCCCTCGATCTTATATATTCTGAAGAAGGGGAATATATTTTCTTAGAAATTAATCCTATAGGCCAGTATGATATGGTCTCTGTTCCTTGTAATTATTATTTAGACCTTGAAATAGCAAAACATTTATAACCATGGAAGAAGAAGAAATTATAGATACGTTTAAAACAAAAATGAAAGAACAACCAGGGCTTTTTGAAGCCATATTCTTCTTGTCAGAATTTAGTGTTAAAAAGGCGCTATTAGAAGAAATGGGGCACCTAAAAATGATCCCATTAAAAAAATATGATACTGAAAGCTTCCCTGTAGATTCTAAATATTCAAAATCAATTTCGAGATGTTTCAAATAAACGAAAATAACAATTCAAAATATGTATGTCTTTTTGCTTCCTGCTTAATTACAAAAGGAAAAAATAGGGCATTACTATCTGATACGCAAAGAGGCACATTTGAGCTCATTCCTAATGATATGGTTACATTTCTTGAAAATACAAAACATCTCCCTTTAGGAAGTATTTTCACAATGTATGGAGCATCTAATAAAGAAATACTTGAGTCATATTTAGACTTCTTATTACGAGACGAATATATTTTTTTAACTGATGAAGTAACTAAAGAGCAATTTCCTCCTTTAAAAAAGCAATGGAAATCACCACATATTATTTCTAATGCGATTATTGATATTGCAAGCTATCATGAAACCTCAAACTACTATAGTGATGTCATTAGACAATTAGACACATTACGTTGCCAAGCACTTCAAATCAGATCATATACCGTACTTACTATAGATGAAATAACACATCTTGTTAGCACTATTACCAACACTTGTATTGAATCTATAGAATTATATACGAGTTATTCTGAGCATTTGACTCCTCAGATACTAAACACTTTATTGTATGAGCATACAAAAGTGGCAACAGTCATTCTTCATGGCGCTCCTCAGACAAATGACCTAGAAGTTGTGAAAGGATTATCTACCATACATTATACTGAAGAGACACTTGCAAGTGAGCAATGCTGCGGTATTATTTCCAAAAAATATTTCAATCCAAACAAAGATGTTTTTATGGAATCTCAATTTCACAATACTTGCTTAAATCGCAAAATAGCTGTAGATAAAAATGGGTTTATTAAAAATTGCCCTTCCATGAGAAATCATTACGGTCATTGTTCTAAACACACACTAGAAGAAGTCGTACAACAAGAAAAATTTAAAGTATTAGGAAATATCACAAAAGACCAGATAAGTGTTTGTAATACGTGTGAATTTAGGCATGTATGTACAGATTGTAGAGCGTATGTAGAAGACCCTTCAGACATCTATTCAAAGCCTTTAAAGTGTGGATACAACCCCGCAACAAATACCTGGGAAGAATGGAGTGAAAACCCACTTAAACAAAAAGCAATCGCGCATTATGATTTAAACCAACTCATAAAAGCATAACATACGTGAAGCAATTTCCATTTTATAAACAAGCAGATTTTAAGGATTGTGGTCCTACCTGTTTAAAAATCATAGCAAAATACTATGATAAGGTAATTCCTATCCAAAAATTAAGAACGCTTAGTGAAACTACCAGAGCTGGCAGTCATTTAATAGGAATGAGTGAGGCAGCTGAGAGTATAGGGTTCAGAACGCTTGGTGTACAAATAACGCTAGAAGATCTAAGGGATGCTCCGCTACCTTGTATCCTTCACTGGAATAAAAATCACTATGTGGTATTATACAAAATCAAAAAGAATACATTTTATATATCCGACCCTGCACACGGTTTATTAAAATATAACAAACAAGATTTTATGAAATCTTGGCTAGGACCTAATGTGTCTGAAGATGCAGAAGAAGGAATTGCTTTACTTATAGAATTTACACCTAGACTTCATGAAAATGAATATGAAGAACAACAAAACAAAATAGGAATCTCATTCCTTTCAAGATACTTAGTACGTTATAAGTCTTTTATTTGGCAACTTATCCTAGGGTTAATCGGAGCTAGTACATTACAGTTTATTTTTCCTTTTCTTACACAAAGTATTGTTGATATAGGGATCAAAAACTTAGACATCCACTTTATCTATTTAATCCTTTTTGCACAATTAGCACTTTTCTTAGGTAGAACTGCTATTGAAATCGTACGAAGCTGGATATTATTACATCTAAGCACACGAATAAACATTTCATTAATATCGGATTTTTTCATCAAGTTAATGAACCTCCCTATTGCCTTTTTTGATGTACGGATGACTGGAGATATTTTACAACGTATTAGTGATCATAGTCGTATAGAACGGATTCTTACTACCTCATCGTTAAACGTATTATTCTCGCTCCTAAACCTTTTTGTATTTAGTATCGTACTTGCCTACTATAATCTAAAAATATTTACAGTCTTTTTAATCGGGAGTGTGCTTTACTTTATATGGATTACATTATTCTTAAAGAAACGAGCCGATCTAGATTACAAACAATTTTCTCAAGTAAGTCAAGAGCAAAGCAAGGTTATTGAGCTCATTAATGGGATGCAAGAAATAAAATTACATAATGCTGAAAAGCAAAAACGTTGGGGATGGGAATATATGCAAGCACGTTTATTTAAACTGTCTATAGAAGGCTTAATCCTAGAGCAATATCAAAGTGTTGGTTCTAGTTTTATAAACGAACTCAAAAATATTTTAATTACTGTACTATCAGCTACACTAGTAATAGATGGTGAAATTACAATTGGAGTTATGCTTGCTATTTCCTATATCGTAGGACAACTCAATTCTCCCATTAGTCAGCTTATCTCATTTGTAAGAGAAATTCAAGATGCAAAAATTGCTTTAGATCGTCTCTCAGAAATTCACAATAAAGAAGAAGAAAATGTAACTACAAAAGAGCAAGTTAATACAATAACCTATCCTGCTAATTTTGATTTAAAAGATGTCTCTTTTAGGTATATAGGCACTTCTGATAATGTATTGGAGAATTTAAACATACACATTCCAGAAAAAAAAGTAACTGCAATTGTAGGTACAAGTGGTAGTGGAAAAACAACCCTAATTAAGCTACTACTTAAATTTTATGAGCAACAAGAAGGCGTCGTAAAAACGGGTAATGTTGACCTAAAAAACATACCTCCTGGTACATGGAGAAGTCGCTGTGGCGTTGTGATGCAAGAAGGCTATATATTTAATGATACTATTGCAAACAATATTGCTGTAGGAGAAGACCATGTAGATAAAGACAAACTCTTTAAAGCTGTTGAGGTTGCTAACATAAGAGATTTTATAGAAAATTTACCGCTATCCTATAATACCAAAATAGGAAATGAGGGTGTAGGAATAAGCACTGGACAAAAACAACGATTACTTATTGCTAGAGCTGTATATAAGGACCCTGAATTTATTTTCTTTGATGAAGCAACAAGTGCCCTTGATGCAAATAATGAAAAAGTGATCATCACTAACCTTGAAGCATTTTTTAAAGACAGAACAGTACTCATCGTAGCACACAGATTAAGCACTGTAAAAAGAGCAGATCAAATTATTGTTTTAGACAAAGGTCATATCACAGAAATTGGGAACCATGAATCTCTAATAGAAAAAAAGGGAGATTATTATCATCTCGTAAAAAATCAATTAGAACTAGGAAAATAATGAAGAATACGATAGATAACATCAAGCTTAGAAATGAGGAGGTGCAAGCTATTCTTACGAAGGTCCCAAATTGGATGATACGCTGGGGAAGTGGTATATTTCTATTTCTTATCGTTTTATTATTAATATTGAGTTGGTTTATTTCATATCCAGATATTGTTAATGCTAAAGCTATATTAACCACTGAAATTCCTCCTCAAAAAATCTATGCGCAGCGAAGCGGCAAATTGGAAGCTTTACTAGTAAAAGATAATCAGCCTATTAAAGAAGGTCAACTATTAGGGATCATAGAAAACACCGCTAACTATCAAGATATATATACGCTCAAAGCTATACTAGACACGATCACTTTTGATAATCATAATGTACATTTTCCTGTAGACGAAATCCCCATTCTCTTTTTAGGAGATGTAGAAGATGCATACACCACTTTTGAGAATCAGTATATACTATACCACTTAAATAAAAAACTTTTACCTTATTCATATGAAGTCATTGCTAATGAGACTTCTCTTTCTGAATCAAGAGCACAATTACTAAATCTAGAAGAGCAACAAAAGCTAAAACAACAAGAACTTAATTTAAAAAAAAATGAGCTTTCGCGAAAGAAAACACTTTACGAAAAAGGAGTTATTTCTTCTCAAGAATATGATAATGACCAGCTTGAATACTATAGAACAGAAAGAGAAATGCAAACGTTTATCAATACCATTTCTCAAACAAAAATATCCATTAGCAACAACAAAAAAACGGCTATAGGCACAAAAATAAGTAGAGAAAAAGAAGAAGCTATCATGTATAAAAACGTAGTTCAAGCCTACAATAACTTACAAAAAAGCATTCGAGCATGGGAGTTACAATATGCATTAACTTCAGATATTGATGGAAAAGTGATTCTCATGAAATACTGGAAAACTAATCAGAATATTAGACAGAATGATTTAGTATTTACCATTCTTCCTAAAGAAGATATTCCATACATCGCTAAATTAAGTTGTCCGCCTCAAAATACAGGTAAAATTAGTGTAGGCCAGAAAGTAAATATTAAGTTATTTAATTATCCAGATGCCGAATATGGAGTACTACAAGGTAATGTCATCAAAATATCGCAAGTACCTGATGAACAAGGAAACTACCTTATAGATGCTAGTGTTCATAAAGATTTAATCACATCTTATGACAAAAAACTTCCTTTCACGCAAGAAATGTCTGGAGAGGCTAGTATTATAACAGAAGACCTAAAACTTTTAGATCGTTTCTTTTACAATTTTAAAGAAATAACAAAACGACAATAAGCATTATATTATACAGTACGTCTCTAATAAAAGAAACCTGAAAGCTACAGTATCACTCTCAGGTTTCTGATCTCTATTAAGTTGGCTCTTTCTCTAATCTACATTATCGTGTAGAAAAGAGTTATTACTACGTAACTGTATATCTTCATTATCATCTGTAGATAAGGTCGTACGAGATAAACTCCCTTCTTTATCTGGTGTTTTCTCATCAAGATCAATTCCCATACGTTTATACGCTGGTTGCTTCTCTATTTCTTCAATACGTGACTGATTGTGATGGAATTTATAATTAAACTCTTTCATCTTACGTTTACGTTCTGCAGCACGATCAATCAAAAGTTTTGAAATTGGACTATTCATAGGGTCCACTTCTTCCTCTTTTTCTTCTTCTGGTGCTGTTTCAGGCGCTACTGTTTTTTTCTCAAAAACAATCGTCTCTTCCTCTACTTGTGTAGCATCAGTCGCTTTTGCAGAAGCAAGATTTTCTTCTACTTCCATATAGTCTTCTAAGCTATAACGCTTTTCTCCTTCTGGAGAAACTTCTGTCACAGGAATGATTTCTATCGCGTCTTTCACTTCCATATCTGCAATATCTTCAGTAAGCTCAAAAAGAACAGGCGCTTCTTCTACTGCTTCTGTTTTTACAGGTGCTTCTTCCTCATGCATTGGAAGATCAAAAGACAACATTCCAGTCACTTCTTCTTGCGCAGGTACTTTCTCTTCTATGATCGTTTCTTCTTGACGTATAGTCGTATCAATAATCTCAAAATCATCTTCAGAAACAGCGAGCACTTCTTCATACACAACATCAATATCTCTTATAATATCTGTCGTAGGAATCATTTTTAAATCTGTTTCCTCTTTCTTTACCGATGTAGATGGTTTTTCTTCAAAATCATCTAAATCTAACGTATGTACTATCTTTTCTGGAACGACAACTTCTTCTACTTCTGGAGTAGTTGCTTCTTCAATTACAGAAGGAGCTTCTTGAACAGTAGCATTTGGCATCAGATCATGCTGTGCTTTTTGTTCCTCTTCTAGGGTATGTATAATCTTTTTAGATTCTACATTTACAATATCATCTTGTTGCTCTACATTAAATCCAGTAGCAATAATCGTAACAGAAATAGCTTCTCCAAGCGCTTCATCTTCACCTACACCCATAATGATATTTGCACTATTCCCTGCTTCTGCCTGAATGTGATCATTAATCTCTCCAATCTCATCTATTGTAATCTCATCACTTCCAGATACTATAAGTAATAATACATTCTTAGCACCCGTAATCTTATTATCATTAAGTAATGGAGAATCCAATGCTTTTGTAATCGCTTCAAAAGCACGATTAGATCCACTCGCTGTAGAACTTCCCATAATAGCAGTTCCACTATTACTCAATACTGTTTTGGCATCACGAAGGTCAATATTCTGTGTATAGTGATGTGTAATTACTTCTGCAATACCTCTAGAAGCTGTGGCAAGTACTTCATCTGCTTTGCTAAAACCAGCTTTAAACCCAAGATTTCCATAGACTTCTCTCAGTTTATTATTATTGATAACAATAAGAGAATCTACTTGAGATCGTAAACGATCTACCCCTCGTTGCGCTTGTTCATTACGCATCTTACCTTCAAACTGGAAAGGAATGGTTACAATCCCTACGACAAGGATTTCCATTTCTCTAGCCATTTTTGCAATAATTGGCGCAGCTCCCGTACCCGTACCACCTCCCATTCCGGCAGTGATAAAAATCATCTTTGTATTAGTACCTAACATCTCTTTGATGTCTAGTTCACTCTCTATAGCAGCTTGCTCTCCTACTTCAGGGTTTGCTCCAGCACCAAGACCTTCTGTAAGACCTACTCCCAATTGTATCTTGATAGGCACTGTACTGTTTTCTAATGCTTGTGCATCTGTATTACATATCACAAAATCCACCCCTTTTATACCTTGGTGAAACATGTGATTTATTGCATTACTTCCTCCTCCTCCTACGCCAATAACCTTTATAACGTTACTCTGGTTCTTAGGTAGATCAAATGTAATTCCATCAAATTCTGTCGTACTCATATTTTTGATTTTAGCCCCTTTATTACTTTTCTGTTTCCGCTTTCGCGAAAGCGTATATTGTCTTTAATTTATTTTAATTAACCTGTATTCTTTTGTAGTTCCTAACTACTCTGCATTATCCAAAAAGTCTTTAAACTTTTCTGCCCAACGATCAAAAATGCTCTTTTTGGGTGCTGTGGGCGTCTGAAACGTTTCTTTAGAAGATGTATCTGTATCAACTTCTTCTCTAGACGTATCTTCTTGAACTTCTTCTACCACTTCTTCTGTACTGTTATACAATCCTTGCTCAAGACTATTCATAACAAGTCCTACTGCTGTCGCAAATAATGGGCTTGTGGTTTCAGAATCACTATCGCCCGCTAGATGCTCATTAGGATATCCTATACGTGTATCCATACCCGTGATGTACTCGACTAATTGCTTAAGATGCTTTAACTGAGAACCTCCTCCTGTTAAGACAATACCTGCAATTAATTTTTTCTTCTGCTCTTCGTGACCATAATTTTTTATCTCTAGATATACTTGCTCAATAATCTCTACTACTCTTGCATGAATAATCTTAGACAAATTCTTTAGTGTAATCTCCTTCGGATCGCGACCTCTAAGCCCTGGAATAGAAACAATCTCATTGTCTTTATTTTCTCCTGGCCAAGCTGATCCAAACTTTATTTTAAGAAGTTCAGCTTGTTTTTCTATAATAGAGCACCCTTCTTTGATATCTTCAGTAATTACATTTCCACCAAAAGGAATCACAGCGGTATGACGTATAATTCCATCTTTAAAAATGGCAAGATCTGTGGTACCACCACCTATGTCAATAAGTGCTACACCCGCTTCTTTTTCTTCTTGACTTAATACAGCATCGGCAGATGCTAATGGTTCTAATGTTATCCTATCAAGACTTAAACCTGCACTTTTCACACAACGACCTATATTTCTAATAGACGCCACTTGACCAACAACCACATGGAAATTAGCCTCTACACGACCTCCATACATTCCAATAGGTTCTTTAATTTCACTTTGACCATCTACCTTGTATTCCTGTGGTAACACATGAATAATTTCTTCTCCTGGTAGCATAACAAGCTTATGAACCTGATTACATAATGCATCAATATCTGTACTATCAATCACTGCATCTGCATTAGATCTAGTGATGTAATCACTATGTTGAAGGCTTCGTATATGCTGTCCCGCAATTCCAACAACAACATCTTTAATTTTAATTCCAGATACATTTTCTGCTTCTTGAACAGCTTGCTGTACAGATTGTATCGTCTGCGTAATATTATTTACAACACCGCGATGTACTCCTAGACTTTTAGATTTTCCAATCCCTAGAATCTCAACTTTATTATATTCATTGTAACGACCTATCATAGCTACAATCTTAGTTGTACCTATATCTAGTCCTACTGCGATATTTTGTTGTTCCATATTACTATCGTTTAGAATACTCATTACCTACTTATTTTTCATGAGCATCCATGACCCCTATACTTTTTTACAAACCACTTGATTAGCATACTTAAGATTAATAAGTGTATACGCATCTAGTGTCTTGTCTTTTTGTGCTTTTTGATAAAAAGCTTTATAATTATTAAGCTTATGCTCTAAGCTTGCTACTTCTCCTAACATGATTTTATAGCTCAATTTTCTAGGAATAAGCATATACTGATTGCCTTTTTGTTTATTGACACCAATAATGTGCTTATTTAGAAAATCATCATTTTTTATATATAAAATCAGTGCTGTTATTGTTGGAATATCTTTTTTTGTGATTCCATTTACAATAGGCACTCTTGCCGAAAAATTCTCAGAGAGTGGCATTTCTTCTCCCTCTTGATCTATATAAAATGACGTATTACCATATACGCGAGCAATGGGCTTTCGTTGCTCAATAGCGACTCCCACTGTTCCTGCTACGGTAACATAAACATCTGCATTTTTGACAATTGGATGCGACTTAACTCGCAACTCCATGTCATTCAAAGCTAATTTTTCTTTAGGCATACCCGTAACTGTCGCCTCACTTTGTATTAACAATTTATCAACGGTATTTCTAGTAACAAAAGGAGCGCTCTCATCTTCAAATTGAATAGCTATATTTTCCACCAAACGAGCATTATTACGCTGTGATGCAAACACATACAGAAACACTGTCAATAACAGTAATCCGAAAACCCGTATGTAATTCCAATTAAGACGCATCTTTTAATAATTGAGTTACTTTTAATATCTCTACTCCTATATCTCCAGCTCCCATCATCACAATGATTTTTTGAGAAGCTTGCTGAATTCCTTCTAGTAAATTCTCTTTAGTTACTAATCGTTTTTTTTCAAGTTTTATTTTTTCTAATAACACCTCACTCGTAACGCCTTCAATAGGCAATTCTCTTGCAGGATATATATCTAACAAAAAGACTTCATCAAATTGCGAAAGTTGCATCGCAAAATCTTCCATAAAATCTTGTGTTCTACTAAACAAATGTGGTTGAAAAACAGCAAGCACCGGTGTATCTGGATACATTTCCTGCACGCTTTGATGTACGGCTGCTATCTCTGTAGGATGATGTGCATAATCATCAATAAGCACTTGATGTTCTGTTTGTATTCTATACGTAAATCTTCTGTTTACACCAGAAAAACTACATAAAGCTTTGGGTAGCAATTCGGTCGGGGAACCATAAAGCATTGCCATACCCAAAGCTGTTATTGCATTAGACAGATTATGTCTGCCTGGTAGGTTAAATTGCATTTGAGATATCACCCCATTTGGGTGTTTAAAATCAAAGTGATAACATCCGTTTTTCACAATTACATTCTGAGCACTATACAGAGCATCATCTTCTATTCCTACGGTAAGTCCGTCTATAGGGAGTCCGTTTTGCACAAACAGTTTTTCTTTTGAAACCAAGCTCCCAAATTCTTTAAATGTATTTTCTAGTGTCGTCGCATCACCATAAATATCAAGGTGATCTGCATCCATAGACGTTATGCAAGCGATATCTGGAGTTAATTGCAAGAAAGAACGATCAAACTCATCTGCTTCTACAACAATCACATCACTTCCTTTCTGAATTAAATTTCCATTATAATTATTAGTAATTCCGCCTATAAAAGCCGTGACTGGCGCTCCTGTTTCGGCCAGTAAATGTCCTAATATACTAGAAGTTGTTGTCTTTCCGTGCGTACCCGCTACCGCAAGACTATAGTTTGCATTTGCAATCATCCCTAGTACTTCTGCTCTTTTTTTAATGGTGTATCCGCTTTCGCGAAAGCGGACTAATTCCCCAAACTCTTTAGGCACCGCAGGTGTATAGATAACCAACGTATTCTCTGTCTGATACGACGCATCTACTTCAACTCCTTTATCATCAAAATGAACAGCAATTCCTTTCGCTTCCAACGAACGCGTTACATCACTAGGCGTTTTATCATAGCCCGCGACATGCTTTCCTGTTTGATGGAAATAAATCGCTAAAGCACTCATACCTATTCCACCGATACCGATGAAATAAAAATGCTGTATGTCTTTTAATCCGTTCATATTTTCATTTCCGCGAACCTGCCTGCCGGTAGGCAGGGGCGGAAATCTCATGTTATTTTATGTTAACTTTCCGTATACTTTACCAGTGCTTCATCATGCTGATCATAAAGCGTCAATTCTCCATCTACTGTCAGTATATAATACCAACCAAAGGGTTCGTTTTCTATCTTGTATTTAGTTCCCGAATCAGTAATCATAACTTCGATTAACTTCTGAATTCTTCCTTTTGATTTTTTATACAGTATATCGTCAGACATGCTGACAAACTCAAAAACAGTATCGCTCTTTTCACCTTTTATTTCTTCGATAAACCAAGCACCTACTTTATTTTGCTCCGTAAGTTTTTGTAATCTTTTTTCTTTTTTAAACGCCAATTCTATTTGAGAAAGCACAAAGCCTCCCGTTAACTTATTAAGTTTAGCTACCAATTCTGGATACTTATCTTCTTGTCCAAAAATCGAATAATCATAGAAGGCACTCACAACACTTTCCAAAGGATAGGAAGGATAGCCTATTTGCTCAATAGCACCTCCCATTTCTGCACACTTTACAATCACTGGCCAATACGCTAGATTCGCATCTTTATTATAATTATGACTTAGCGTTACCACTGGCATAGCTCCTTTTTGATACTGAGACTCCTTACCTGGTATTTCAAAAAGTAATGCAACACGTATCATATTACTTATAGAAATAGAGTCATATACTGCAGTCGTGTGTTTTTTTCCTACTAAAACTTCCTGATCTATACGTTCTAATTCTTTCCAATACGCATCTACTTCTTCTTGCGTATATAAGCTTGAGATTTCTTTCCCATAGGTATCTGCTAGACTAGGAGTACAACTTACCATGACTCCAAAACCAATACCTACGAATATGTTATATAACCATCTCATCTTATTCTCTATTAGGTAATAACTTTTCTACTTCATCTACAATATGCTTGGTTGCATCTGGTAACGCCAATTCTTTTATGGCATTTCCTAACCTTTCTCTTTTAGTATCATCTGTAAGCAGGCTATCCAATTCGTGTTGAAATTTTGTTTCTAACTCATTTTGACGAATCAATATCCCAGCATTTTTCCCTGTAATAGCCAACGCATTTTTAGTCTGATGATCTTCCGCTACATTGGGTGATGGAATAAACACAGTTGCTTTTCCTACAATACATAACTCAGATACAGAACTCGCGCCTGCTCTAGATATAATAATATCGGCCGCAGCATATGCCATATCCATCTGATCTATATAAGCCATCACTTTGACGTTTTGAGAAGCTAAGTGTTTATACTCCTCATAATATAATTTACCTGTTTGCCAAAGCAATTGCACACCATGATTTGCAAAATAATCTAACTGCTCATGAATCAATTTATTAACGGCTCTAGCACCTAAACTTCCCCCTATAACCAATACGGTTTTCTTATCTGAAGCAAGCCCATATGTTGACAAAGCATCTGCTCGCTTATTTGTAATGGTTAATAAATCATTACGAACAGGATTCCCAGTTTTTACGATTTTATCTTTCGGAAAAAAGCGATGCATCTCATCATAGGCAACACATATTTTCTGAACACTTTTTGATAGTAATTTATTGGTAATTCCCGCATACGAGTTCTGTTCTTGAATAAGTGCAGGTATTTTTTTACTGGTGGCTCGTTTAAGCAAAGGACCACTTGCAAACCCTCCCGTTCCTATCACGACATCTGGCTGGAAACGCTTAAGAATTGTATTGGATTTCCAAAGACTGCTTATTAGCTTGAAAGGAAATTTTAAATTCTCTAAAGACAACTTACGCTGAATCCCTGAGATCCAAAGTCCTTCGATCTTATAACCTGCTTGTGGCACTTTTTCCATTTCCATACGATCTTTGGCGCCCACAAAAAGAAACTCCGTGTTTGGATATCGCTTTTCGATTTCGCGTGCAATAGCAATAGCAGGATAGATATGTCCTCCTGTACCGCCTCCAGATAGTATGACTTTATATGGTTTCACTTAATATATCTAATGGATTTAATTCCTTTTCTTTTGTAGCGTCTTCTTTTATTTCTTTTGGATCGCGCTTTGCACTGACACTTAATACAATTCCTATGGCTAGACACGTCATCCATATAGAAGTACCTCCGCTACTTACCAGTGGAAGTGTTTGTCCAGTCACAGGGAATAATTCTACGGCTACTGCCATATTAATGAGTGCTTGAAATACGATGGGCATTCCCACACCTATGACTAATAATTTTGCAAATATCGTTTCAGCTTTATGCGCAATGACTGTTATTCGGAAGAGGAGTAAGAGGTATAACAGCATTAAAAATAATGCACCTAATAATCCAAACTCTTCAACGATAATGGCATAAATAAAATCTGATGATGATTGTGGCAAGAAGTTTTTCTGCACACTCTTTCCGGGTCCGAGTCCAAAAGGACCTCCAGAAGCAATCGCAATTTTGGCTTTTTCGATTTGATAATCGGCATCGGCATCTACTTCTTCACTTGTGAAGTTTGCAATTCGATTTTCCCAAGTTGTCACTTTACTTGACAATGAAGTTCCTGGAAATGCTTTTACGACAAGAACAAATAAAAGTAGTGCTGCAATTCCAATGCCTATAATGATTCCTAAATACTTTAAAGGATAACCACCCAAAAACATAAGCATCAGAACCATACAAAATATAATCGCTGTTGTCGAAAAGTTAGCAGGCAAGATCAATGCCAATACAACACCTACAGGTAACCATAATGGCACTAAGGTCTCTTTAAAAGTTACTTGTTTATCTTTTATTCTTGAAAGGTATCTTGCGACATACACCATAAGTACAACAGCTGCAAGCGTTGAGGTTTGAAAACCAACTCCCATAAATGGAATCTTAATCCAACGTGCTGCATAGGCTCCAGACACTGTAGTACCTTGTGCTATTGTAACAATTAGTAATACAACAACCAATGGTAAAAAGATAACCGACAATCCTTTAAAATAATGATATGGTATTTTATGTACACCATAAAGCATTGCAAAACCTAAAACAAGGTGCATCCCGTGTTTAATCAAAAAGCGTAACGTATTTCCATCACCACGTATATACGCAAGATTACTTGCTGCACTATATACAGGCAAAAAAGAAAACAAAGCCAATAGCGCCACAATAGCCCATATCGCTTTATCGCCTTTTAATCCTTGGAATATGTTTTTTACGTTAGACATTTTCTTCTTTATACATTTCCACACTTCGATTACACTCAGTATAAACTCTAGCGGAGATTTTATTCATTTCCGCGCTCCTGACTGCCGGAAGGCAGGAGCGAACACTTCATTTACAGATTACGTACTGCATTTTTAAATTGACGGCCTCTATCTTCATAATTTTCAAACAGATCAAAACTTGCACATGCAGGTGACAGCAACACATTATCTCCTTTTTCTGTGACTTTATACGCAATCTTAACAGCTTCTGTCATTGATTGTGTTTCGATAATAATATCAACCATATTCCCAAAGTGACTCATTAATTTTGCATTGTCAACACCCAAGCAAATAATGGCCTTCACTTTTTCATTAATAAGTGGATACAGATCACGATAGTCATTTCCTTTATCGACACCTCCTACAATCCAAACGGTAGGGGCAGACATACTATCTAATGCATAAAACGTAGCATTTACATTGGTTGCTTTGCTATCATTGATATACTGCACATTCCCTATTTTAAGGACTTGTTCTAAACGATGCTCCACACCTTGAAAGCCTTCTAAGCTTTCTCGTATTGTTGCTTTTCTTATACTTAAAAGGTTTGCGACAGTCGCTGCTGCCATAGCATTCTTTGTGTTGTGTTGTCCTTTTAATGCTAAATCTCGGGTTGTCATAC
Organism: uncultured Dokdonia sp.; assembly: GCF_947492535.1. Lineage (GTDB taxonomy): Bacteria > Bacteroidota > Bacteroidia > Flavobacteriales > Flavobacteriaceae > Dokdonia. Next base: position 390,413 of record NZ_CANLNH010000001.1, on the reverse strand, counting down.
TAAAATGGTTGTTATCTGTATTTATATGTATCTTATTATCTTCTATATAGGCACCATAATCAAGCGTTTGCTTCATTGAAAACGGAACTAGTTTTGATCTAACTGGATGTTTTTTTAACCAGTCTGTGATCACAGGATCATCTGCATCATAGATGAGGTAATCCTCAGGTGTTTGGTTCATTGCGATTCTAAACTTAGCTGCGATATAATTATCAAATTCATATTCATATCGATCTAAGTGATCTGGTGTGATATTGGTAATAATGGCAATATGAGGTGCAAAATCTACCACCCCATCTAATTGAAAACTACTTATCTCCAATACATACGTATCAATAGATTGTTGCGCGACCATCTTTGCAAAACTATCTCCTATATTACCTGCAATCCCCACATTGAGTTTTGCTTGCTCTAAGAGGTATCCTAGCAACGATGTAGTCGTGGTCTTTCCATTACTCCCCGTTATCCCGATAAGCATTGCATCTGTATATTTTGCTGCAAACTCTATTTCAGAAATCACAGGAATCCCATGATCTAAAATTGTCTTTACAATAGGTGCTTTATCTGGTATTCCAGGGCTTTTCATTACGATTGCTGCTTCTACTATTGCTGCTTCCGTATGACCGCCTTCTTCCCAAACGATGTCAAAATCTGTCAGAACTTTTTTATAGGTTTCTTTTATTTTTCCGAAGTCAGAAACCAAGACTTCGTATCCTTTTTGTTTTGCGAGTATCGCCGTACCAACACCACTTTCTCCTCCTCCTAGTATGACTAATTTCTTTTTCATTTTCACAAAGGCGGAAATCTCACGCTCTTTCTTTACTCTGTTTAAACTCTACTCTTTTATATTCTTGCTTTATACGCTTTAACGCTTTGCTCTCCCTTACGGTCGTGAACCTGCCTGCCGGCAGGCAGGTCTCACAAATTCGATTTCGCGAAAGCGTATATCACAGTTATCTAATTTTTAATGTTACAATGGTTAGAATAGCTAGTAAAATCCCAACGATCCAAAATCGAGTAACGATCTTACTTTCGTGAATTCCTTTTTTCTGATAATGATGATGTAATGGTGACATTAAAAAGATGCGTCGTCCTTCTCCATATTTCTTTTTTGTGTATTTGAAATACCCTACTTGCAACATCACTGAAAGGTTTTCCATTACGAAAATTCCTCCTAGTATAGGGATTAACCATTCTTTACGTGTTGCAATAGCTATTACTGCAATAATTCCGCCTATGGTAAGACTTCCTGTATCGCCCATAAATACTTGTGCTGGATAGGCATTATACCATAAAAATCCGATGAGGGCTCCCACAAAAGCAGTTATAAAAACGAGCATTTCTCCAACACGAGGGATGTACATTATATTTAAATAATCACTAAAAATGATATTACCAGAAACAAAAGCAAACAGCCCTAACGTAAGAACAGCTATAGCAGATGTACCTGCTGCGAGTCCGTCAATACCATCAGTTAAATTAGCCGCATTAGACACTGCTGTAACAATAAGGATCACAATAGGAATAAAAATGATCCACGCATATTTTGCCCAATCTGGATTAATCCACGTAATGAGTTTTGCATAATCCAATTCATTATTCTTCACAAAAGGAATCGTTGTTTTTAAACTCTTTTCTTCTTCTGTAAACCTTGGGTTATCTTGATTTGCCGCTACCGTTGTTTGAGCTGTAACTGGTACATCTACACGTTCTTCTTTAATTGTTACATCTGAATGAAAGAACATCGTAGTACCTACTATAATTCCAAGACCCACCTGACCAATCACCTTATATCTACCCGCAAGACCGTCTTTATTCTTCTCCATCTTCTTCTTATAATCATCTAGAAAGCCTATCACACCCATCCATAAGGTGGTTACAATTAATAAGATGATGTATATATTATCTAGCTTTGCAAATAAGAGTACAGGCACGAGTGTTGCCAGAATAATAATCAGTCCTCCCATGGTTGGGGTTCCTGCTTTTTCAGACTGACCAGCAAGACCTAAATCTCGTATGGTCTCTCCCATTTGTTTACGTTGCAGAAAACGAATGATACGTTTTCCATAAATTGTAGAAATAGCTAATGACAGTAAAATCGCCATGGCTGCTCTAAACGTACTGAACTGAAACAATCCTGCACCTGGCAGGTTATATGCTTCATCCAAGTATTTAAATAGATAGTACAACATTATTTTTCTAGTTGTTTTAGGGTTTCTTCTACAATTTTATAATCATCAAAATCAAAGCGTTCTCCTTTAATTTCTTGATACGTTTCATGACCTTTTCCAGCGATTAGGATAATGTCATGTGGATTTGCTAGTTGACAGGCCGTTTTAATAGCTTGTTTACGATCTGCAATGGATATTATTTTTTTAAAGTTTTGAGGTTCTACCCCAGCTTCTATTTCTTCTATAATTGTATTTGGGTCTTCACTACGAGGGTTGTCACTTGTGAAAATAGTTTTAGAACTAAGCGCTGATGCTATATGTCCCATTTTAGGACGTTTTGTGGTATCGCGATCTCCCCCAGCGCCCACGACAGTGATCAATTGTTCGTTTTTAGTCCTTATGTCATTAATGGTTTCCAACACATTTTTTAAGGCATCGGGTGTATGAGCATAATCTACAATGGCCGTAATATTACCCTCTGAAATTAAGTATTGAAAGCGTCCGCTTACACTTTCCAATTGACTTAGCAATTGTAAAATTTCTATTTGCTCTAAACCAAGCAACTCAGCAGTGGCATATATGGCTAATAAATTATACGCATTAAAAGAACCAATTAATCGTGCCCAAACTTCTTGATCATTTATTTTAAGCAATAAACCTGACAGTTGATTTTCAAGAATCTGCGCTTTAAAGTCGGCTACCGTTTTTAAAGCATAGCTTACTTTCTTTGCTTTTGTATTTTGAACCATAATAGGTCCATTTTTATCATCTACATTCACCAATGCAAAAGCATCCTTAGGCAGCTCATCAAAGAACTTCTTTTTCACATCTCTATACTCAGCAAATGTGTTGTGATAATCTAAATGATCATGACTAAGGTTAGTAAATATGCCTCCAGCAAATTTTAATCCTTCGGTACGTTTTTGATGAATTCCATGCGAACTCACTTCCATAAAACAATACTCCACACCTGCTATATTCATTTGAGCGAGATATTTGTTTATCGTCAATGAATCTGGTGTGGTATGTGTTGCTTTAAATTCTTGGTCGGCTACGACAATTTTTACGGTAGAAAGCAAACCAACAGTATAGCCTGCTTTTTCAAAGAGTTGGTATAGTAAAGACGCAATGGTTGTTTTACCATTGGTTCCTGTGACACCTATTAATTTTAAATTATGAGATGGGTTTTCGTAATAATTTGCAGACATTACTGCTAAGGCAGAAGCACTATCTACTACCTTAACATAAGTAACTCCATGTATGATTTGTTCAGGTAATTCTTCACACACTACAGCAATAGCTCCTTTTTCTACTGCCTTTATGATATACTCATGTCCGTCGCTTTGTGTTCCTCTTATGGCCACAAAAACATCATTTAGCGCTACAAGACGCGAATCAAAATGCAAGTTTGTTATGGCCACACTTGTATTTCCGACTACGCTATCTAGCGGTACTTTATATAATATGTCTTTGAGTAAAATCACAATAATTCTAGCGTAATCGTTTGGTTTTTAACTAATTTTTCTCCTGCTTTCATAGATTGAGCATGTACGTTTCCGCTTCCGCGAAAGCGCACTTTCATTCCTAAATTTTCTAATAAAGCAATGGCATCCATACCACTCATCCCCTTTACATTTGGAATCGTTTTATAGGACTTATTCACCTTATTATAATAGCCTTGATATTCTTTTTCTATCGTTCCCTCATTTTCTATGGAAAGATCTACCTCATCTATTACAGGCGTATCTGTGTATATTTTTTGCGCGATCTTTTTAAACACAGGACCCGCTACTATATTTCCATAATACCCTATTGATTTCTCTGGCTTATGAATCACTACAATACAAGAATACTTCGGATTGTCTGCTGGGAAATACCCTGCAAATGAGGATATATATCTATTAGGTTCTATCCAATATTCGGTCTGACAGGTCCCTGTTTTTCCAGCCATCGAAAAGTCTGGACTGTATATATTTTTTGCTGTACCGCGACGCACCGTATTCTCCATCATTTCTCTTACGGCTCCTATAGTAGATGCTGATGCTATTTTAGGATTTATCACTTCTTTTTCAAAAGTTTCAACAACTACATCCCATTCCTTTACTTGTTTTATAAATCGTGGTTTCACCATTTCGCCATCATTTGCAATAGCATTGTAAAATGTGAGTGTTTGTAAGGGAGTCAGTTGGACACCATATCCAAAAGCCATCCATGGTAAGGTGGTTCCGTACCAGTTTTTATCACCTGGATATGGAAACTCTGGAGATCCCTCTCCTTTTATTTCAAGACCTAATTTTTCATTAAGTCCCATATTGAATAACCTATCTACAAAACGTTTCGGTTTTTTTGCATACGGTTCATTAATCATTTTCGCGAAAGCGGTATTACTACTCAACTCAAAAGCTCTAGCCACACTTATTTTACCATAGCCACCTCTTTTAGAATCTATAGCGGTACGGTCATAAAACTTAACACGACCATTTTCTGTATCTATCACTTGGCTTGTATCAATCACTTTATCTTCAAGTGCTGCGACCATTGCCATAAGTTTGAAGGTACTTCCAGGCTCATGAGATTCATACACTGCATAATTGCGATCTTCATAATACTTGCCTTCTGATGTACGCCCTAAATTAGAAATGGCTTTAATCTCTCCTGTAGCTGTTTCCATGACAACAACACAACCATGCTCTGCTTTAAATTTTTCTAAACTTGCTAATAATGCATTATGCGCGATATCTTGAATGTTTACATCTACTGTAGAAATCACATCATAGCCATCACGAGGTTCTACAATATTCCCTACCCCTATAGGTTTCCATTCTCCTTTTGCAATTTTCTGTTTGAGACGGCGTCCTTCTTTCCCTCTTAGATAATGACCATAGGCGCCTTCAAGACCCACACGTGTATAATACCCACTATCATCTTTACGCTCATATCCGACCGTACGTTCTGCCATTTTACCTAATGGATGCTCTCTTTCTGCATGTTCCTCTATAATAATTCCTCCCTTAAACTGTCCTTTATTAAAGAGTGGCAATGACTTTATTTTTATATACTCACTATAACTAAGGTCACGTGCTACAAATAAGTATCTGTTTTTAGTAGCGCGTGCTTTGCGAAAGCGGTTTTGATAATAAGATGATGGTCTCCCTAAGAGATCAGACAATCCTTTACTAAGAGAGACTATATGTTCATTAAAATGTTCTTCAGAAGGAGAAACCGCATCCCAACGCACATCATATTTAATGACAGAGGTTGCCAACAAACTTCCATCACTCGCATACAGATTACCACGAGTAGCAGGAATGGTGACCATTTTCTCAGTAGCGGTAATCGCCATCTCTCTGTATTTGGCACCTTGAAAAAACTGAATACTAACAAGCTTGTACGTCACAAGAAGGGCGAAGATGAACATACATCCTGCCACAAAATACAATCGGTTTAATATGTTCTTTTCGCTGGTTGCCATACTAAGAACTACTCTTGTCTTGTTTTAACTTTTATTTTCTGAGGCGGTGTGGCAGATGGCTGCACACCTCTTGGTTCCATCTTACGCGCCACATTACTTTCTATTTTTAATTTCCAAAGCTTAAGGCGAGCATCTACAGACTCGCTTCGCAACTCTTGAACTTTTTCTTTAAGCCTTGCGATCTCATGTACTTTTTCATCTGCACGATGCGAGCTGGCGATCATAATTAATGCGAGTACTGACAAAAAAATAATCATACGCCAATTCTTAAAAGCCTCTTCATCTACCAGAAACTTCCCTTTAAGTATGTTATTAATTCGTTTTTTCATCTACTTCAATTTCGCCTTACACTCGCTCTGCTATTCTGAGTTTTGCACTTCGCGCTCTATTATTTTGTTTTATCTCTGTATGATCTGGAACAATCAGTTTCCCTACTTTTTTAAATGGCACTTCAAAATTGCCATATATGTCTTTTTCTGGCTCTCCTTCAAATAATCCATTTCTCATATATCGTTTTACAAGTCTATCTTCTAGCGAATGATAGGATATCAAACTCAAACGACCTCCCACATCTAGCAATTGCTCTGTTTGCATCAAGAATTCTTTTAGCACTTCGATTTCTTGATTTACTTCGATTCGTATGGCTTGATATATCTGAGCAAGAATTTTATGTTCTCTATGTTTTGGTAAAAACGGACGCAATACTTCTTTAAGCTGCTCACTTGTTTTAATAGGAGTCTCTTTTCTATCTTCAATAATTTTCCTCGCTATCTTAGGTGCATTACGCAACTCTCCATATTGCCAAAAGACTTGTCGCAACGATTCTTCTTCATATTCATTTACTACATGATATGCAGAAAGTGCATCATTTTGATTCATACGCATATCGAGATCACTTTCAAATCGTGTAGAAAACCCTCTTTCTGCTACATCAAATTGGTGAGAAGAAACTCCAAAATCTCCCAAAATACCATCTACTTTTTTTACACCATGAAAACGTAAAAATCGTTTGACATATCTAAAGTTTTCTGGAATAAGTGTAAACCTATCATCATCAATACTGTTTTGCTGAGCATCTTGGTCTTGATCAAAAGCATATAGCTTCCCTCCATCACCAAGTCTTTTCATAATTTCTCTAGAGTGTCCACCGCCCCCAAAAGTCACATCGACATACACCCCATCAGGTTTGATATCGAGTCCTCCCACGGTCTCATGAAGTAATACTGGATTATGATATTCCATCTGGCTCATCGTTTTGGTCTCCCATTACTTCTTCGGCTAAATCTGCAAAGTCAAGCGCTGCTTCATCAATAGCTTTTTCATACAATTCTTTATCCCATATCTCCAACACATTGATTGCTGCATTTACAACAATCTCTTTTTTGGTTTGTGCAAACGCATGTAAATCTTTAGAAATAAGAATACGACCTGACCCATCCATCTCCACAAGTTTTACACCTGCATTAAAACGACGAATAAACTCATCATTCTTTTTATTAAATCGATTCAGCTTATTTACTTTCTGGGATAATGCATTCCATTCTGCCATAGGATATAATTCCAAGCATTTTTGAAACACAGCACGTTTGAGTACAAAGCCATCCTGAAGCACAGGCGCTAGCTGTTTCTTAAATGCTTGAGGCAACATGAGTCTGCCTTTAGCATCTATTTTACACTCGTATGTTCCAATTAGATTAAGCACTACTTTTTCTAGAAAATTAGATTTATTGATCAAATATATAAGAAAAAACTGCACATTTTACCACTTTATTGCACTTTGTTGATAAGTTTTACCACTAAAGCCACTTTACGAACAAACTGTTTACAACTATTTTGAGGTTCCTTCGTACGCTTTCGCGAAAGCGTATACAGAAAAATTTAACGTTTACAGCATGATAGTTTTGCTGAAAAATCACGACAACTTTTTACTTTCAAAGCATTTACAAAATAAAGATTGCAATACGAGGGAAATACCTATATTTGCCATTGAGCTTAGGCTTAACCACAACTATGAAGCACGAACTAAAAACCGAAGGCAAATTCACTTATTTAGAAGAAGGTGAAGGTACTCCAATCATTATCCTGCATGGATTAATGGGCGGGTTAAGCAACTTTGACGCTGTTACCGATTTCTTCTCTAAAAATGAATATAAAGTGGTCATTCCAGAATTACCTGTGTATTCTATGCCGCTTATAAAAACGGGAGTAAAAAGCTTTGCTAAATACCTTAAAGAGTTCATTGATCACAAAAATTATGATGAGGTTATCCTGTTAGGAAACTCAATGGGAGGTCATGTTGGATTATATCATACCAAAGTATATCCAGAAAAAGTAAAAGGTCTCGTTATTACTGGGAGTTCTGGTTTATACGAAAGTGCCATGGGAGAAAGCTACCCTAAACGTGGCGATTACGAATACATCAAAAAGAAAGCGCAAGGTGTTTTCTACAATCCTGAAATTGCAACCAAAGAGATTGTAGATGAAGTGTATGACACCGTAAACGACAGAAATAAACTACTAAAAACATTGGCTATCGCAAAAAGTGCGATACGTCATAATATGGCGCAAGACCTTCCCGATATGCATACACCTACCTGTATCATTTGGGGAAAACAAGATAGTGTCACACCTCCAGAAGTAGCTGAAGACTTTAACAAGTTACTCCCTGATTCTGATTTATTTTGGATAGACAAATGTGGTCATGCAGCCATGATGGAGCAACCAGACGTTTTTAATGAGACATTACTAAGTTGGTTAAAGAAACGTAGTTTCTAATATACTTTTATCATGCAAATCAAATCGGCAGAATTTGTAATAAGCAACTCTGATGCAGCAAAGTGTCCAAACACTATGATTCCTGAGTATGCTTTTATAGGAAGATCTAATGTTGGGAAGTCGTCTTTAATCAATATGCTCACCAGTCGAAAAAACCTTGCAAAAACTTCAGGAAGACCAGGAAAGACACAGCTTATCAATCATTTTTTGATTAATAAAAATTGGCATCTTGTTGACTTACCTGGTTATGGATATGCACGTGTTTCTAAAAAAGACAAAAAGTATTTTCAGAAATTCATTACTGATTATTTTGAACAACGAAGACAATTAATTTCTGCCTTTGTTCTAGTAGATTGTCGTCACGACCCTCAACCTATTGATGTTGATTTTATGGAATATTTAGGAGAGCGAGAAATTCCGTTTTCAATTATATTCACAAAAGCAGATAAACTCAAACCTAATGCTTTAGAACGCAACATCGAGCATTATAAGAAGACCTTATTAGAAGGTGCTTGGTTTGAATTTCCTAATTACTTTGTAAGTAGCTCATCAAAAAATATGGGTCAAGAGGAAATCCTAAATTATATAGGGGAAATAAATGCTAATCTTGAGCACTAGTATCTAATTGGGTTACAAAACTTCTGATCTTTTCTATTAACACTTCTACTGATTCTATTTCTTTAAAATCTTGTGCATGCATAAAAGGATGCAATCCTTGCTCATCTGAAATTAAGATAATTGGGAATGTATACTTAGGCAACCATTTTGATTTAAACTTCTTTAGAAACTCATCTTTGTGATAAAACTCCATATCGATGAGGTTGGTATCTCGAAATTTTTTCCAGATTCGTTTTTCAGAAAAACTACCGTGTGTCAAGCTACACAAATCACACTCGTAGGTTGCAGGACTCACTACTTTATGCGCTATATCTAGCCAGTTATTTACAATTCCTGAATTTGCATTATAGACAAAGAGCAGCTTTCTCATAGTTTAAAATTACACATTACCATCTTTGTCACTCATCATATATAACTACTCTTTTTTAAGATTAAGATGCTCTGCAAAATAATCACAAAAATCTTTCATCGTATCACTCATCTTGTCATTTCCCGTTGCTCTTCTAAAGGTATTTGTCATCCCAACAAGTGTCTGATGAAAAAAGACTTGCATCTCATCTACAGGCATATCTTTTGTCCATAAATCAATACTTACGGCTTCTTGGTTTTCATGATCCCATAATGAAAGCAACATAGATTTAGCTGGCTCGTCTGCCACCCCTCCATCTCTAGCGGTCCATGCCATTTTTTCTGGCACTCTATTTTCATCTAATTCTATTGCGATTTTTATAGCTGTCTTATGCTTAATTGCCATAATTAAGGTTTGTATTTTGCATTATTAAAAATTGTTTCTGCATCCTGCAGTAACATTGCTTTAAGAGCAACATCATTTTTATTCATATATGATGTCACTATCTTATATCCTATATACCTACCCAACCTTCCTGGGGTTTCATTATCAAATTCTAAATAAAATTTTGAAAAAGGCGCTGGATCTATAAATCTTGAACGCAATTTCCTATCTGTGCTATATAAACTTTTACTAGAGACAAAATACTCCCACATATTTACTTCATTCTCTTCTGCAAAAGAATATTCATCTGCCGTATATGATAAAACTTCATGAATGGGCTTCTGACTCAATAAGATTTCCGTTAAGTATAACAATTTCCCTTCATATACGATTTGATCTAAAAATGTAGCTGTTTGTGGTTGGGATACTTTTGCTTTCGCGAAAGCGTACGCCACGTCAACATCTATTTGTTCTTTCCTAAAGTTTTTTGATTTATACGTCTGAACACCTTCGTAGAAATAATGATCTTCCCCTAAATAATTATCTAATCCTATAAGTAATAAATCATCTGTAAGCACTACTTTATTCCTTACTTCTGTAATAATACTAATCACCTTAGGCACTGGGGTTTGAGGAAAGTAATATAAAATATGTTTATAAAGAAGCTCCAAATCCTGCTCTACCTGTTCTGTATTCTTAAACGCAAGATCTACTTCGCGTTCTAGTTCTTTTTGAAGCGTATCTGAAAGTTTTGCTACCCAAAATTCATCGCTATATTGCTTTGAAAACAAATAGGGATAGTTACTTTTCAAAGCAGGTAATCCTTCTGGAGTAACATTTGCAAATAAGCGATCAAAGCGATCTACTGGCATTTCTACCACTATATTTGCTATATCAGCATGTAACTGCTTATCATTTTTGCATCCGACAGTAGCAATTAAAATCAATACAGCACCAAGTATTTTCTTCATGTGAATTTGTATCTTTAGACTTCTTAAACGCAAGAAAATAAAATTCATTTTTTACCTGTCATTTTAAAATGCAAAAATACGGGTTACAAACTTAAAGACACATATATGCAAGCCGATAAAGTAGTAGATCATATCGTAAATTGGTTAAAAGAATACGCCACTAATGCTAAAATGAGTGGTTTTGTAATAGGAATAAGCGGTGGAATAGACAGCGCACTCACCTCTACACTTTGCGCAAAAACAGGATTTCCAACACTTTGCGTAGAAATGCCTATTCATCAAGCGCAAAGTCAAGTTTCGAGAGGAAGAGAACATATCGCTCAATTAAAAAAGCGCTTCCCTAATGTTTCCAGTATCGAAGTAGATCTCACCCCTTTCTTTGAGACTTTTAAAACCGCGGTTCCCGATGCCTCTGACAATGAGAACTTATTTCTAAGTCTTGCCAATGCTCGCGCGAGAATGCGTATGACTACCCTATATTATTTTGCTGGATTACATAAATACCTCGTCGCAGGAACAGGAAATAAAGTAGAAGATTTTGGAGTAGGTTTTTACACAAAATACGGAGATGGCGGTGTAGATCTTAGTCCAATTGCAGACTTAATGAAATCTGAAGTATACAAACTTGCTGCCGAAGTACAAGTACCAAAAAGCATTCAACAAGCAAAACCTACCGATGGATTATGGGGAGACGATCGTACAGACGAAGATCAAATTGGAGCAACATATGATCAATTAGAATGGGCCATGTTACAAGACGAAATGGGTAAAGAAAATACCGATTTTGAAGGGGAAGAAAAGCGTGTTTTCACCCTCTATAAAAAGTTAAATAATGCAAACCAACACAAAATGAACCCAATTCCAGTATGTAAAATACCCGTTCATCTATTTAAATAAACATTTTATCGATTTGTAATTAAAAATTGCAACTTCCGACTCTTTTCTTTGTAAGTTTGAGAACCCTAAACAAGTTCCCCCCTTAAATGACTTGTTCTGTAACATATTGAAACACATATTACCATGGACAAAGTTCTAATTGCGGACCACCACCCTATTACTAGGAAAGGTATTACCTCAATTTTAAACACAGAAGAAAATTACGAAGTCATAAACTCTATAAGTGACGGAAATGATTTATTAAAAGTACTTACAAAAACAGAAGTGGATATTCTAATACTTGAAATAGATATCCCAAATCTCAATAGCATTACAGCTATAAAAGCTATAAAGAGAGAGTTTCCTCATGTAAAAATTCTTGTCTTAAGTTGCCACCCTGAAGAAATGTATGCGCTCAGTGCTATCAAATATGGGGCTGCTGGGTATGTTTCAAAAACAGCTTCTATCCAACGTGTACTAGATGCAGTAAATCAAATTCAACGAGGCGGAATTTATCTCAACGAAGCTCTAAGTAAACGACTTATAAGTGACGGTAACACTACACAAGGTCTTGCTTATAAATACATGAAGCTATCTAGTAGAGAGATTGAAGTACTTAATCTTTTATCAAATGGGAAACGCAATAAGGAAATTGCTGCCAATTTAAATATTAATGAGAAGACAGTAAGTACTTACAAAATGCGTTTGCTTAAAAAACTAGAAGCTCAGAACGTAGCCGAGTTAATCAAGCACGCTCGTTTATTACAAAATACCACAAGTATTTAATTCATTTTAGCAGCAAACACTCTACCTAATTTCTCATGAATTAATTTCTTGAGACTTATGTAATCTCTAATATCACTTAATAGCTCTCTATTATTAGTTGTACTTGATACTTCTGTAGATAAATCATGTATTTTCTTTGCTATCAAATACCCTCTCAAACTAAATACAATTTCTGACACAAATTGCGCAACTGATTTATCTCGTGTCTTTACATACACTTCCCTATCTACCCAACGGTGTAGATCATATTTTTCGTAACTGAGAATAATATTAGAAATTTCGGAAGCTTCTTCGGGTGGCAAATCATTAATAAAAGTTTCAATCCTAAAGTGATCATCTTGATGCAGCTTTTCTATAATTTTTGCATATAGAGATCTAAATAAATCATTTGTAAACGCCACCTCATCATCTTGTAGATCAAGATATATCTTTTCAAATACTTTTGCTTTACTTATAACAGGCTCTAGCTCTAAGGCTCCATCTTCCGTTTCTTTCAACACCAAGTCTTCAAAGTCTTCTTCTTCCTGACCATACACTAACAATGCTTCAATAAGTTTACGTTCCAACTCGTAAAGAACATCTACTTTTTCTATTTGATTAGGCATCTGATCTGGCACTGTAGAAAAAGGCTCCGAAGTAGTCGCTGCTTTCTCCTTTTTTACAGCTTCATTTTTATTCTTTTTTAAAATCTGCGCAAGTGTATCATACAGTACAGACTCAGAAACCTCCATAATACGAGAACATTCTTGCACATAAATCTCTCGTTTTATAGTATCTGGTATTTTAGAAATACTTTCTACCATGTCTCTTACCGTACTTGCCTTTTTAATAGGATCTCCAGCAGCTTCTTCTACCAGAAGGTTTGCCTTATACTGTATAAAATCTTTTGCATTTTCGTTAAAGTATGCAAGAATTTGTTCTTTGGTATGCTTTCGCGAAAAGCTATCAGGATCTTCTCCCTCTGGAAAAGAGCATACCTTTACATTCATTCCTTGTTCAAGGATCAAATCGATACCGCGTATGGCTGCACGTTGTCCTGCTTCATCACCATCAAACAGTACTGTAATATTTTTTGTAAGTCTATTAATTAATCGGATTTGCTCCGGGGTAAGTGCGGTTCCAGAGGAAGACACTACATTTTCGATACCAGATTGATGCATCTGTATTACATCTGTATACCCTTCTACCAAATAACAATTATCTTCTTTTGCAATAGATTGTTTAGCATAATAAATACCATACAACACTTTACTTTTATAATAGATATCACTCTCTGGAGAATTTAGGTATTTTGCTGCTTTTTTAGTAGTTGTCAAAATACGCCCTCCAAATCCTAACACACGACCACTCATAGAATGAATAGGAAACATAACACGTCCTTTAAAACGGTCAAATTGCTTTTCTTCTTTTACAATCGTGAGTCCTGTCTTTTCTAAAAACTCTAATTTATATCCTTTACGTAATGCTTCACTTGTAAAAGCATCCCATTGATCTAAATTGTATCCTAATTGAAATTTCTTAATCGTCTCTGGCGTAAATCCACGTTCTTTAAAATACGTTCCTCCAATGGCTTTCCCTTGTTCTGAGTTAAGTAATGTATTATGATAGTAATCACGTGCATATTCACTTACAACATATAAACTCTCCCTAAGGGTTGCTTGCTCTTTTTGGTCGTCACTTTGCTCGGTCTCTTCTACTTCTATATTGTATTTTTTGGCAAGATACTTTATAGCCTCTGGGTAGGTAAAATGCTCGTGCTCCATTAAGAATGCTACTGAGTTTCCTCCTTTTCCGCTGGAAAAATCTTTCCATATCTGTTTAACCGGAGACACCATAAAACTAGGAGTACGCTCATCAGAAAAAGGACTTAATCCTTTAAAATTACTCCCTGATTTTTTAAGCACCACAAAATCCCCTATCACCTCCTCTACACGAGCAGTTTCAAATACTTTATCTATCGTTTCTTTTGAGATCAATTTAAAAAAGGGTTAGTCTGTAAAAATAGGAAAAAGCTAGATGATACTTTAAAAAATCTATAAGTAAAGAAAAATCTGCTTTCGCGAAAGCGGACCTTTATAAATTTTCACCTTATTCCCACGATACCCAACGTGTAACTTGGTATGTGATTTGGGATTCTTTTTCTGGAAGTACCGTAATTGTTTCATAAGGCTGGATCCCTTTTACAACGCCCACTCCACTCCAACTGCCATTTGTCAAAACAAAACGAGCAGGTGAATGCACTTTTACTTCAAGAACACGTGTATATTCATCTACTTTATTAAACTTTACTTTATTAGGTTGCGCATTCCCTAGCTGAGGTTGATAACCCGAGATATATACCTCATCAGTTATATTAGGTACTTTCACCATAACCTTAATAGGAAATGTCTCCTTACTAACTTTATACTTAAGAATCGTTTTATCTACTTCAGACATGCGGTTTACAATAGCTATAGCATCATCTAAGTATTGGCTTTTAAGCAAAAACCCTTTAGGATCTTTTACATGCATAATATCTTGCATGGCTTTATGCTTATCTGTTTGTTTTTCCCAATAAGCCTCAGTTATCTTGTAGCCTATCCAATATCCTAAATCATTGGGGCGATTATCTTTTCCGCTTGTTGAATATAACCAATCTGTATTGTCATCTCCTTCCATTAGAAGTGCAAATTCTTTTTTGAGCTCATCTTCATGTGCTTCACCATACATAAATGCCTCTAAATTATTTTGCTCACCAGAAGCCAGTTCTGCAATAAAATCTGCACTACCTTCCTTTATTGCCTGTTTAAGTAGATTATCAGGCCCTTCATATTTCTGTTGAAAATGAACCAATTCGTGTGTAACTAATTCTTTTATCCAATCTAGACTAGACAACTTTTCTGCTCCTATTATGATCCCATCATCTGAAACTGTACCTCCACTATTAAAACGACCTACCACAAAATACACTGGTGGAAATTTAACTTCTGGATACCAATATTTAATAGAAGCATAAGCAGCTTGAATTTGTTTTCTTTTTTTTGTTAAATCTTGCAATGAATTTCTTCGATCAAGATATCTTTGCTCATGACGCTTGACCATAGCAAGCAGAGAATCTGCATTTTCAATACGACTTTGAAGAAATCCCTTCACTCCTAAAGTTCCATTTTCTACATACTCCTTAAATGGATTACCTCCTTCTTTTTTCCAGATATCATAAGCTTTCCAAAAGCTATCTACATCTTCAGTTACAAATTGCGCTTGTAATGGATCTCCTGAAAAACGAGATTGGGAATAAACAAAAAATGGGAAGATCATAAAGATCAACAAGAATGGCTTTGTGATTTTCATAATAAAATGGTTTATTTAGTGACCATTTTATTAATGAATTGTTACAGTTTAGATTTTATTTTACCTAGGAATGATTCCGCTTTCGCGAAAGCGCAACACCTTTAAACACCTTGTATTTATTACATAATTTGGTTTTTTAGAAACAGCTTACATTCCAAAATGCGCTATTGTCAAAGTCAAGCACTTTTTTATCATAACGATAGCATTATCTATTGTCGTTATTTTTGTTCTAAAGGAAAGTATAGCCATTCTAATCACAAACTTATCTTCTATTCTCGTGGAACTTAAGAATACACTTCCATCTTGATGCATAAATTCCATTAGTTTTTCATTAAAAGTATTTTCATCTACTCCCTCTACTGGATACCAAAAATAACTTACTGATAAATCTGGTTCAGGTCCTAACTTGAATCCTATGATTTCTAATTGGTTTCTAAAATAGGTTGTCAACAATAATTTTTCATCCAAACAAGCAACAAAAGGTTCTAATCCATGAAGCTGTAGAGGCAACCACAATCTTAATCCTCTAAAATGTTTTGTCAACTCGGGAGATACATCGGCTGGATTAATTTGCATATCCATAATAGCATCTTGCATGTAGTTTGCAGTATAATGGTGGGAGTGAAAAACAGCTTCTTTGTCTTTTATTAAAACAGCACCTAATCCATAAGGAATAAACAAACTTTTATGAGGGTCTATCACTAGGGAATCGGCCATTTCAATTCCTTTAAAGAGTTCTTTTTTCTCATCACAGAGTATAAAAAACCCTCCATATGCTCCATCTATATGATACCACAGATTATGCTGTTTTGCGATATTTCCTATTTCCTCTAAAGGATCTATAGCTCCTGTATCTGTTGTTCCTGCAGAGGCGATGATCATAAAAGGGTGTAATCCATCTTGAAGATCTTGCTCGATTGCCTCACTTAATGTTTTCGAATCTATTTTTGATGAGGTATCAAGTTTTAACAAACGAACCTGAATATCTTCCATCCCTATAATCCGAATTGCTTTATGAATACAATGATGTACCTGAGGACTCATATAGATAACACTCTTGGGTATTCTCTCGTTTTTAACTTGGTGTTTATCTCGAGCAGCAGTTAATGCAATTAAGTTTGCGATAGATCCTCCTGACGTTAAATTACCGATGGCTTCTTTAGGGAAACCAAAGACACTCTTCATCCAATCGAGCAATTCATTTTCTATTGTGACCGCACCTGGCGAACCAAAATACATCCCTGCATATTCGTTTGTAAATGCTGCTAAAAAATCTGCCAGCGCTGCTGTATAAATTCCGCCTCCAGGAATATACCCAAGATGTCCACCGGAGGCTGGCTTAATGCCCTGATCTGCAACTTCACTAGCGTACGATGTTAATAATGTAGTCAATGACTGTTTATTAGCACTCATCTTTAGCTTAGCACTATCCACTTGCCCTTCGCTAAAAGCTGGTTTTGTTTTGAGCGTTTCAATAAACGTATTTGCATACGACTGAACTTCTTGATTGAGAAGGTTTCTCTCTTTTTTAGTAGGTTCTAATTCTTTTGATATATTCTCTAACGCTAGTATCTTATCAATTAATTTCTTCATAACATTTGGTTGCTACTCAAAGATACTTCATATCGCATAATTGATCATTATACAACTTTCCCTATCAATAAGAAATAAACAACTCCTTTTAATTAATTAAAAAATTCCGCTTTCGCGAAAGCGGAACACCTTCACAAAAACGGAATTTATCGAAACAAAGTAGCTTCTTATTGCTTAATCCAAATCAAATCGAAGACCTAATGATATATTTCGCTCATCTACTAGATTGTCTTTAAAGACCGGATTAAGATCATATTTTACATATATTCCTATATTATCATATCCTAAATAACCACTCAAACCATATACAAGGTTATTTGTATTCAAACCTCCACGGCTTTTCTGCTTCACTTTATCACCTTCATCATTATCAAATTTTAATTTTTGTACTGTTCCAATATTGAAACCAGCATACCCTCCAACTCCAATTTTAAATTTATTATGCGTTGAAAAACTTACATCATCACCTTTTTCTTTTCGTCTTGAAGGACCAAATTCAAAATGAACTGGAAATACTAGGTTATCAAATCTTAATTTACTCTTATCTAGGCTTCTATCAAATTCTTGCAATGCAACCATATCTCCGTCTCTTACAAAAAATTGATCATCTTCAGGTTTCAGCCCATTAAATTGGAATGAAAATCCATATTTAACGCGTAGCCAACCACTATTTTCAAAAACACGAGTAGTCCAAGCCCATCCTAATTCTGCAAAACGACTCCCTCCAATTCTATATGGAGAATCATCTAAAGATCTTCCGTCTGCAAGTGTATTATTTAATCCAAAAGCAAAAACAAAATCAGAACGTGTACGTCTATAATGCTCTGGTTTTCTATTTTTTCTTCTATTAACAATATCTTTTAAAACTTCACCATCCCAAACAACATTACTACTCCAAACTCCATTGCGTTCTAATAAAGCAATTTGATTATCGATAACTGCCATTCGGTTTTCTATATTTAAAGCGCGTTTTTCTGCAACTTCTTTTTTAAGCTCTTCTGCTTTTTCCTCAGTTATCTCCCCTTTATCCAGACGATTCATGATAGCTCTCACTTCACGTTTCAGCGCTTTTTTCTCAAGTTCAACAACTTCGTCTTTTCTCGCTTTTAAGACTTCTATTTTCTCCTCAGAAGTTTCCATTTTTACTTTCTGAGCTTGTACATTTTGGGCAAAGAATCCCATGGTCGTCACTAAGACGAATACTATTATTTTTTTCATAATGGTAGTGAATTATGTTTCTTAAAATTATGCGTGATTAAGGCATTTTAAAAAACTTGTTGATGAATTATTTTTCTAATTGTTTCTATTAACGACTGCATCTTTTGCTTTTTCATATCCTTCGGCTATCACTTCGAATATTTTGTTCCTAAAAGATGTTGGTGCTACCTCTGCTTCTACGTCTAGAAGTAAGGCATTTGCATCTACTGTGTTCGTATTTTGATTGAATATTTGTTTACTTACAATCTCTCTTTGCGCATCTTTAAGAAGCGCTTCAATTTCTACATCTGTAACAGATTCTTTATTTCCTACCTGAGCAACTGCTTCTCCTGTATTTTGAGTTATTATTTTCTCAATATCTTTTGGATCTTCTATAGTAGTAGTATTCTGAATCTCTTGTTTTTGAACAGATACAACTACAGTTTCTTGTTTTACACTAGTTGCCTCTTTAGTATTTTGTGCAATTACAGTATCCTTATTGATTCCTAAGGAAGCTGTTTTTATGTTTTTCTTAGTTACACTCTTCGTTTTATCTTTCTGCTTTTCAGCTTCTAATTCTTGAGTTGAAGTCGTTGTTTCTTGTACAACTGCTTCTTCAATTTGTTGCGTCTTTTGATTTTTAATCCCTTGATCTTTTACCGTTTCTTTTGTTGGATCTAAGAATAATGACTCGTTATCAGTATTTACTAATTCTGGTGATGTATCCATTGTATCCATATTTTGAAATACAAACAATGCAATCAGAGCTCCTCCTACAAAACTAGCAGCAATAGACATCCATAATACGCGTCTATTTTTTTTTGCTCCTTGCTCAATGTCAAGTTGTGAGGAAATTTTATCCCAAGCAGCCATTGTTGGCTCTATCGTACGCTCTTCTAAACGCTCCTTCATATTATCTTCTAGCTTAATCGGTGCCATAACTTAATTTATTTTGTGCGTTTAACTTAGACTGTAATAACTTACGTGCTTTAAATAATTGTGATTTTGAAGTACTCTCAGATATCCCTAATGATTTTGCTATTTCCTTATGTTTATACCCTTCTATTGCATACATCACAAAAACAACACGATATCCTTCTGGCAATTCATCTATAAGTTGTTGTATATGAGATACATCCAACTCACTCTTTATATTATTTACACTATCACCTGTTTCAAAATCCCCATCTTCAGAGAAATATAATTTTTTAACAGTTCGCAAATAAGAAATACTCTCTCTTACCATTATTCTTCGAATCCATCCTTCAAAACTTCCTTCTTGTTTAAAACTATGTAAATATGTAAATACTTTTAAAAACCCATTACACATTGCTTCTTCCGCTTGATGAATATCCTTTATATAGTATCTACAAACACTAAGCATTTTAGGTGAATGTAACTCATACAAACGACGCTGCGCAGATCGATCTTGCTTAATCGCTTTTTTAATGAGTTGTTTCTCGTTTGTAAATTGTATGACTTTCATCAATTCTATAAGATGGTTTCTATTTACATAGACGCAACGTTTTTAAAAAAGGTTGCCCAATGTGTAAAAAAAAAGTAAAAAATATTTTATTTAAATATTTAAACTAATGGTTATCAATATTTTAGATTCAGAAGAAAAATAGAAAAAAATTAACCTTTATATTTCATAGGAAGATATACTACTTTTTTTGTTTCAAAAAAGTCTTCTTCGTAATATGATGTAAGGTTATAAATTTGTGCACTTGAGAACTTTGCAAGCTCTTCTGTCAAATCCCCTCCTTTTAAGTATAATAATCCATTTTTAAGTTCGTGTGTACTTTTCTTTTTAATGTGGCTTCGTACCCAACGAACAAACGTTTCCATTTGCGCTACCGCTCTACTTACTATAAAGTCATATTGCCCTGGTACATTTTCTACACGATCATTTGTAGTTTTTACATTCGTAAGTCCCAATCCCAGAACTACCTCATCTACTACTTTGATTTTCTTACCAATACTATCTACAAGATGAAATTGAGTTTCAGGAAACAATATTGCTAATGGGATACCAGGAAATCCCCCTCCAGTTCCTACATCTAAAACGTGAGCCCCTTCTTGAAATTTCATCACTTTTGCAATACCTAAAGAGTGAAGTACATGACGCAAATAGATTTCATCTATATCCTTACGACTTACAACATTTATCTTCAAATTCCAGTCTTTATATAAGTCCTTTAATTTTGAAAATTGTGCTATTTGCTCTTCCGTGAGATTTGGAAAGTATTTTGTAATGATATCCATAAGGTAAAATTCTTTCACAAAAGTACCTAAATTACACGTTAATTTTCACAGAAGACAGGTATGATTCTGGAATATATCGTTATTTTTGTAGTATACGTTTTGAGTTTCCGCTTTTCATAAAGCTACCCCCTTAAAACAATTATAATTATGCCTTGAGAAAGTATTAAACTAAAAGGTACTATTTACTATTATATGGAAACCACTATTAAATTTTCACGCGTAGATTCTGCTAAATTCTTCAGAACATTAAATAAGCGTGTAAACACTTACTTTAAAGATAATAATATAAAACGCACAGGAAACTGGAAATTATACGGCAAAGCTATTGTTATGTTTGCAATGTATTTAACTCCTTATTTCTTATTCTTAACACTCGATATGCCTGGATGGGTCCAATTACTCTTAACCGTAGTTATGGGTATAGGAATGGCTGGTGTAGGAATGAACGTGATGCATGATGGAAATCACGGTTCATTCTCAAGTAAAAAGTGGGTAAATAAACTCATGGGAAGTAGCATTTACATTCTTGCAGGTAATGTATACAATTGGCAAGTACAACACAATGTCTTACATCACACATACACAAATATACACGGTCATGATGAAGACATGGAAGCTGGACGAGTATTGCGTTTTTCAAAGCACGGAAAATGGCATAAACACCACAAATTCCAGCATTACTATTCATTTATTTTGTACGGACTTCTTACAATAAACTGGGTAATTACTGCAGATATCACACAAATGAAAAGATACCTGAAGCGTAAATTATCATATGGGAAATTACAGAGCCCTACTAAACAATGGAGTACACTTGTTATTACAAAACTCATCTATATCAGTATGTGGATTGTAATTCCTTTGGTTGTTTCTGATATCGTATGGTGGAAAGTATTATTAGGATTCTTTATCATGCATTACACTGCTGGGGTAATTCTAAGTTTGATATTTCAATTAGCACATATGGTAGAAGAAGCACATATGCCTTTACCAGATGAAACAGGTACCATGAAAAACACGTGGGCTATACACCAGTTATTCACTACTGTAAACTTCTCTACTAAAAACCGTATTATGAATTGGTTTTCTGGAGGTTTAAATCACCAAGTAGAACATCATATATTCCCACATGTAAGTCACGTACATTATACTAAAATTAGTAAGATTGTAAAAGAAACTGCAAAAGAGTTCAACTTACCGTATTTTGAGTATGAGACTACACGCAAAGCTATTATGGCACATTTCCGTCATTTACGTGAAATGGGAATGCAACCTGTAAAAGTGACTGCATAGCTAAAAGTTTATAATTAGTATCCAATCCATCATATTTTCATAGAATGAGCATACTTTCTAATCGCGTTATCAGCATGGCAACATCTGCCACGCTTGCCATGGCTGCCAAAGCAAGAGAACTTCGCAGCGAAGGAAAAGACATTATAGGATTAAGTCTTGGAGAACCTGACTTTAACACTCCTGATTTTATCAAAGACGCTGCGATACAGGCAATTAATGACAATTATAATTCATACACCCCTGTTGACGGATACGGAGAACTTAAAAGTGCCATTATCACAAAGTTTAAACGTGATAATCACCTTACCTATGACCCAACTCAAATAGTAGTATCTACAGGCGCAAAACAGTCTTTAGCAAATGTTGCTCTTGTTGTATTAAATCCTGGCGATGAGGTCATTTTACCATGTCCATACTGGGTAAGTTATAGTGACATTGTAAAGATAGCAGAAGGTGTTCCTGTAGAAGTTAAAACATCTATTGAAACTGATTTTAAAATGACTCCAGAACAACTGGAAGCTGCAATCACTCCAAAAACAAAGATGTTGTGGTATAGCTCTCCTTGTAACCCTTCTGGATCTGTATATAGTAAAGAAGAATTACGCGCCCTTGCTGATGTACTTGTAAAGTATCCACAAATAACGGTGGTAAGCGATGAAATATATGAGCATATCAACTACGTAGGTGGACATGCAAGCATGGCTCAATTTCCAGATATGTATGACCGTACAGTTACTGTAAATGGCGTATCCAAAGCTTTTGCCATGACGGGATGGCGTATTGGATATATTGGAGCTCCTGCAAAAATAGCTAGAGCTTGTAATAAAATGCAAGGTCAAATTACAAGTGGTGCCAATTGCATCGCTCAACGCGCTGTGATTACCGCATTAGAAGCAGATCCAAGTAAAGTACAATACATGATTGATGAGTTTAAGAATAGGCGTTCACTTATTCTAGACCTTCTTAATGATATTGATGGTTTTACATGCAATGAACCAGATGGTGCTTTTTATGTCTTCCCAGATGTTACTGCAT
Organism: uncultured Dokdonia sp.; assembly: GCF_947492535.1. Lineage (GTDB taxonomy): Bacteria > Bacteroidota > Bacteroidia > Flavobacteriales > Flavobacteriaceae > Dokdonia. The sequence continues at coordinate 367,298 of NZ_CANLNH010000001.1, read as the reverse complement.
TTTTTGGAAAAACATTCAATGGGGTTACTATCCAAAATGCATCCGATTTTGCGATGTATCTATTAGAACATGCAAATGTTGCAACCGTAACAGGAGAAGCATTTGGTAATCCAAATTCTATTAGAATTTCCTATGCTGCAAGTTCAGACCAAATAAAAGAAGCTATTAAACGTATTAAGGAAGCTGTTGCTTAAATATCTTAGTACGCTTTCGCGAAAGCGTATAATGAAACACATATATTAAAAGCCTTCTTTGTACTAAAGGAGGCTTTTTTATTGGCTAATATGCATATCTTTATTGAGTAATTAAATAAACACTTAATCGCTAAAACAATCTAACTCGTTGTTTTAATTGATACCCTAAACATTATGAAAAAATTAGTTCTTGCGAGCTGTATGATCTTATCATTTATTAGCTGTAAAAATGAGACAACAACATCAGAAACTTCAACAGAAACAACAAGAGTAGCCTTTGGAGATTTTCTTGATACTTATTATGAAGAAGGCCTTAAATTAAACCCTTTAAGCGCTACCATGACTGGAGACAACAGGTATAATGATCAATTTCCTGACGTATTATCTTCTGAGTATAAAGCCAAAATAAAAGAATATTACACTTCTTATAAATCACAACTATCTAAGTATCCTGATGAAGGTTTAACTCCTACAGAACTTTTAAGCAAAGCTGTATTAGAATGGGATTGTGATGTCAATCTTGAATTATTAGGTTACAAAAAAGATTTAATGCCTATTGATCAAATGTGGTCGCCGAATTTAATGTTTGGTCAATTAGCTAGTGGTGCAGGGGCACAACCTTTTAAAACTGTAGAAGATTATAGAAACTGGCAAAAAAGAGTAGATCAATATCTTGTTTGGCTAGACAGTGCTGAAAAGAACATGCGCCAAGGAATGAAAGAAGGATATGTACTTCCAAAATCATTGATCAAGAAAGTGATCCCACAGATGGAATCTCTTGCAACGTCTGATGTCACTTCACATTTATTCTATAAACCTATTACAAATTTCCCTGAAGGTATTTCTGAAGAAGATAAAAAAGCGATTACAGCAGAGTATACTACAATGATTCAAGATAAAGTTGTTCCTGCATATGCAAACATGGCAAAATTCATGGCAAATGAATACATGGAGGCCGGGCGTGAATCTTCTGGATTTAGTGATCTTCCTAATGGGTCTAACTATTATGATTTTGCAATAAAATACTTTACCACCACCACAATGAGTGCTGATGAGATTCATAACTTAGGATTAAGTGAAGTAGCCCGCATTCGATCAGAGATGGAAAAAATTAAAGAGCAAGTAGGTTTTAAAGGAGATCTCAAAGCCTTTTTTGACTATGTACGTACAAGCAAAGAGTTAATGCCTTTTTCTACTCCAGAAGAAGTAATAGCAAACTTTAATAAAATGCACGCCACGATGAAGCCTAAAGTAGACGAGTTATTTAGCCTTCAACCTAAAACACCTTTTGAGGTTAGACGTACAGAAGCTTTTAGAGAAAAATCTGCCAGTGCAGAGTACAATCCTGGTTCATTAGATGGCACACGTCCGGGGATATTTTACACTCCTATTCCTGATGCTTCTAAGTATAATGTATATTCGGATGAGTCTTTGTTCTTACACGAAGCAATTCCGGGTCATCATTTTCAAATTTCGTTGACACAAGAGAGTACTGAGCTTCCTCAGTTTAGAAAAACATTATGGTATAGTGCCTATGGTGAAGGCTGGGCCTTATATACAGAGTCATTAGGAACAGAACTAGGTCTTTACACAGATCCTTATCAACTTTTTGGGATGCTAGGTGCCGAGATGCATCGTGCTGTACGACTTGTTGTAGATACTGGAATTCATACCAAAGGATGGAGTAGAGAAAAAGCAATTACATATTGCTTAGATAATGAAGCAGAAAGTGAAGCGGGAATCACTTCAGAAATTGAACGCTATATGGCAAATCCAGGGCAAGCACTATCCTATAAAATTGGTCAGTTAAAAATACGCGAACTCAGAGCTAAAGCCACAGAAGCTTTAGGTGATGCATTTAACATTAGAGAATTCCACAAAGAAGTATTAGAAACAGGATGTATTCCGCTAGCGCTTCTAGAAAAAAAGATCAATACTTGGATAGCTAGTAAGAAATAAGAGTACGCTTTCGCGAAAGCGCATACAACATTCTTAATTACTTTTTAATAATGCGTCTCACTGTAGACGCATTATTATTTTGGTCTATTATCTTAAGAAAATAAACACCTGATGTAAGTATACTCATATCGATTGCTGTTTCATCTTGAAGTACTATATTTTCATGAATCACCCTTCCTGTCACATCATATAAAACGCCTATAGCTTGCGTAGAATAAGCTTGTACTGTAAGTATATCTCTGGTCGGGTTTGGATATATAGACACCTCTTGTAATACAAGATCATCTACACCTAATGTTGCAGACTTAAAAGCTCCTCCTTCTGGTGTCAAATAAAAGACATCAAAAGGTTGCCCATCATTATTAACCGTTGGATCTTCAAAACCAGAAAGTAACATAAGAATTGCTTGATTTTCTAATCCTAAATCTTCAGAATAAAGACCAAAATTAAAATTAAAACTAAACTCTGAAAGTAAATCACCTCCTATATTCCCACCATAATCACCAATTTCAATAGCAATATCTGATTGACTCGCCCATCTAGAATACGGATATCCATCAACCTCTTCTGAATAGTCTGAAAACGATAGTAATCTTCCTATTTCTAATGGAGAGGTTAGCACTTGTGTTCCTTGAACGTCTAGCGTATGATCAAGCCCAATAGCGCCATGATGCACTAAAATATCTAAATCCAAATCAGATTCTGGAGCTGACGCTTCTAGTTGCGCACCTATATATGTATGTAATCCAAAAGGTTCTACATCAGTATATGTATCAGTATCAAAAATACCATCGATGACCATATAATAGTTTTCTTGATCTATCAAGTCAACAAATGTGTTGATTAATAGATCTCCAGTATTACTATCTACTATATAAATATTTACAATATTATCTGGTCCAAATGGGACATTTAAAAAAGATGTTCCATTTTTATAACTTAGATTATCAGCAACGATCATTTCATCTACATAAACAATTACTTCTGACACAGATGCATCTGGAGAATTATGCACAAATTGGATGTTTGCTGATCTTTGCTCACTTAGTAATACAAAATCACCTCCTTCTGGCGTTAGGTACCAAGCATTAAAAGGTTCTCCATCATTATTGCTCTCTGGATCTCTGAACCCAGATAATAACATAATAATTGCTTGATTTTCCAATCCTAAATTCTCACTAGCCAAAGGAAAGCTATATGGAAAATAAAAAAAGTCTGGCACAGAATAAGATGTTCGTGCAACACAAGCAATATCTTCATTACTCGCCCAAGTTGAGTATCCTGAGTATTCAGAAAAAGATACTGGACTACCAAACCCAACTGGAGCTGCTAGAATCTGACATCCTTCAACTATTAATGTCGTATCAAAACCTAGACTTCCATTATGAACCATTACATCTAAATCAAAATAAGGTTCTGGATTTATAGATTCAAGTCGAGCCCCTTCATATATATACATATCAAAAGGTTCTGCATCTTCATAACCCCCAGCATCATAAATACCATCAATAACCACATAATAATTCTCTTGATCTATTAACATATGTTCACGAGATACTAAAACATCGTTTTCATCTGTAGATCTTGTAATTACAATCTGTGTTTGATCTCCATTAAATGGGATATCTAAAAAAGCAGATCCTGTTTTAAAATTCAGATTATCTATTATTAGATTTCCATCTATATATACATCAACTTCTTCTATAGAAATATCAGGAGCATTGTGGATAAATTGTATTTTAGCGGTCTGACTATATCCTAGTTGGATACAACTAATGAATAGTACTAGTAGTTTTAATTTCATAGGATTAAATATCAATTAGTTAAATATACAATAATATGGCTAAAATCCTCCTTTTAGGTTCTGGAGAACTTGGTAAAGAATTTGTAATTGCAGCACAACGCTTGGGGCAAACCGTTATCGCAGTAGATAGTTACGAAAATGCACCTGCCATGCAAGTCGCTCATACGGCAGAAGTAATTAACATGCTAAATGGAGATGCTCTAGATAGCCTTGTTGAAAAATACCAACCTGATTATATTGTACCAGAAATTGAAGCTATACGCACAGAACGTTTTTACGAATATGAAAAACAAGGATATACCGTAATCCCTAGTGCAAAAGCTGCAAATTACACCATGAATCGTAAATCTATACGCGATCTTGCTGCTAAAGAACTAGGACTAAAAACGGCTAAGTATAAATACGCCGCTTCCGCGAAAGAGTTATCTGAAGCTGTTAAAGAAATAGGAATGCCTTGCGTAGTAAAACCACTTATGTCTTCAAGTGGGAAAGGGCAATCTACTATCAAAACTGAAAATGACATCCAAAAAGCTTGGGATTACTCCCAAGAAGGATCTCGTGGAGATGTTGCTGAAGTTATCGTAGAAGGGTTTGTAAATTTTAATTATGAAATTACATTACTTACAGTTACGCAAAGAGAAGGTACAACACTATTCTGTCCACCTATAGGACATAGGCAAGAGAGAGGAGATTATCAAGAAAGTTGGCAACCAGCTATCATGTTATCTGAACACCTACAGACAGCACAAGAAATGGCAGAAAAAGTAACAGATGCTTTAGGAGGTGCTGGTATTTGGGGAGTTGAATTTTTCATAGCAGATGATGGGGTTTATTTTTCTGAGCTTTCGCCAAGACCTCACGATACAGGAATGGTTACTTTAGGAAATACGCAAAACTTCAATGAATTTGAATTACACCTCCGTGCTGTTTTAGGACTTCCTATCGCTGAAATTACACAAGAACGTATCGGTGCTAGCGCTGTTATTCTTGCTAGTGACCATTCTGACAATCCAAGTTTTAAAGGTATTGAAACAATAGCCAATGCAAAAAAGTCTGATTTCAGATTATTTGGCAAACCAACTTCCAGACCTTATAGACGTATGGGTGTTGTCGTTACGTATGATTCAAAAGATGGTGATATCATAAAAGTTACTGAAAGAGCAAAAGAATTAGCTGCTAAAGTTCAAGTAGTATAATAAATTAGGAAGTATATACATAATTCACGCATACTAAAAAGGTATATCATTTTTTGTATCTTTAAGTACATGCAACGTTTATGAAAGCATATATACACTACGCTATTATTATTTTATTAGTATCCTGTAGTAATAATAAGGAAGAGGAAATAGAAGTCATTGAGACTGGGGTAATAACAGGTACGGTTAAACTATTTGAATCTAGAGGTGGCTATGCTCCAGATGAAAATATGAGCGTAAGTATAGAAGGGTCTGATCCCGTTATTTCTGTTCTCACAGATACTATTGGCAATTATAGGTTTAATGATCTACCTCACGGTCGTTATGACTTACGATTTGAAAAAGAAGGTTTTGGAACATTTAAGAGAGCTGATATTATACATCAAAATGAAGAGACTACGATAGAAGCATTTGAAATATTAGGTAAAAAATCTACTACAGAAATTAGTCAGCTACAACTCTTCGAAACAGAGACTGGTATTACATTATTAGTAACAACTTCTCCACTTGCTCATACTACAAACATACGTTATGTGCGTCTTTTTTTTAACATAGGTAGTGAAGCCAGCAATCAAATTTTTGAATATTTCACTCCTGTATTACAAGCTGAATTTACTCCATTTATAAGGCAATACACCTTTGAAGAGTTTGAAGAATTAGGGTTTATTTCTGGAGCAACTATATACATAAAAGCATACGGAGAGTCACTGATAAGTAATGAATATAACGATCCAAACAATGGAGCTTTTATATTTCCAAACTTAAACCCAAATACATCAACTTCAGTATCTTTTGTAATGCCTTAATCTCTCACTAAGGGTAATGTACTACATCGCAGCAAGCCTTCTTGTTTTGCGATCTCTGCATATGGTACTTCTTCTACCGTAATATCATGAGATCTTAACCACGTATTTAATCTCGTAAAATTCTTTTCTGAAATCACAACATTAGGAGCAATACTAAAAACATTACTATTCATATTGTACATTTCATCCTTAGAGATTTCAAAAACGTTTTCTTTTCCAAATAAATTCACCAACCATTCATACTCCTCTTCTTTAAGGAAACCATTTTTATGAATAATTGCTTTATCCTTGCCTACAGGCTGAAAACAACAATCTAAATGAAGTGCATTCTCTTTTGGATCTGTATTGTGTTTTCTCAACTCAAAAGAAACCACTTTTTTCTTAGGGAATAATTCAGCGAGGTACTGTACCGCTTCTTTATTAGTTCTTGCTGTAATAAAATCAGGATAATCGTCTCCTGTATACGTTCCAACAAAAATAAAATCTCCCCACGGCATAACATCACCTCCCTCTACGTGAGCATCTTCTGGCAAACGAAATACATGTGTTGATGGTATTTGATCTATAACATATTGTATAGCTTCTATTTCTCGTTCTCTATCTGGAAGAATATTTGCTTTTATAAATTTATTATCAATGACAAAACCTATATCTCTAGAGAAAATTTGATTGTAATCTTTTAGTACTTGTGGTCTAAAAACTTGAACATCATATTTTTCAAAAACAGAAGCTACAGCTTCCATTTCTTTTACCATATCCTCTTCTACTGGATATGTTCCCGCCTTAATGTGTTGTGCACTTTTGGGATCATAAGCATCTTCAATTCTTGGGGTAGGCCCGCAACTCTCGGCAGTTCCTAAGATAACCGCACGCAATCGTGAAGTCTCATCATTAACGTGTAATTTAAGCATAGGACTAAGATACTAATCTCCATGTTTGAACACAAAAAATAAGAGCAAACACCTATAGATAATTTAAATGAGTGATCGTTGGTTATATCTAATTCTAAAATAACTAGGAAGTCTCTTAAAGTAATTTTTCGCGAAAGCAAAATTAGAACAGTTCAAAAAAAAATAGCAAGCTAAACTAGCTTGCTATTTTCAAATTCAATATACTATCATTTTATCTTTCAGATACAGGAGTAAACTCTCTAAAGTTTTCGCCTGTATATATTTGACGTGGACGTCCAATAGGTTCTTTACGTTCGCGCATTTCTTTCCATTGTGCAATCCATCCTGGCAAACGCCCAAGAGCAAACATCACCGTAAACATCTCTACTGGAATTCCTAAGGCTCTGTATATAATTCCTGAATAAAAATCTACATTAGGATATAATTTACGATCTACAAAATATTGATCTTCTAATGCTTCTTTTTCTAGTCCTTTAGCAATATCTAATACAGGGTCTTCTATACCTAACATATTTAAAACGTCATCTGCTGCAACTTTGATAATCTTTGCACGTGGATCAAAGTTTTTATATACTCTATGACCAAAGCCCATTAAGCGGAAAGGATCCTGCTTATCTTTTGCCTTTGCCATATATTTTTTAGTATCACCTCCGTCTTCTTTAATCGCCTCAAGCATTTCTATTACTGCTTGGTTAGCTCCTCCATGAAGTGGACCCCATAATGCTGAAATACCTGCAGATATAGATGCAAATAACCCTGCATGAGCAGAGCCTACGATACGTACTGTTGAAGTAGAACAGTTTTGCTCATGATCTGCATGTAATATCAATAATTTATCAAGCGCATCTATAACAGATTGATCGGCTTTATATTCTTCATTAGCCTTTGAGAACATCATTTTATGAAGATTTGCAACATAGCCTAAACTATTATCTCCATAATCTAATGGTTGACTTTTCTTTTTGCGCAACGCCCATGATGCTAGTACTGGAAATTTTGCCAATAACTTTACAATGGTAGTATACATCTCTTCTTCTGAATCTACATTTACAGAAGTAGGATTAAAAGCTATAAGAGCCGATGTTAAAGCACTTAACACACCCATAGGATGCGCAGACTTAGGAAAACCATCTAAGATTTTCTTCATATCCTCATCTACATGAGATTCTGCTTTTATATCAGTATGAAATTTATCTAATTGTTCTTTTGAAGGAAGATCTCCAAAAATTAACAAATAAGCTACTTCTAAGAAATCTGCTTTCTCTGCTAAAGACTCTATAGAGTACCCTCTGTAGCGCAAAATACCTTTTTCTCCATCTAAAAAAGTAATGCCACTTTCACAAGAGCCTGTATTTTTATACCCCGGATCTATTGTAGTGACACCGCCAGTTGCTCCTCTAAGCGTTTTTATATCAATTGCTTTTTCGTTTTCTGTGCCTGTTATAATAGGAAAATCATATGATTGATCGCCTATGGTTAGCGTTGCTTTATCTGCCATGCTTTTTTGAAAAATTTAAGGTGATTATTCCTTTTTTTAGAAGGATTGCTAATTTACAAAAAAACAGTCGGTTTTTTTCATATTTCCATACAGTAAAGCACTTAAAAAAAACTTAAATTAAAATTTAATCCAAATCTTATGTAATATTTACACTAAAAACTAGTATCCAGCCCAATAATATCAATAGATGAAGAACAGTTCTTACGCAAATAGTCTAAAGATGGTGTAGTTTTAAATACGCTTTCGCGAAAGCATACTCAACATCTATCCCTATGTAAAGTAAGGTAAATAATACACGCATTTTACCACCAATTTTTCCCTATAGACTCGGCAAGTGTATCAAATAAAAAAGAGCTTATACCATAGCATAAGCTCTTTACCCAACTTCAAACCTAAATTTTGGTGTTTTTATATACCAAAAAATAATTCTTAAAAAGAGCGAGTTACTCAGCATTGAAGCTTCATCTCCCGCTCTTTACCCAACTTAAAATCATTTTGCTTGTTTATTCACTAACGTGCAACACAATCATTGGGCTAAGAATTTAAAAGATAAAGTTAGGTTTGTTATAACTTCAAAATAATCGATAGTTACATCAAATTAAGTAGGATATCTTTTAAGTTCTAATAGATTTGGATGTTAAAAGTATATAAAAAGTAAATAAGCAGCAAAAATAAAAAGAAAGATAATTCTTACATGTGTTAATTTTAAAATCAAATTACTAATAATCAGTCAATTAATTATTATTTTATTTTCAATTTGTTATAAAATAAAACACAATTAGGCAAATCAAGCAATCAAAAACTCAGTATTTTATCTATTAAATATGTTTTTTGTCGATATTTTTACATAAAAAAGCCTCCAGAAAGGAGGCTATATTACATTCTTATACAGAAGCTATTATTTTAATTTAAAAGCATTTACACTTGGGAAATATGCTACTTCTGCAAGTTGCTCTTCTATACGAAGTAATTGATTATACTTCGCCATTCTATCAGATCGTGAAGCAGATCCTGTTTTAATCTGACCTGTATTAAGTGCTACTGCTAAATCTGCAATAGTATTATCTTCCGTTTCACCAGATCTATGAGACATTACTGATGTATACCCTGCATTATGTGCCATGTTTACAGCTGCAATTGTTTCTGTTAATGTTCCTATTTGATTTACCTTAATAAGAATAGAATTTGCAATTCCATTCTCGATTCCTCTAGATAAACGATCTACATTAGTTACAAAGAGATCATCACCTACTAATTGTACTTTATCACCCACCTTATCTGTAAGATACTTCCAGCCATCCCAATCATTTTCATCCATCCCGTCTTCTATAGATATAATAGGGTAATTTGCAGCTAATGACGCTAGATAATCTGCTTGCTCTTCGCTTGTACGAATGACTCCTGAATCACCTTCAAACTTTGTATAATCATATTTACCGTCTACATAAAACTCTGCTGCAGCACAATCCAATGCAATCATAATTTCATCACCCCAAGAATATCCAGCTTTTTCTACTGCAATTTTTATTGAGTCTAATGCATCTTCTGTACCATCAAGAGCGGGAGCAAATCCTCCTTCGTCTCCTACTGCTGTACTTAAGTTACGATCGTGTAATACTTTTTTAAGATTATGGAATATTTCAGTTCCCATTTTCATGGCCTCTGTAAAACTTTGCGCTTTTACCGGCATAACCATAAATTCTTGAAAAGCAATAGGCGCGTCACTATGAGAGCCTCCATTAATGATATTCATCATAGGGACAGGCAACGTATTTGCACTTACGCCTCCAACATACCTATATAATGGCAAGTTTAATTCTGCTGCTGCTGCTTTTGCACAAGCTAAAGAAACACCTAATATCGCATTTGCACCAAGCTTAGATTTATTTGGTGTTCCATCAAGATCAATCATCATTTGATCAATCAAGTTTTGTTCAAAAATTGATGTCCCTAATAATTCAGCTGCAATAATTGTATTTACATTACTAACTGCTTGCTGAACTCCTTTTCCCATATAAGCATCTCCACCATCTCTTAATTCTACGGCTTCGTGTTCTCCAGTAGAAGCTCCTGAAGGAACTGCTGCACGACCCATGATGCCGTTTTCTGTATATACATCTACTTCTACTGTAGGATTTCCTCTAGAATCAAAAATTTGTCTTGCGTGAATGTCTATTATTATGCTCATAGTATATTATTTGATGGTTGAAAGATACAATTTGTCATCTTCACAACCTGAAAAATTGATAAATAGTCGCGATAACGTTTTCGCAAAACTAGCATCTAAAAACTTAATTTATATTTCTATAATTTTACGCCTTAACTCCTTTAATATTCTCTATAAACTGATCAAAAAGATAAGTAGCATCATTAGGTCCAGGACTAGCTTCTGGATGATATTGTACAGAGAAACAGTTTTTATCTTTAATTCTAATTCCTGCAACAGTATGATCATTAAGATGTACGTGTGTAATTTCTACATTCTTATTTGCTTCTGTTTCTTCTCTATTGATCGCAAACCCATGGTTTTGAGACGTAATCTCCCCTTTACCCGTAAGTAAGTTTTTAATCGGGTGATTTATACCTCTATGTCCATTGTGCATTTTATACGTAGAAATACCATTTGCAAGTGCAATTACTTGATGACCTAAACATATTCCAAATAATGGTTGATCTTTTTCAATAATATCTTTTGCAACTTGAATCGCATTATCTAATGGTTCTGGATCTCCTGGCCCATTGGATAAAAAATAACCATCTGCATTCCACTCTTTCATCTCTTCATACGAAGTGTTGTATGGAAATACTTTTATATAAGCCCCTCTTTTTGAAAAATTACGTAAAATGTTACGCTTAATTCCTATATCTAACGCTGCTATTTTAATTTCAGATTTTTCATCTCCAAAATAGTATGGTTCTTTTGTAGAAACTTTGGAAGCTAGTTCCAATCCATTCATACTTGGCACTTCGGAAAGTTTAACTTTTAATGCATCTATATTATCTACATCTGTAGATATCACTGCATTCATAGCCCCATTATCTCTTATATATGCTACCAATGCTCTTGTATCTACATCAGATATTGCAAAAAGATTATTTGAGGACAAGAACTCTTCAAGTGATTCTTGCGCATCTTGTCTCGAATATGTGTAACTAAAGTTTCTACATATAAGACCAGATATTTTAACGCCGTCAGATTCTGTTTCTTCATTAGTAGCTCCATAGTTTCCTATATGCGCATTTGTAGTTACCATAAGCTGGCCAAAATAAGAAGGATCGGTAAAAATCTCTTGATACCCTGTCATTCCAGTATTAAAGCAAACTTCCCCAAAAGATGTACCTTCTACATCACCAACAGATTTTCCGTGAAAAATGGTTCCATCTGCAAGTAAAATAAGTGCTGGACGTCGAGACTGATATTTCATATGATTATAATTTGTGCAAATATATTATATAGCTTAAAATACTAAGGCAAAAAAAAAGAGCTTTTTATCAAAGCTCTCTTTTAAAATGTTAATATCTATTATAAAGTTGTGTAATAACTAACGATCTTTCGTAAATCCCTTTCATTTTTAAAGTTGAGGTTGTTATCCTTAGCATATTGTTCAACTACTGAAGATTTAGATCCTGCTGCTTTAAGAATATCAGATTTTTTAAGTCTAAGCTTTTTAAAAGACTTCCCTTTTTTAACATAATAACTATCTTTCATGATATACTTATCATTTGCACGAGCTAGTAATGGATTTGGATTACCTTCTCTTATATCAATCTTATAATCTTTATAAATTTCAAAGTCATTAGTTTCTGCAATAACTTCAAATACTCTATAACTTCCATCTACTGGAGAATAAATATTCTTAAAGATTCTGTTATTAACTACAAACCTATCAATATTTGTAAAGTCAAAAGTAAAAATAACTTCTTTATCTTCAGTTTTAGCTTCAAATGCATTACGCTTTGCATTAAAATTAATAGTACTATTAATTCTAATTGGTTTTTCATCAGTAGTAACAGCAATAGCATTGTTATTCCATGTATCAAATAGATATACAGTTCCGTCTATAGGTCTTGGTGGATTACGTACAATACTAGATGCTCCTATATTAGCACCATCAGGTCCATATGTGGCAAGCGCATTTAATGCATTATTATTTGCATCGACTGCTTGCGCATATCCGTATCCCATTGTAAGTGTAAAGGATACTAAAACAATCATTAATTTTTTCATAGTTTTATTATATTTCTAAATTATATTTTATCTCAGTCAAATAGTCTGCCAAATTTAACTTAACGGTGTAAAAATAAAAAAAGGGATTCACCTTGCGGTAAATCCCGATACTATTTAACCTTTTTGTAACAGGTTTACCGATCTATTCTTCCTCGTTAGAAGTAGCTTCTACAACTGGTGGAGTTGTCTCAGTTTTCTTAGTTCTACCACGACGAGTAGATTTCTTTTTAGCAGGTTTACCAGCATTGTAGAGCTCATTATAATCAACTAGCTCTATCATTGCCATATCAGCGTTATCCCCTAAACGATTACCTAATTTAATAATACGAGTATATCCTCCTGGACGATCACCAACTTTTACTGCTACCTCTCTGAAAAGTTCAGTTACAGCTTCTTTTTGGCGTAAACGAGCAAATACAATACGTCTGTTGTGTGTTGTATCTTCTTTTGATTTTGTTACTAAAGGCTCTACAAATTGCTTAAGCGCTTTTGCTTTAGCAACTGTTGTATTTATTCTTTTATGTTCAATCAGGGAACAAGCCATATTTGCAAGCATTGCTTTTCTATGCGCTGTTTTTCTTCCTAAGTGATTAAATTTCTTTCCGTGTCTCATTGTTGTTAATCTTTATTCGCTTTCGCGAAAGCGTACAAATCGTAATTAATCTTTATCTAATTTATATTTTGATAAATCCATACCAAAATTAAGTCCCTTTACATTAACAAGTTCTTCAAGTTCTGTCAATGACTTTTTCCCAAAGTTTCTAAACTTCATAAGGTCATTTTTATTGAAAGAAACAAGATCACCTAATGTATCAACTTCTGCAGCTTTAAGACAGTTTAGAGCACGTACCGAAAGGTCCATATCTATAAGTTTAGTCTTTAATAACTGTCTCATGTGAAGCGACTCTTCATCATATGTTTCTGTTTGAGCAATCTCATCTGCTTCAAGAGTGATACGCTCATCAGAGAATAACATGAAATGATGTATAAGTGTTTTTGCAGCTTCAGTAAGTGCTTCTTTTGGATGAATAGAACCGTCTGTAATAATTTCAAAGATTAATTTCTCATAATCTGTTTTTTGTTCTACACGGTAATTTTCTATACTATACTTTACATTTCTAATTGGTGTATAAATAGAATCTGTAAATATTGTACCTAAAGGTGCATTTGATTTTTTGTTTTCTTCTGCCGGAACATATCCTCTACCTTTCTCTATGGTAATTTCCATATTGATAGAGACTTTCTTATCCATATTTGCAATAACAAGGTCTGGATTAAGTACCTGAAAACCTGAAATAAACTTCTGAAAATCTCCAGCAGTAAGCTGATCAATTCCAGAAAGAGAAATAGTAACAGTCTCATTATCTATTTCTTCAATTTGTCTTTTAAAACGTACTTGTTTTAAATTAAGAATAATCTCAGTAACATCTTCAACTACTCCAGCGATTGTAGAAAACTCATGATCTACGCCTTCTATACGTACAGAAGTGATTGCAAAACCTTCTAAAGAAGAAAGTAATACACGTCTTAAAGCGTTTCCTACGGTTAAACCATAACCAGGTTCTAGAGGTCTAAACTCAAACTTACCTTCAAAATCAGTAGAGTCAATCATAATGACTTTATCAGGCTTTTGGAAATTTAATATTGCCATATCGTGTTTTCTAGCTTTAGTTAATTTTACTTAGAGTACAATTCGACGATGAATTGTTCATTGATATTTTCAGGTATTTGAAGACGCTGAGGAACAGCTACAAAAGTACCTTCTTTTTTATCATTATTCCATGATATCCACTCATACACATGACTTGCATTAGACAATGAGTTTGTGATAACTTCTAATGATTTTGATTTTTCGCGAACAGCGATAACATCACCAGGCTTTACTTGGTAAGATGGTATATTTACGATACTACCATTTACTGTAATGTGACGGTGAGAAACTAATTGACGAGCTCCATTTCTAGATGGAGAAACCCCCATTCTAAAAACAACATTATCTAAACGTTGCTCACAAAGTTGAAGTAAAACTTCACCTGTGATTCCGTTAGATCTATTTGCTTTTGCATATAGGTTTCTAAATTGGCGCTCTAATATACCATACGTATACTTAGCTTTTTGTTTTTCTTGTAATTGAACAGCGTACTCAGATTTCTTTCCTCTTCTTCTGTTGTTTCCGTGCTGTCCAGGAGGATAATTTCTTTTTTCAAAAGATTTATCTTCTCCATAAATTGCTTCACTAAACTTACGAGCAATTTTAGTCTTAGGACCAGTATATCTTGCCATTAAAAATTTGTTTTTTGAGGGGGTTAGGAATTAAGGTCAATCCTTCGCAAACCATATATCCCTCTAGATATTAAATTAAAATTAAACGCGACGTCTTTTAGGAGGACGACACCCATTATGTGGTGCTGGAGTTACATCTATAATTTCTGTAACTTCAATACCACTATTATGAATAGATCTGATAGCAGACTCACGTCCATTACCTGGTCCTTTCACATATACTTTTACTTTACGTAAACCTGCTTCGTGAGCAACTTTTGCGCAGTCTTCTGCCGCCGTTTGAGCCGCATATGGAGTATTCTTCTTAGAACCTCTAAAACCCATTTTACCAGCAGATGACCAAGATATCACATCTCCTTTTTTATTTGTTAATGAAATAATCAAATTATTAAAAGAAGCTGAGATGTGTGCTTCACCTACAGACTCTACAACAACTTTACGTTTTTTTGTACTTTGCTTTGCCATTACTACAAGTTATTATTTAGTTGCTTTTTTCTTGTTTGCAACAGTTTTACGCTTACCTTTTCTTGTACGAGAGTTATTCTTAGTACGCTGACCTCTTAAAGGAAGTCCTGTACGATGACGAATACCTCTGTAACATCCGATATCCATTAAACGCTTGATGTTTAATGAAACTTCGCTACGTAATTCTCCTTCGATAGTATAGCTACCTACTGCATCACGAATTCGACCAATCTCGTCATCATCCCAATCAGATACCTTTTTATCTTCTGATACATTAGCAGTAGCTAAAATTTCTTGAGCTCTACTTCTACCAATTCCAAAGATGTATGTTAGTGCAATTACACCTCTCTTATGTTTTGGGATATCTATCCCTGCAATTCTAGCCATAATTCTTAACCTTGTCTTTGTTTAAACCTAGGGTTCTTTTTATTAATTACGTATAATCTGCCCTTGCGACGTACAATCTTGCAATCGGCACTTCTTTTTTTAATAGACGCTCTTACTTTCATATCAAGCTTGTTTTCCCGTTAGTAACGGTATGTTATACGAGCCTTTGATAAATCATAAGGACTCATTTCTAATTTTACTTTATCTCCAGGTAATAATTTAATATAGTGCATACGCATCTTACCTGATATGTGCGCAGTCACTACGTGGCCATTTTCTAATTCAACTCTAAACATTGCATTAGACAATGCTTCTATAATTGACCCGTCTTGTTCTATAGCTGCTTGTTTTGCCATTATGCTACTGCTTTACGGTTTTTACCTGATTTCATAAGACCATCATAATGTCTATTAAGCAGGTATGAATTTACTTGTTGCATCGTGTCTATAGCTACACCTACCATAATCAACAAAGAAGTACCTCCATAGAATAGAGCCCACCCTTGCTGTATTCCTATAACATTAAATGCTATAGCTGGGAATATTGCTATAAGTGCCAAAAATATAGATCCTGGCAATGTAATTTGTGACATGATTTTATCTAAGTATTCTGCAGTTTCACTTCCTGGACGAATTCCAGCAATAAACCCACCACTACGTTTTAGATCATCAGCCATTTTATTTGTAGGAACTGTAATTGCAGTATAAAAATATGTAAATATGATAATCAATAATCCAAATACTAAATTATACCAAAATCCAAATATATTTCCTCCAAATTCTTGTTGTAACCATTGTCCTGTACTTGTGTTTTCTAGAAAACTTGCTCCTCCTATTAAACCTGGAACAAACATAATTGCCTGAGCAAATATAATTGGCATTACTCCTGAAGCATTAAGTTTTAAAGGAATATACTGACGACTTCCAAAAACATTTTTTTCATAAGCTCCACTAGCAGTTCTTCTTGCATAGGAGACTGGAATTTGCCTTACAGCCATCACAAGAAGAACAGATAATAATATAATTACAAACCATATTACTAATTCTATTAGAATCATAATAATTCCACCATTAGACTCAGTAACACGTGCTACCCATTCTTGAACAAATGAAATAGGCATTGTTGCGATAATACCAACCATAATTAATAGTGATATACCATTACCTATACCTTTATCTGTAATTTTTTCTCCTAACCACATTGCAAATATACATCCAGTTACAAGTATCATTACTGATGAAATATAGAATACAGGTGTCTTACCTAAAACAAAAGCAGATTCAGGAACTCCTAATGTTCCAAGAGCAGCAAGATAACCAGGAGCTTGTAATAAACAAATTCCTATGGTAAGCCATCTTGTTATTTGATTAATCTTACGACGACCGCTCTCTCCTTCTTTTTGTAGTTTCTGCAAATAAGGAATAGCAATTCCCATTAATTGCACAACAATCGATGCTGAGATATATGGCATAATACCAAGTGCAAATACAGATGCATTAGAAAAAGCACCTCCAGTAAATGCATTAAGTAAACCTCCTAAACCTCCATCAAAATTAGCAGCAAAACCACCTAACTGTGAAGCATCAATTCCAGGCAATACTACCTGGGCACCAAAACGATAAACGAGGAGAAGAGTTAACGTAAGCAGAATGCGATTCTTAAGCTCGTCAATCTTCCAAATATTTTTTATTGTATCTATAAATTTCATCCTCTTATATCGATTATAAAGTTACAGCTTCACCTCCAGCAGCTTCGACAGCTTGTTTTGCTGATGCTGTAAATTTGTGAGCAGTTACTTTAAGCTTCGCTTTAAGTTCTCCTCTACCTAATATTTTTACTAAGTCATTTTTACCAACAAGGCGATTTTCTATTAACACATCTAGAGTTACTTCGTCTTTAATACGACCTGCATCAACATATTCTTGAAGCGTATCTATATTAACACCAGCATACTCTTTACGATTAACATTTTTAAAACCGAACTTAGGAACACGTCTTTGTAATGGCATTTGACCTCCTTCAAAACCGAGTTTCTTAGAATAACCAGAACGAGACTTTGCTCCTTTATGACCACGACCAGCTGTACCACCGTTACCAGTTGCCTGACCACGTCCTTTACGGCTATCGTTTTTCTTAACTGAACCTTTTGCAGGCTTTAAGTTACTTAAATTCATCTATACTAATATTTATGCCTCTTCTACAGAAACCAAATGACTTACTTTATTTATCATACCAAGTATATTAGGAGTATTCTCATGCTCCTTTACTTGGCCCATCTTTCTTAATCCAAGAGCCTCTAGGGTTCTTTTTTGATCAACAGGGCGATTAATCGCACTACGAATCTTTGTTACTTTAATCTTTGCCATAACTACTTGGTTTATCCTTTAAAAACTTTGTCTAACGAAATTCCTCTTTGTTTTGCAACAGTTTCTGCACTTCTTAATTGAAGTAACGCATCAAAAGTAGCTTTAACAACATTATGAGGATTTGATGATCCTTGGTTCTTAGATAATACATCATGAATTCCTACAGATTCTAATACAGCTCTAATTGCACCACCTGCTATTACTCCTGTACCGGCAGCGGCAGGCATTAATAACACTCTTGCTCCACCATATTTACCTTTTTGCTCATGAGGAATTGTCTTTTTATTCAAAGGAATACGAACTAAGTTTTTCTTTGCGTCTTCTACTGCTTTTGCAATTGCAGATGCAACTTCCTTAGACTTCCCTAAACCTTGACCTACAACTCCATTTTCATCACCAACTACAACAATTGCTGAAAAACCAAAGGCTCTACCTCCTTTTGTCACTTTAGTAACACGTTGTACTCCTACTAAGCGATCTTTAAGTTCTAAACCACTAGGTTTAACTAACTCTACGTTTTTATAATTCTGGTACATAATTTATTTAGAATTTAAGTCCGCCTTCACGAGCGCCTTCTGCTAGTTGTTTTACTCTTCCATGATATAGATATCCTCCTCTGTCAAATATAACAGATTCAACACCTGATTTTACAGCTTTTTCAGCAATAGCTTTTCCTACAAGTTTTGCTGTTTCAGATTTATTAGATCCTGCAGTAATTCCCTTATCTCTAGAAGAAGCAGCACCTAAAGTTTTACCAGATAAATCATCTATTATCTGAGCATAAATCTCTTTATTACTTCTAAATACACAGAGTCTAGGGCGCTCTGCAGTTCCAGAAATAGTCTTACGAATTCTCAAATGAATTCTATTTCTTTTTTCACTTTTTGATAATGCCATAATCTATGTATTATGCAGATTTACCTGCTTTTCTTCTAATGATCTCACCAACAAACTTAATACCTTTACCTTTATATGGCTCTGGCTTACGGAAAGCACGTATTTTCGCCGCTACTTGCCCTACTAATTGTTTATCGTGAGATGTTAATTTTACAATTGGGTTTTTACCTTTTTCAGATACAGTTTCCACCTTCACTTCTGGAGCGATTTCTAAAACTATATTATGAGAGAAACCAACAGCTAAATCTAATTTTTGCCCTTGATTACTTGCACGATATCCTACTCCTATAAGCTCTAATTCTTTGGTCCATCCTTTTGACACACCTTCGATCATATTAAAAATAAGAGAACGATATAAACCGTGCTTAGCTCTAACATCTTTCTTATCAGAAGATCTTTCAAGAGTTATTGTTCCATCTTCTACCTTAATAGCAATTCCTGAAAACTCTTGTTTAAGTTCACCTAATTTTCCTTTTACGGTTACAAAACCATCAGCTACATTTACAGTAACACCATCTGGAATTGTAATTGGACTTTTACCTATTCTTGACATTTCTTTGTCTTTTTAACTGGGTTAGTAAACGTAACAAAGTACTTCGCCACCTACGTTAGCTTGCTGAGCTTGCTTTCCTGTCATTACTCCTCTCGAAGTAGAAACAATAGCAATACCTAAACCATTCAATACACGAGGTATATCTGAAGATGAAGCGTATTTACGTAAACCAGGTTTACTTATTCTTTGTATATCTCTAATTACAGATTCTTTTGTAAAACCATCATACTTCAAAGCGATCTTGATAGTATCTTGAGATTTACCTTTCTCAAATTTGTAACTTAATATGTAACCTTGATCGAATAAGATCTTTGTCATCTCCTTTTTAAGGTTTGATGCTGGAATCTCAACGACTCTATGATTTGCTGCTGCAGCATTTCTAATTCTAGTTAGAAAATCTGCAATTGGATCTGTGTTCATTTATATGAATTTACAATAGTGGTTTTTCGCTTTCGCGAAACCTTCTATTTATTAATAATTTATTACCAACTAGCCTTTTTAACTCCTGGGATTAGACCTTGGTTTGCCATTTCTCTAAATGTAACACGAGAAATACCAAATTGTCTCATATATCCTTTTGGACGACCTGTTAACTTACAACGGTTATGCATACGTATAGGTGATGCATTCTTAGGAAGCTTTTGTAATGCTTCGTAATCTCCAGCTTCTTTTAAAGCCTTACGTTTTTCAGCATACTTAGCAACTGTTTTTGCTCTTTTCACCTCACGGGCTTTCATTGATTCTTTAGCCATAATTAATTCTTTTTGAAAGGTAGACCTAGTTCTGTTAACAATGATTTTGCTTCTTTATCAGTAGCAGCAGAAGTTTCAAAGGTAATATTCATACCTTCTATTTTCTTAATTCTATCGATATTAATTTCTGGAAAGATAATTTGTTCAGTAATTCCCATACTGTAATTACCTCTACCATCAAATCCTGTAGCATTGATTCCTCCAAAGTCTCTTACTCGAGGTAATGCAGATGTAATCAATCTATCAAGAAATTCATACATACGCTCACCACGTAAAGTTACTTTTGCTCCAATTGGCATTCCTTTACGCAACTTAAATGAAGCAACGTCTTTTTTAGAAATCGTAGATATAGCTCTTTGTCCTGTAATTAAGGTAAGCTCTTCTACTGCATTCTCAACCAATTTCTTATCTGCAACAGCAGCACCTATACCTCTAGACACAACGATCTTATTAAGTTTAGGAACTTGCATTACATTCTTATAGCCAAATTCTTCTGTAAGAGAAGCCGTTACACGGTCTTTAAACTCTTGTTTTAATCTTGGTACGTATCCCATGACTATATGATTTCGTTTGTTGTTTTTGCGAAACGAACCTTCTTATCTCCTTCCATACGGTAACCTACACGAGTAGCTTTACCATTAGCATCTATTAAAGATACATTTGAAATTTGAAGAGGTGCTTCTTTTTCTTTAATACCACCTTGAGGATTTGCTGCACTAGGCTTCTCATGCTTTTTAACCATGTTTACACCCTCAACGATAACTTTGTTTTTATCTACAAACACCTTCATCACCTTACCTTCTTTGCCTTTTTGGGCTCCAGCAATGACACGAACGGTATCTCCTGATTTTATTTTAAGTTTTGTCATCTTCTTATGTATTAAAGCACTTCTGGTGCTAATGATACAATCTTCATGAATTGTTTATCACGAAGTTCTCTCGCTACTGGTCCAAAAACACGAGTTCCTCGCATTTCGCCTTGAGCGTTTAAAAGAACACAAGCATTATCGTCAAAACGAATGTATGATCCATCTGGACGACGCACTTCTTTCTTAGTACGCACAACTACTGCTGTAGAAACGGCTCCTTTTTTAACTTGACCGTTAGGAGTTGCATCTTTTACAGACACAACAATTTTATCTCCTACAGAAGCATATCTTCTTTTAGTACCTCCCAACACACGGATAGTCAAAACTTCTTTTGCACCTGTGTTATCTGCTACTTTTAATCTTGATTCTTGCTGTAACATTACTTAGCTCTTTCAATGATTTCTACTAATCTCCAACATTTTGATTTACTCATAGGACGAGTTTCCATAATCCTAACAGTATC
Source organism: uncultured Dokdonia sp. (assembly GCF_947492535.1). Taxonomy (GTDB): domain Bacteria; phylum Bacteroidota; class Bacteroidia; order Flavobacteriales; family Flavobacteriaceae; genus Dokdonia. The sequence continues at coordinate 345,668 of NZ_CANLNH010000001.1, read as the reverse complement.
TCCTTCGTTGCAGTCATTTGTTTCGTCGTGTGCTACGTATTTCTTCGTTTTCAAAACGAATTTTCCATACATAGGGTGTTTTACTTTTTTAACCTCAGACACAACAATTGATTTTTGCATCTTATTACTGGTTACAACACCTATACGCTCTTTTCTTAAATTTCTTTTTTCCATCTTAAGCAGCGTTATTGTTCTCTTTTAGTTAATTCAGTTGCTATTCTTGCGACAGTACGTCTTAAAGCACGCAATTGAATAGGATTGTCTAATGGAGAAATTGTATGTGCCATTTTTAGATCTGCATAAGATCTTTTAGCTTTTCCAAGTTCTTCTTGTAATTCCGCTACAGATAATCCTTTTACTTCTGATTGTTTCATTATCTTATAATTTATTCAGCTGAAAAGTCTCTAGCTACAATATACTTTGTTCTCACAGGAAGTTTTTGAGCAGCAAGTCTAAGAGCTTCTTTAGCCACTGGCTCAGGCACTCCACCTACTTCAAATAATATACGTCCTGGTTTTACCACAGCTGCCCAATACTCAACAGCACCTTTACCTTTACCCATACGTACCTCAAGAGGCTTTTTTGTAATAGGCTTATCTGGGAATATTTTGATCCATAATTGACCTTCCCTTTTCATGTAACGTGTTGCTGCAATACGAGCTGCTTCTATTTGTCTAGCAGTAATAAAATTAGAGTCTGTTGACTTAATTCCAAAAGTTCCGTTTGAAAGTGTATGCCCTCTTTGAGAGAGACCTTTCATGCGACCCTTCTGCTGCTTACGAAATTTTGTTTTTTTAGGCTGTAACATTTTCTTGTTCTTTTAAAAAATTACTTTCTACGGCGAGATCCGCGATTATCTTTACCCGAACCACCTTTACCTGATTTCTTCTGTAAACCAACTAATGGAGAAAGTTCTCTTTTGCCATATACTTCACCTTTCATGATCCATACTTTAATACCCAATCTACCATATGTAGTATGAGCTTCTACCAAAGCATAATCAATATCGGCTCTAAATGTTGATAAAGGAATACGTCCATCCTTGTAAGACTCAGAACGTGCCATTTCAGCACCATTCAAACGTCCAGAAATCTGGATTTTAATACCCTCTGCATTCATACGCATTGCAGCCGCAATTGCCATCTTTATTGCACGACGGAAAGAAATACGATTTTCAATCTGACGAGCAACACTAGACCCAACCAAGAACGCATCAAGTTCTGGACGTTTGATCTCATGGATATTAATTTGTACTTCTTTCTCTGTGATTTTCTTAAGCTCTTCTTTTAACTTGTCTACCTCTTGACCACCTTTTCCGATAATTATACCAGGTCTAGCAGTAGTGATAGTAACGGTTACAAGTTTAAGCGTACGCTCAATAATTACACGTGACACACTAGCCTTACTTAAACGAGCGTGAATATAACGTCTAATCTTATCGTCTTCGGCAAGTTTGTCACCGTAGTCGTTACCTCCATACCAGTTAGATTCCCATCCTCTGATAATTCCTAGGCGATTTCCGATTGGATTTGTCTTCTGTCCCATCTAATTAATTGCTTTGTGTGTTATCGTTTGCACCAAGCACAACTGTAACGTGATTGCTGCGTTTTCTTATTCTGTGTGCACGACCTTGTGGTGCTGGACGCAATCTTTTTAACATTGCTCCACTATCCACTTTAATCTCTTTAATAAAAAGATCTGCATCTTCGATACTTGCATCTTCGTTCTTTGCTTCCCAATTTGCAATTGCAGAAAGAACTAATTTCTCAACCTTACGAGACGCCTCTTTATTACTAAATTTCAACAACTGAAGTGCTCTCTCCACCTTTGCTCCACGTACCATATCTGCTACAAGGCGCATTTTTCTAGGTGAAGTCGGGCAGTTATTCAATTTAGCGAAAGCTACTTGCTTATTTGCAGCTTTACGTGCCTCTGCTGATTCTCTTTTACGAACTCCCATGACTTCAATTATTTTTTACCTTTATTTTTTGCACCAGCATGCCCTCTATAAGAACGTGTAGGTGAAAATTCTCCTAATTTATGACCTACCATATTCTCTGTAACATATACAGGAACAAATTGGCGACCATTATGTACTGCTATTGTTTGCCCCACAAAATCTGGAGTAATCATTGAAGCTCTAGACCATGTTTTAATAACAGTCTTTTTATTGCTTTCAACGTTTGCAGCAACTTTCTTTTCTAATTTATAGTGAACGTAAGGTCCTTTTTTTAATGAACGTGCCATATCTTATTATTTCTTTCTACGTTCTACAATATACTTATTACTCGCTTTCGTCTTAGAACGTGTTCTGTATCCTTTAGCAGGAACTCCGTTTCTATTACGAGGGTGACCTCCAGATGATTTACCTTCACCACCTCCCATTGGGTGATCAACAGGGTTCATTACTACTGGACGTACACGAGGTCTTCTTCCTAACCAACGGCTTCTACCTGCTTTACCAGACACTAACAATTGGTGATCACTGTTTGACACAGCTCCAATAGTTGCCATACAAGTAACAAGAATTAATCTTGTTTCTCCTGATGGTAATTTAACAGTAGCAAATTTACCATCACGCGCCATTAACTGTGCAAAAGCACCCGCACTACGAGCCATAACAGCCCCTTGTCCTGGACGCAACTCTATACAAGAAATGATTGTACCTAATGGAATACCAGAAAGTGGCATAGCATTACCGATTTCTGGAGCAACATTTGCACCAGAAACAATGTTTTGACCTACTTGAAGACCGTTTTGAGCAATTACATAACGCTTTTCACCATCTTGGTAATTAAGCAATGCAATAAATGCCGTTCTGTTTGGATCGTATTGAATTGAAGCAACCGTAGCAGGAATTCCTTCCTTGTTACGCTTAAAATCAATTATACGATACCTTCTTTTATGACCACCACCTAATTGGCGCACTGTCATTTTTCCCGTGTTGTTTCTACCCCCTGAGCGTTTTCTCGGAGCCAAAAGGCTCTTTTCCGGCTTGTCAGTTGTAATTTGGTCGAAACCATTTACAACTCTAAATCGCTGCCCTGGAGTGATAGGTTTTAGTTTTCTTACTGACATTTTAAGAAATTAAATGTTGTTATAAAAATCTATTGTATCACCTTCCGCCAACTGTACAATTGCTTTTTTAATTGCATTTGTTTTACCAGTTATCATCCCAGATTTCGTATAACGAGATTTGCGATCTGGACGGATATTCATTGTTCGAACTTTTTCAACTGAAACACCATAAGCAGATTCAACTGCTTTCTTAATTTCAACCTTATTTGTTCTCATACTTACTTCGAAAGTATAGCGGTTATTTACCTCACTATCCATCGTAGCTTTTTCTGTAATAACAGGTTTTATTAAAATACTCATGACGTCTTATTTAGCTAAATTAGTCTCAATACCTTCTAAAGAACCTTCAAGCAATACAACATTATTTGCATTCATAATTTTGTAAGTACTTAATTCTGAACTTGTTATAACTTCAGAGCTCTTTAAATTGCGTGACGACAAATATACATTATTATTTGACTCTCCCAACACTATCAAAGATTTTTTATTCTCAAGACCTAAAGCCTTAAGTACATTAATAAAATCTTTTGTCTTTGGAGTTTCAAAATTAAAGTCTTCTACGACTGTAATAGCCTTATCATTTGCCTTCAAAGAAAGTGCAGAACGACGTGCTAATCTTTTCATACCTTTATTAAGTTTGAAGGAATAATTTCTTGGTCTAGGACCAAACATTCTTCCTCCTCCTTTAAAAACACCAGACTTAATACTTCCCGCACGAGCAGTACCAGTTCCTTTTTGTTTTTTAATCTTACGAGTAGAACCTGAAATCTCAGCTCTCTCTTTAGCCTTATGAGTTCCTTGACGCTGATTAGCAAGATATTGCTTTACGTCTAAGTACACAGCATGATTATTAGGCTCAATAGCAAAAACAGCATCAGAAAGGTCTGCCTTTCTCCCTGTTTCTTTTCCTTTAATATCTACAACTGCTACTTTCATTATTTCTGAATGGTTACATAAGCGTTTTTGTGACCAGGAACACATCCTTTTACAACAAGTAGATTCTTATCAGTAACTACTTTTAAAACTCTTAAATTTTGAACTTTCACTTGATCACCTCCCATACGTCCTGCCATACGCATTCCCTTGAATACACGTGCAGGATAAGAAGCCGCACCAATAGAACCTGGAGCTCTCAAACGGTTATGTTGACCGTGAGTTGCTTGTCCAACCCCAGCAAAGCCGTGACGTTTAACAACTCCCTGAAAACCTTTACCTTTTGAAGTACCAGCCACATCTACAAACTCACCTTCTTCAAAGTGATCTACAGTGATTGCATCTCCTAATTTAAACTCTCCTTCAAATCCTTGAAATTCGACAACTTTACGCTTTGCAACCGTACCTGCTTTTTTAGCGTGACCGCTAGCAGCTTTGTTTGCCTTTTTTGCGTCATCGAAACCAAGTTGAAGGGCCTCATACCCGTCAGTTTCTTTGGTTCTGACTTGGGTAACTACACAGGGACCTACTTCTAAGACTGTACAAGGAATATTTTTCCCATTTTCGTCAAAGATGCTGGTCATACCTATTTTTTTTCCGATTAACCCAGACATATTTATTTATATTAATTATTAAAATTCTATTCAAAAAAACAGGGTCAAATACCTTCAACCCTGAATGTATTTTCTCCGTTTTTCCTTCGCACGCAGCTCAGGACATTTTATAGTGATGAGTACGCTTTCGCGAAAGCGTACTCAATCTATCACACTTTTATCTCTACTTCAACTCCACTAGGCAACTCTAACTTCATTAACGCATCAATCGTTTTTGAAGAAGAACTATAAATATCTAGTAAACGCTTGTAAGAGCTTAGCTCAAATTGTTCACGAGATTTTTTGTTTACGTGTGGCGAACGTAGTACCGTAAAAATTTTCTTATGCGTAGGAAGTGGAATTGGACCAGTTACTACAGCACCTGTCGTTTTTACTGTCTTTACGATTTTCTCAGCAGACTTATCTACTAAGTTGTGGTCGTAAGACTTTAATTTGATTCTTATTTTTTGACTCATATCCTTAGTAAATTAATTTGTTCCTTTAGATGCTGCAATTACTTCTTCTGATATATTAGAAGGAGTTTCTGCATAGTGAGAAAATTCCATTGTAGAAGTCGCACGTCCAGAAGATAATGTTCTCAATGTAGTAACATATCCAAACATTTCTGAAAGTGGCACAGTCGCTTTTACAGTTTTTGCTCCAGCACGATCTCCCATATCACTTACTTGACCGCGACGACGGTTAAGATCCCCTACAATATCACCCATATTTTCTTCAGGAGTAATCACCTCAAGTTTCATAATAGGCTCCATAATTACTGCCTTAGCAGCTTTTGCAGCGTTCTTAAATCCTAATTTTGCAGCAAGTTCGAAAGATAACTGATCAGAATCTACATCATGGTAAGATCCATCAGTCAATGTTACTTTCATAGCATCTACTTCGTATCCAGCTAAAGGACCATTGATCATTGCTGTTTTAAATCCTTTTTCAATAGAAGGGATAAATTCCTTAGGAACGTTACCACCTTTAATTGTAGAAATAAAATCAAGACCTACTTTACCTTCTTCTGCTGGCTCAATAGTAAATACGATATCTGCAAATTTACCACGACCTCCAGACTGCTTTTTGTATACTTCACGGTGATCTGCTTTTGCAGTAATCGCTTCTTTATACTCAACTTGTGGTTGACCCTGATTCACTTCCACCTTAAACTCACGCTTAAGACGATCTACAATAATATCTAAGTGAAGTTCACCCATTCCAGAAATAATAGTCTGTCCTGAAGCTTCATCTGTTTTTACTTGGAATGTTGGATCTTCTTCAGAAAGCTTAGCAAGCGCCATACCTAGTTTATCTACGTCAGCTTTTGTCTTAGGCTCTACTGCGATACCAATTACTGGATCTGGGAAGTCCATTGATTCAAGAACAATAGGATGCTTCTCAGAAGACATTGTGTCTCCAGTTTTAATATCTTTAAATCCAACTGCCGCTCCAATATCTCCAGCCTCGATATAATCGATAGCATTTTGTTTATTAGAGTGCATTTGATATATACGAGAAATACGTTCTTTTTTACCTGAACGGTTATTTAAGATATAAGACCCAGCGTCTAAACGACCTGAATATGCACGGAAAAATGCTAAACGCCCTACAAAAGGATCTGTAGCAATTTTAAATGCAAGAGCAGCAAATGGCTCTTTTACATCTGGCTTACGCACTTCTTCCTCCTCTGTATCTGGGTTCATCCCTACAATACCCTCCTTATCAGTAGGAGAAGGCAGGTAACGACATACCGCATCAAGAAGGAACTGAACTCCTTTATTCTTAAATGCAGAACCACAAATCATTGGGATTATTGCCATATCCATTACAGCAGCACGAAGTGCAGCATGCACTTCTTCTTCTGTAATTGAATCTTCGTCTTCCATGAATTTCTCAAGAAGATTTTCATCATACGTTGCCACCTCTTCAATAAGCATAGCACGATACTTACGAGCCTCTTCTTTCATATCATCAGGAATATCGATGATATCAAAAGTAGATCCTTGTGTTTCATCATGCCATACAATAGCACGGTTCTTTACAAGATCGACAACTCCTTTAAAGTCTGCCTCATCACCAATATTCAATACAATTGGCACTGCATTAGACTTCAACATATCTTTCACCTGCTGACAAACAGCAAGAAAATTAGACCCTTGACGGTCCATTTTATTTACAAAACCAATACGTGGCACTTTGTAATTATCAGCTAGTCTCCAGTTAGTCTCTGACTGAGGCTCAACACCATCAACCGCACTAAATAAGAATACTAACCCATCAAGAACACGTAATGAACGATTTACTTCAACCGTAAAATCAACGTGACCTGGAGTATCAATAATATTAAAATGATATCCTTTAGTATCTGGAGTTTTTTGTCCATTCTCAAGTGGGAAATTCCACTCACAAGTAGTTGCAGCAGAAGTAATCGTGATCCCACGCTCTTGCTCTTGCTCCATCCAGTCCATTGTCGCAGCACCATCATGTACTTCTCCAATTTTATGACTTACACCTGTATAATAAAGAATACGCTCAGTAGTAGTAGTTTTTCCTGCATCAATGTGCGCAGCAATACCAATATTTCTAGTGAATTTTAAATCTCTTGCCATTTCTTAGAATCTAAAGTGTGAGAATGCTTTGTTTGCTTCTGCCATTTTATGTGTATCAACACGCTTTTTTACAGCAGCACCTTCCTCTTTTGCAGCAGCTAATATTTCTGCAGCAAGCTTAGAAGCCATAGATTTTTCGTTTCTTTTTCTTGCATATCCAATTAACCACTTCATTGCAGTTGAGATCTTACGATCTGGACGGATTTGCATTGGAATTTGGAAAGTTGCCCCTCCTACTCGACGACTACGAACTTCAACGTGTGGCATTACATTAGATAATGCATCTTTCCACATTTCAAGTGCAGTTTTCTCTTCGTCTGTTTTCTTTTCTTCTACGATATCAATTGCATCGTAAAAAACTTTAAAAGCTACCGATTTTTTCCCATCCCACATCATCATATTAACGAATCTAGTCACTAACTGATCGTTAAAGCGTGGATCTGGTAAAAGTGGTCTCTTCTTGGCCTGTCTTTTTCTCATTTCTTCTCTTTAAAAGTGTTGATGATTTACTTTTTAGGGCGTTTTGCACCATATTTAGATCTTGACTGTAGTCTTCCTTGAACACCTGCGGTATCCAAAGCTCCACGTACAATGTGATATCTAACTCCTGGCAAATCTTTTACCCTTCCACCTCTAACCAATACTATCGAGTGCTCCTGAAGATTGTGTCCTTCACCTCCGATGTATGCATTCACCTCTTTACCATTTGTTAAACGAACACGCGCAACTTTACGCATAGCCGAGTTTGGTTTCTTAGGTGTAGTCGTGTAAACACGAGTACATACGCCGCGGCGTTGTGGGCACGAATCTAAAGCAGCCGATTTACTCTTCTTGGTTATTTTGGCTCTTCCTTTTCGTACTAATTGTGAAATTGTTGGCATAATTTCTTTCTACCTAAATTTTGTTAAAAATTAACTAACCCTTCTCTAAGGGCTTGCAAAAGTACAATTATTTTGAGATTAATCAAATAATAACTCACTTATTTTATAATGGTTTCCCATAAATTAAATCTAAAAACACTTTTTACCTACAAAAACCGTTAGCTTTACATTAAAAATCAAATCTATTTGAGACGCATTATCTACATCTTTTTTACTCTATATATTTTCAGTATTTCCTATTGCCAATCTCAAGAAGGAAAACTACTGCTTAGTATTAAAGGTAAAACGCTTGCTGAGACAGAAATAATTGACAGCATAGGATATCAAAAAACATTCAAGGAACTTATTCCTTTATTTAAAACAATAGATAGCTTAAAAAGCTCTCTTTCAAAAATAGGCTACATAGACATCACTGAAGAAAGAGTTAAAATTAACGACTCCTTGTATGCATCAGCAATGCATTTAGGTAAGCGATATAAATATGTGAGAATCTACGTAGGAAAAGACACATCTACTAAAACATACCTTAAGGAAGCCAACCTCTCTATTAAGAACGACAGTATTCTTATTGAGACCGCTTTCGCGAAAGCGGTTTTAGAAAATTTAACCTCTATAGCTGCAAATAGCGGAAATCCTTTTACTAGTTTTCAAATCACATCAATATCCAAAGACAACATAAACACACTTTCAGGAAAACTTTCTATAAATCAAGACGTAAATCGCTATGCAAATCGCATTATTATTAATGGATACAAAAAAGCCCCAAGAGGTTATATAAAATATTACGCAAGAATAAGAGAAGGAAAAGTTTTCAACCAAAAAGAATTACTTGAACAAAATGAACGATTAAACAATCTTAGTTTTATCACTTCAAAAAAAGATCCTCAAGTTTTATTTACAAAAGACAGCACTACCATTTACTTTTACCTAGAGCGTAAAGTGAACAACCGATTTGATGGCTTTCTAGGTTTTGCTACGAATGAAGAGACTAACAGATTGCAACTAGACGGGTATATAGACCTTATCTTAACAAACAACCTTAACTACGGAGAAACATTACTATTAAATTATAAGAGTGATGGCGATGACCAAACACAACTAAATGTAAAGGCCTCATTGCCTTATTTATTTAGAAGTCCACTAGGAGTTGAAACACAATTATCATTATTTAGAAAAGACAGCACATTTTCTGAAAACAGCCAAGAGGTGAGTTTATTTTACCAAGTTAACCCAAACAGCACCATTTCTTTAGGCTACAAATCAAAACAATCTGAAGATCTTATCGAGTCTACCAACACCGATAACGAAATCATAGAAGACTACACACAACAAAGAGTTCTTGGTAGTTTTTCATTTTCAAAACTACAATCAGACTTTTTCTATCCTGTTAAAACACACTTTACATTAGAAGGTGAAGTCGGAAACAGATCTTCTACAGAAAAAAAAGAAGAACAAATTAGCTTCAACTCACTAACGAGTCATATATTTAAGCTGAACGAAACCAACCAAATCTACCTAAACAACAAAACACAAGTACTTCTTTCAGACACATACCTTACCAATGAACTTTATCGTTTTGGAGGAATCACCAGCATACGAGGATTTGAAGAAAACAGCATTTTTGCAAATCTGGTTAGTACTTTAAATACAGAATATAGATATGTGTTAAACTCTAGCATATATGTACACAGTATTATTGACCTAGCCTACTTTGAAAATGATATCTCTGATCAAAAAGAAAAACTAATAAGTTTTGGCTTTGGAGCTGGACTTAGAACCAAAGCTGGCATTTTTAAGATTAATATTGCTAATGGAAAAACTGAAAATCAAACTTTTAGATTTTCTAACACAAAGCTTCATTTTCAATTAGCGATACGTTTTTAAATATAATTACCCCTATTTTAAGTTAAAATTAAGATAAAAGTAAAGCTTTATCGGCGTTATCTACAAACCGTCAAAAAACCACAAAATTTATAATGAAATAGAAAAATCTCGAGAAAGCACCACTTTCCTATTTCATGTTCATCTCGAACAACAAACAATGACTTAAAACGTGTTTTTAAAAAATTGTGTAAATCGACTTTAAATATTGAAACATTGTAAAGATTATGCCTACAGACAAGGTGTTCCTGACCAAACAAGCAGTAAACCAACACTTAAGCTCATAATTACACTCTGAAAATCTCTATATTTTTGTAGATAACTCATTAAAAACACGAAAAAAGTCAATATTTATCAATAAATAGTTGGATAAATCACTTTTTATTGTGATTTTTATCGAAAAATTGTAATTTAAGAAAAATGAAAAAGAAACTATGCTCAATGCTAGTACTATTCTTAGTACTGGCAGTGCAAACTGCGTTTGCACAACAACGAACAGTATCAGGAACTGTTCTCGAAGAAAACGGCCCTTTACCAGGCGCTAACGTTATTGTTAAAGGCTCTGACAGAGGAACTCAAACTGATTTTGATGGTAATTTTACTCTCAAAAATGTAGCTTCAACTGACGTTCTCGTCATAAGTTACGTCGGTTTTAAAGACCAGGAAGTTCAAGTTGGCAACAAATCACTAATCAGTATTCTTTTAGAGAAAGATAATGCGCTAGACGAGGTCGTTGTAGTTGCTTATGGTTCGCAAAAAAAATCTACTGTTACTGCAGCAACATCAACTGTAAAAGCTGAAGACTTGGCTCAAGTACCTTTAGCATCTTTTGAACAAATTCTTCAAGGTAGAGCAACTGGTATTGAAATTTCTTCAGGTTCTGGTCAACCAGGAACTGCTGCACGTATCAGAATACGAGGTACCTCTTCTATTCTTGGGAATTCACAGCCTTTATTTCTTGTAGATGGTATTACTATTGATCCAAATAGTTTTGCCTCACTGAATGCAAATGATTTCGAAAGTGTTACTGTACTAAAAGATGCACAAGCTACAAGTTTATATGGAGCTAGAGGTGCTGCAGGAGTAATTCTTATAGAAACCAAGAAAGGGAGAATCGGATCTAGTAAAACTCAAATAGCAGTAAGAACTTTTACAGGAGTTTCTGAAGCACCTTCATTAAATGTAGATGTATTAAATGCTAGACAGTTCTTGGAGTTAAGTAGAGATTTAGGCTTAAATGGCGCAGGGAATCTTACTGATGAACAAATAAGTCAACAAGTAAGCGATTTAAACGGGTTTAGCCCTGAAGATGCTTTACTAAGAACGGGTAGAACATTTTCCCATGAAGTATCAGCAACTGGTGGGTCTGAAAAAACAGGATTCTTTACATCTCTATCCTATTTTGAACAAGAAGGAACTGTCCCAAATTCAGATTTACAACGTATTACAACAAGATTAAATCTTACGCATCAATTAAATGAAAGATTTAAATTTGACATCAATACATCATTAGGTTTTTCAAGAACTAATAATGTACCTAGTAATGGAGGTGTAAATCTTGCAAATCCGTTTCTAATTCCATTTTTAGGAAATCCAACAGTACCTGTATTTAACGATGATGGAACTTTTAATACTGGAAATCCAACGCTTTCTAGATTAGCTCCTAATGTTTTAGAAGATCTTCAAAATGGAATACGTGAAAATGAACAATTGAAATTAATAACTTCTGCACGTTTTAATTACAAATTTACCGATTGGTTAAATATAGGATATAATGTAGGGATTGATTTTGAGGATGATTTTAACGTAAACGCCTTCAATCCAAACACATTCAGAGGACAGACTATCCCTGCAATTACTGACGCAGATTCTAACTTATTTGGTAGTCAACAAGAAATATCTGTTAGAGATCTCAATTTCACATCTACACTTCAGTTGAATTATGCTGATACTTTTAATGAAAAACACGATGTAAACTTCAGTATATTTTGGGAACTTAACAATAGAGACCTAAGAACTAGCGGGTTTACTGGCTTCGGATTAGAGCCTGCTCTTTTCGGATTTCAAGCTGCTATTACGCAAGGAACCGTTGATAATGGAATCATCCCTACAACTAATGGTATACGATCTAGAAATAGTTTAAATTCTTATTTTGCAACTGGAGGATATAGTTATGACAATCGTTATGGGTTTGCAGCTTCTATTAGAAGCGATAGATCTTCACGTATTGATCCAGAATTCAGCAACATCTTATTTTATTCTGTATCTGGAAGATGGAGCATTGACAATGAAAGGTTCTTAGAAAATGTAACTTGGATCGACCAATTAAAATTAAGAGCCAGCTTTGGAACAACAGGGAATGACGCAAGTGCTGGAGCCAATGCTTTCATACAGCAATTAGCAAATCCTATTTTTCAAGGAGTACCAACACTAGTAACTGCTGGATTAGCTAATACTACTTCTCGTTGGGAATTTACAGAACAATTTAATGTTGGATTAGATTTTGGCCTATGGAAAGGTAAATTAAGCGGAACCTTTGATTACTATGTCTCTAATACAGAAGATTTAGCTGTTAACCTTACATTACCAGCAGCTTTTGGAGACACTAATGTAAATACCAACATTGGATCTATAAAAAATCAAGGACTTGAGTTAAAATTAGATTATAATATTTATAATGACCAAAATTGGAATTTTGATATTTACGGAAATGCATCTTATAATTTCGGACGTGTAACTGACTTAGGTCCACAAATTGATCAATTTGTTAACGGAACTAGTATCGTACGTGTTGGCGAACAGTTAGGATCACATTTTATTAACGAATTTGCTGGAGTGAATCCTTCTAACGGAGAACCTCTTTATCGAGATATTAATGGAAATATCACCAATGTATTTAGTGCAGATGATGCTAGGACAGGTTTTGGAAGCTCAGAACCCCTATACACTGGAGGATTTGGTTTTTCTTCTAGCTACAAAGGATTCTCGCTGTCTACATTATTCTCATTCCAAGCAGAAGTTACACGATTTAACAATACATCATTCTTCTTAGAGAATTTCAATTTCCTAGGATCTGGATTAAATCAGTCTGTCACCATTTTAGATTACTTCCAAAATCCAGGGGACATCACAGAAATACCTGCACCTAGTGTAAATGGTGTGGCTACCCAACGTCAATTTACAAATCAAGATCTAGAAGACGCATCTTTTATACGACTAAGAGACATCACATTAGCTTATTCGTTATCACCAGATTTATTGAAAAACACATTTTTACAAAGTGCTAGAATATATGCTAGAGGTGTAAACGTTTTGACATTTACAAACTTTGGCGGCTTAGACCCTGAAGACAACAATAACATTTCTCAATTTGAGTTTCCAAATGCAAAACAATATACCATTGGACTTGACTTAAATTTCTAATACAAAAAATAAAAAATAATGAAACTATTTAATAAAATAATTATTGCAGTTATGGCAGTTACCTGCTTTATATCTTGCGATGATTTTACAGAATTTGACAGAGATTTCATTCTTTCCGAAAATGGATCTATAGAAACTACCGAAGACTTACAACGCTTCCTGTTAGGAGCCTACAATTCTATCGGATCTTACAATGGAATCATATCTATAAATAGTCTAGGAGCCGATGAAGTTCGTATAGGTCAAGGAAACAGAGGACAAGGACTTCAAGCGCATTCATTCACACTTACCAATGGCTCTGGAGAGCCTCTTGGAATTTGGAATTCTGCCTATGACGCCATTGATAATGCTAACAGAGTATTGCGAGCTATTGATGATGTTACAACAAGCCCTGGTAGTGAAATTTCAACCACACAAATAATGGGAGAAGCCTTAGCATTAAGAGCTTGGCAATATTTTGATTTATTACGCATGTTTGCACCATCATTTGATCCTTCATCTCCAGGGGTACCTCTTGTAACTTCAGTACAAGAAGTGGGCGTAGATGATCTAAACATCCCTAGAAGTTCAGTAGGGGAAGTTTTGCAACAAATAAATGAAGATTTAACTATGGCTGCAGATTTATTATCTGGAAGTAATTTAAATGTAAATAGATTTAACATAAATGCTGTTCGTGCTTTACAAGCAAGAGTTGCTATTTATAGTGGTGGTAATGACAACTTAACGAATGCCGTAAATCTTACTACTCAAATACTAACTGAAGTTCCTTTAGTATCTGGAAATGATTATATCAATATGTTTAGAGTAGATCAAGACATTCCTACCACTCCTACTGAGACAATTTTCCAAATAGAAAGAGATCAATTTGATGGTAGAATTGGAACAATTTTTAGCGATGTTAATCAAGATGTATTTTTCTCAACTTCTGTTGATTTATTCAATCAACTATCCTTAGCAGGTCAAGATAGATTCAACACTAATATTGATAATGAAACAGAAATAACAGAGCGTATAGCTGATGGAGATGATCAAATTGTAGGAAAATATTTAGGTTCTACAGAATTACTATCACTTAACAACATAAAAGTATTTAGATCTTCAGAAATGCTACTTATAAGAGCAGAAGCTAATGCACTTTTAGGGAATCTATCTGATGCCCGTAATGATATTGATCAATTACGCACAACAAGAGGTAGCAATATAACAACTCCGGCAAATTATACAAACTTAGATCAAGCTATCGATGAAATCCTTAATGAAAGAAGAGTCGAATTAGCATTTGAAGGACATCGTTTATTAGATCTCAAGCGCTATAACAGAGCCATTAATCGAATTGATGATGATTGTTCAGGAGTAGACAGGCCAGCTACTTCTTGTAATTTAGAAGCCGGAAGTTTCAGGTTTACTTTTCCAATTCCGCAAGCTGAAATCTTCGCAAATGATGGCATTTCAGATGCAGATCAAAACCCTGGTTATTAATTAAGAAAAAATGAAAATGAAAATGAAATATTTATATAAAATAAGCTTCATACTAACACTATTACTTGTCGTTAGTTGTAATGAAGACGACTCTATAGTTTTAGATGTAAATGACCCTGCTAATTCCATCGCTCAAATTAATGGTGGGACTGTGCTTACCTTCAACCCTGTAGAAGATGTAGTTAATATCGTTAACATTGGTGTTTCAACACTTTCTGATTCTGACAGATCTTATACTGTTTCTATCGACATGGATAACACTACTCTAGAATCTTCATTTTACAATATACCATCTTTAACAGGAGTGATACCTGCTGGTAGTTTTATAGGAGAATTAGTGATTAACACACCTATTC
Source organism: uncultured Dokdonia sp. (assembly GCF_947492535.1). GTDB lineage: Bacteria > Bacteroidota > Bacteroidia > Flavobacteriales > Flavobacteriaceae > Dokdonia. Next base: position 330,432 of record NZ_CANLNH010000001.1, on the reverse strand, counting down.
CTAGTAGTTTCCCTGAAACTGATGCTGTTTTAACTTTAGTGTTGGAATCTGTAGAAGGAGCCCAACTATTAGAAACTAGTAATCTTTCGGAAGAATTAGGAATTACCGTTGCATGCCCAACAGTAGAACTTGAATTAGTTGTAGGGGAAGGTGTCACTACATCAAATCCTTTACTAGAGGCTTTTGGAGTAGATGCTACTTTTTCAGATCCAAGAACCGTTGTCATGGGACCTGGAAGTGATCAAATCACTATTATAGGTGGTTTATCACCAGATATAGGAAGTAGTGATATCATATTGACAGTAGACTTAGAAACTGGATTAGCTACAGGAACTGCAACACCAGAAGAAACTACAGAAGATCTTCCACTAGGAAATTCATTTAATAATGGAGGTGTTCCGACACGAACAACCCTTATTACTGGGCAAATATTATCTTGTATAGGTCAGATTTCTTTCACCTTAGATAATGGAACTTTCGCTCCTCCTTTTAATTCTAATACTGTTGTTTTAGAATTTTAAAAATAACATATGAAATAAAAAAGCTGGACTTACAATATATATAAGTCCAGCTTTTTTTTTGAAATAATTAATATCCTTAAAAAAAAGATCATGAAAAAAAGGTTCATATTACTAGTAATTCTAACACTTGGCATATCAATACAAGCCCAAGAGAAAAAAAACACACCTTCAAAAGAGGATAAAAAGAATTTTAACAAAGAAGACGTAAGAAGAAAAAACAATTCTTTAATTTCCAACCAAGCATTTTCTGAATTCACAAATGAAGGCACTCCAGGAAGCAATACACCTTTTACTGTAATTTTAAAAAAAAAGGAAATTGAAGGAAGTAAGTTTATGTTTAAAAATTGGGAAAATCCAATAGTTATAAAAAGAAAACAAGGAAAAGACCAAACCTTAAATAACGCTAATTACAATCTTGAAAAAGGTACTTTTGCCTTGGCAACAGAGGAAACCATTTACTTATTAGATGTTATAAACTATAAAGAAATACTTTTTAAAAATAAAGTATTTATTAGCACTTATAATCCTATAAACAAATCTCGACGATATTTAGAAGTTATTTATGCTTCTGAAAACATCAAATTACTTAGAGACTATACTTTAATAATAAAAGAAACTGAAAATGCTGGCGGTTATATTGTAAGTAAAAATAAATATTCGAAAAAATCAAGATATTACTACACTTCGAATAAAGACTTTAAAGAGATTAAGTTAAAAAAATCTGAAATTCTACAATTATTTGGCCAAAAATCTTCCAAAATTTTAGCCTTTGCCAATAAGGAAAAATTATCTTTCAAAAAAGATAAGGACTTAAACCAAATCTTTACCTACTACAATTCATTATTGTTTTAAAGGTTAGAATATTAAAAACTTCTAATATTCCACAATCATATTATTTAAAAATTCACTACACGTTTATGCGTCTATCTAGCTATAACACAGCACTTTTTTAATTAATCTATACTTTATGTTTAATATTTAAAAACTCAATCGCTATGATTTATTTTTAAAAAAAACTCAAAATTCCATTACCCAACAACTAACTATTAAATCAAAAATAAATATTGATGGCTAACAAATTCTTTAATTTTAGGAGTAAATAGTTGTGTAATTAACTTTTTATTGTGATTTTTGACATTGGCTAATTCAAATAATTTATAAAAATGAAAACAAAGTTTAGTGGAATTTTAACGCTTTTGTTAGCGTTTGTCGTGCAAGTTTCATTTGCACAAACAACAGTTTCCGGAACAGTTTCTGAAGAAAACGGACCATTGCCTGGAGCAAGTGTCCTAATTAAAGGAACTCAGACTGGAGCTCAAACCGATTTTGATGGTAACTATACTATTCAAGCAAGTTCAGGTGATGTACTTGTCTTTAGTTATGTTGGTTACTCAACTCAAGAGGTTACTGTAGGTAATCAAACTACAATTAATGTTACTCTTGCTTCAGACAATCAACTTGACGAAGTAATTGTAACTGCTCAGGGTATAAAGCGTGAAAAGAAAGCGTTAGGATATGCTGTAAGTGAGGTTTCTTCTGAAGAGATAGAAAACCGTACAGAAGGTGATGTTGGACGTATACTTTCAGGTAAAGCGTCTGGGGTAGCTATTACTTCTCAGAGTGGTGCATCGGGATCTGCAACGAACGTTGTAATTCGTGGTTACAACTCTATTAATGGAAGTAACCAAGCACTTTTCATCGTAGATGGTGTTCCTTTTAGTAGTGATACTAATACTGATGGAAACTTCGCAAACGGTAACAATGGATCTTCTCGTTTCTTAGATCTTGATCCTAACAATATTGAAAGCGTTAACGTACTTAAAGGTTTAGCAGCTGCTACACTTTATGGTACTGCTGGACGTAACGGGGTAATCGTAATTACTACAAAATCTGCAACTTCTCGTGGACAAGGTCCTAAGAAAACAGAGATTACGATTAACCAATCTTACTTTGCTAATGAAATTGCTTCATTACCAGATTATCAAAATACATACGGTGGAGGATTTGACCAATCATTTGGATGGTTCTTCTCTAACTGGGGACCAGCTTTCAACCCTGATGGAGTTGATGGTTATTTAAATGATCCTGCGCAGCTAATTGCTGCTGACGGAACTGTTGAGCACCCATACTCTTCATCTGCTTTCTTAGATGGATTCTTAGACGGGAATAACATTCTTCAAGAGGAATTCCAAGACCAACGTTATGAGTGGAGACCATATAATAACGTAGATGCATTTTTTAGAACTGGTGCAGTTTCTAACACTTCTATAAACATTAATGGAAGTTCAGAAGATGGTAAAGTAGCTTACAATGTAAACTACGGTCATTTAGATGATCAAGGATTTATCCCTGGAAACAGATTAAGAAGAAATAACTTATCTATTGGTGGTAGAGCTCAATTATCTAACAAGTTTACGATCTCTGGATCTTTAAACTATGCTAGAACTAATTTTGCTATTCCTCCAGTTGCTGCTTCTTTAGGAAATGGTACTACAGGTTTCTCTGTATTTGCAAACGTATTCTTTACACCACGTAACGTAGATTTAGTAAATCTTCCATTTACCATTCCTGAAACAGGAGGTAGTATTTATTACCGTGATGGAAATGACATTAACAACCCTAACTGGATTGTTGCTAACGCACAAGACTCTCAGTTAACTAACCGTGTATTCGGTACTAGTACTTTATCATACCAATTAACTGATAACTTAAGCCTTCAGTATAGAGCTGGGGTTGATTTCTTCAACCAAAGAAATGAGAGTTATATTAATAGGGGTGGTGTATTAGGAGCTGCAAGAGATGATATTCGTGGAGAGTATAATACATTTGATATTAATACAAGAATTTGGGATCACTACGCAGCTGTAAGCGGAGATTATGACCTAAGTGATAAAATTGGTTTAACATTTATCGCTGGTGCAACTTCTAGATCTAGAGAAGTTGATGGACAAGGAGTAAATAGTACAGATCAGATTGTATTTGGTGTTCAAAGACACTTTAACTTCAGACAGCAAGTTGCTAGACAGTTTACTACATTCAGAAACATTGTAGGGGTATTAGGACAAGCTGATTTTGATTATGACAATTTTGCTTTCGTTACACTTTCTGCTCGTAATGACTGGGTTTCTAACCTTCCTACTGAGAACAACTCTCAGTTTTACCCAAGTGCAAGTATCTCTTTCTTACCAACAGCTGCATTTGATGGCTTAAAGAGTGATGCATTAAATTACTTAAAAGTAAGAGCTGGTTTAGGAACATCTGCAGGATTCCCACAAGGGTTCCCAGTATCTCAAATTGTAAACCAAGGAATTAATCAACAACAAGTTGGTTTAACAACAAATGCACTTAGTAGCTTTAGAGCAAATCCAGATTTACAGCCTGAGCTTATTAGCGAATTCGAAGTAGGTTTCGATGCTCGTTTATGGAAAAATAGAATTAGTTTAGATGTATCTTATTTTGATCGTCAAACTGAAGACTTAATTGTAAATAGAAACTTAGCACCTTCAACAGGTTTTACTGTTACACAAGATAACATTGGTAAAGTAGAAGGTGATGGTTGGGAAGTTGATTTAGGTGTTGACATCTTCAAAAGTGAAAACAACGGATTCAATTGGAACTCAAGACTTAATTTTACTCAATCTGAGCAAATTGTAACTGAGCAAGCTGAAGATATCATTGTATATGCTGGATTTGGCAACTTAGGTAATGCTGCAATTCGAGGAGAGCAATTAGGGGTAATCGTTGGAGATCGTATCTTAAGAGATGCTAACGGTAACTTTGTTGTGAATGGTGCTGGTAACTATGTATCTGAGCCAAATATTACTTTAGATGATGGACGTAACATTCAGCCTATCATTGGTAACCCACAGCCAGATTATGTAATGAACTTTATCAATACATTATCATATAAAAACTTTAACTTAGGATTCCAAATTAACCATACTAAAGGAGGTGACATTTATGCATCAACTATTTCTGTACTTCTTGGACGTGGATTAATTGTAGAGACAGAAGATAGAGAAAACACGTTCATCCTTCCTGGTGTGAATGTTGACGCTAACGGAAATTCAACTCCTAACGAAACACAGATTAACAACTCACAGTATTACTTCTCAAACATACTGTTCGGACCATCTGAATTACAAGTATATGATGGTTCTGTAGTTAGACTTCAAGAGATTTCTTTTGGATACAATGTACCTAAGAAATACTTAGAGAAAACACCATTTGGTTCTTTCAGCATTACGGCTAGCGGATTTAACCTATGGTATGATGCTTACAACACGCCAGCAGGAGCAAATTTTGATCCTAACGTAGCAGGTGTAGGTGTAGGTAACGGACGTGGATTTGATTTCCTTAATGGACCATCATCTAAGCGTTACGGTGTAAGTGTTAAAGCATCATTTTAATTAAAAAATTTATAAAATTATAATTATGAAAAAAATAATTAAATTCATAATGGCGATTGCAGTTGCTAGTTCTGCTATGTTTTACTCTTGTGAAACAATAGAACTTGAGCAAATTGAAAATCCCAATGGACTTAACCCTAGTCAAGCCGATCCAAACTTATTGGCAAATAGTATACAAATAGGGTACTTAGCTAATATGTCTAGTTTCAATGGAAATGCAGCAGGATTAGTTAGAATTAATACTTTTGGCTCTAGAGATTATTTTGCAGGTATTACTGGGAATGCATTAAATGCTAACTGGAATAGAATCTATTCTACTTCAATGATTCCAAATATCAATACGATTACAGCTCTAAACGCGGAAGCAGGAGATGGTTCTCTTAACTTCCAAGAAGGTACTTCTAAAGTAATGTTAGCGCATAGTCTTATGCTATTAGTTGACTTTATAGGAGATGTTCCTTTCTCTGAAGCAGTGAATCCAGATGAATTCCCTGCTCCTAATGTAGATCCAGGTCAGTCAGTATATACTGCTGCATTGGCTCTACTTGATGAAGCTGAAGGTATATTAAATGGGACAAGTGGTGCTGATTTATTTTATGATGGTGATTCTGAATTATGGATTAGAGCAATTAATACAATTCGTTTAAAAGCTTCTTTAACGATTCAGGACTACACTACTTTCGATGCTATTATTGCAGGAGGTAACTTTATTGAATCAAACGATCAAGATTTCACATTTACATTTGGAACAAACGAAGTTAACCCAGATGAACGCCATCCTGATTATATTGCAGATTACACTCCATCTGGAGCTGGTTTTTACAAGTCAAATTGGACTATGGATTATATGTTAAATTCTAATGATCCAAGAATACGTTACTACTACTTTAGACAAACAGATTGTACTCCAGGTGCTACTTGTAACCCTAATGGTAATGGCGAAACATTATCTTGCTCTCTTCAAAACCCACCTCAGCATATTGTTAATGCTGGTTTTGGTGATATCGCTTGTTTTGTTGAAGATGGTTACTGGGGTCGTTTGCATGGAAATGATGAAGGTGCACCGCCAGATAACTTCTTAAGAACTGCTGCTGGTGTATATCCCGCAGGTGGATTATTTGATGATGATCGTTTTGCTAACGTAGGCTTAGGTCTAGGTGGAGGTGGAGCAGGTATAGAACCTTTCTTACTTGCATCTCAAGTAGATTTTATGCGTGCTGAAGTTGCAATGGCTCAGAATAACCCTGATGCTGCAGCAACACATCTTCAAAATGCGATTACAAAATCTGTAAATAAAGTTGTATCATTTGGTGCTCTAGATGCATCTAGGGACGCCTCTTTCGAAGCTTCGTCTGACGATATTACTACATTTATTGACGCGCAAGTTATGGCATTTAATGACGCTTTAACTAATGATGATCGTATGAATATACTTGCAGAGCAATATTGGATTTCTCAATTTGGAGCTGGGGCAGAAGCTTACAACTTCTACAGAAGAACAGGTTTCCCAACAACGCTTCCTCCAAACTTAGAATTAAACCCTGGAGGATTTGTAAGATCATTCCCTTATGCTACGTCTGAAGTTGTTGCTAATCCAAACATTAGTCAAAAAGCAGATCAGAGCGTTCAAGTATTCTGGGATACTAACCCTCCATCTTCAGCTGGTGGTGGCGGATTCCCTGCTGCAAACTAATAATTTAATATAAAGTAAAAATTAAACATGAAAAATTTATATAAATATGTCTTTATGGGAATTCTAGCATTAGGTTTAGGATCTTGTGATGACGATGAAGAAAATACAACAATAGGCGTTCAAGACACTGTTGAAACTGGTGCTGTACTAAGAACTATTAGTTTTACAGATGAGCTTTTATTAGATGTTGATAATCCACCACAATTTGTACTTGAAATAGAAGAACAAGATGAATTTGAAGGAGAACTTCTTGAAAGTGTTAATTTATTTGTCACCTATGCAGATAACTCAGCGATTGCTGGTAATAGTTCTTCCATAAATACTGAAGAAGTGTTATTGAGAAATATTCCTGCATCAGAGTTTTTTCCTGGACCTTTTGGTTTACCTAGAGCTGAAATTATTGCTCCTTTAAGTGAAACATTAGCTGCTATAGGAGGCACTTTTGACGATATATATGTAGATGATACGTTCACATTTAGAGAAGAATTAATTCTTACTGATGGTCGTGTTTTTAGCGTAAATAACGCAGGTGGTATTATTACTGCTGGTTTTTTTAACTCACCTTTTCAACATGTTCAGACTGTCACTGGAGGTATTAATCTATCTTTTCGCGAAAGTGGTTTAAATGAAATTAATATTGCAGAAGGTCAGCCAAATGATGGTTATCAGACTATTTTACAAGTTCAAGAAGCTGTAGAAGACCTATGGGATCAAACGGAAATATTTGTTCGCTATGTTGATAATAATGATGATGGTACTGACAATAGTACACAAGATACATCTTTAGGCATTATTCCAAGAGCAGATTTCACATTACCAGCTTTAGATCAAGACAATGATGATGAGCCTATAGAAATGGCTATTGGAGGTGCCGTAAACATCTCACTTGAAAGTATTTTAACTGGAATTGGACTAGGTCTAGATGAATTATTTGAAGATGATGAAGTAATTATTAGATTTTCTGTACGTAATTTCGCTGGACGTGAAATTTCTTCACTAGAAGAACCTTTCTCAGTTATTATTCCTGTTGTAAGTTGTCCTATAGCTCCTATAGCTGATGCTGATACTTTTGGTGTAGGTATGTATAACTTAGAAATTACTTCTGGTGTATTTCCAGATTTTGGTGTAACTGTTGACTTTATGGAAGGTCCTTATGAAATAGTAAGTACAAATGGTTTAAACAGAGAAATAGCTAACGTTCCATTTTTACCTGAATTTAATAATGGAGGGTTCCCTACTACCATTCCATTCTCATTTAGTTGTGATAGAACTCTTGTACCTACACACTTTCTTGCTGGAGGGTTAGGTTGTGATGGAGAAAATTTTGATATAACTGGAGAATCTACTGATACTGTTTTTGGCGAATTTGATTCTTTAGATGATACTACGTTCACATTAAGCTTCACTATTTTTGCTCCTGTTGGAACGTGTCCAAGTGTTCCTTACACTTCTACACTTACATTTACAAGAATTTAATTTAACAATTAAATTAAATTATTCAATAAGGCCACTATATGTGGCCTTATTATATTTATAAATATAAATATGAAAAATTCACTTCAAATATTTGGGACTAGAGCTATCATAGAAGCTATTGAAGCTGGAAAGGAAATTGACAAAGTTTATTTACAGACAGGGCTAAAAAATAACCTTACTAGCGAATTAAATACACTCATAAAAAAGAAAGGTATACAAACTTCGTATGTACCTATCCAAAAATTAAACAAGCTTACACAACAAAATCATCAAGGAGCTATAGCAACTATAGCTGTCATTGGATTTCACAATTTTGAAGATCTTGTAAATAGAACTGTCGCATCTGATGTCAGCCCTTTATTTATTTTATTAGATCAACTATCTGACGTTCGAAATTTTGGTGCTATTATACGTACCGCAGAATGTACTGGAGCTCATGGCATCATTATTCAAAAAAAAGGAGGCGCTCCACTGAATGCCGTAGCTATAAAAACATCTGCAGGAGCTGCATTTAATATTCCTATTGCAAAAGTAGACCATCTGAAAGATGCTATTTATTACTTACAAGGATCAGGAGTAAACGTTGTTGCTGCTACAGAAAAAACAGAAAATAATTTATATACTATCGATTTCAAACAACCTACAGCTATTGTAATGGGTCGAGAAGATAGCGGAGTCTCATCTGGTGTTCTTAAAATTGTAGACGAAAAAGCAAAACTGCCTTTAATGGGATCTATTGCATCTTTAAATGTATCTGTAGCTTGTGGTGCTTTCTTATATGAAATTGTAAGACAAAGGCTTTAATCAATCTCAGATTCTGAATTAGTATCCTTTTCTTTATATATATAATTTACAGTAGGAGTATTTACAATATCCTCTTCCTCCTCTTCTATCTCTATAAAGTTTCCATTCTCATCAAATTGGCGCATGAATGGATCATCCTCTTCATTATAATCTTCTGCTTCCCAAACATATTTGGGTGGCTTGGCTACGCTTTCGCGAAAGCAAAAACCTAATATAGCCCCAGAGATAAATCCTGCCAAATGTCCTTCCCAAGAAACTTTCTCGTCCATAGGTAATGTTCCCCACACCAAGCTACCATACAAAAAGACCACAAGTAATGAAAGTGCCACAAGTCTAAAATGCTTTGCTCTTATGCCTTTAAAAAATAAAAAGGAAACCAGCCCATAAATAACACCACTCATTCCAATATGATAGGCAGAACGACCAATACACCAAGTACCTACACCACTTAAAAGTATAATGAGAAAAAATACACGCCAAGCTATTCTATTATAGAAATAAAACAATGCTGTACTTAGCACAAATAGTGGCACTGTATTATGCCATAAATGTGATAAACTTCCATGTATAAACGGAGAAAACAAAACACCTCTTAACCCAGAAAATGTTTGTGGCTTTACGCCATACGGTGTAAAATTCAATCCAAAACGTATTTCTAACCAATATACTACCCAAATAAGCAAAACAAAACCAACAGGGTATAATACAACCCCATTATAAAACTGAAAAGAAGAAGGTTTTGATTCCATACAGATCTAAAAGCAAAGAATTAGCCAAATATAATATTACAGTAATATTGTCATTCTATGACTTATAAAATACCTATTTTTATGTTATGAACACACCACTTGCAGAACGTTTACGCCCTAAAAAACTTGAGGACTACTTAAGTCAATTACATCTAGTGGGAGAACAGGGTTCATTACGTCAAGCATTGAATGCAGGTGTTATTCCGTCACTTATTCTTTGGGGGCCACCAGGCATAGGCAAAACAACCTTAGCCACCATCATTTCTAATGAATCTAAACGTCCATTTTATACGTTAAGTGCTATTAATAGTGGTGTAAAAGACGTAAGGGAAGTCATTGAAAAAGCAAAACAAAGTGGGGGTTTATTTACCCAAAAGAACCCGATTCTTTTTATCGATGAGATACATCGCTTTAGCAAATCACAACAAGATTCTTTACTAGGTGCTGTAGAAAAAGGATGGGTAACTCTGATAGGTGCTACAACAGAAAATCCAAGTTTTGAAGTAATTCCTGCCCTTTTGTCGCGTTGCCAAGTATATATTCTAAAGCCTTTTGGAAAAGAAGACTTAGAAGCTTTATTAAAACGGGCTATAGCAGAAGATAGTGTTATAAAAAATAAAAACATACACCTTAAAGAAACGGAAGCTTTATTACGCTTAAGTGGTGGCGATGCACGAAAACTACTCAATATTTTTGAGCTTGTTGTGACAACAGAGTCTACAAAAGATGTTACAATTACTAACGATCTTGTAATGTCTAAAATTCAAAAGAATACTGTTTTGTATGATAAAACAGGAGAACAGCATTACGACATCATTTCGGCTTTTATAAAATCGATACGCGGTAGTGATCCTAATGCCGCAGTATACTGGCTTGCAAGAATGATTGAAGGAGGAGAAGACGTTAAGTTTATAGCACGTAGACTCATTATTGCGGCCTCTGAAGATATAGGAAATGCAAACCCTACAGCTTTAGTTGTTGCCACAAATTGCTTTCAAGCAGTAAATACGATAGGATATCCTGAAGCGAGAATTATTTTAAGTCAATGTGTTACCTATCTTGCAAGCTCTCCCAAAAGTAATGCTTCATACATGGCCATTAAAAAAGCGCAACAACTTGTTAGAGAAACTGGTGATCTTAGTATTCCTTTACACTTACGCAATGCACCTACAAAGCTTATGAAAGATCTAGGATACGGAGATGATTATAAATATTCTCATGATTATCCTGGTAATTTTGTACATCAAGAATTTTTACCTGAAGAAATAGCAAATACAAAACTATATGATCCAGGGACCTCTGCAAGAGAAAAAGGATTACGAGATTTTCTTAAAGTACGTTGGAATGAAAAATATGGATATTAATACCACTTGCCTATTTAAACGTCAATATTTTAAGAGGGCTATCATTTACACCTATAACAACTATTTCTTTATCTAATGCTTTATGAGACACTTCTAGTAGTGCTTTCGCATTACCCTCTACATATAATCCTGATGCTATAGCAGATAATGCAGTATATCCATCTTTCTGATTAGAGAGTAGCACAACACCATTACCCGCATCATATCGAGGAGTCTCTACTTCTGTTTCGTATATATTTCCTATCACAATAGCATCTTCAAAACCATCATTATTAATATCTCTAGAGATCACACTTAATACAGGTGCCGCTTGGGCTATTGATGGGAGCTCTGAAATCACAAAAGAACCATCTCCTTTATTGAGTAATAATTTTGAAGAAAATGTTGTCACTTCTTTTTGATAAGCGGTTTCTAATTTTTCTCCATAAATATCTTTCAATGTTGCATTAGCAAAAGCATTATAGGTTTCAAATTTTTCTGAGATAAAAGGCATTTGTTGTGTAGAACATTCTTTACCTCTAGCCGGCACGTAATTACCATTATAGTTATTACTCAATACTAAGTCAAAAGTACCATTATCATCAAAATCTGAAGCAAAGACTTTAAAAGGTGTTTTTGCACTTGCTTTATATTTTATATTATCACCTATATTTCCAACTATATAATCTGGAAAACCATCTTTATTGACATCTGTTTCTGTGATTGTAAACCACCACCCCTTTTCTTTATCCAATCCTATTTCCTTAGAAACATCTGTAAATACGCCATCATTATTTTTAAAGACACCTATATGAGACCACTCTCCTACTACCATAAAATCAGCATCACCATCCGAATCATAGTCTGTAGCGATCACTTTATTTACAATTCCAAAATTTGCTAATTCTGGAGCGACTTGAGCCGTTACATTTGTAAAAGAACCACCATTATTTTGATACACTTGAGAGGGTGCACTCGTTGGGAAATGCTGTGGCTCAATTCTATTTCCTACAATAATATCAAAATCACCGTCAGAGTCATAATCAATAGTGGTGATTGATTTACCAGACAAGAATCCCGTTGTTGTGTCTTCATCAAAAGAGATTTGTGTAAATGTACCTTTACCATCATTTTGATAATATCGATTCTTGTATTGTAGAGCATTGGCATTAAATTCGTTTCCACCGCTTACCACAATAAGGTCTAAATCCTGATCACCATCGGCATCAAAAAGAATAGACTCCATATCTTCATGGATAGCGTCAGCTGTAAATGCTAGTTGCTTAGATTTTGAAAAACCACTAGCTGTTTGAATGTATAGCTGTCCTGCTTGTCCAGAAGCACCGCCTACATAGATATCATCAAGGCCATCTCCATTGACATCGCCTTTTGTCATATGAGGACCTAAAGTGGATTGCTTATACGGCAATAAGACTTCTTTAGCAAAATCATCATAGGTATTTTCTTTATGAATAAAATCGAGTCCGTAAGTTGTTTCCGCTTTCGCGAAAGCGTACTCAATAGTATCATCAACTTTAAAAATAGGCGCCGTTGATATCGTTGCTTCTTCTTCAGAAAACACAAGTGTTGTATTTGCTTTTATATTAGTACGCTCTTCGCTTTTACCCGAAAGCCACTGTACCGTTACTTTATCTATTACTGCGACATCGCCTAACCCAAAATGCGCACTATTTTCTGTTGCAGAAAGATATCCTTTAGTTCTTTTAGATTCATACACTTGAGATTGATCTCCATAAGCAATAGTCACTTTGGCAAATGTCTCTGATGTCTTTCCTTTTAAAGAAACACGCGCATAATTTCCCGTTTCTTTTTCTACGCTTGTATTTTTAAACAGGAATGCTTCATCATCTATATTATTGACCACAAGTTCTAAATCGCCATCGTTATCTAAATCGGCATAAGCACCTCCATTAGAATAGGATGCTACTGCGAGTCCCCATTGATATCCTTTATTTTCAAAATGAAGATTTCCATCATTATGAAACATGATATTACTAAGCTTTTCTGTAGGCATTGCATCATATAGCTTTTGCTTTACATCCAGAGGTACTTTCCCACCAAATGCTTTTTGAGTATCCCGTACTTGATTCTGGATATCATTATCTAAAGCGTACCTTCTATATCCATTTGTAACATATACATCACGATGAGAATCATTATCTAGATCGGCAATAAGGCCTGCCCAACTCCAGTCGGTTTTTGCCATCTTTGCTTGATGTACTGCATTATTGAAATGATTTCCTCCCATATTTAATTGCAATGAATTAAACATATATTGATGTTGGAAACCAAAATCATCAACTAGCATCGAAAACCGATCTACATCCATGCTCGCCATTAATGTTTTTGAGCGCACATGATCACTTGCTGCCATGTCTAACACAAAAATATCTTGAAGCTTATCGTTATTGATATCGGCAATATCTACGCCCATCCCAAAGAAGGATACTTGTTTTGTATACTCTTTTATACGGTCTGAAAATGTCCCATTTTTGTTATTGATGTACATCGCATCTGGCACATAGTAATCATTTGTAATATAGATATCTAACCACCCATCATTATTGATATCACTAACCGTAATACCTAAACCAAAAGCTGCTTTGAGCAGTCCTGCTTCCTTTGTGACTTTACGATAGGATGTTCCTTTATTTTCATAGAGTTGTACGCTACTTTTTTCTAGGTTATTACCTAATTTCATTGTAGCAAAAAAACGCTGGGGATCTAGTCCATAGAATTCATTTTCATTGGAAACCACACAGTCAAGATCGCCGTCATTATCGTAATCGAAAAACACGGATTGTGTACTAATTCCTGTATCTGCGAGATTATAGTCTTGTGCGCTTTCGCGAAAGCGGTTATCTTTTAAATTTATGTATAGGAGGTTTTTACGGTCTTCTGCTTGCTTAGGTCCTCCTTGGGAAACGTATATATCTATCCATCCGTCATTATTAACATCGGCAAACGTGACTCCGTTTGCCCATTGCTTACCGGTATTGATACCAGCTTGCTCAGAAATATCTTCGAATTGCAGATTTCCTTTATTGAGGTATAATTTATTCTCTACTTGATTTCCAGCAAAAAAGAGATCCTGCAAACCATCGTTATTAATATCTGCCACACCTACACCAGCTCCGTTATAGAAGTAATCAAAGTCAAATAGGTTTTCTATAGTCCCTACATCTTCTTTCAGTGTATTTGAAAATGTAATCCCACTTTCTGCTCCAGGAACGAGTTCAAAAAGATTTTGAGTTTTATCTACTTTTTCTTCTGATTTGGTCGTTGTGGTGGTGGTCTTTTGTTCTTGACCACAGCCTAAAAAAAGAAGCGCTAAACTTATGGTAAAAAAATATTTCATTAGTTTTTAGAAAATAGCATTTGTACGACACCGATTCCTTTTACAACACGATCTACAATAAAAGTATTGTTCTCAAAACGACCTTTACCATTAAATTGAGTCGTTAATACCTCGTAACTTTTATTGTCATTTGTTATCGCCGAACCAATCTTTTTTGAGCCTTCATAAATGGTTATATTTTCTTGTGAAATAACTAATTTATAAATACCATCTGCACTTTGATAAGTCCCATCAAGACTAGCTGTATTTTCAACAACTTGCGTTTCTGTTTCCTTTTCTACTACTTCTACAGGGGTAGTCGTGGTTTCTACTTTAGGTGTTTCCACCTCTTTTTTCACCTCAGTCACCTCAGGTGCTTCTACCGTCTCTGTAGTGGTGTCTTCATGAGTCTTCCCATTATAAGCATATTTTAATTCTTCTATAGAAACAAACGCTTTACGCAAAGCTTCATGGTAGGCTCTTTTAAAATCTTTTTCTTTACTTTTTCCTTGTTCGGTGATAAAGACAACCTTCCCATTACAGTCTTTTAAAATTACTTTTAATCTAGCAATAATGAAGTTAGAGTCACTCTCTACGTCTACATACAAAGCATTACAGCTTCCATTTTTAAGTCCTAAGGGCTTTTCATCTCTTACTCTATAGGAATCAAATCCATATTTATTAAATAGGAACTGGGTAAGTGAATTTAATTGATATTCATCTATACTTTTAGCAAATTCATATTTCTCTGGAACTATGACATATTGATAGTCATTTATGTTTTGAGAAAAAGAAGAAAAGTGTATCAGTAAAAGTAGTGCAATTACTAGGTGTTTCATTTTTTATTCAGGATCAAAAATTAACTGAAAACCAAACTGTATCGAAGCGCTTTGCGCCTTTGCCAGATTGGAATAATCTAATATATTATCTGCTGCAAGATAAACATTAAATTTGTTAATTTTTGTTGAAAGTAACAGCCCTATATTTCTATTAGAAAATGCATCATAGGTATAAGTCATTTTCGTTCTTATAAATCGATTCCAGGTTCTATCTACATATAAAGTAGCAGCTTCTTGAAATCCTCTAGGGCGCTTTATAGCATATAGTTGCGCTCCTACATTTGTGGCATATCGATCTACACCACTATTGGTACAATCACAGTCGCCATTTAAGTTTGTACCGAAGCCTCTATTTATAGATGCATTAAACTTGGTAGGGCGCCAAGTAGTATAGGACGTTTGTAAAGAATCATCATAAGGAAGGTTTTCTTCAAACTCATCTTGTAAATTTTGCCAATAATCGGTTAAATCTTCTCCATTTAATACATCAGGAAATTCTAATTCTATTCCATTGGTTTCATAACTACCAGACAGTCTATAATTACGTAAATCTTTATTATGAAAAATAGCTCCTACATCAATGACACTAGCTGTTGCTGTCCAATGATCATCAATAGTATACGTAGCTCCTATATCAAAACCTACCCCAAGATTATTACTCACTATTGCTCTTCTTACCACTTTTCCGGCTCCTCCTTCTCCATCTATAAATGATTCTAACCCTGAAGTATTAGCCGTTACATCGGCACCTTGTACTTGATGTTGCAAAAAATTAGGTCCATTTGGGGTATTTCTAGTTATAAAAGAGCCTTCATTATTTGTACTATTAACATTAATAATACTCATATATAGTTTTGCTCTACCTCCTACCCTAAGTTTTTTAGAAATCTCTTTATTCACCCCAAAATGATAGACAGAAATCACCTCTGCAGCAACAGATAAATCTGAAAACTGAAAAGGAACATCTATAAAATTTGCATTTCCTTCATACGCAAGAACTGCAATATCTTTTGGAAAATAAGCAATCACATCTGTTTCCTGATACAGTCCTGCCGAATAATAATTATTTGTAAACTTACTTTTCCATCCAAAAGAGGCTAGTTCTAATTGTTGATTTACTACAAACGAATCTTTATTATCTAATCTAAAAATAGCATCTCGTATACGCGCATTTATATCTCCTCCTTCTTGAAAAATATCATAGGTACTAACACCACTAGAACCTGCACTCACAGAAAATCCTGATAAAAGTGGAATTCCTATGTGTTTTTCAAAAGAGATAGCAGCTCCTGGATTGCTAAGTAATGTCTGTGGCAAATCGTCTACATTATAGAGCAATTGCTTATTTTGAGCACACACTTGTGTGACCACAAAACTTATATATACAAGAATAACTGTTCTCATACTATTATTATAAGTCAGAAAATTCTAGAGCATAAATAGCCTTACTCTGAAGTGTAAGTTCTCCATTTATAGAAGCACCATTTGTTGTCAGAATGACTTCGTTTGCCAGTTGATTTGCATTACTTATGGCTTGAATATCTTCTTCACTAAGAACTTGTGTAAATTCAGTTCTCTGCACAGAGCCATCGGTAGAAGAAATTATTTCAAAAATCACAACAAATTGTTCTTCTCCATCTCCATTTAAAAAAGCCGCTCGATTTACAAGTGATTGTCCAAACGTATTATCTACTTGAAAATCTAACGTAACTTCTCTTAAATTTTCTCTTATAAAGTCATCATCAAGAAATTCTAAACGAGTTGTATCTCTAACAGTAACTACTGCTTCTTGAGTATCTACACTTTCAAAGTCTGAGGTATCTAATGTAAAGAAAATTAGAGAAGCATCTACAGTAGGACTAAGAACAATATCTTGAGTTTGATCAAAATCTACATCGCTTACGCAAGAAACGCATAGAAACAAAGAAATAGTAAGCACCATAACTCTGATATAAAGCAGGTAGTATTTCATAATTTGGAGGAATTGATTATGTCTAGTTAAAAACGCTCAATTACCAAGTATATTGCTATAAATAATTACGTATCTCTAACAAATCATTTACAATTACTTGCTTGTCAGGCATTTTTAAATTATGGTAATTATAACAAATAGTTTTCATATGCACACCTTCTGCGCCTAATATATCAGCTTCATAGGTATCTCCTATCATCATACTTTTTTCAGGAACAGCCTGGGCAGCCTCTAAAGCTACATGAAATATACGCGGATTAGGTTTCTTTACACCAACAGCTTCACTAGTGGTCACTGTATCAAAATAAACATCAATTTTTGAATTTTTCAGCTTTTTGGATTGCACCTCTTCAAATCCATTTGTAATGATATGGAGTTTGTAATGTTCTTTTAAATACTCTAGAAGCTCTATTGCACCATCAAATAAATAATTATGGTCAGGTAGATGTAATATATAATCTTCGGAAAGTCTATCTATCGTATCGTCTGTCACTTTAATATGAAGCGCATCAAAGGTTTTTTTAAACCTTCCATATCGCAATTGTGACTTCGTTACTCGCTCTTCTCTATACCATTTCCAATACTGGAAATTAATTGGAGCATATACTTTTAAAAACTCTTCTAAATCTAGATCAATCTTATTTTTTTCAAATATTGTGGCAAATGCCAGTCCTGAGTTCCGATCAAAATCCCATAAGGTATGGTCAAGATCAAAAAAAACATCCTTTATCTCTTTATTCATCTGTTGTTAATAATGTTCTGAATACTTTCTTACTATATATATTTGTAAAATCTGAATTTGAAAAAGCTATTAAAAATACTCCTTTTACATTCTTTACAGCATTTTTAATCTTCGTCAAACTCACACTATCTACAGTATGTTTATTTTCATCTATAATAGCATTTACATGAATACAAAATGGATATATCATTAAAGGAGTTTGTATTTCATAATCCAAATCATAAAATAGAAACGGTGTACTTGTACTTGCTCTAAATCCAGGTGTATCTGGATATCCCATGGTGTAATCTTCTAGAATTTCTTGATCTAAAAGATTTCGATAACTCGTAGGTAGTGTTATTTTGTAATCTGTAATTCTAGTTTGTTTTAAAGGTCTGTTGGTAATATACTCTATACGCCTCTTTTCTTCTTTTAATTCGGTTATAGATTTTGCCCCTTTTTTAGAGACTAGTAATCCCACACATGAATAATCTCCTACCATTTTTATTAATGATTGAAAACTACGCTTACTGTATTTTATATTCTTACTATCTTCTGTATAATCGCCTAACTCAAAGAATACTTTAAATCGTGATGATGATTGCTTTTGTACATTTACTAACCAACTAAATATATCAAAAGGATCTTTCCGTAACCCTAATAATACTTGTGTACGTATGAAATTTTGCTTTAAACGAAAGTTTATAAAATCACGCCCATATCCTCCTACTGTTCTTAAAAATCCTATTTTCCTAAAAGCATACGCTTGTGGTACATCTACAACAACCTGGGTTTCAAATTGCAATTCTTTTATTTTGTCTGAAGGAAAAGAAGATCTTATAGCTTCTTTGAATCGACTAATCCATTCATCTACAACGGGGCGATCTAAAAAATGATGTTTATACGCTATACTTTCACTTGCTGGAAAACGCCCTAATGCATCTTTAACATGTGGTAAATATTCTTCATATCTACTCAACATATAAAAAGCAGCTCCAAAGATATCATAGGGTACTAATGCTTCTGAACTTTTAGATGCAAAAAAACAAGGAACTCCATCCCAATCTTGTAACTGGATGTCTACATCCATCACTCCTTGTTCAAAAAGAAGATCTACAGCGCTAATATGTAATTCGTTCCCAAGTTGCTTTTGTGTATATGATAACTTAGGCCCATCATGCGCTATAAAGTCTTCAACTTTAGAAGTAAAAGACACCTTAATCCCCATTACTCTAGTACATACATGTTTGAATATATAGGTAACTCTAGGTGTGATTTTATGGGTATATACGAGCAACATTTAAAAAAGAAATTAGAGCAAGCCATCATCGGCAAAGCTAAAATACGCCTTTTCGGTTACAATGATATGATCTAATACTTTTACATCTAGACTCGCTGAAGCTACCTTTAATTTTTGAGTAAGCTGAATATCTGATTTACTAGGCTTCAGTGTTCCTGAAGGGTGATTGTGTGCTAAAATAATTCCGACAGCATTTAACTCTAATGCCATTTTAAGTACCAATCGCACATCAACTAGCGTACCTGTAATCCCGCCTTTGCTTAATTGTTGTTTTTCTAAAATTCGGTTGGAGTTATTGAGATATACGACCCAAAACTCTTCATGAGATAAATCTCCAATAATAGGTTGCAATACTTCAAAAACGGAAGAAGATGAGGTTATACGCTTTCGCGAAAGCGTACTACTATCATTTCGCCGTCTTCCTAATTCTAGCGCTGCAGCAATAGTGACTGCTTTGGCCTCACCAATTCCCTTAAATTTTTTGAGATCTTTAATCGATTTTTTGCCGAGTTCTGAGAGATTATTTGAAGACGAAGCGAGAATACGTTTACTCAATCCTACAGCACTTTCTTCTCGATTTCCAGAGCCTATAAGAATGGCTATAAGTTCTGCATCTGAGAGTGCTAATCTACCTTTATTTACTAATTTTTCACGCGGTCTATCATCCTCCGACCAATTCTTGATCGAGAACGAAGTTTGTTTTTCTGACATATTAAAACTTATTTTTCTGACATTGCTAAAATAAAGATTGTTAGTTTAAAATGCTTCGTTTTTTATAATCAGAATTATTTACAGTAATTTTAGAATGAAGATTTCCTAGAAATAAATACTTAATTTATCAAAAATAATAGTTTATGAAATCCCTATTTGACCCTGCTGCCTATACAGAAATTAAGTCTCGCGTTGAGGCATTGCATGAAGAAAGCACACCTACATGGGGTAAAATGAACGTAAGCCAAATGGTTACACACTGTCAGTTTCCTTTAAAAATTGCGTTGAGTAGTAAACCCAGAAAACACAAATGGAATCTTATTGGTTTTTTATTTAAAAAGTCTTTATATAATGACAAACCATGGAGACAAGGGCTTCCTACAGCTAAGCCTGCAAAGATTACTGATCAAAGAGAATTCGCAAAAGAACGCGAAGCATTAGCATCAATGATCGATGCTTTTCATGCTAAAAAAGAGCAAACTGAATGGCAACCGCATCCAATGTTTGGCAACTTCACTCCCGAACAATGGGGTCAGTTAGAGTATAAACATCTAGATCATCATTTGAGACAGTTTGGTGTATGATGAGGTTGGAACTCTGAATGCCGAACGACGAATAAAAAACCTAGATCTACTGTTTTGCTTCTTATCAATTCTTAAACATTCTCTTAAAACGGGGTGGTTGTTTTCTATTTTTTGTAATATGCGAAGCACAAAAAATAGAAAATCTTTCCGTTACAGATTCTTCTATAAACATCTAGATCATCATTTGAGACAGTTTGGTGTATGATGAGGTTGGAACTACGAATGCCGAACGACGAATAAAAAACCTAAATCTACTGTTTTGCTTCTTATCAATTCTTAAACATTCTCTTAAAACGGGGTGGTTGTTTTCTATTTTTTGTAACATGCGAAGCACAAAAAATAGAAAATCTTTCCGTTACAGATTCTTCTATAAACATCTAGATCATCATTTGAGACAGTTTGGTATGTGATGAGGTTAGAACTACGAATGCCGAACGACGAATAAAAAACCTAGATCTACTGTTTTGTTTCTTATCAATTCTTAGACACTCTCTTAAAACGGGGCGGTTGTTTTCTATTTTTTTGTAACATGCGAAGCACAAAAAATAGAAAATCTTTCCGTTACAGATTCTTCTATAAACATCTAGATCATCATTTGAGGCAGTTTGATGTATGATGAGGTTGGAACTCCGAATGCCAAACAACGAATAAAAAACCTAGATCTACTGTTTTGCTTCTTATCAATTCTTAAACACTCTCTTAATACGGGGTGGTTGTTTTCAAATATTTAAAAACTTTCCGTTATGGCTTATTTTACAAACATTTGAATTAAGTTCAAAAGCTATTTAGGAAGTAAAGACACTATTGCTCTTGAAAGCTAAAATCTATGAGTCGTTGTTCAAAAACATGTAATTCTGTAAACACAAATGAAATTCTGTATAACACCTCTCCTATTCCTTCAGCATATAAATACTCGTCACGTCCTAGAGATAAATCTCCCTCTTGAGTTAACATTGCATACACTTCATTAACGGCACATTCAAAATTTCCAACAGGAACTTCAACAGCCTCTTGAGTATTTAGTAAAACTCCAAAAACTCCTTCAAAAAGATCATCATTTCTTAAGTATTCTTGTTCATTTTCACTGGAGAAAATAATACCTTCATTTAAACGAACTAAATAACCTAATGAATCTTTTACTTGAAATGTAGCTACATCTTCTGCAGGGAAATTACTTGAACTTTCTTCAACTCCAGAAACCGTTACTTGAAATGTAAAAATTTGTTCTCCATTAATTTCTTGAGAAGCTATAATCTCCTGCTCTTCAATAATACCTGTTGTACTAAATTCACTAGAAGGATTACCAAACTCATCCCTTCTAAAATATTCATACGTCCAACTATTTCCAACTCTTAAGTTATAAAACCCTGCATCTTCTACTTCTACACCTACTCCTTCTTGAGATACAGAAGTATCATTATTGTCATTATTACAGGATATACAAACAATACAGAAAAGACTAATGGTAAAGAAATATTTTTTCATAGCTAGTATGTTTATGCTAAAAACGAGTTAATCAAATATTTAGTATACTTTACAGCTACTCCACTTCTTCTATAAACAAAAATGGATACTTATCTTCTACTTTTAAAATATACTCATTTAACGCGTGATTCATACGTTTTTGCTCATCTCTTAAATCATACACACTTTGCTTGTAAGAAATCATAAAATCAAGATAGTGTTGAAGTGTTATCTCTTTACTTATTTTGAATTTAAAAAATACACTATCAGATACCGATTCTTGAAAATAAGTATATACTTTCTGCTCATCTACTTTCTCATTTAGTATAAAAGTTTCAAGATTTACAATTTGCTCTTTCTTACTCTTTAGATAATCTTCAAAAAAGAAAATTCCTAATGGTGAAGGCGGTTTAGATTTCTCAATATTCGCATACAACGCTTTTGTAGGGTATATATATTTTGTGTACACATATGGCTGATCATTAATAGTAGAATGAACCACATAATTTAATTTACTTATTCCTCTTATAATCGCTTTACTCTCTAATTCCTTAAGTTTAGCATAAGACAACATTCTATCGGCATGTATGGTAAGTATTGGGTTGTTCCTATATTTCCTTCCATAATAATTATACTCTTCTGAATACGGTGTCTCTACCAAATCATGTATCGTTAACTCATTATCGTACAACCTATACTTAAGATTATTACTGGAATCAGATAGCACTTTTACAAATAGTTTCAAATACCCATTGTATGGAGATATTATAGGATCATCATATGATTGTATTTGATAGGATGTTACAGGGACATTTACGTAAGGATCTGAATTATTATAAACTTCGTTTAATCTATTATAATTTGATTTCTTAAGGAAAGAACACATAAATATCAAGGCAAAAACTAATGTGAAATGGAAGAATACTATTTTTAAAGTATATCCTTTAAAAGACCTTCTTAATTCTTTGACACTCTCAAGAAATAACACACTAAACAATAATATATACAAAACCCAACTTTCACCTAAAAAACCATACTTTAACATCATAAATTGCATAAAGCCTATTTATAAAGCTAGCTTTATAAATAAGTATAGGTAATTACCTAAAAGAAAAGATTGATTATTTAAAATATTTCGTCTTCTAGATCGCTGTCGTACAGATTTAGATACACCTGAAATATAAAAAGAAATGCCTACTGAATTCC
This sequence comes from uncultured Dokdonia sp., assembly GCF_947492535.1. GTDB lineage: Bacteria > Bacteroidota > Bacteroidia > Flavobacteriales > Flavobacteriaceae > Dokdonia. Next base: position 307,282 of record NZ_CANLNH010000001.1, on the reverse strand, counting down.
CTACAATTACAGCATTTCCTGCAAAAACAAATGCAAATAGAGATATAGCATCATCTGATAAAAGATAATTTGCATTAAATTGAAAAGATAACATTGCTGATCGATACAATGAAAAGAAATACTGCTGAAAAAAGTAAAAAATAAGTGTCGACCCTAATGCTAATAGTATGCTTATGATTGCTCTTCTTTTAGAAAAATCATAAATACTTAGTGGTTTATGCATATAGAATCTACCCATACTAATAGGTAGGCATTATTAAAGGAATGTTACAGTATACTACTGTAATCTCCTTCGCTTATTCAATTTCTTTTTCACTTTGAAAATCTGATGCATTATTATTATAAGAAATACATATAAAGAATGATGGATAAGGAATAGATTTCCATGGAAAGTTATTTTTAACAAAAACTTGAACCTAATCTACTTAGTACAGATACAGACTTACTCATCTAATCCTCATAACAAACTTATGATTACTAAAAACAAATTATATTTAATGTATTAATTATCATATGATTAAGAAAATTTGACATCACTTTTTTATACTTTTTCATAAATTACAAGTAATTATTATATACTTTTAAAACTGTCTATATGAGGTGATTGTCTAAATTGTCTAACTAACAATTATTTCAAGAACACTCAAATAATCCACCCCTAAATTATTAGCAGCAGGTATACCTGTATGTATTGGTATTATATTCAATACTCGCACATGTATCTAAAGGAAAATTAATAATCATATATGATTATTGAGATAGGTTGTCATGCCATTGAGTTGTTTACTCATTCATGTGGCAACTTCACTCAATATGACTATGTAAAATAATGTATAAAACACATATTTGAACAAAACATAATATTCAAACACCCCCTAACCATTGTTGAGAATATTAATTTTAAAACCATAAATAAATGAACACAAAAACAGGATTTTGGATTACAAGGATATTACTAGTTATTATGACAGTAACACTTTTTGTAAGATGTCAAAAAGATGATGACATAACAACAAATTCAGTTACACCAATTGAAGAATCTAATTTCAGTATCAATTCTAAAAGATTAAATCTTGAAGAATATACAACAAATAAAGATTTGATTAAAAATGTTTCTCGTTTTATGAAAAGTAAAAAACGAAATCATCAGAAGAAATAGAAATACCAGTAATAGAAGATCAAGTACTTTATATAGAAGCTAATAACTATCATAGTTATACATTTATTGTAGATAAAGAAGATCCACTACCATTACAAAATCTAACATTCAGTTTAAAAGCTGATGGGAGTTACGAGTCATATCTAGTTACTTACGACATAACTCAAGATGAACTTGATGCCATTAATAGTGGAACAGCGTTAAATTTAGATGATAAAACAAGTATAGAATTACTGGATGTTGATAGTGGTAGTTTTCTTAATAAAAATCAAAGAACTTCAAGAAGCTTTTGTGGCACAACAGTTACAGAAAATTGTGTTACAGTAGATACTTGTAGTTATGGTGGAACAACTCATCCTGCTGGTGATAATTGTACAGTAATTGACGGTACTTCTACCGTATGTACTCCAGTATCTGTAATTTCTAATTGCGCTGGCGACGGTGGTGCTAATCAAGATGAAACATCTAATACTGATACTACTGGTGAAGGAGGTGGGGGTGCTGATTCCCAAGTTGATCCTGATGAACCAACAGAAGAAGTAGTTCCATGTGATAGTCTCCCTCCTGGAGAAGGTATTGATATAGGTAATGGTATGTGTATTGCAGGCGGAGGTATGACAGGTCCTTTTGGAGATATTATACCATTCACTCCTAGAGAGATATTAGCAATAGCACTTAATAACCTATTAGGTAATGGAGACTCATATACATTTGATGAAAGTATTGACTCTAATAATTCAATTCATTTTAATACTATCGATGAATTTACCGATTTTTTAAACACCTTTGAAACAGATTTAACAATACCAACTATTGATCAAGGAAATAACAGAATAACAACTTTTAGAGTTGATTGGGGTTTGACAAATTTAGATTTATTTGTAAATCAAATTTTAAATAATCCAACTGAAAACCAAGATTATAATTTAGTAGAAGTAACTTCAGAATTAAGTGGAATAACACTTGGACTTAGCTGGGAACAAGCTTCGATAGAGCACTCTGTTGTAGGTAACGAAGCTATTATCACTGTTTTTGGAAGTCGAAACTTCAACTTATTTATCGAATCTATTGGTGCTATTTATACAGATACCATAATTATAGAATTACATATTGATATAAATACAGGAAATCCTATCTCTATATTTCAAATTGAAAATTAAAACATTATGATTTTTAACATGATATTACAAGAAACTATAAGTAATGCACCAAAAAAACCACTAGTAGTAGATTCTTTTGATCTCCCTCTATTGATTTTTCAGGTAATTAATTTTTTATTACTAATATTTTTGATAGTCTTAATTTTTAGAATATTCAAAAAATTAAAATAAATTCTAAAAATTGTATTGTAATCTGTTGTCTAAAAGTCAATTTAAACTTTTAGATAACAGATTATATCTACTACTTAAAAACAAAAACCTTATCACTATCAAATATTTTGAAAAGAGTACAGTAAGAAATAATACGCCCATCAAGTTTTTCAGTGAAAGATTTTTGAACTAATCCTGTAGGGAATTTTTCTTTCCAAGTGAGTAGTGAATAATAATTTCCGAAACCCACACCTGGCATAAAATAATCCACACTTTCATTTACGATAATGATATGTTTTTTTGTTTTATACCGATTCTGCCAATTACCTCGTTTGTATGTGTATGTATATTCTTCAGTTAAAGAATCTTTTTTACTAATAGCGATTGTATAATCGTTTACATCTACAAGATTTCTATATCTATTATCTTTTAAAAATCTCTTTTTAAGAGATAATTTATTCATTCTAAATATTGCATTTTCATCAACGACAAGTTCAGCTATTTTCTTTTTTTATCATCTCTAAAAACAAGTGTATACGTCCCGTCTGCTCTTTCTATCACTATAGCTACATAAGAATTATCTTTTGTATTTATAAAATAAAATCGCGTTTCCATATCCTTATCGACAGATTCTGAAGGTTCTTTAACCTCATATTCTAAGACCTTATCAAATAAGTAACTATCCTGACAATGTGCTGTTATCGGAAGGATACATAAAACTAGATATAAAACGTACTTCATTAAATAAACACTATATAATCTCCTTCACCTCTTCAAAATCCAATCCACCATAATTCCCACTACTCATTAATAACAAAGCGGTGTTTTTAAATTCTTGTTGAAATAAGAAATCTTTAAATTGAGCTGGATCTGTATAAATAATTAAATCTTCCCTTTGAAAGGCATCGGCGATTTGTTGCTCAGTTACTTTTTCTAGTTTTTTAATTTCAACCGCATGTGGAGAATAAAAAACTACAGCTACATCAGCTGCATCTAAAGCACCTTGATACTCTGATAAGAATTCAGCATTCAAACTACTATACGTATGTAATTCTAAACAAGCCACTAACGTACGATTCTCATACTGTTCTTTTACCGCTTTGGTCGTAGCGCTTACTTTGGATGGACTATGTGCAAAATCTTTATAGGCAACATTGGTAGTACTCTCTGCAATTTTCTCTAAACGTTTGGATGCTCCTTTAAACGTTGCAATAGCTTCATAAAAATCTTCTTCTACCACACCCATATGCTGACAAATCCATTTCGCGCCAGCTAAATTATTAAGATTATGTTTTCCAAATATTTCAATAGGCATTGACCCTTCGGGTGTATCTAATAAAGTTTCTCCATCCTCCACTTCATATACTGGAGTTTCATACGGATATTTCTTAATATGTGCTGTTGCATTCTCAACCACCTTTACCACTTCAGCATCTTCTGTGTTGTATACCATGGCTCCCCCATTCGTCATACTATTGACAAATAGTTGAAACTGTTCTACATAATTTTCAAATGTGGGAAATACATTAATATGATCCCAAGCAATGCCACTCAATAAGGCAATATTGGGTTTGTATAAATGAAATTTAGGACGTCTATCTATAGGACTACTCAAATACTCATCACCTTCTAAAACAATAAAATCATTCTCTTCGGTAAGATGTACCATGGTTTCAAAACCTTCCAGTTGCGCACCCACCATATAGTCTACATCCTTCTCCCAATAATGCATCACATGTAAAATCATAGAAGTAATGGTTGTCTTCCCATGAGATCCCCCTATCACAACACGTGTTTTATTTTTTGATTGCTCGTATAAATACTCAGGATACGAATACACAGTAAGCCCTAATGCTTGCGCTTTATGTAATTCCGGATTATCTTCTTTAGCATGCATTCCTAAAATAACAGCATCCAAATCATTGGTGATCTTTTCCGGAAACCATCCAAAAGTTTCTGGCAATAACCCATATTTCTCCAAACGAGATTTTGAAGGATCAAAAATGGTATCATCACTTCCTGTAACTTGATATCCTTTATGATGTAATGCTAAGGCTAGATTGTGCATTGCTGCACCTCCTATAGCTATAAAATGTACGTTCATATAATAGTTGTCATCTATTTAATACTGTTGCTGTTTCCGCTTTCGCGAAAGCGTATACAATTCCATTAAGGAATATTCAAATACTTATGAGTTTGCAAAGAAATTTTCCATTTTGGATGTGCCATCACATAATCTACAATAAGTGGTACCATCTTATCCCTCACAGACCATTCTGGTTGTAGATATAAAATACACGCTGCAGACACTTTAGCTGCTTGTTCTTCGGCAAATGCAAAGTCACTTTTGTTATATACAATAACTTTAAGCTCATGTGCTTTTTGAGACACCTCATATTTCGGTAACATTCGCTTCTTTGGAGAAAGGCAAATCCAATCCCAATCTCCAGAAAGGTCATAAGCCCCTGAAGTTTCTATATGCACTTGGAGCCCTCTCTCTTTCAATAAGGTTGTAAGTGGTTTCATATCCCACATCAAAGGCTCTCCTCCTGTCACTACAATGGTATCACTATATTTTGCCGCATTATCTGCAATCGTCACTGCCTCGGTAGGTGGGTGAATTGCGGCATCCCAACTCTCTTTTACATCACACCAATGACATCCCACATCACAACCTCCTATACGTATAAAATACGCGGCAGTCCCTTTGTGATATCCTTCTCCTTGAATCGTATAAAACTCTTCCATAAGTGGAAGTAATTCTCCTAAATCTACACGTGATTGTATGGCTTCTTTTGTCATAAGGTGCAAAGATAGGAAGTATTAAGATAGTAACGAGACATATTATACCCCACGAAGTAACCTTTTTAAAATGGAGTTTATCGTCTTTTAAGAAATAATAGAATGGCAGCGATAAGTGCAACACCACTTGAAATTCCCAATGCCAAATAGCTTGCCCATAAAGAAAAGGCATCTGCCAAAGAACCCATAATAGCAGGCCCCGCCATAAATCCTACAAAACCCATTCCCGCAACGATAGAAATCCCTTGAGAAGAGGTAACTCCTTTTGCTTTTCCTGCCACTCGAAATAATTCTGGAATAATGACAGAAAAGCCAATCCCAACGAGACCAAATCCAACTAAACTCAAACCTTGCGATCGGGATAAAATAGCGATATATCCCGCAATTGCGATAAGCAATCCATATATAATAATGCGATACGAACCGATACGTGAACTAATCTCATCGCCAAAAAACCTACCTAGTGTCATGGCTGCACTAAAAATAACAAACCCAAAACCAGCCAGCCATTCTAGAGATACACCTACAACATCTTCAAGATATAACTTACTCCACTGCTCTAATGACCCTTCACTACCCATCACAATAAAAGATATAATAGTTAACGCAAAAATGGGTTTTAGTAATTTTAATGAAAACCCTGTATGTTCCTTTTCAATGGGCTTGTTTGCAATAGCTATAAAGTTTTTAGATAGTAAAAGATTGGTTACTATGAGCACAAGTGTAACAACAACTATATGAATAAAAGGAACAGTTACAGACCCAATCACAAGACTTCCTATTCCCGCACCTAAAACACCTCCTAAACTAAAAAAAGCATGCGCCGCACTCATAAAATGAACATCATCTCCTTTTTCTAATTCAGACACAAGAGCGTTCATCGCTATATCAGTAAAAGCGCTACTCATTCCTGCCAGAAATAGACTAACACACAATAAAACCAGTGACGGAGCTATAATAGGAAATAAAAAAAGTACCGCAAAAACTACAATACCATACAAAGTGGCCTTTCCCACTCCTATAGCATCGATAAGCTTTGATGAAAAAGTAACTGCAAAAAGCCCTCCAATAGCATAACAAAATAAAGCAATCCCAATATCGCCATCATCTATCATCAATTTTTCCTTTACCCTTGGAATATACAGCACCCATGTTCCCACCATGATATTGATGGAAGCAAACACCCATACTGGGGCAAAATACCGCTTTCGCGAAAGTATTAACAACAGAGAATTCATGGTTCTAAAACTACTAAATCCTATGCTATAACACACCTAAATCATACCGCTAATTACGAAAACGTTTACGTAAATTCCTTTTTACATCACACTATAATGCGTATTTTTATAGTCATTAATTGTATCTAATGACCATATCAAAAACTACGTATCAAAATACACTCGCTTTCGCGAAAGAACAAGACGTAAAAGACCCGCTTTCTCATTTTAGAGATCGTTTTCACCTCCCAATAGACAAAGACGACAATCCGCTTATTTACATGTGCGGAAATAGTTTAGGATGCCAACCCAAATCGGTTGCAACGTATCTGGAGCAGGAATTGAATGACTGGGCAAACCTAGGTGTAGAAGGACATTTTGAAGCCGAAAACCCTTGGATGCCCTATCATGAGTTTCTTGCAAATCAAATGGCAGATATTGTAGGGGCACTTCCTAGTGAAGTAGTTATTATGAATACATTGACTACAAATTTGCACCTCATGATGGTCTCTTTTTATAGACCTACTGCAACACGTCATAAAATCATTATTGAAAGTGATGCCTTTCCATCAGATAGGTATGCGGTTGAGAGCCAGATTAAGCATCATGGATTTGACCCTTCCGAAAGCCTTATTTTATGGCAACCTAGAGAAGGAGAAGAATTATGTCGTTATGAAGATTTAGAAGCTATTGTAAAAGAACATGGAGATAGTATTGCACTCTTCTTAATAGGAAATACAAATTACTATTCTGGACAATGTTACCCGATTCAAAAAATTACAGAATTAGGACATCGCAATGGAAGTAAAGTAGGATTTGACTTAGCGCATGGCGTAGGTAATATTATGCCCGACTTACATAAAAACGGACCTGACTTTGCCGTATGGTGTTCTTATAAATACCTGAATAGTGGTCCCGGAAGTTTAGGAGGTTGTTTTGTACATGAGCGTCATCATAGGAATACAAAACTCAACCGTTTTTCAGGATGGTGGGGACACAATAAGGATACTCGATTTAATATGCGTCATGGTTTTGACCCTATTCCTTCTGCTGAGGGATGGCAATTATCCAACCCACCTATTTTATCAATGGCAGCGGTAAAAGCTTCTTTGGATATTTTCGCGGAAGCGGGAATGAAAAACATACGAGCAAAATCTATTCATCTTACAGGATACTTAGAGTTTTTAGTAGACGATCTTAATCATGATCGTATTTCAGTAATTACTCCTAGAGATCCTGAGCAACGTGGTTGCCAACTCTCTATTCAAGTAAAAAATGCAGATCGTAGTTTGCATGATCAACTGACGAAAGCTGGCGTGATTTCAGATTGGCGCGAACCTGATGTAATTCGTGTGGCACCAGCACCCTTATACACAAGCTATGAAGATGTGTATATGCTTGTTGAGAAATTAAAAGAAGTATTGAATTAAAAGATACCCACTTTCGTGGGCATACTATGTACATACCTGAAATTTATAAAAATGAAAACCCAGAACAAATCAGAGCTTTCTTAAAAGAAAACAGTTTTGGAATTTTGATTACCAATAAAGAGGGGGTTTCTTTAGCGACGCATATTCCTTTAGAATATGCACAAAAAGAAGATGGCACAGAAATTTTACACGCACACATTTCAAAAGCAAATGACCAATGCAAACATATAGAAGATGGCGCTGATGCCTTATGCATTTTTAATGGCCCACATAGTTATGTTTCTAGCAGTTGGTATGATTTTGAAGAAGTCCCTACTTGGAATTATATTGCAGTACAGGTAAGAGGTACTTTTACACTATTAGACAAAGAGGGATTATGGAATTCTGTAAAAACACTCATGAACAAATATGAGTCTCCCCAAGAAAATCCTGTTCGTATGGAGGAACTTTCTGAGAAAACATTACGTCAAATGAATGGGATTATAGGTTTTGAAATCGCTATAACATCAGTTGAGGCAGCATACAAATTATCTCAAAACAGAGACGATAAAAATCATACAGCCGTGGTAGATCAGTTACATAAAAGTAGTGATCCTGGGAGTAAAGCTATTGCAGAAGAGATGGGTAAATTGAGGAGTACGAAGAAATAAATTGTTAATTTAAAAAGATTCTCACCGGAGTTTATCCTGAGCGATAGTCGAAGGGCGGGAATGATAATATGAAGAAACAAGAACACATATTAATTATAGGCGCTGGTCTTTGTGGCTCGTTATTAGGATTACGCATGGTACAAAGAGGCTATAAAGTCACTATTGTAGAAAAACGCCCAGATCCAAGGCAAGTATATCAAGATGCAGGACGGTCTATCAATCTCGCTTTTTCTGATAGAGGTATGAAGGGTATCAAGTTAGTAGGTCTCGAAGATGAGGTTCGTAAACTATGTATTCCTATGAATGGACGTATGATTCACGATCCAAAAGGGAATACGTTTTTTAGTCCGTATAGCGGTCGTACAGATGAGTATATCAATTCTATATCTCGTAGTGATCTTAATTTGATGTTATTAAATGAAGCAGACAAATTTGATGATCTGACGATTCATTTTAATTTAGGGTGTAAAGAGGTAGATCTTGAAAATGCTACTGCTACTTTTAAAGAATATACGACCAAAGAAATACACACATTCTCTGGAGATGTTGTTTTAGGCACTGATGGTGCTGGATCTTCGCTTCGTAAGAGTATGTATCTAAGTAAAAAATTCTTATTTAGTTTTTCTCAAGAATATTTAGGACATGGGTATAAAGAACTTTCTATTCCTGCTACTGGAGATGGAGGATACCGTACCGAAAAAAATGCACTACATATTTGGCCAAGAGGTCGTGATATGATTATAGCACTTCCTAATTTAGATGGAAGTTTTACAGTAACGTTATTCCTAGATTATGATGATGCACCTGATAGTTTTGCCTCTCTAAATTCGCCAGAAGCCATTACAGAATATTTCACCCGACAATTTCCTGATGCGGTAGCGATGATGCCTAACTTAATCCAAGAATTTCAAGAAAACCCAACGGGGCCATTAGGAACTATTAAATGTAGTCCTTGGCATTCCTTTGGAAAGACGTGTATCCTTGGGGATGCAGCGCATGCTATTGTTCCTTTTTATGGACAGGGCATGAATGCTAGTTTTGAAGATGTAGTGGTTTTTGATGCTGTCCTTGAGAAACATCAAGGGAATTGGGAAACGGTGTTTAAAGAATATGAAAAAGCCCGTAAAAAAGATACAGATGCCATCGCAGATCTTGCTGTAGATAACTTTCATGAGATGAAAGAGCATACGGCAAATCCTTTATTTCAAGAAAAACGAAAGCTAGAAACGGCTTTTGAAAAGGATTTCCCTAACAACTATTATTCAAAGTATAGTCTGGTAACATTCAATGAGGATATAGGCTATAGAGAAGCGATGTTACGAGGAAGAGCGCAAGACAAAGCGATACTAAGCTTACTCGATGAGGGGGCACTCTCTGATGATCTTTCACTTAAAGCGAAACTAGAAAAAATCCAACAAGAAACAAATGACATACTGCATGATGATGCCATTGTCGAAAATTTATAACCATGAGTAGTAATTTAGTAGAAGGCAAAGCGAGTCCGCGAGGAGCATATCCACATGTAAAACGCGCAGGTGATTTTTTATTTATTTCTGGAACGAGTAGTAGACTTCCCGATAATACGTTTGCGGGTGTCAATACAATAGATGAAATGGGGACCATGCATTTGGATATTAAAGAACAAACACGTGCTGTCCTAGAAAACATTAAGGATTATTTAGCTACTGAAGGAGCAACGATGGCAGATGTGGTAGATGTGACTTCCTTTTTGGTAAATATGAATGATTTTGCAGGATATAATCAAGTGTATGCTGAGTATTTCAGTAAAGAAACGGGGCCTGCACGTACTACCGTAGCGGTACATCAATTACCACACCCACATTTGGTAGTTGAAATCAAAGTGATGGCGTATAAGCCATTGTAAAAATCAATATACATGGAAATCTTAGAATGGATACAGGATTGGTTTAAGAGTAATTGTGACGGAGATTGGGAACACTCCTATGGTATTGAAATCACTACCATAGACAATCCAGGATGGAATGTAGAAATTGACATATCCAATACTTCCATAGCTAATATTCATATCCCATGGATACTTAACGAAAAGAACGCACAAGATTGGTATGGAGTTAAGATTGAGAACCAAAAATTCAATGCTTCTGGTGATCCTGGAAAACTAACATTCCTATTAGGGTTATTTAAAGAGATGATTCAGAAAATTGAAAATTAATATTCCCTTAAAGACATACACTTTAAAACTCCTAAACATCAAAATGTATCACCTCATTTGCACAGATATAGACGGTACATTACTCAATGCAGATCGATATTTGAGTGATGCTACGGTGTCCGCTTTCGCGAACCTGCCTGCCGATAAGGCAGGTGCCAATTTCCCAATCATACTAGCTTCCTCACGTATGCCAAGTGCCATGCACTATTTACAGGAAGGTCTCGGAATTCAAAATGCATCCTTGATTGCCTATAATGGAGGACTGATTTTAGGAAAAGACGGTATTTGTATAGAAAGTAATACGATGCCTTTACAAGTCCTAAAAGATCTTCTTACACATCATAAAGAGCATACGTATAACTTGAGTATTTATGCAGATGATGATTGGTTTACAGATCAGGAAGATTTTTGGAGCTTACGCGAAATAAATAACACCAGAGTCACGCCTACCTACCAAGAAGCATCCGAAAGCCATGCATTTTTAAAAACAAACCAACGAGCGCCACATAAATTAATGTGTATGGGGGAAGCTTCTGAAATAGATAGTATTGTTTCCTATCTCGCAGATCGTCATGACAAAGAAGTCCATTTATACCGCTCTAAAGACACGTATCTAGAGATTACGCCGAAATATATAGACAAGGCAAAAGCACTTCAGATCTTATTAGAGCATAGCTTTGATTTTGGAATGGACAAGGTGATTGCTTTTGGCGATAATCATAATGATGAAGAATTACTCAAACATGCTGGTTTTGGAGTTGCTGTGGCCAATGCTACCAATAAGCTCAAAGCGATTGCAAATCACACCAGTGCATATACTAACAAAGAGGATGCGGTAGCTAAAGCTATTGAGGAGTTTGTACATCTTTAACGTAATCATCCACTAAAAATGAGTAATCCAGATAATATTACCTGTAAATGTCCCGGAGGAATGAATGCTAAAGATTCTTCTATTGTCGATAGACTACACATCAAATTAAATCAAAAAGTAAAAAAAGGAGAATTACTAGCGATCTTATCGAGTGGAGATTATGAAATGAAACTAACTGCAGATGCTGACGGAATCGTAACGGAATTATTCGTTGAAGAAAATCAAACGTTATATAAGAATGATATGATGTGGATAATTGAGATCAGATAAAATATAGCTACTCACGTTCGTTTTCAAAACAAACCAACGAGCGCCCCATAAATTGATTGTGTATGGGAGATCCCTCAGAAATAGATAGTATTGTTTTGTATGTTACAGTTGCAAATGCTACCAACAAAAAGGATGCGATTGAGAAATTTCTCTTATCAGATAAAAGAATATAAATCATTTCACTCATAGAACATAGACTGTTTCTTATTACAATCTTTACGTATTTTAAACCTTTCGATAACCTGCCATTATGGGGTTATGATTTTGACATGAAGAACTTTTTGGTCACAGCTATAAAAAAGCAGGTTATCACATAAAATGTTGTAAATTAGCTTTATACTAACGTTGGCAATAATTAGACTCAAACCCTGAAATGAACTATGAATATAAGATTTCTGATTTTTTCATTATTAATTTACAGCAATATCTATTCTCAAAATTTAGAAAACGACAAGTCTATAAATGTAATGCTTATGAATTGCTATGAAGGGAGTGAAATGGACGAAACTAAAATTGACCTTTCAGACTACTTTGCTGTTTATGAAAAAGAAAAATACTTAATATCTAATTTCAAAATAAAAAAATACAATTCTGACAGCACCACTCAACCAAAGTTTCTAATCAAAGGATTGAATTCAATAAAGGACTCAACAAATGGTAGATGGATTAATAGGAAAATGTATCCTGGAGAAACCATAATATTTTCTGTTCCTAACTCGGAAAACGAAGAAAAAAGCCGAGGTTATTCAATTTACGCTAAAGGTAAATTAATCGAAACTGAAAATAACGAGTTTCCATATTTTGAGAAAATAGAAAATTATGAATTAAGAGTTGCTTCTGGAAAAACTAATGAAAGTATTGTGAAAATGGACATTACTTCCTTTCAATCTGGAGGGTTTGAAGGTGGAATTTATCTTTATTGGATTGGAGATTTAAACGGTGATAATCGAATTGATATGTTGATTGGAACTTCAACTCATTACGCTGGAATTGAATTAATATTCTATTTATCCGACAAAACAGACAAAGAATTATTTATAAAACATAAAGTCGGAAGTTGTTCTTCCTGCTAAAAAATAACTATTGCCAACACGGTGTATAAAACATAGCTAATAAGTGCTTAACAGAAAGGTCTGTGTTTAAAAGTCCGCCAAATTTTTAATTTGGCTTTTAAAAAGAGAAAAATTAAAAACAAAATATAAAAATTCGACTCTGTGTTAATCCGAAAAGTTAGTCTCTTTTTACACGCTACGTTTCATACACAAGTCCGTTAATAACTAACTATACTTTATTCTAAACAACCACCCCGTACCCAGTTGTTTGATTTAGTAGATGTTCAACAGTATATTAGGATCTGGATAATTCTCTTTGTAAAATTCCAACATATTTTACGTCATAAAACGGAAAGTTTAAAATAAAACGTACCAAAAATTACGCTTTATTATAAACAACCACCCTGTAACCCAGTTATTTGATTTAGTAAATGTTCAACAGTATATTAGGATCTGGACAATTCTCTTTGTAAAAAGGTAGTGAGTTCTTAGAACAAACACCTGGGTAATCACCTTGATTTCCTTGCATATCTATCACGATTTGAAAATGTAAATGCGGTGCGTAATCGCCATTTTCAAAAGGGCGTCCTAACGTAGCGATTTGTTGTCCTGCTTTTACTTCTTTACCTACTTCTAGTTTGTCTAACGATTCTTTACTTAAATGTCCGTAAAGTGTATGAAATGCATAACCGTTCACTTCATGCGAAAGGATAATGGTAGGTCCATAATCGCCAAAATTAGTATTTTCTTGAAAGCTATGAATCTTCCCATCTAATGGAGCGATCACTTCTGTTCCTGCATCACACCATAAATCTATCCCCAAATGAATATTACGGGTATCATCTGGATGTGTTGCTTGAAAATAGTCAGAACGATCGTATAGTTTACGTTGTTCTAAGTATCCGCCATACGCCACTTTCGCTTGTTTTTCTTTTAGAAATTCTTGTAATTGAATGTGGTGTCTCTCCGGGTCTTTTAGTACTTCTATATCTAATGCTTTATTGTCCCTTGATAAATCTAAAGGGGTATAATCGGCGTGTTTAAAATCGGGGTTAATTACAGGAATAAAAGAGGACGGTAATCCTATTGTTAAAAGCTTCATATTACATCTTCTTTATTGAAATGATACTATTAGAATTTACATTAACAACTCCTTCATAAAACGATTGTAACATTACATAATCTGCCGCAGAAAAATGTTCTTTTTTAAGTTGAAACCTTAATATACTTTCTACAGCAGTGTCTGATACAGAAAAAATGACATTACATTCCCCTTCACCTCCTGGCATAATATATGTTGTATTTTTAGGAACACTAATTACGCTATAATTTTCATCCAGCTTAAGTGTCGTGACATACGTAACTTCATAAGGGTATCCTAAATTAATTGGATATGTTCGTTTTTCTGCTTGAAAAGGAGATGTATTAAATTGTGTGTTCAAAATAAATGGATTGATATACAAAACACCTGCTCTCATATCTACAGTAGACAATAAAGTTTGTTCTACTTGTAGATTTTTTTCTTCATTGTTGAGGTTTTCTATAGTTTCATCAAATAACTCAAAATTCACAGATTCAATATTTAAAACATCTGTCCCTTTATTAATTATATCCTGTCGCTTTCTATACGCCAATTGGCCAGAGTACAAACTTTTAACTTTGCCTTCAATATCAAAATTTTCATTAATCGTAGCAATAGTTTTCACATAACTTGCATTACGGCTTTTAGAAGAGATTGGAAACCAGTAACTACCATTATCAAAATCCATTACTCTCGCATTTGCATTAAAAACTTTGTAAGGCAAAATGCCAAATGAAAGTGATTTATGGGTAGCATCTAGCAGATACGTTTCACTCCCTATCTCCACATGCGCCAAAACATAGTTGTATTCTGTAAGTACAGGAAAGACAGAAGATGGGACTTTACTTGTACGAATAGAGGATAATGCTAGATGTGTTTTAATATTAGCTGCTTGTAATGCATTAATAAGTGATAAATTGATTTCTGCAATATTCCCTTTTTTATTTTGAAAGGCTTCTTTTACCCTAATATCAGAAAAAATACGGTACTTTCCATCCCAAGTATAATGATCTTTAATAAAGTTATATACTGCTTTTGCCCTTTCTTTTTTATTTGCCATTTGAAAAATTTCTTCTGGCATTACCTTTTTGAAATAAGAATCATATTTTAATTGCCTACCTATATCTTTCTCACCTCTAAATTCTTTATCTACATCATCCCAAGTTTTTGCATATTTTTTTTTAACTCCATCAAAACTCATACTTTCCGTAAGTTGATATGATAATCTTGAAATATAATTTTCTTTAGAAAGCATATGAGGTTCTTCTTTATAAACAGGCACATCATACATCGCATATATAGCATGATCACAATCTGCAGTACCTACTCCTTCAACTTCAAAGCAGTGCTTTTTTATTTTAACTTCATTTACATCTAGTTTTTTAACTCCTGAAATCGATCTATTATACACATAATTACCAGGAATTTCTGCACTAAATTCGCTATAAATTTTCGGGATATCTTCTTGAAACTCCCAATTACCAAAATTAAATAGAAATGGAGATTCTATAGTATATGTATATTCAATGATACTTCCATCTTGAACATCTGGAAGCACAAACCTTTTTTCGGACCATCTTTCAGACAAGTCTACTTCATATACATCGTCTTTTGTAATACTTTTCTTCTCAATTCCGTTATGTGTAATCGCTTTAATCGTTATAATTTTTTCTCTTGTACTCTCATTATGATAGAAGGGAATACTAATTTCTGTACCATCAAAGTTATTTGCATCAAAGACTTTAATTTTCTTATGTACATTTTTAATTAATCTCACATGCCCTTTTATTATATCAAATGTGTTTTTACCGCTTTCATATAATACAACTGCCGATGCTGTTGTATCTTTCTCATAGACGTTTAACTCATAATCATTTTGAGTAATTCTCCCAAAAGTAGCCTCTAAACGTTCTTTATTTTGACTAAAGACAGTAGTAAAAACACATAATAATATGACACTTAAACAAAACTTCATG
Source organism: uncultured Dokdonia sp. (assembly GCF_947492535.1). Classification (GTDB taxonomy): domain Bacteria; phylum Bacteroidota; class Bacteroidia; order Flavobacteriales; family Flavobacteriaceae; genus Dokdonia. The sequence continues at coordinate 291,270 of NZ_CANLNH010000001.1, read as the reverse complement.
AAAATATTTTTCTCAAAAATAGGAATTCTCTCGTAACAAGATTCACAAAAGAACAGTCTTAGTAAGAAAGAGCATTATAAAACAACACCATTGGATTATAGAGGATATGTGTTGTATCTATGCCTAGTCAAAAATTTGGATGTATGGTATTGGGAAAATTGTAGGAGGAAAATTTCATTGTGCTGGAAAGACTCCAACGGTATTATATTTATTACAACAAAAAACAGCTCATAGAAGCTGTAAAAAAGATTCTAAAAATCATAAAGGTTTCTAGAACTAAAAAAGGAATTTAGATAGGGTATTGTTCTGTTATACTGGTTGTGGGATTACTAAAGGTTGTTGAGGTTTTTCTTATAAACTAGGTAGGTAATTATTTTAAGACAACATCACTATACTTTGCTGTAATCGTAATCACATTAGCGGTATTACGAGACTTATGAAAACCGTTTACCATAGACATTTTATTACTTTTTACAGTCTTCGTTTCTAACTGTCTTGGCACTAGAAATTCATTCAACTCTCCACTATAATTAAAATTAAATGCACTGTCTGGCAAATTAAGAACAAGATCGCTATTTTCAAGAACAATAGATAAGGAACCAAAATCATCTACTACATTAGAAATTGACAATTGACCAAAAGTGCCTGTAAGCAATCCTGCTCCAGATAATGTATTAATAACGACATTACTTGAGTTTGACGTTAGCGCTATGTCTTTTGCATTTGCAATCGTACATTCTTTAACATGACTTGTTTCTAAAGCACCTCCATTCCATATTCCAATAGAAACAGGACTGTATGAAACATTGATGGAGGTATCTCCTCCATCAATGTTTGTAGCCGCAAGACTACCATGTGATATCATAGCCTTCGGATTATATACCGCAGCCATTTTTACTTTACCATAACGTACATTAAGATCTAATTCTGCCTTTTTAGGCATTTTAATAATAATGACACGCTTTACATTTCGACCAGGCTTATCATCCGTATCATAGTTAAAGTGAATACCAGATTTTTTATCTCCATATTTATCCTCCCATTCATCTTCATTATCTTCTACCCATTTTTCTATCTTTTTACCAAAGTTTTCTCCCCACTTCTCCATGTCTTTTCCAAAATCTTCTCCCCATTTCTCCATGTCTTTTCCAAACTCTTCTCCCCAGTTTTCAAAAACTTTCTCTAGAGATTCTCCAAAGTTTTCTCCCCATTCTTCCATATCAACTTCAAAGTTATCTCCCCATTTCTCCATATCTTCTAACCAAGCATCTACTTCGCGTACACGGACATTAGTATCATACTTTCTATTCAGTTTATCTACATAGTCTTGCTTGTCTTTACGATACTCATTATCATTAAAATTCATATTCCCATCATCACTAAAAGGCCATCTCGGAATATCTTTAAGACTACGTAATGCTCCTCCTAAGAATCCGTCCCCAGAAAAATCATTTTCTTTCTCCCACTTTTCCATCGCTTTATCAAACTCAGGACCAAAACTATCTTCCATTTCCTTTTCATAACGCTTTAGGTATGCTCTTCCTTCTTTACGATATGCATCATGATCAAACCTAGTTTTTCCTAATTCTTCATAAAACTCTACAGGTAATGGTGTTCCTGTAAGACCTTCTAAAACAGGACCTACAACACCTTCCAGAACAGGCTCTACAATACTAAGTGTTCCTCCAACTAGTTCTTTTAAATCAATATTTAAATCTAGATCGTCTAAATCCTCTAAACGAATTACGGTATCATCTCCTCTATATCCGCTAGAACTACTTATACGTACACGATCACTATTTCCACTTACGGATAAATCCCAATCTCTTATAACTCTATCTGCATCTTCTCCTTCTACATAGGCTTCTACAGAAACTTCATTTTTATTCCATGTTTCAAAAATCACATCTGCATAACGAGTATCTACTTCTATTTCAACATCTTTATTCGTGTTGAAACGTTCTTTTAGTTTTTCCTTTTTGGCTTGTGCTAGCACATTTCCCGATAGCATCATAAAAACTGCTATAAGAAACCAATATATTTTTGTTGTGTTCATTTTAATATTTTTTAGATCGTTTGGATCGCATCTTGTTGAGATGCTTTTAATTCGGCTAACTTGCGTTTCAGTTTTGATAATAATTCTACGCGTAACTTTAAGTTATCTATCATCGCATTTACCATCTCTTCACTGATTCCGCTTTCTGAAATCTCTTTATTTAATCGTTGGTATTCTTCATCTAGTTCACTTAACTGTTTTAAGAAAGAATCGATAAGTTCTTTATTCTCATCGTTAATTTCTAGTCGTGTTAATTCTAGATTAATACTCGCTAAGTAATAATTTTCTACTTTTTTAAAGTCTGGAGAAATTTCACTTAACTGTATGGTTCTTTCTTTTTTCACTTCCTTAACGTCTGTTGACACTACTGAATTTCCTGGATCCGCTTTCGCGAAAGCGTACTTAGAAACACCCCATACAATACCCGTTGCTAGGATAAGCATTGCTGCTACTTTCATAAAAAAGAAAACTCCTTTTTTAGAACCACGAGTCTCTTCTTGTTGAGGTAATGCCTGTGCAAGACGGTCTTCAAAACGAGATTGATGCCCTTCTCTTAATTGCGTTACTTCGGTATCTTTTGCCTGCTTTAGCATTTTTCTAAGATCCTGTGCCATAGCTTTCTTTTTTTAATTGTGCTTGTAACTTTTTCTTACCGCGGTGCACCATGGTACGAGAAGCTACTTCTGTTATATTTAAAATTTCTGATATTTCCTGATGATCGTATCCTTCTACAAGGAATAGCATAAGCGGATAGCGATATTTTTCAGGTAATTCAGCGATTGTTTTCTTGACGTGTTCTACCGTGACTTCATCTCCTACATCCCAGTCTTCGGTATCTTCGTCTACTTTGCCTATCACTTCTTCATTAAGTGGGATAATGGTTGCTTTTTTTGCCTTAATCATATCGAGACTTTTATTAATCACAATACGTTTTAACCAGGCTCCAAAAGTAACATCACCGGTAAACTGATGTAACTTTGCAAAGGCATTTATAAATCCTTCATGCATCGCTTCTTCTGCTTCAAATGTGTTTTTCAAAAATCGGAAAGCCACGTGGTACATACCATCACAGTATTTATTGTACAGTTGCAACTGTGCTTTTCGATCGTTGCGTTTACATTGTTCTATTATATCAGTTGTAAGCAAAATGTCGTTTTTGGTTAGTGCATACACCTTTTAAAATGAGGTGCTTTTTATTTGCTATTCGATCTAAAGACGATACGAATTTTATGATGTTGCAAAAAAAATAAAAAAAGTTTGATTCAAATGTACTATCATGTCGTAATAACCTATAATATAGGCAATATATCTTATAATTAGAACATGCAAAAAACCCAGATTTTAAAATCTGGGTTTAACAAAAATGTATATTTAGTAGTCTATTTACTTAAAATAAATCACTTTTTAATCATTGTTTTCTTTAAAGTACTTCCATCTTTAAAGGTGATGACCATAAAGTAAATACCTGTCTTATAATCACTCACATCAAATACTCCTTTCCTAGAGTCTAAAAATGTATTTCTACGTTCTTTTAAAACACCGATCTGATTTGTAATCTCTATGCTTACCATATCTGTATCACTTTCAACATGAAGAATATCTTGTACCGGATTTGGATATAAAGAGACTACTTTCTCTAATGCATCAACATTTTCTACTTCCCTATTTGTAAAGCGATCTTTTGTCTCACTATCTCTGGTAGAAAAAGTACATTCTCCTATAGAAACACTTACCGTAGATCCGGGACGAGCATGAAAATTAGGTTCAAGTATTACCGTCTCTCCTGCTTTATACGTAGCTGAAGCGCCATTGTTTATTCTGCTACGAACATTCAATTGCGAAAAGGCTTGATTATTTTGTGATGTAGTCACTGTATTACTCACTGTAATCTCTTCTTGACAATTACAATCAAAGATACAAGGAGTATCTGATAATGCATTTTCAAATACTGCAATTCTATTATTTATAAGATTTACTGAATTTGAACTCCATTCAAGATTTGTATTACTACCTAGATTCTGATCCATAATTCGATTTACTGAAGGACTATTATGACCATTACCTATAAAGTTGTGACCAATTTCGTGGGTCTGTCTAATCGTATTTAAAGTAAGGTTACTTGAGTTTTCTAAAACATGCATTTGCCTACTACTATTAGGACAGTCTTCTACTAACCCAAACGGATAAGTACATCCGCCAGCATTTATAGGCCCCTGTACTAGATCTCTTCCTGTCCATAATGATGCAAAATCAAATTCATTATTAAAACCACTTGTAATCGTCCAGTTCCTAAAAGAATCTAATAAAGGAATACATTCTATAGTACTATCCCAAGGATCGCTTAAGGGACTCGTACTGAAATATTGCTCTACTAATTGAAAAATTACTGTTGCGTCAAATTCGTCATCAAACTTAGATCCCATCGCATTAATAACTGCAAAATTTTGATTAATAACATTTTGAACATTAGAACTATATTCTAAATACATTTGATAATCATTTGCAAGAGCTATTCTTGCAATTAAACAATCTGATGTACTGCTCTTATTTTCTAAGTTTATAGAGGATACGTTATACTCTTTTATACTTTCAAAAATGCATTTCTCTTTAGTATTAGGAATTACAGATGATCCTGTATATACTATGAATAAATTCTGTGAATTATTATTCTTTGTAAAATTTCCAAGAGGTTCTATATAGTAAACAAGATTATTTACTTCTACAAAACCACTAATAAAGTTTTCTGTTATCGTAAGTCGCACTTCATTTTTAGAACTCTCATATCCTTCATACGTGATGTTATTTGTTTTAGCTTGATAAGAACTTTCACCTGAGTTTCCAAAAGTAACTTTATAATCTTCACTTCTAATATCGTTTTCAAACAAAGAAATGTTCCAATTGTGTTTATCTCCTAGTTGTAAATTAAATTCTATATACTGCTTTGCATTTGTTTTATCGCCCATAAATGATACTAGTTCTTCAGTATCTATTTGATACACATCAAACGCTGTGAGCTTTTCTTTTACAGCACTATAATTTCTATTATTTTGTGGTATCCCGTCAATTTTTCTCACTTGTGCTTCTATAGTATTACTAGTAGCTATACATAGAAACAGCAACAAAAGTTTATAATTTATAAATTTCATCATATATATATTTAAATGATTATTTATAAATTATTTAAGCTTATTTTCTAATTCTTGAATTCTCTTCTCCTGCTCAATCGTATAGAGTGTTAACTCTTCTATTTTCTGTAATAATAAGTTTGTCATTTCTTTAAGATGCAATCCTTCTTCTTGGATCTCTTGTGCAGATGGAACACCTGGTAAATGATTATTCTCTTTAGTATATGCAGCTACTTCTTCTAGTGTTGGCATTACATAATCACTTTTTAAAGTAGATTCCCCTGTGTAGTATTTTTCAAATACATAATCTGCAGGAATATTTAAATCCACACGCACCTCTTTTGCATGAATATCTCCATTTACAGTTAACGTTGCATCTGGAAGTGCTGTACGTATTCCTACACGTAATGTATTTGTTGCTACTAAAATTCTTGTTGGAGTATTTGTAAACGTAGAAGAAACCCCAAGGCTAAACTGTCCTGAAGTAGGATCAAACCTAATAGCTCCTCCATATCTAGATGAATCTGTATCTAAACCTGTATCTGGATTAAATCGAAAACCTATTTGCTGTGTTCCTCCATTGTGAAAAAATATACCCGTTCCAACTTGAAGCTTAGCCTGAGGATTACTAGTTCCGATTCCTACATTTCCAAACCTATAGGTGTTTCCTGACGTACTTGTACTTCCTGCCCATTGTCCATAACTTAGTAAAGCAGTTAAAAGACACATTGATGTTAAAATAATTTTTTTCATAATATTAATTTTCAATTAGTTACTAATTCTTTTTTATTACCATGTATTGTTAGAATACACATTCTATTTCAGTAGTTATTAAATGAAAATCCAGGTTTTTACATCTGGATTTTCATTCAGCATATCTTAGGTTCAAAAAACCTACTACTTCTTAATCATTGTTTTATTCAAGGTACTCCCATCTTTAAAAGTGATGACTATAAAATAAATACCTGTTTTGTACCTACTCACATCAAACTCTCCTTTTCTAGGATCTATAAATGACTCTCTACGTTCTTTTAGAACACCAATTTGACTCATGATTTCTATCCCTATTATGTCTTCATCACTTTCAATATGGAGAATATCCTGTGCAGGGTTTGGAAATAGAGAGACTGTTTTAATTGTTTCATCTAGTACTTGAGATGAAGGAACTTCTACTTCAATATTACTCCTTGTATTCACCAAACAAGACTCTCTGTCAATGTAAGCTCTGAATTCTGACCCTGATTCGATAGTAATCCCTGGAGAAAGTATAACTTCTTCTGAAGCTCGTATCTCTCCAACACTTCCATTCCTATAGGTAATCGTACTGCCTGTAGTACTCACAGTATTTTTTCCTAAATGATTAGAAATGAAACCAGAGGGTATAATTTCATTATCTAAATTATTATTTACAGGAACTATCCTATAACCTCTGATAAATCTTCCTGTGTTATTGAGTCTTCTAGCATTATTTCTACTTGATGTGCCAATAGTAACGCCACTAACAGAAATATTAGGGTTAGAGAAATACTGAATTCTCGAAAATCCTGTTTGAAAAACTGCCATAATAGTACTTTCCGAAGAAGCATCAGATCTAAATCCTCTTGCAAAAGAGGGATTGGGTGAATTGTTATCATGAAATGCTCCCTGATTGTGTCCCAATTCGTGAGTAAACGTAGTTACATTAGTTCCAAAAACAAATGCATTTTGTCCCAATACAGAAAATCCTCGTGCAGCATTAGTCAAAAAAGGAGCGCCTTGTAAGCCATTTGCAAGACCAACAATAGTACCCATACCATCTGAACCGGGTGTATCTGTATTAGTCAAGAGCATGTTTAAATCGGTTTGATATCTCTCACGATACTCATGAACTATTTGCAACACCCCAGAACCATTTCGGAAATTTGTTAAATCTTGAAATATATTTCCATCTCCGCTAGATGTCGTAACTTCTTGATAATTTGTAGAAACTAAAACAGCTAATTCGACAGTAAGATCAATTCCACTTAAAATATAAGCCATATTTGCATAATCTATCCTCGTATTTATTCTATTACGTATTTCAAAATCAGTTCGGGCATTTCGTACACTTGGTGTTGTAGCAACCAGTAGTCTTAACGTACAATTTTCATCATCAAGACTTGGTAAAGGTGGTGGAATTGAAGGTACACGTTCTCGTGTTACTTCCCCTATGGTTCCACATTCATTATGTTCGTCATTATCTGCAACTTCATAAAGTATGTGCATTTTATTTTTTCCAGAAACTGGGGTTAATACATAGTTAAACCCATTGATTGAGAAGTAAGACACCACTGATCCATTTTTTATCCTAAAAAAGATGCCTTGCCCATTACTTGTTTTTCCAAACCACGTGAAATCGCCATTTCCGCCTCTAACATTTTGCTTTAGAAGACTGGCAGAAATAGTTGTGCCTTCAATTTGAAAAGAAATAGTACGTTTATTGAAAATATCTTCCTCTATATTAAAAACATAACTTCTATTAATATTAGTCGTCTTATCTTCACTAGTAGTAAAACGCGTCATCGCCTCTCTAGTTTCTTCATCTATTTCAAATTCAGAATTAGTTGAAGCTCTAAAAAAAGAATCTTGTGCTTTGCTTACATGAGAAATTAAAAACAAAACTATGAATAGTTGTATAGTATAACTTTTCATAATCTTATAGTTTAGCTTCCAATTCTTGAATTCTTTTCTCCTGCTCAATTGTATAGAGTGTTAACTCTTCTATTTTCTGTAATAACAAGTTTGTCATTTCTTTAAGATGCAATCCTTCTTCTTGGATCTCTTGTGCAGATGGAACACCTGGTAAATGATTATTCTCTTTAGTATAGGCAGCTACTTCTTCTAATGTTGGCATCACATAATCACTTTTTAAAGTAGATTCCCCTGTATAGTATTTTTCAAATACATAATCTGCAGGAATATTTAAATCCACACGCACCTCTTTTGCGTGAATATCACCGTTTACAGTTAACGTTGCATCAGGAAGTGCTGTACGTATTCCTACACGTAGTGTTCTGGTAGCAACTAAAATTCTTGATGGAGTATTTGTAAACGTAGAAGAAACCCCAAGGCTAAACTGTCCTGAAGTTGGATCAAACCTAATAGCTCCCCCATATCTAGATGAATCTGTATCTAAACCTGTATCTGGATTAAATCGAAAACCTATTTGCTGTGTTCCTCCATTGTGAAAAAATATACCCGTTCCAACTTGAAGCTTCGCTTGAGGGTTACTAGTTCCGATTCCTACATTTCCAAACCTATAGGTGTTTCCTGACGTACTTGTACTTCCTGCCCATTGTCCATAACTTAGTAAAGCTGTTAAAAGGCACATTGATGTTAAAATAATTTTTTTCATAATATTAATTTTTAAAAGTTTTTATACTCTTATGTTATGCCTTATCATATTTCTTACCCATTATTTTTTAAAACAGTAAAATTGTACCTTAGCTTTTCTTATGACAGTTAAGAAATCTGATATACACAGAAGTATCAATCCTGCCTTTACAAGAGGGAATAGACAAAAGGCAAAACCTGCTCTTGATATACCTCTTCTTGCTCAAAATATTATTGCTGGTAATCACACAGCGCTATCTAAAGGAATTACGTTAGTAGAAAGCACTGTCGCTACGCATCAAGACCAAGCACAATTGCTTATAGAGAAATGCCTAACACAGACCAACGAATCTATCCGTATAGGTATTACAGGTGTTCCTGGGGTTGGAAAAAGCACATTTATAGAGTCTTTTGGAAACTATCTTACAGGTTTAGGAAAAAAAGTAGCGGTCCTCGCAGTAGATCCTTCTAGTTCATTATCTCATGGAAGTATCCTAGGTGATAAAACGAGAATGGCAGAACTTTCTCAAGATAAAAATGCATTTATAAGACCTTCTGCCTCTGGAGATTCTTTAGGTGGTGTGGCACGTAAAACCCGAGAGGCTATTATTTTATGTGAAGCCGCAGGTTTTGACACCATTATTATAGAGACTGTGGGAGTAGGCCAAAGCGAAACTATGGTACACTCTATGGTAGATTTCTTTTTACTTTTAAAATTGGCAGGAGCTGGCGACGAACTACAAGGAATTAAAAGAGGAATTATTGAAATGGCAGATGCTATCGTCATTAATAAAGCTGATGGTAAAAATGAAAGAGCTGCAAAACTGGCTAAGACCGCTTTCGCGAAAGCGTTACACTTATACCCACCAAAAGATAGCAACTGGACGCCTAAAGTAAGTACCTGTAGTGCGCTAGAACACAAAGGAATTTCAGAAATATGGGAGCTCATTCTTTCTTATAAAGAACTCACACAAGAAAATGAGTATTTTACAACAAAACGCCATAAGCAAAACACCTACTGGTTATTACAAACTATTGAAAATAGCTTAAAAGAAAATTTCTATAGAGACGCTACAGTAAAAGAGCATTTACCTAAAGTATTAGCACAGCTATCTAAAAATACGATATCACCTTTTAGTGCAGCACAAGAATTATTATCTCTAAAGAAGAAATAGCATCCAAAAGGTTGCAAATTTCTTATAAATCGTAATACGTTTACGTCTTGCTTTTCTACAAGATTAATTCAATATGCTATATTGAGTTCGTTTTACAGACTTCTCAATGTAGAATTTCATTAAAAAACAAATGGCTCGCGATTGCGAGCCATTGTATATTTAAGCAGTATCTGGACGTCCTTTAAGACGCTTTTCTATCTTACGTTTTTTTTCTGTAAGCCTCTTCATCATATCCATCAGCTCCGGTTCTTTTGTTTCCTTATAAATTTCATTAATTGCTAAAATGAGTCGTTTCGCTTCTCTTGAAGCTACCACACGATCACTTGTCGACATATGACTCATTTTGGAATTTTCAAAAGCTTCCGCTTCAGTTAAAATATCCATACTTATTATTTGTTTATTCAATAGTTGTTTGAAAGTTTGTAAATGTAAATAAACAAAGTTTATTAGACAAAAAAGATCTATTGATTATGTTTATGTTAACATTTTGTTTATATACACTATTATACAATGATACATAAATTTATTATTAAGTAACTGTTTTTCAAATACTTATTTTCAAATAAGATAGTAATCAAATAGCTTCTTTTAATCATAAAAAAACTATTAATTTTCCTATTATAGTCAATAAATAGTGACTATAATCCATTTTTTGTTTAACAAAACATGGAGATTTAAAGAATTAATCACCTCAAATTATAAACAAAAATACATCAGAAAAATGGCTATATCTTACCTTTTGGAGTGCTTTTATTCCTTCTTTAAGACGGTTTCTTCATAAAAAGATAATATCCATTTACTATTAAAATGGCCACATTTGTAATAATAATTGGGATGCTTGTGAGTAAGATTCCATACGCTACAAAAAATGCACATCCAATTGAATTTACAATTCGGAGTTGTCTTATATCTTTTCTAAAAAAAGATAGTAATACAAATAAACTAGCTAAATACCCTACTACCTCTACTGAATTAAATGCTATCATCATATTATTTTGGACTTGCAAAGCTACACATCCTTTTATGATATAGAGCTATTCTTTTGATGATAGTTCTCCTATTATTTTACTTATGTAACTATTGTTACTGTATGAACATATAGATCATTTTACTTTTGTTTAAAACACATTAGATTTATTTTTAAAGGAAAATATGGTCCACAAAAACTGTAAATTCACAAGATGATTCAAGAACTAAAAAATAGTTACGGGCATCTTTTTGAAGCAACGCTTCTTGAAGAAATATCTAGAGTAGGTACTTTTAAAGAAATACCTGAAGGTTTTAAGATGATAGAAATAGGCCAATATGTAAAATCTATGCCTTTATTAATAAGTGGTGCTATTAAGATTTTAAGGGATGACTCAGATGGGGATGAATTATTATTATATTTTTTAGAAAAAGGAGATACTTGCGCAATGACATTGAGTTGTTGTCTTGGAGAAACAAAAAGTCAAATACGTGCTATTGCAGAAACCGATACGAAACTCATTATGGTTCCTATAGAAAAAATGGAAACCTGGACAGCAACCTATAAAAGCTGGAGGAATTTTGTTTTTGAAAGTTATCATACACGTCTCATGGAAATGCTAGAAACTATTGATAGTATTGCTTTTTTAAAAATGGATGAACGTTTACTAAAGTACCTTAAAGACAAATCTAAAGTAAATGATAGTAGCATAATTCATAGTACACATCAAGAAATTGCCTATGAACTTCATACATCACGAGTGGTCATCTCTAGACTTTTAAAAAACTTAGAGAATCAAGGTAAAATAGAATTACATAGAAACAGTATACATATAAAATCATTGTAAAAGCAAATTTCCTAAATCTGATTATGAAAACTATTAGTACATTTACAACAAACTACTCCTACTAATATTAAATGGATATCATCCAAATTTTTGGTTACATTGGTGCCTTATGCATAGGTATTATATTGGGTCTTATAGGAGGCGGAGGTTCTATATTAACGGTACCAATCTTAGTATACCTTCTCTATTTTAATCCTGTAATCGCTACCGCATACTCTCTTTTTGTGGTGGGTGTATCTGCACTGGTAGGCGCTATCCATAATATAAGAAAAGGACTCGTTGATTTTAGAACTGCTATTGTATTTGCTATTCCAGCATTACTAGCTGTATATACGACTAGAAAGTTTATTGTTCCTACTATTCCTGAAAGGCTATTTTCTATAGGAGATTATGTCGTTACTAAAGATGTTGGGATTATGACTTTTTTTGCTGTAATCATGCTATTAGCATCTATTTCAATGATCATTACAAAACGTGAAAAGCAACAAGAAGAGACCGCGATTCGTTATAATTATCCCATTATCTTTATAGAAGGTATTGCTGTAGGAGTACTCACAGGCATTGTAGGAGCTGGAGGAGGTTTTCTTATTATCCCTGCACTTGTATTACTAGCAAAGCTTCCTATGAAAAAAGCAGTAGCTACTTCCCTATTAATCATCGCCATAAAATCATTAATAGGATTTATAGGTGATATTGAAAACTTAACAATAGATTGGTCCTTTTTATTAAGTTTTACGAGTATTTCTATCGCAGGTATTTTTATTGGGATGTGGCTTACAAACTTTATAAACGGCAAGAAATTAAAAAAAGGATTTGGCTGGTTTGTCCTCATTATGGGAATTTATATCATCTTCAAAGAATTTACGAAGTAGTTTTGTAACTAATGTTACTGCATACCAATGGGAAGCGTACTAATTTTGCTTTCCTGCCTACCGGCAGGCAGGCGCGAAAGCGTACTCATAAACATATATATCATGAAAATCGAGCAAATCTACACAGGGTGTTTAGCCCAAGGAGCCTACTACATTGAAAGTAATGGAGAAGTAGCTATTATAGATCCCTTACGTGAAACACAACCTTATATTGAAAAAGCAAATAAAGCAAATGCAAAGATCAAATACATTTTTGAAACACACTTTCATGCCGATTTTGTGAGTGGTCATGTCACGCTGTCAAAACAAACAGGTGCTCCGATTGTTTATGGTCCAAATGCCAATCCTTCTTTTGATGCCATTATTGCTACAGACGGCCAAGAATTTCAACTAGGAGACATTACCATAATAGCACTTCACACACCAGGTCACACAATAGAAAGCACGACCTACCTTTTAAGGAATACCTCGGGAAAAGATCATGCTATTTTTAGCGGAGACACTTTATTTTTAGGAGATGTTGGACGTCCAGATCTTGCTCAAAAAGCGGCTTCCATGACACAAGAGCAACTTGCTGAAACGTTGTATGATAGTTTACGCACCAAGATTATGCCGCTTGCTGATGATGTTATTGTATACCCAGCACATGGAGCTGGTTCTGCCTGTGGAAAAAACTTAAGTAAAGAAACTGTAGGAACGATAGGTGGTCAAAAACAAAGTAATTATGCATTAAGGGCAGATATGACAAAAGCTGAGTTTGTCAAAGAAGTTACACATGGATTAACGCCTCCTCCTCAATACTTTCCGCTCAATGTAAAAATGAATAAAGAAGGATATGAAGATATAGAAACGGTTATCCAAAGAGGGTCGCATGCACTTTCTCCAAAAGAGTTTGAAACTGCCGCTAATGAAACTGGTGCCATACTATTAGATGTTCGTCATCAAAAAGACTTTGCAGCGGGCCATATTCCTCGTTCTATTTTTATAGGAATAGATGGAGGGTTTGCACCTTGGGTAGGCGCTTTGATAGGTGATGTAACGCAGCCTATATTATTAATCACTCCTGAAGGTAGAGAAGAAGAAACCATCACCCGATTATCTCGTGTAGGGTTTGATCACACTATAGGATATTTAAAAGGCGGATTTGATAGCTGGAAAAAAGCTGCTATGGAATACGATACTGTGACTTCTATCACAGCTACAGCATTCAAAAAGATTATAGAAGAAAAAGAGGTTCCTATAGTTGATGTACGTAAACAAGGAGAATACACATCAGAACATATTGAAAATGCACATCACACACCCTTGAGCTTTTTAAATGATTATTTAGATACATATCCTAATGATACTACCTTTTATGTACATTGTGCAGGAGGTTATCGCAGTATGATTGCCATCTCTATATTAAAAAGTAGAGGGATTCATAATAGTATTGATATTGCAGGTGGTTTTAAAGCTATTAAAGATGCTCAAATTCCTGTAACTTCGTATGTATGTCCAACAACTATAAAAAAATAACCATGAAAAACTTATTTTTCATACCCCTGTTTATACTATGCCTTTCTTGTAATGCGCAAAAAAGTAAAGACGCTCATATCATAGGTCTCCAAACACTAAAAACAGATGTGATTGGTAAAGATGTACAACTCGTAGATGTTAGATCCGAAAAAGAATACAGTCAAGGCCATATAGATGATGCAATTAATATTAATATTGCCGATAAGGCTACATTCTCAAAAGAAATTCAAAAACTGGATAAAACAAAACCTGTTTACATTTATTGTCATGCAGGCGTACGTAGTCATAGAGCTAGTAAACTGATGACTGAACTAGGATTTACAACTATTTATGATTTTAAAGGAGGTTGGAGTGCATGGAATAGACAATAAAACCGACAGTATCTACTATGGAACTTAATGAAGATTATTGGGAAAACAGATACCAAGAGAAAACTGCCCGTTGGGATTTAGGAAGAATTTCTACACCCATAAAAGAATATATAGATCAATTAGAGGATAAAGAATTAAAAATTGTAATTCCTGGAGGTGGCAATTCTCACGAAGCTGAATATCTATTTAACAATGGGTTCAAAAATGTATATGTCATTGATATTGCAACATCACCTTTGGAAAATATTCAACAGCGAATTCCTGACTTTCCAAAAGACCAATTGATTCAAGCTGATTTTTTTGAACTAGATATGACATTTGATCTTGTTATTGAGCAGACGTTCTTTTGCGCATTAACACCTAGTTTACGACCTGCGTATGTAAAAAAAATGCATAGCGTATTAGTCCCTAATGGGAAAATTGTAGGACTATTGTTTGATGCTCCTTTGTATGAAGACCATCCGCCTTTTGGTGGAAACAAAAAAGAATATCAGGCATTATTCAGTCCTTATTTTGATATTGAAATTATGGAACCTGCTACAAATTCTGTTACTAGTAGGGCAGAAAGAGAGTTATTTATAAAAATGTTTAAAAAGTAAAATCATTGATTGCAAAAGCATTAGATACATACTTTCCTAAACTAGCAACCATGCCAGAACTTAAGCAAGATATTATTGCAATAAGTAAGGTTGTTACACTCGAAGCTGGAACTGTTATTTTAAAACAAGGTGCATATGTTAAGCTCATCCCTTTACTTTTTTCTGGACTCGCAAAAGTATTTAAAGAAGACCAAGATGGTCATGAGGTACTTCTATACTATATCAAACCTGGTGAGAGTTGTGTGATGTCTGTTACTACCATGGTACGCAATGAAGCTAGTCAAGTAAAAGCAGTTATTGAAGAAGATGCACAGGTCGTTGTGATTCCTTCAGATAAAGCCATGGAAATTGCTAAAAAATATCCTAAATAGAATGAGTTTATTTATGATCTCTTTAATGTAAAGTTTGAAGAGTTACTTACGGTTATACAAATTCTTACTTTTTCAAATAAAGATATCAGATTACTAGAATACTTAAAAAAAGAAGTGGCTCTTAAAAGGAGTGCTATTTTACATACCACACATCAACAGATCGCTTATGAATTAGGATCATCAAGAGAAGTGATTTCTAGGTTACTCAAAAAGCTAGAAAATGAAGGGATGGTCAAATTAAAACAAGGTACTATAGAAATAGTATCATACGCCTAATATTACTTAGCTTCCTTATTCCGAAAACCATAGGTATTTTGTCCTATAAAATCTTTTGGAAAATTCTCATCTCCTTCAAAACCTAATGTAATTTGTCCACTATCTTCAGGGATATAGTTTGTTTTAAACAGGTAATCCCAAAGACTTAAACTAATCCCAAAATTGACTCCGTATTTTCCTTCTGGCAATACATATGCATGATGATACAAATGCATTACTGGATTATTGATAATATACTTTAAAGGTCCCCACGTAATCTTAATATTGGAATGATTAAAATGACCTATTACAATAGCTATAAAGTGAACAATATAGGCTTGCTCTGGCTCAAAGCCTCCTAAAATCATAATTCCAAAAGTCTTTAAAGGCTTGTAAAGTACATTCTCCATCCAGTGATATCGTAAATGCGCTGCAAAGCCCATCTCTTTCACACTATGATGTACTTTATGAAATTTCCATAGCAATGGAAACTTATGAAGTAATGTATGTGTAAACCATTGTACAAAGTCTAGTACTATAAAAAACACGAGTAACTGTAACCACATTGGCCAGCCTGATGGATCTATGACCGCTAGACTTTTCGCAGTGATAGAAATATCGCTAAATAATACTTCTAGTACTTTATAAAACCCACTAATTGCAATAGAGAAAATGAAGAAATTAAAGAACATATAAAATCCATCTAGCCAAAAGTCTTTTCTAAATATAGATTGTTCTTTTCGCCAAGGGAATACAATTTCCAATCCCCATATAACAACAGAAATTAGGATAAGTCCATAAAAGTAATTGGTATACCAAGGCACTTCAAACAGGATAGATTTCCACGTCCAATCTATCGTTCCTAAAAAAGCGTTTATAAATGCATCTACGTACTTCATCATCATTCTTTTGTTTTAAAAAGCACAACCATCTGGTTGTGGTGATTGGTTTGCTAATTCACTTGCAAAATCTTCTGAAATCAGAAATTCAGCAAATCCATTAGCAACAGACCCTTTATAGCCTTTTACACTATAGCCTGTCGTATTCATATGCACTCTGACAATAACTTCTTGATTTGCATTTATATTCATTGTACTTCCTGAACGTACAAAAGGTTGTTCATTTACATGACTATGCGCTAAAATCCTTCTATACATTAATGTTCCATCTTCAGAGACGATTTCCCACCAATTGGCATATTGATCACAACCTGTATCCGGACTTGAAACACCTACATTAAATGTATAGGTATCTCCTTCTCCTGAAACTACAACACTTACAACAGCTGCCTCTACTTCATTTTCTGGAGCTATAACTTCAGATGCTCCTGAACGATCATCTTGATTACAAGCACCCATATATAACATCGCAACTATGAATACAACCATTTTCATTCTTCCTAACATATAGTTTATTCCAAAAATACTAATAAGTAATTAGCTATTATGTAACAAAAGTCACCAATCATAGTATTATTATTCCCAACTAGTCGGAAAAACTCATGCATCATTTCTATCAAGTAACACATGTAACATATGTCACAGGAATTGATATCTCCATAGAATACATTTACACAATGAAGAAAGGAATCAAGTTACTACTTGTCTGTTTGATATGTTCAAGCATATTTGCAATAGCTTATTTCGTAATAGAAAACGTATAATATATAAACATATATCCTATGAAAAAGAATATGGGTGCTACAGATCGTGTTGTTCGAATTTTAATTGCTGCCGTAGTTGGAATACTTTACTGGCAAAATATAATCAGCGGTACATTAGCATATGTGCTTCTTGCTGCTTCTGCTATATTCCTCCTTACAAGTTTTATTAGTTTTTGTCCTCTGTATGCTTTAGTTGGATTGAAGACCACAAAAGAAACTCCTAAAGACAATTAATTAGGTCGAGAAACAATACATATAATTTATCTTAAAAGCTCGTGTTATTGACAACCGAGCTTTTAACCCGCTTTATGCATTAGGGATTCGTTATGAGGATTGAAAACTCAATACGCAATAGATTTTCTAATGCATAAAGCATGTTTATAGTATCTTGTCATTATGAAATTACAAACCGCTGATATTACTTTTGTGTTAATTCAATTCGTATTGTTTTTTCTATTCATTTTTGACATCTCTCAATTACAATTAGAACTTCCGTATATAGTTACACTCGTAGGATTGAGCATTGCTATCTTAGGAAGTGTCATTATTGGTATTGCGTTACTTCAACTCAATAAAAATCTATCTCCTTTCCCATCTCCAAAATCAGGTTCGCAACTTATTCAAAGTGGACTTTACAAATACATACGTCATCCTATTTACACAGGTATTTTATTTGTTTTTTCAGGATATAGCCTCTACACCTCATCAGGATATAAAGTATTGATTACACTCCTCCTTTACATTCTATTTGTTTTCAAATCTCGGTATGAAGAACAGCGGTTAACATACACCTTTAAGAACTATCTTCGCTATAAAAAAAGAACAGGTCGGTTTTTACCAAAAATAAACCGTTGATCGTTCTTTTTAGAACCTATAGGGTCCTATACAATCTTTTAGTGTATCGTATCTTTACTATGTTACATTTATAAGACGATATCGTATGGAAAATTTAGATGCTGCAAGACTTCAAATGGCGTTTACTCTTATCTTTCATATCGTATTTGCCTGCGTAGGTATGGTAATGCCTTTTTTTATGGTCGTCGCACATAAAAAATGGCTAAATACTCGAAATCAAATTTACTTAACACTTACAAAATCATGGCAAAAAGGTGTTGCTATTTTCTTTGTTACAGGAGCTGTTTCTGGCACTGCACTTTCCTTTGAATTGGGTCTTTTATGGCCTGAATTCATGAAACATGCAGGCCCTATCATTGGAATGCCTTTTTCACTAGAAGGCGCCGCCTTCTTTGTAGAAGCTATCGCGCTTGGATTTTATCTCTACGGATGGAATAAAATACCTGAAAAGTTTCACTGGTGGACAGGTGTAATTGTAGGTATTTCCGGAGTTGCTTCTGGGATTTTGGTGGTCTCTGCAAATGGATGGATGAACGCCCCGTCTGGTTTTGATTATATCAACGGAGAGTTTTTAAATATAGATCCTATAAAAGCATTATTTAATCCTGCTTGGTTTACACAAGCATTGCATATGACACTTGCTGCATTTACAGCTACAGGATTTGCTGTAGCTGGAATACATGCCTATCAGGTATTTAAAAAACGAAATGTAGCGCTTCATAAAAAGGCGTTTAAAATTGCCATTACATTTGGAGCTATTGCTGCTATTTTGCAGCCTATAAGTGGGGATCTATCTGCAAAAGACATTGCCGAAAGACAGCCTGTAAAACTTGCCGCGATGGAAGCGCATTTTGAGACGTCTAAAGGAGCGCCTTTATATATAGGAGGCATTGTAAATCAAGAAACACAAGAGGTTACTCATAAAATAGCTATTCCTAAGGCGTTGTCTTTTTTAGCTTTTGGAGATTTTGATGCTGAGGTAAAAGGACTCAATGACTTCCCAGAAGACGAACATCCCAATGTAGCCATTGTTCATTACGCTTTTCAGGTGATGATTGGTTTAGGAACGTTATTATTACTCGCAGGAGTATTGTTTTTTATTACGCTTTCGCGAAAGCGTACATGGCTTAACTCCCCAAAGTTTTGGTTATTATTTATCGTATTGGCGCCTATGGGATTTATAGCCTTAGAAGCTGGGTGGATAGTCACTGAGGTAGGAAGACAACCTTGGATTATTCATAATATCATGAAAACCAAAGATGCCGTTACACCTGTTCCGGGTATTGTATATAGCTTTTATATGTATGTGGCTTTATATAGTATGCTAACCATTGCAGTGACTTGGCTTATGGCTAGACAAATAAAAGCATTGAATAACCCAACATCTGTAGCAGTATGATTTATGTCGTTCTCTTTTTTCTAGCTTTTTCGTTAGTACTATATGTCCTTTTAGCTGGTGCCGATTTTGGCGCAGGCATTATCGAATTGTTTTCTTCTAAAAAGAATCAAGCAATTACTAAAAAAACAGTGTATAGAGTCATGGGACCTGTATGGGAAGCAAATCATATCTGGATCATTATTATGATTGTCATATTATGGGTGGCATTTCCTGTATATTATAACATTATAGTGATCTATTTACACATTCCGCTTACGCTTATGTTACTAGGTATTACATTACGAGGCGTTGCTTTTGTGTTTAGACATTATGATGCTTATAAAGACAAATCTCAAATCTTATATGACTGGATGTTTAAAATTTCCAGTTTAGTCACTCCTATCTTTTTAGGAATCACTTTTGGCGCTATGATTAGCGGTAAAATTATTCATACGACTACACCTATAGATTATAGCTTTAAGATCTTATATATAGACTCTTGGCTGCATATATTTTCAATACTAACCGGATTCTTTTTTGCTGCATTATGTGCTTTTTTATCGGCGGTATTACTTATTGGAGAAGCTTCTTATGGAGATAAAAAAATATATGTAAAAAAAGCAACTATTGCGACTATTGTTGTGGTTCTCTTTGGATTTATCACCATACTGTATGGGTATATTTCTGAAATACAGTTTGTGATTGATTTTGTATCTAATCTCTATGCAATGACAATTATTTTAATATCTGCTATCTTGCTTATCCCATTATGGTCTAGTATACGTAAAGGACGTAGAGTTCTTAGTCGATTATTTGCTGGCAGTCAAGTACTTCTTATTTTAATAGCGGCGCTTATACCACATTACCCAATGATTTTATTTACCACAGACGGAGGTATCAGTATTTTAGAAAATATCGCACCAGATAGTGTGATTAAGGTTTTAGGCATATCGCTTTTGATAGGCGGCTGTGTCATTTTGCCGGGTCTTTTTCATTTATTAAAGTCTTTTAAAATGATTAAAATTCTAGAGCGTCATTAAGAAACATAGATCGTATTCTTTTTATCTTTTCGCTATGTAACTTAGGTTACCAAGTATCATGATCAAAAGGTGTTTTTTTGTAAAAACACTTTATACATGAATTGGATATATGATCCTTGGCCTTGGTATATAGGAGGACCTATGATTGCTTTGATTTTGTTTTTACTCCTTATGGTTGGTAAAAACTTCGGAATGTCTTCTAACCTACGAACGTTTTGTACACTATGTGGTGCAGGCAATGCATCCTCTTTTTTTAAGTTTGATTGGAAAGCACACCGTTGGAATCTTATCGTTGTGATAGGTGCCGTCATAGGAGGCTATATAGGTGCACATTTGCTATCAAACAATGAAGTGGTAGCTATCCATCCTGATACAATTACGGATTTAAAAAACATGGGTTTTGAAAGCGCAGGAAGTAGTTACCTTCCTACAGAGCTATTTGACAATGCTATTTTCACAAACCCAAAAACACTTCTTTTACTGAGTATCGGAGGATTATTGGTGGGGTTTGGCGCTCGATATGCAGGAGGATGCACTTCAGGACATGCGATCTCTGGTTTAAGTAATTTACAACGCCCTTCCCTTATTGCTGTTATAGGTTTCTTTATAGGAGGACTTATCATGATTCATCTTCTTTTCCCTTTAGTATTTACACTATGAAAACATTCACTTACTTATGTATAGGCATCTTATTTGGAATTACCATGTACAAATCTGAAGCGGCTTCTTGGTTTCGAATCTATGAGATGTTTTCCTTTGATTCATTTCATATGTATGGGATTATAGGATCGGCGTTAGGTATTGGTATTACGATTACTTACCTCATAAAGCGTTTTAATATTTCATCATTTTATGGGGAGAAAATACAGATTCCTTCTAAAGAAAAAGGGTGGAAACGTTATTTAATTGGTGGAATTATTTTTGGATTAGGATGGGCATTAACAGGTGCTTGCCCAGGCCCTATGTTTACACTTATAGGAGCTGGCTTTACACCTATTTTGGTTGTTATTATTGCAGCTGTCTTAGGCACTTTTTTATATGGTTTACTTAAAGATAAATTACCACATTAAATGATTTAGATGTTGCTTTATACGCTTTCGCGAAAGCGTACTCAATAATGATATAATGTACTTACAGCATTTTTATACGTTTGTCCAATAGGAATCTTATGCTCTGCAATCGTTATCCTATTCCCTTCAATCAATGTTACTTTGTGTATAGCTATCATAAACGATTTATGTACGCGCATAAATTGATGCGTTGGAAGAACCTCCGTAAAAGAAGATAGTGTCTGGTGTGTTATAATAACCTGATCATCAAAATGAACTTTCACATAATTCCCATAAGCTTCTAGAAATAAAATATCTGTTATTTTTACTTGGATGTGCTTTTTTTCATCTTTTAAAAAAATATGAGAAGGGGTTTCTTCGCTCTTTGTCATATTCTTATCATAAGACACTTTTAACATTGATTCTGAAACTTTCTGAATAGCAGACAAGAACCGCTGAAAACTAAATGGTTTTAATAAATAATCTGAAATATTAAGATCATACCCTTCCAGGGCATATTCAGAATATGCCGATGTTACAATCGTTTTGGGATATGTCTTTAGCGTTTTTAAAAAATCAAATCCAGAAAGTTTTGGCATGTTAATATCTAGAAAGATCAAATCAACTTCATGCGTATGTAAATAGGTAATGGCTTCTAATGCATTATAACAGCTCTTCACAAAATGTAATTGAGGCAATTCTTTAGCATACTCAGTAATAATCTCGTGAGCAGCAATTTCATCATCTACTATGATATATCTAATCATTATTTAAAAAGTGTTACATACACTGAATATATTTCATTTTTATTAGAAATACATAATTCATGCGTATCAGGATATGACAAATGAAGTCGTTCTTTTAAATTTATCAAACCTATCCCTTCTTTCTTTTCTATAGTTTCTGGGTCAAAATTATTTTCGATTTTAAAACGAACAGTCATATCATCTTCAGTTAATGTAATATGTATAAACGCATCATGCGTCATTTTTTCTACCCCATGTTTAAATGCATTTTCTACAAGATTAATAAAAAGTAATGGCGCAATTCCATAAGAAGGATTTTTTACTGAATGCTCAAAATTAACACGTATATCTCTATGATACCGCGATGTTTGAAGTTCTATATAATTATTCAAATAACTGATTTCATCTTTTAGTTTTACCATATCATTTTGGCCTTTTTCTATTGTAAATCGCATGACATCAGAAAGTTTCAATACATATTCTTGAGCAATTTCTGGGTCTTTTTTTATTAAAGAATATAGATTATTCAATGTATTAAAAAAGAAATGAGGGTTCATTTGATTTTTCAATAAGGCTAGTTCTGCCGTCGATTTCTGATACTTTAGTTTCTGAATTCCTTTAAAATGCTCGTATAACGAAGAAAAAATAATATAAAAAATCAATAGTGCTAGAAGCGCACCAAATACATCCTTTATCCAAGCATTTCCATGAGCATCTATCCATATACTATCGCTCAACTCATGATTATGAATCTTTGACGTATAATCTAATGCTACGCTTAACAAGATAATTCCTATGGCATATACCATAAATCGTCTCCAGTTCCAATGGGTTTCCCCTTTCAACTTCCCAATTTTAAATAGGTATAAAAAAATGATATATGCCAGTGTACTTCCTATTAAAAGCGTAATAAAAATAGGCAACTCACTTTGCGCATTTGCAAAAACAACCCTTAAAATAAGAAGTATAGCAACGCCAATACCCGCAATAATCACTTGTTTTTTAAAATTCATAATTCAAATGTATTAAATATTGAAATTCAAAAATATACGTAGTTATGGGCGATCGCCTCATTTATTTGATCAACTGGTCATTTCCTATTATAAACAAATCGTACTACCTGATAACCCTATTGATCCTTTTAAAAGAAGGAATCATCCATAGAAACATAAGATTCATCAAAAAAAATATGTTATCGTTTTCACTCCCTATACGTTTGCCTCATATTCATCAAAAAACATAAAAATGAAACAGTTTATTTTTAATATTCTATTAGCTTGTATACTCACACAAGTATATGGACAGACTTCTAGTCAACATGATATTAAAGCTACTCTTGAAGCACAAATCCCAATACTTTTAAAAGAGCATAAAACACCTGGAATTGCTATTGCCATTTTAAAAAATGGAAAGGTCTATTACAAGAAAGGGTTTGGATATGGAAATACTCAAAAACAAGAGGTGATTAGTACTCATACAGGTTTTAATATAGGATCTATTTCTAAAACATTTACCGCTTGGGGCGTTATGAAACTCGTGGAGCAAGGTAAGCTCAATCTTGATACTCCAGTCACTACATACTTAACCAGATGGCAATTTCCGGCCTCAAAATATGATACTGATAAAGTAACGACAAGAGCCATCTTAAATCATACAGCCGGGCTGTCTGTACATGGATATCCTGGCTTCTCATCTGCCAAAAACTTACCTACACTAGAAGCGTCCCTTAATGGAGAAAACGGACCTGCAAATGAAAACGAAAAGGTAGACATTATACTAGAACCTCAAACTAAATTCAAATATTCTGGAGGAGGGTATACAATCTTGCAATTAGTGATAGAAGAGGTTACTGGAATGTCTTTTTCGGCATATATGGATAAGGCAATTTTTAAACCTTTAAAAATGAAGCATACTAGCTTTAATTTAAGTTCACATATCCTTCAAGACTCTGCAACGCCTTATGATGAAGAAGGGAACGAAATGTATCTTGTGCGTTTTACCGCACAAGCAGCCGCGGGCTTACATACAACACTAGATGATTTAATTTTATTTTCTAAAGCTTCGTTTTCTAAAAATCCAATTTTGTCTTCAGAAAGTTTCACCACACTCATTACCCCTACAGAAGTGGCTAATAACGATTATGGCTTAGGATATATGGTTATGGATCGTTTTGGTTTTAGAATTATAGGACATGCAGGTTCTAATGATGGATGGCAATCGGGAATGATGTTCAACTTTGAAACTAATTCAGGCATCATTATGCTCACAAATGGCTCCAACGGAAAGAATGTATTATTTCCATGTCTACAAAAATGGGCGCAATGGCATAAGAAAAATATGGAGTAGTCTTCACTTTTTAAATATTCAATATTTCAAAGAGGTCTGATATATTATCAGGCTTCTTTATATTACAAAAGATTTTTGTTATTCTCGCTTTCGCGAAATAAAATACTGACGTTGTTGAAGTAGTAGATAAATATGATTACAAGCCTTCTATCAATTTATGGAGGGCTTTGTCATCTTCTATCTTAATACGTTTCCCATCTGTGGTGATCCATCCTTCTTTTTTAAACGAAGTAAGGGTACGTATACAGGCTTCTTTAGCTGTCCCTACAACATTTGCAATATCTTCTCGCGTAAGCGTCATCGCAATATACCCATCCTGATCTACTCCAAAATTCTTATCTAAGTATCGTAATGTTTCTGCTATACGTTGACGCACCGTTTTTTGTGCCATATTTACAATCACGTCATCGGCAAATTTTAAATCATTTGCCATGTGTACTAAGATTGCTTTTATAAAAGCAACATTATTACTAATAGTATCTGTAAGATGATTTTTAGGAATGTAACACACCTCCATATCATTAAGTGCTACAGCACTTAAATTGGTACTCTCTTCCGTAATTACAGAACGTTGTCCAAGTATTTCACCCTTTGTAGCAATTTTTACAATCTGATCTTTGCCATTATCACTCATTTTAGAAAGTTTAGACACACCATTACGCACACAAAAAACACCATTGAGTTTTTCGCCTTCTTCAAAAAGAGCATCTCCTTTCTTTATAGACTTTGTGACTTTACTATCTGATATCTTTTTAAGCTCTTCTTTGCTTAAGGCTTTTAGTGCATTTAACTGCCGTATAATACAGTTTTCACATCTCCCTTCATGGTGGTCCTCCATCCCTTTCGTATAATGATATAAAGATACTCGATATCGTAACCAAAGACAAAGAGTTAAAAACAATGTTCCTGTATTGATTTACTTAAATAAAAGTAACTCATGTATCAATATAGTCCTATAGCATAGCTTGTATATCTAGGTCCTGCGACATTATATTTTGAAATGAGTGTACACACAGTGTTTAGAAAATAAAATTAATAGTCGCTAGTAATGAACATATAGAAAGACTAGCAATAGATGCTTTTAAAACAACTTCTGGTTTTTGCACTGTCAGTATGGAAGCTAAAACAGCATTACATAATACAACGACTATAAATAGTTGAATCATTTGTAATAACCCGCTACCGTTTTGAAAAATAGACAATACGGTAATGCCTCCTAAACACGTAGAAACAATAATAGCAGAAGCTGCGTATAGTAAAAAGTTCTCTTGCCAATCGGTACTGATTTTTGCATATAGTGTGCTCATAGTTGTATCTGTTTTTTAATTACAGGTCAAAACTATGATATGGAAGACGAGAAAAAGATGACTTTTGTCATCTTTAGGTATTTTATACAAAATAGCATCTAGCTAGCACTAGATGCTATATATAAAGTATATTATGTATAGAATTATAACGTATACACAAACCTAAAGGTTACAAATCGTGGTTGGATAAATGTTTCTGATGAGAACACTGAAAGATTATTTGCGCTATTTCGTACTTGAGAATCTATATCTAAAATATTAGTAGCTTTAATTTCATATTCCCATTTGGCATCTCTATTTTTTCTATACGAAAGGGTAGCATCCCAATTTTGAAATGACTGAGAATTTCCATTTCCCAGATTTTGATTGGTATAGCTATAATTAGTACGAAAGGTAACAGACTTCCAGATATAGGCATCTACCTCAACAGACGGTGAATTGGTCGTAAATGTTGTTTTACGTCCTCCCTGAATATTATCTGTCACGCTATAACGATACCTCAAGCTTACATTAGGTGCTACTTTATAGTTTGTTCGTATGCCTGGTGTATAGGTTTGTGTATACCCTTCATTAAGTGATTGCTGTTCTTGAATAAATTGATTGATTTTACTATAATTGAAACTAGCATTTAATGTCGCTCTAATTTTACCAAAAGTACGTTGTACTCTCCCAAAAACAGTAGCATTTTCATCCGCAAAGTTTGAATTGAAGAACGTACTCGTTCTAATCACATTTTCAAAATTAGTTAGATTTCGTATCTGATCTATATTGTTTGAATAGGATGCTCTGGCAAAAACATTGGTATAATTGAATAGATTGAAACTACTATAGATTAAACTTACATTATGAGACAAGGCATTTTGTAAATCTGATTCTCCAAATTGAATGCTATTAAAGTTATTCAATACGAGTCCTTCTGCCAGTCGTGTTATGTCTGTAAATTGATTACGCATATCATATCGCAATGTCAAGGCTTCACTTTTCTTAAACTGGATTCGGGTTTCGAAATCTGGTAACAATCTAAAGAAATTGTCTTCAAAGGTTTCTCCAAACTGTGTGTTTTTATTTCCATAAGCATGTACTGAAAAACCTGGTGTAATGGTAAACTTACCAGTTTTCAAACGGTAATGTAATCCTAGGTAGACATCACTAAAATTATACTCGGCATCATTGACTGCGCGTCCATCATTAAATGTTGGTGTTGGATTGAGTTGAGAGCCATCTCCTAAAAATTGAAAAATTGAAGAATTAAATTGCTGACGACTTAAGATCGTACCTAAAGTCACATTCAAATTACTTTTTGCATTAAGGATATTGAAATAATCTAGCTTGGCATCTACTTGATTAGATCTAATACGTCTATTCTGTCCTAAATCATAGGTCGCTAAAGAGGTATCTAATCCTAAAGCATCTGCTGTAGTATCAAACGCATCTTCATCGTTAGGATCATTTGTTAGAATAGCATTATAAAATGGATCTTCATTTTTGATTAAATGCTGAGCTTCAAATGAGAATATATTGGTTTCGTTAAGCGTATAGTAATAATTTAGATTTTGATTAATACTATAGGGAGTTACTTCATCTAGTTGATTGGTAGTTCCAATAACGGAAGAAAAAACATTTTGATTTTGCGTATCGTTAGATATCCGAGCTAATACATCATAATCTAATTGATTATTAATGTTAGGTTGGTAGGATGCACTCAATTTTAATAGTCCTTGATCGGATCGTTCTCTACTTGATTGTTCAGTCGCTTCATCTGGAATGCCTAAGCTAGGATCTGTATATTGTATAAGACTTGTTTCTCTAGAAAGAATACGACTACTATTATAAATAAGAAACCCACTTAAATCCAATGCTTTATTTGGAGAGTAACTAAAGTTTCCTGTAGCCAATTTATTCTCAATTTCTAACGCATTTCCTTGAGTTGTCAAGAAATTAAGACTATTATTTCCTAAATTAATATTAGTACCACTGCTTCTACTAGGCGCTCTAAAACCTCCTCCGAAATTTCGGATATCACGTCGAGTCAAAGCCGCTTCTCCTATATTATTAATATCTCCAATAAAATTAAGGCTGTATTTTGGATTATAATAAAACAACTTAGGTTGTACTAAATAGAGTTCATTATCTGGAGAAGTTCCTGCTCCAGCTGTCACATTACCAAACCAGAAGTTTTCTTTGCCTTCTTTGAGTTTTATATTTAAAGCTACATTATCTTGGTTATTGGTAACGCCTCTTAATTGATTTACTTCCGAATAATTACGGAGTACTTGTACTTTATCAACTGCCTTGGAGGGAATATTTTTTGTAGCTAATTTGGTGTCTCCATCAAAAAAATCTTTCCCATTGACCATCAATTTACTCACCACCTTCCCCTCTACTTCTATCTGTCCATCTTCATTAATTTCTACACCTGGGAGTTTTTCTAGTACATCTTCTAATTTTCGTTCAGATCCATTTTTAAATGAATCTGCATTATAAATCAATGTATCACCTCTTACAGTCACTGGCATTTCATAGGTAAGCTCAATTTCATCTAATGAATTATCAAATACTAAGCTATAATTTTTAGTCAATCCACTTTCTTTTATAGTAAGGATTTCTTCGGAGGATTTCATACCTATATAACTCACTTGGATTTTATACGTTGTGTTTGGGCTTAATTCTAATGTATACTCTCCATTCACATTAGTCACACTAAAAGATTCCAATCCTGTTGTTGCCTGATTTATTGCAATAACATTGGCTAGTTCTAATGGCGTATTTAAGCTATCTGTGACAACCCCCTTTACTTCTATTTGAGCGTAAGAAATAGCTACTATAAAGAATAGTAGTATACAGTAAATATATTTCATGGTATGAGTTGCTTACTTGTTAAATGGGTATTCTGAACACATCAATATTAGCCTCTTCTTCGGCCTCTATTGTTTCGCATTTCTTTCATTTTACCTGTAATCGTTTCTTTGTAAGCATTTTTAGTAATTTCTTTTCCTTTGCTAGGAGCTTCAATTTTGATAGTCTCTTTAGGGTTCATCACAATTTTAGAACATAGTAATGTTGTATTCCCAGCGCTCACTTCTAGGATAAGTCCTGGAAGTCCCCAATATTCACTAGGACCATGTCCTACAGGAATTTGAGGAGTGTACCATGCTTCAACTTCGGTCATGTTGACCTCTGGCTCTCCATCGGCTAAGTCTGATTCTTTTGAATCTGATTGCCTTAATTCGCCCCAAGAAAAATTGTACCATGTTAATTCAGCTGTTGGGATAGAAGCCGTAGCTTTAAAACACATATACTTGCCAATCTGTTTAGATTCTGTCCCCATCTTCCAATCTATAGCTTGCAGTTTATCCTTTACTAAAAACTGCTTTCCATAAAATTCTTGGCTCTGTACTAAGGCATTTTCCTTCACATTTTTATATTGTCTGCCTTGGGTAAAATTTTGCCCCCAAGAATCTGTAGCACCAGACATGGCATCTAGTTTATCTTCTTCAATAAATAGAGATTCTTCTTTATTAAAATTTAATACATACGTTTTTTCTAATCTATTCTTAAGACGTGCTTGAACATCTTTTTTCTGAGCCTCACTTAATCGTGCTCCCCAGTTACCAAGCTCCATGGTAGATTTGGAAGAATAATAGGCTTGACCTTGAAATTCTTGAACCGGATTAGGGCTTACTGACAACAATAATAGAAGAACTAAGGTGCTGATTTTGAATAAAATTAATTTCATGATGGATAGTTAAAATTATATTTTGTTCAACCAAATTACATAAATATTAAACAATCTAACTTTATTTATTAAAATATTAACATTAACGTCTATTCAAAAAATATTTTTATTACCCATCTCTACCTATATAAATACCAAAAAATTAATAATCATTAAACCAATTAAAATGGTCCTTCATAATAGTAGATTTATTTTCATTAATATGTGCTACGAAGTGTTTTGCTATAGAAGAAAGGTTCTTGGAACTTAACCATATGAGATTCCAATTAGTTACTATTGGTAAATCCTTTACAGGAATGATCTGTAAATCCCCATTATTGAGTTCGTTTTTAATACCAATAAGTGGCATAATAGAAAACCCTAAACCTGCAACCACTGCTTGCTTAACTGCTTCGTTAGAGGTTAGTTCCATTTTCTTATAGGTAGATATCTTATTAGAAGCTATAAATCGTTCCATGGCATTACGAGTAGCAGACCCTTGTTCTCTATATATAAGAGGTAATTGTTCAAATATTTTTGAATTTAAATTATCACCTGTATGTTGATACTGTTTCCCACCTACCAAGTGTAATTTATTCTCCATAAGTTGGACACGATCTATCTTAAGGTTTTTAGGGATTGTAGATACCATAGCAAAATCTACATCATTATTTTCTAAAGAACGTACTACCTCTGCTTTATTAGTCACATCCATTATCAGATCTACGCCCGCATGTTCTTTTATAAAATCAGTTAAAAAATAAGGTATTGCATATTTTGCAGTAGAAACAATAGCTATTTTTAACTTCCCAGCTAATTCTCCTTGAAAAGAAAGTGCTTTATAATTAAGCGCATGTACTTCTTCTAAAATATTTGCTGCTGCTTTTGCAATTTCTTCTCCGAATTCAGTGATATAGATTTTTCTTCCTACTACCTCAAATAAAGGGTTCTGGAATTGATCTTGAAATTTCTTGAGCTGAATAGAAACAGCAGGCTGTGTTAAAAACAGTTCTTCAGAAGCCTTTGTAACACTTTTAAGCACTGTTATTTTATGAAAAATCTCTAATTGATGTAATGTATAATTCATAATTAATGATTATGTATTTTATAATAAATATAAATAAAAATATATGAATTAAAGAAATAATCTTTGCCTACACAAAATACATATACCTATGAAACATAAAAATTACACACAGGATCAAGTAAGAATCACAAGATTAAAAAAATCTAACAAAAAGGGCTCTAAAGTATCTTTAAGCAACATAGCAATACTATTAATATTTAGTTTTTTTATAGGGCTATCCTTAATTAGCAATCATCTATTCCTAAAAGAAATACTAATTGGATCCAGTATTATATGCATGTTATTATTATTTAAAAAAGAACAGTAAACAATACAACTACAAATAGTACATATTTAAAATGGATCTACATTTATTATTTGACAATTTAACTAACCCTGCATTACTTTTTTTCTTTCTAGGAATCATCGCAGTACAAGTAAAAAGTGATTTAAGCATCCCAGGAAATTCTTCAAAATTCATATCCCTCTATTTACTCTTATGTATCGGATTTAAAGGAGGTCAAGAATTAGCTCACAGTACATTTAACAATGAAATTTTATGGTCATTATTATTTGGAATGTTACTCGCCATCGTAATTCCTTGCTACACTTTTTTCATCTTACGAAAAAAGTTTTCTTTAGAAAACTCTGGTGCTATTGCTGCAGCTTATGGGTCTGTAAGTGCCGTAACCTTTGTGACTACCATTTCGTTTCTTGAGATGGAGCAAATTGCTTTTAATGGGCATATGGTAGCCGTTATGGCGCTTATGGAAGCACCCTCTATTATGGTTGGGTTATTACTTATTACCATTTTTGCAAAAAACAAGAAGAAAGATAGAGTCCCCATGAAAAAGGTAATTCATCATGCACTCACAAATGGGAGTGTACTCCTTATTATAGGAAGTCTAATTATCGGATTCTTAACCAGTGAAGCCCAAGCCGAAGGCATAAAACCATTCACTACGGATATTTTCAAAGGCTTTCTAGCTGTATTTTTACTAGACATGGGAATTACAAGTGGACGAAAATTATCAGACCTCATAAAGAAAGGTTGGTTTGCCCTCATATTTGCTATTGCAATCCCCATAATAAATGGATGTGCTGTCGCAATAATTAGTGGTTTATTTATAGAAAGTGAAGGAAACAGACTCTTATTTGCAATACTAGCTGCCAGTGCATCTTACATTGCAGTTCCCGCAGCGATGAAACTTGCTGCACCAAAAGCAAATCCAAGTTTATACATCCCCATGGCATTAGCAATTACCTTTCCTTTCAATATCACTCTTGGAATGCCATTATATTTACACCTCATTCAATGATCATAATTTTTATTTATAACATACATTAAATATATAAATAAAAATATATAAATAATTAATAAGACATTTGTACTATAAAATTAATGCAGTTTAAAATAAACACCTATGAATACATTAGTATCATCTCCAGAAGTAGCAAAAGACAAACATCAGATTAATTTGATAGATGGTTGTTTTACAGCATCAGAAGCACAAGATATCCTTACGCCTATGATTGCTAAAAAAATAAACTTTCACCAAATAAAGCGTATGTCGCTCTTTGAAACAGATCACAGTGATTCTTGTGCATCAGACAGAGATAGAATTGTAGAACTAGAAGCTGCTAAAATAAAAGCAGAAGATATCTTCCTACAAGCAAAAATTGAAGGAAAAAAAGTACGAATGGAAAGTGTTATTCAAATCACTCTTGAAGATTAATTCATATTGAATTAAGCAACATTCTATATAAATTAGTTTAGTTTAAAATAGTACAATAAGAATAAACTGGTACTTCATTCTTAAAGTATGTTTTATTATTCAAAAAAATAGCGGTCCCGAACAGGTCGCTATTTTTTATTTTATATGATTCAAAATATCCTTCAAAAATATATAACACCATTTGCTAACTGAAGAGTCACTTATCATGAATTTTCAGTTATTTCATGAAAAAACATATTCAACCCTGTTATTATTTCAAAAATGTACTACATTTGCAGTATGAATACTTCAAAAAATAAAACACGTATTATAACAATCGCACCCCCCGTGCGACGCCGACGCTAATTCTTTTTAGTTCGACGAGTTATATTCATTACGTTTTTATTTTTTTATTGTGTACCATTTAAATTTCAAATCTTATTTTATCACCAATGCTATTTTAAACAATAGCACACGGTTGGTACGCCCCTTTTTCTTTCGCCGCCCGTAAGGGTGCACTTCTATTTATGGAACTTAGGTGAGTCCGGTTCTTCTTTCAAAATTCATCACAATACATTTTAACTTTTTAAATCAACAACAATGGAAATCATTATTGCTGATCAAACACACATCGCATATGCAAAAGTCATATGTGAGACTATAGAAAAAGCAGCACAAACACGAGGCACAGGTATCGCAAGACGAAAGCCTGAATATATCATTTCAAAAATGAAAAAAGGGAATGCTGTTATTGCCCTTGACAAAAATAAATTTGCAGGCTTCTGTTATATAGAAACATGGAGTCATGGAAAGTTTGTTGCAAATTCTGGTTTGATTGTCCATCCAGATTATAGAGGTCAAGGACTCGCCACACAAATCAAAAAACATGTTTTTGAACATTCAAGAAGTAAGTTTCCTGATGCAAAAATATTTAGCATCACTACAGGACTTGCCGTTATGAAATTAAATAGCAATCTAGGATATACGCCTGTTACTTTTTCTGAACTCACCAAAGATCAAACCTTTTGGGATGGCTGTCAAACGTGTAAAAATTATGATGTACTCCAACGCACCAATCAATCAATGTGTCTTTGTACAGGAATGTTATACGATCCAAATAACAAGGTAAGTACAACACCTAAAAAGATAACAACAAAAGCGTTCACAAGACTAAAAAGCATCAAACAAACCTTGTTTTTAAAAAACAAAAAGAAATGAATACATCAAAAAAAATAGTACTTGCATACAGTGGCGGTTTAGACACATCCTATTGTGCCGTTCACTTATCAAAAGAAAAAGGATTTGAAGTACATGCAGTAAGTATTAATACAGGAGGTTTTACTTCTGATGAAATCAATAGTATAGAAAAAACGGCATATACATTAGGAGTAACCACATATAAAAATATAGACGCTATTACTTCATTCTACGAAAAAGTAATAAAGTATTTGATTTTCGGAAATGTCTTAAAGAACAATACCTACCCTTTATCTGTAAGTGCAGAGCGTATTGTTCAAGCCATTGAGATTATTGAATATGCAAAAAGTGTCGGAGCAACACATATTGCACATGGAAGCACTGGTGCTGGAAATGATCAAGTACGATTTGATATGATTTTTCAAACACTTGCTCCAGAAATTGAAATCATCACACCTATTAGAGACCAACAGCTTTCTAGACAACAAGAAATAGCCTATTTACAAAAACACAATATAGATGCCTCTTGGGAAAAAGCAAAGTACTCTATAAATAAAGGTCTCTGGGGAACCAGTGTAGGAGGAGAAGAGACATTAACTTCAGAAAAAGGATTACCAGAAAAAGCTTTCCCTTCCCAACTCACCAAAGATGGAAAAGAGAATGTTATCCTAACCTTTGAAAAAGGAGAACTCATCGCTATCAATGGAAATAAACAAACTCCAGAAAAAAACATTGAACTCTTACAAAACCTAGCTTCTCCGTATGCTATAGGAAGAGATATCCATGTAGGTGATACGATTGTGGGTATTAAAGGACGTGTAGGGTTTGAAGCTGCTGCTGCACTCATCATTATTAAGGCTCATCATTTATTAGAAAAACACACGCTTACCAAGTGGCAATTACAACATAAAGAATACCTATCAAACTTCTATGGAATGCATTTACACGAAGGCCAATACTTAGATCCCGTAATGAGAGATATGGAAGCTTTCTTAACGAATAGTCAAGACAAAGTTTCTGGAGAAGTGATTGTAACATTACAACCATATCACTTTTTCTTAGAAGGCATCATTTCTAAGAATGATTTAATGAGTTCTAAGTTTGGTAGTTATGGCGAAATGAACACACAGTGGACTGCCGAAGAAGCAAAGGGATTTATAAAAATTAATGGAAATCAAAACAAGATATACCAACAAATACACACAACATCATGATCAAAGCAGGAATCATAGGAGGTGCTGGCTATACTGCTGGAGAACTCATAAGAGTCTTATTACATCATCCTAAAACAAGTATTGATTTTATTTTTAGCACATCTAATGCTGGAAATAATGTACATAAAGTCCACCAAGACCTCTTAGGGTATACAGATCTAGTATTCACAAATACAATCAATCCACAGGTAGATGTCGTATTTCTATGTTTAGGTCATGGGAAATCAAAAGAATTTTTAGACACACATTCTTTTTCTCAAGACACAAAAATCATTGATCTAAGCAATGACTTCAGACTTTCTGAAGATGCACATTATAAAGCAAAGCAGTTTACATACGGTTTACCAGAAGTAAATAAAAAGAGTATTCAAAAGGCGCAACATATTGCAAACCCAGGATGTTTTGCGACGGCGATTCAGTTAGCCATTGCTCCCTTAGCATCTCAGAATCTATTAACATCAGATATTCATGTCAATGCAGTTACTGGGGCGACTGGCGCTGGAGTTTCCCTTTCACAAACAACACACTTTACATGGAGAGATAATAATTTTTCTCACTATAAAGCATTTAACCATCAGCATTTAGGAGAAATCTACCAGACGGTGAAGCATTTACAGTCTAACTTTAATAGTGAAATTCATTTTATTCCTAAC
Organism: uncultured Dokdonia sp.; assembly: GCF_947492535.1. GTDB lineage: Bacteria > Bacteroidota > Bacteroidia > Flavobacteriales > Flavobacteriaceae > Dokdonia. The sequence continues at coordinate 255,819 of NZ_CANLNH010000001.1, read as the reverse complement.
CGAGGGAATTTCTCGAGAGGCATTTTCGCGACAGCGTACACCCATTTTAAAGGAACCTTAGAAGAAGCAACCAGTATATATAAAACCTATTATCAAGAAGCTCCTTTTACCATCGTATCCGATAATAGTATTCACTTAAAACAGGTAGTAAACACCAATAAATGTGTCCTCCATATAGAAAAGCATCAAGACAAATTATTAATTACAAGTACGCTTGACAATCTATTAAAAGGCGCTTCAGGACAAGCAATTCAGAATATGAATGTAGCTTTTGGTCTTGTAGAAACAGATGGACTACTCTTAAAAGGGTCTCATTTTTAAAAAATAACAGATATGAAAATAGCCATTATAGGAACAGGGAATTTAGGGAAGTCTATTGCAAAAGGGTTGCTAAGCAATCAAGATGTAACTAGTCTTTACCTCACAAAAAGAAACATACAAGAACTCAAAGAATTTGAAGATAACAAACAGGTTATTATAACGCAAGACAATGCCTTGGCGATTCAAAAATCTGATGTTATCCTACTAGCAGTTCAACCAGCCCAAGCTGCACAAATACTCATCGATGCAAAACCATTATTAACTAAAAATCACAGTATCATTTCCACCATCACTGGATTTTCAATAGCAGCTATAGAACATAGTATTGGTCAAGACAAAGCGATCATAAGAGCCATGCCTAATACTGCTATTGCTGTAGGAAAATCGATGACATGTTTATGCAGTAATACACAAGGAAAACAACATATTAAAATAGCCGAAACGATATTCAATCAACTAGGACACTCATTACAAATCCCAGAACCTCAAATGCAAGCTGCAACAGTAGTTTGCGCGAGTGGGATTGCTTTTTGGATGCGTTTGATTAGAGCGACTACTCAGGCTGCTATTCAATTAGGGTTTGATGCTGAAGAAGCGCAACAACTCGCTATGTATACGAGTGAAGGCGCTGCCAGTTTATTGATTCAAAACAAACGACATCCAGAACAGGAAATAGACCGAGTGACTACACCAAAGGGATGCACCATCGAAGGATTAAATGAGATGGAGCATAAAGGATTGAGTTCTTCTCTCATTCAAGGAATGGTAGCATCTTTCAATAAAATCAACACTATAAAAAAAGAACAGTTATGAGTTTATTTAATGTATATCCACTCTTTGATATTACTCCCGCTTCCGCGAAAGATGTCTTTGTGTATGATACGAAGGGTGTGAAATATCTCGATTTGTATGGAGGCCATGCTGTTATTTCTATCGGCCACTCACATCCACATTACGTGCAATCTATTAGTGAGCAATTACAAAAAATCGGATTTTATAGTAATTCGGTACAGAATCCATTACAGCAAAAATTAGCAAAGAAGCTAGGGCTATTATCAGGCTGTCAGGACTATCAACTATTTCTTTGTAATTCTGGAGCCGAAGCCAATGAAAATGCATTGAAACTAGCCTCTTTTTATACTGGAAAGAAAAAAGTCCTTGCCTTTAAAAATTCGTTTCACGGAAGAACTTCTGCCGCCGTTGCAGCAACAGACAATCCTAAAATTGTTGCTCCGATTAATGCACAACAAGAAGTAGATTTTGTGACGTTAGGAGATCTTCAAACGGTTGAAGCTATTTTAAAACAAGACAAGACTTGTGCTGTGATTGTTGAATGTATTCAAGGAGTTGGGGGTCTGGATGAAATGCCTACGGCGTTTTATACCGCTGTCGCGAAACTTTGTAAAGAATATAACACCTTATTTATTGCTGATGAAGTACAATCAGGCTTTGGGAGAACAGGCGATTTCTTTGCTTTTCAAAAGCATGGCATCACGCCAGATATTATTTCCATAGCAAAAGGGATGGGAAATGGATTTCCTGTAGGAGGTATTTTGATTCATCCGAATCTAAAAGCCTCTTTTGGAATGTTAGGAACTACGTTTGGTGGAAATCACTTGGCGTGTGCTGCTTCTATTGCAGTACTAGCTATTATAGAAGAACAGCAATTGATGCAACACGTAAAAGCGCTTTCTACCTACTTTATTGAAAAAGCACAGTCACTTTCTAAACTTAAAACAGTTAAAGGTCGCGGACTCATGCTAGGTTTAGAGTTTGATTTTCCAATTGCAGAACTTCGAAAAACACTCATTCATAAACATCACATATTCACAGGGAATTCTAAAAATCCAAACCTATTACGAATTCTTCCGCCTTTAACCATACAGAAAGAACACGTAGATCAACTTATACACGCATTACAACAGGAATTATGAGGCCCATAATGGGCATTTGACAATATTTTGAATAAACTAAAAATAGATGAATAACTATACTTCTATACACGACATCAAAAACCTATCTAAAACCATTCAGGAAGCCATTACACTGAAAGCAAATCCGTTTCAATTTGACACCCTAGGAAAACATAAAACACTAGTGATGTTATTCTTTAATTCTAGTTTACGTACCCGATTAAGTACAGAAAAAGCAGCAAAAAACTTAGGTATGGATGTGATGATCTTAGACATCAGTAATACGTGGAATCTAGAATTTAAAGATGGTACGGTAATGAATTTACAAACCGCCGAACATATCAAAGAAGCAGCGCAAGTCATCTCTCAGTATGCAGACATCATCGCTGTAAGAGCTTTTCCTAGTTTAAAAAACAAAGAAGAAGATGCCTCTGAGTATATCTTGAATAGCTTTAAAACGTATGCTTCGGTTCCAATTGTTAATATGGAAAGTGCTACCGCACATCCGTTGCAAGCACTTACTGATGCCATCACTATTACAGAACATGCGATCAAAAAGAAACCAAAAGTAGTTTTGTCATGGGCACCACATCCTAAAGCATTGCCACATGCTGTTGCAAACTCTTTTATAAAAACCATGCAATTACTAGATGTAGATCTTTCGGTTACACATCCTAAAGGATATGATCTAGCATCTGAGATTATAAAAGACACGCCTGTTTTCTACAATCAAAAAAAAGCTCTACAAGATGCCGATTTTGTCTATGTGAAAAATTGGAGTAGTTACGATCAGTACGGACAGGTGATAAGTCAAGATCCTAATTGGATGATCACAAAAGAAAAGATAGGAAATGCCTCCTGTATGCATTGTCTACCTGTACGTAGAAACATGGTGATCGCAGACGCTGTTTTAGACAGTGAAAATTCTATTGTCATACCGCAAGCAAACAATAGAACCTTTGCAGCTCAAATTGTATTAAAAAACCTATTAGAACAGCTATCGTCATGAAAATACTTAAGGTTATAAAAATAGGAGGCAATATCATTAATGATACTAAAAAATTACTACCATTTTTAGAGAAATTTGCTTCTTTACAAGGTCCAAAGATATTAGTTCATGGAGGAGGGAAATTAGCTACTTCCCTAGCCCAACAGCTAAATATTGAGGTAAAAATGTATCAAGGAAGACGTATTACGGATGCAGATACATTAGACATTATCACGATGACCTATGCTGGTAAAATCAACAAGAATATAGTTGCTCTTTTACAAGCACATCAGTGTAATGCCATTGGACTTTCTGGCGCTGATGGAAATACTATCATTGCTACAAAAAGACCCATCACAGAAATAGACTTTGGATATGTAGGCGATGTCTCACAAGTGAATACAAGGACGTTAGAACTTCTTATAAAGAATAACATCACTCCCGTTTTTTGTGCTATTACTCATGATACCCAAAGACAGTTATTAAATACGAATGCAGATACCATAGCGTCAGCATTAGCCATTGCTTTTTCAAACAAATACAAAGTTGAGTTGTATTACTGTTTTGAAAAGAAAGGAGTGTTACAATCTATCGAAGATGAAGACTCTGTGATTCAAACGATAGATCAAAACAACTATAAAACACTTATCGATCAAGGAATTATCACAGAAGGTATGATTCCAAAAATTGACAACTGCTTTTATGCACTTAACCACAATGTACATAGCGTATCTATTGGTTTATCTGATATGTTATTTACTACCAACACTATTTATACTTCTATACAAAAATGAAAACACTAGAACAGCTTACAACAAATGCCATTACACTTCTCAAAAGCTTAATTGAGACACCTTCATTTTCTGGAGAAGAAAATCATACGGCTGCACTTATTATAGCATGGTTTACTAAATATAAGATTCCGTATAACAAGATCAATAATAATATTTGGGCGGTTAATAAAAGCTTTCGCGAAACTACCTCGTCGGTAGACAAAGGCAAGCCTACCTTATTATTAAACTCACACCATGATACCGTACAACCGAATAAAGGATATACGAAAGATCCATTTAAAGCTATTATTGAAGATGGAAAATTATATGGTTTAGGCAGTAATGATGCAGGAGGTGCTTTGGTTTCTTTGCTTGCTACATTTACCTATTATTATCATAGAGAAGACCTACAGTATCATCTACTATTTGTCGCTTCGGCGGAAGAAGAAAATAGCGGACCTCAAGGGTTACATAGTATCCTTAACCAAATTCCAAAAATAGATGTTGCAATTGTAGGAGAACCTACAAATATGCAACTCGCTATCGCCGAAAAAGGATTGGTTGTATTTGATGCTGTCGTAAAAGGTACTCCTAGTCATGCAGCACATCCTAATAACAACAATGCTATTTACAACACTATTGAAGTTTTGAAATGGTTTCAAGAATATCAATTCAAAAAAACGTCAGAGGTATTAGGAGATGTGAAAATGACGGTCACTCAAATCAATGCAGGCATACAGCATAATGCAATTCCGGCAGAAGTAAACTTAGTGATTGACGTGCGTGTGAATGACGCATATTCTAATCAGGAAATCTGTGATATTTTAGAAAGAGAGAGTCCGTGTACACAAATCACACCTCGTGGCACACGCTTAAATTCGTCTTCCATTTCACCAGCACATGTACTTGTACAAGCAGGAATTTCATTAGGTAGAAAGACCTATGGATCTCCAACTTTATCTGATCAGGCGATATTAACCTGTCCTTCTTTAAAATTAGGTCCAGGAGAAAGCAAACGATCACATACCGCAGATGAATTTATTTATATCGCCGAAATTGAAGAGGCGATTCAACTATACACTGCTTTATTAGAAAAAGCGATTATATAAAACACGAATAATATTGAGTACGCTTTCGTACTTCGATGAACTCAGCATAAACTTCTGCTTCATTTCATTTCGCGAAAGCGTATAAAACACCTTAAAAATAGTAGTATGAAACTTTGGGATAAAGGAATTACAATAGATCAACAAATAGAACAATTTACGGTAGGAAATGACCGAGAAATCGACCTTCATATTGCAATATATGACGTACAAGCTTCTGTAGCTCATGCAAAAATGCTAGCGTTCATTGGGATCATTTCTTCGGAAGAATTACAACTTCTAGAAAAAGGATTACACGACATTGCAAAAGATATAGAAGAAGGAACGTTTACTATAGAAACGCAATTTGAAGATGTGCATTCTAAGATAGAATATGAACTTACTTCTAGATATGGGGATGTAGGCAAAAAGATTCATACAGCACGTTCTAGAAATGATCAGGTCTTGGTGGCTTTACAGTTATTTTACAAAGAGCATTTACAAGAGGTTGTTTCAAAAACTGAAACCTTATTTGACACACTTTTAGGACTCGCCGAAACGCATAAAAATGCAGTAATTCCAGGCTACACTCATTTACAAGTAGCGATGCCATCTTCCTTTGGCTTGTGGTTTTCTGCCTATGCAGAAGTGTTGATAGATGACATATATCTTCTAAATGCTGCTTTAAAAACCGTCGATCAAAACCCACTAGGATCGGCGGCAGGTTATGGGAGTTCGTTTCCTATTGATCGAAATTTCACCACAAAAGAACTTGGTTTTTCTACCCTTAAATACAATGTCATTGCAGCGCAATTAAGTAGAGGAAAAAATGAACGTACTATTGCAAGTGCTTTAGGTAGTTTATGTAATACTTTAGGAAGGTTTGCTATGGATATTTGTTTGTATATGAGTCAGAATTTTGGATTTATTTCCTTCCCAGATCAATTAACAACGGGAAGTAGTATTATGCCACATAAAAAGAATCCTGATGTATTTGAACTCATTAGAGGAAAATGCAATAAAATTCAGGCGTTACATACAGAGATGCTTCTCATCACAAATAACCTTCCAAGTGGCTATCATAGAGATTTTCAACTATTGAAAGAACATAGTATAACTGCTTTTCAAGAAGTAGAAAGCATCCTAGACATTTTTAATTATGCGATCAAACAGATTATTATCAAAGATATTGACCTACAGGATGAAAAGTATCAATATTTATATACTGTAGATAGTATTAATACTTTAGTTATAGATGGTCATTCTTTTAGGGATGCCTATCAACAGATAGGATCTCAAGTACAATCTGGAATGTATAGTCCTGAATCTGCAAAAGAGCATACACATATAGGAAGTATGGGGAATTTGTGTTTGGATAAAATTCAGAAGAAAATGAATGAAACTAGCATATGAAAAAAAGAGGCTGTCTAAAAAGCAACTTAATACGTGATTCTGAATTCATTTCAGTTTGACGATAGTTACATCTTTTTAGACAGCCTCTTTCTTATTTTATAAATGCGAACGAATCCTATTACACCTTATAAAACTAATTTCTACACCTATTTAGATTTAGACATTACTTTCATAAAGGCTTTTAGTTTATTAGCTTCAATTTCTGTTGGCGTTTGCTCGTCTACAATAAGAGAAACATTTCCACTAAACACATGACTTAAATACAACGGAGATCGTATCGTATCACTTCCTGTATCTGGAGCTCCACGGTGACAGCTAAAGCAATTTATTAGTTTTGATGCATCTGTAATTTCATCTGTAGTTGTTTGATACGTCTGCGTAAATGTTTCCATCGTTAGATTTGCCGAAGCTAGTGATCCTCTTGCCATCGATCCTGGTGTTGCATCTTTAATATGTCTATACAATGACACAATAGTATCGGCTTGTTGTGTCGTTGTTAAACCATCCATATTTAGCCAAATAGCACCATCATATTGGTAATTTTGCCATACATCGCTTTCTTTCTTAAGATTAGCAGATACACACATATTAAGACTATCTATTTTATTATAGTTATCTGGCTCTGGCTGACTCGTTTTCACATAGTTGTTAGGTCCTTTTGCAGCTACTCCATATTTAAACAGACCGAAAGTTTGTTCTGCTTTTACTGCTTTTCCAGATTTCCAACGTATACCATCAACACCTGTAACGCTTCCTTTCTTAAAGATAAGTGTATTGACATCTGAACTTGCTGTATTTGATGGTACATCAAATACAGGAGCTAAAGAATTATGCTCAAAAGTTGCCCAGATAAATTCTGGGTGATTAATGACAACGCCTACTACATGCATTCCTAATAAAGCTACTTGTTCTTTTACGACTGTTCCATCTCCTTGTGTCACAGCAGCCATGGTTGTATAATAGTTGTTTTTGGCAATATCCTCACTTGGTAATGATGTTACGGGCACCCATGAAACCTTAGTTTCTAGAGATCCTATCGGGAAGGTTGCATTGTTATTCCTAGACAGCGTTCCCTTTTTTATACTATCTACATACTTGGTAATAGCAGTTTCTAGCGTAGCATTAATATGTATAGAATAGTAGACCGTATCAGATGTTTTACCATCTGCGCTATATTCTGGGACTGTCTGCAAAACAGCATCTAGTCCTGCTTGATTAATACTAGATAATGCGACAGAGGTTCCAGAAGGAATCTTCACAGTTTCCATCTGGTTTGTTACTTGTTTTAAGGTATTTAAGAATAGTGGTTTTCCATTTGCTTCAGGTTTTGTCAACCATAAAAACTTTTGAAACGACCATTGCTGAAACATACAATTGGTGGTATTCTCTGTGTCAAAAGGACTCCCTTTTCCTTCTTCAGGTGCTGGAGTTTGTGAATGTGGGAACCAATTTGTCTCACAATCGCAAGAGGTTGATGCCGTAGAAGTAGCTACCGCTAAATCACTATAGGCCTCAAGTTTTGCTTCTGGTGTTGTTTTTTCTTGTTTTTTCTGATCACAAGCGCTAAAAGAAAGTAATACAAGCCCTAAGGCTAATACACTTTTTAAAATAATAGATTTAAATTTCATTACTCAGTCGGTTAATGGTTAATGTTTCATTTTCAGGGTATTACAAACTTAACAAAATTTTCACATTGTTAAATACGTAGAACTACTTGGTTTTAAAGCAGAAGACCGTTTTCTATCAATATATTTTAGGTTGGGAAAATTTCATAAAAAAAGCCCTCACATTTCTGTGAAGGCTTGATTTTTCTAGTAGCGGGAACTGGACTCGAACCAGTGACCTTCGGGTTATGAGCCCGACGAGCTGCCTACTGCTCTATCCCGCGATATATGTTCCAGTAACACTTTTCTTGATTAGGCCATCAGTACTGCGCTAGCGGACGGCAAATATACAACCGTTTTTTTGTTAGAAACAACTTTTTAATAAAAAAAATTATTATTCTTTTAAAAATTGATTTTAGCGGCAAAAAACAAGAGAATGAATTACTATATATCAGCTATTTACTTCTGCTATCCAAGAGATAGCAGACATGCGATCTTTTACAGGAAAATATTTAAGATCTGCGCCTATTAAGACATTATCTACCGCAGCAAGAGCATGAATCCATTTTCGATCTGTTACCAACGCAATCTTATTAAATCGTTTTGCATATTCTAATGGAAAAAGAGCACCTATAGTGGCAGCACTCAATGAAAAATGCTCAATATTACTATCTTCTAAATACAAGTTAATTTTATCGTGTGTCTCAAACTTCTCTAAAATTTGAGAACGAAGCTCTAAGATGGCTTCTTTATTCATAGTACCTTCTATTAGGTAACCTACAGTATTATCGGCAAAGCTAAAATCTGCTAACATAGTAATCTAGGGGAGTCGATTATGTTGTAATATACAAAATAAGAATTAACTATTTGAAACCCATTGCATAGCCTCTACCCTTTTTTCTGAGGTATAATTACGTATATCTCCACTAATAAACTGATTATTAATAGTTGACAACAAATGAATCCATGATCTATCTGTCACCATAGCAACTCTATTAAAACGCTTATAATGCTGTAATGGAAAAATAATCCCTACTATGACAGAATATAATGTAAAATACTCAACGCCTCTATCTTCTAGATAGACATTAATACGTGCGTGAATTTCTAATTTACGCTCTATTTGACCTTGTAATGCTTCAATGGTTGAAGCATCCATAGGCCCATCAAATACATACGCAATCGTATTATCTGCTAAATCATAATCTAAAATCATAATTATTAAAACTAATAAAAACCCAATTAATTGTTTAATAAAACAAAAAAAGCTAGATTATGTATAATAAAAAGTTAAACAATTAGAATTCAACAGTATGTTATAAGAAGAAATTCCATACAATCCCAAATCGTACATTAAAATCTCTATAAGGATATCCAGGTGCACTAAAGAAATCATTCCCTGTAAAACCACTATTTAAATGTTCTGCCTTAAAGAATATTCTTGTTTGGCGCACTTTCATATTTACAAAGAAGTCTATCAAAGGAAAACCACCTATTTCTTGATTATTTTGCACATAAAACTCTGCAAGAACTGGGTCATAAGAATTCAAATTATACTCCGTAAAATACTGTACGGTAAATCCTGTTTGTAAAAACAATGCTCTTTTAAATAATCTATCCGTAAAATATAAACTTCCTCTTGTTAAAATATCTGGTGTATTAAGAATACCTTCTGCTCCGCTTACATTCTGGAAAGTGACGGTGGCATCTAATCCAAATTTACCAACGGTGACTTCTCTATTTGCAGTTACCTTAAGATGATTTATAGTTTCATCTGTTTGAAAAGAATTTACAAAACCATCTGTTTCATCTATTCCAAAATAGGCATAGTTAGAAATCGTACTCGCCGAAGCATCTATATTAATCCATTTATTGGCTTCCAAACGCGCAGCGAGTGTATTTGTTTGTACATTTTCATAGGTAGGAGCATTATGCCAATTATAATTAATATAATTACTCTGATACAATAAATGATTATAGGCTGCTGGTCTAGAATTACTCAGTATACTTGCCGAAAATGTTTTATCTGGCGCAATATCATAAGAAGCTCTCCCAAAGACATTAAATCCATCAAAATCTCCAGTGACATTAACCTGAGCAGTACCTTCAATATTTATTTTTCCAATTGTATTCTTATACCCGCCTCCAACGGCAATAATGGTTCCTTGTAATCTATTAGGAATACGTTCTTCTATCCCATCATTATCAACATCTTGTATCAATACTGAATTATAACCATAGTTATAATATGTTGTATTTGCTTGAAATGTAAGCGTTCCTAAATTCTTATCATTATATTCAGCATACAACTCATTATAGGTCTCTTCATTATCGGTTCTATCTCTAAAATTAGATTGCTGGAATGCATCTCCAAAAATAGCATTAGCTGCATTTTGTCGATACTCATAGAACTTATTTTCACTATTAAAAACATGTCCTATTTTGAGAGCATAATCAGCAATACTATCTTTTTTGCCAATTAATTTATAATGATGTTTTACATATACGCGTGTTCCATCAAGAATATTTTCGGCATCTTGAAAATTTACTAAGAGTCTTGATCGATCATTAAATTGGTCATCATTGCTTGTAAACTGTTCTATAGCTTGTTCTTGCAACCCACCATTTTCTTGATTCAATAAATCTTGAGCAACCCAATGCGCGTTAATTCGGTATCTATTATTTTTTGTTCTATAACTTCCCGCAAGTCGAAAATTCCCTGTACTTGTTAATGCGTTTTGATATTTTCCAAGACTTCGCAATCCTTTATAAGCAACAGAAAAATTAAGTCTTGGTGACGTATTCATTGTAAAAAAAGCATCCAATTGTTGCCCTTGTTCAAAGGCACTTCTAAAGTACAATTCAGTGACAGGCGTGGGTAAATAGTAATACTTAATATCTTCTACCCCTAAATAATTAAAATGTCTGGATTGTGCGACACTATTAGGAAGTGTCGATTGCTTATCAAAATGATATACCAATGTATTATGTGTTTGTCCTGTATTTGCAAATGGTAACAACCCATAACGATCTTTACGCAAGTAATTAAATTTATAATCTTTTGCAATGGTAAGTGATGTATCTACGGTAATGGTATCACTCTTAATAGATATTATTTTATAATCTTCGATAGGAGGCCTCACAAAATCTGCGACCTTATTATTACTTATGTTGCCTTGAGCTCCTGTATTTCTAGTTCCTTGTTGCAGCGTAGGAAATTGCGCATATACAGACGACGCAACGAGTATAAAAAATAAAATGAAAAATGCCTTCATAGATAATTTTGAAGAGCCAAAGTTAATTTTTTTACCCGTAATCACGTATTTTACAACTCTAAAACCATGTTAAAGCTTAAATTTCATCCAGATCTTATAGAATGTGGCACCGATGAAGCGGGTCGCGGATGCCTTGCTGGCCCTGTGACTGCAGCTGCCGTACTCCTTCCTGATCATTTTAAAAATGAGATCCTTACCGACTCAAAACAACTCTCCGAACATAAAAGAGAAAAGCTCAAACCTATTATTGAACATGAAGCTATTGCCTTTGGAGTTGCACATATTATGATGGATGAGATTGATCAAATTAATATTTTAAATGCTTCCATATTGGGAATGCATCGCAGTATTGATACGATGCTATATACGCTTTCGCGAAAGCGTATACCACAACATATTCTTGTAGATGGAAATAAATTTAAACCGTATCCAGACATTCCGCACACATGTGTTATCAAAGGAGATGGGAAATATCTACCGATTGCCGCAGCCTCTGTACTTGCCAAAACAGAAAGAGATCATTTTATGGAACGTATCCATGAAGAATATCCCATGTACAATTGGAAAAAAAATAAAGGATATCCTACCAAGGAACATCGTGAAGCTATCAGAAAATATGGCATCACCAAGTATCATCGTAAAAGCTTTAAACTCCTTCCCGAGCAATATGAGCTAGATTTTGAAGGATATTCTCTTGTTAAAAACCCAGTAGATAACTCCTCAAAGTAAACGCTTATTTCTTTTATACAAGTCCTTACATTTGAGTAAAGGGATTTACACGTATGAAACGATTTTTTTTAATTGCAATGGTCTTATGTTTTATTGCTTGTGAGCAAGAGCAATCTACGGCAACATCAACACTTACAAAATATATCCCCCGTAAAGCGAGTGTTATTGTAAAAACTACTAATCTTAAAGGGTTGCGATCTGCCATTAAGAATAATGATCTTATGCAAGCTTTTGCAAAAACAAGGTATCAGGATTTTTTAGCCAGTAGCACTCCGTTATTACAAGATATAAAATCAAAAAACGAAACCTTAATTTGCTACACCCAAATAGGAAATAACACCTATGATGTAAGTGTTATCACAAAAGCAACAGCAAAAGTTTTTACTCCAGACAGTACTAAAATTAAAAAAACGACCATAGGCAATACAACGCCTGCAATTACAAAAATAACCTCACCTGACGCTACTTTTTATACCCTGATCATAGATGATGTTTTTATAGCGAGTACGTCTCAATTACTGTTAGAGAATACCCTTAGAGAGCAAGAAGATAACAGCTTTGCAACAGACAAGGATTTTATAACCGCTTATAATGCTACGAGTAATGCAACAGCCAGTATTCTCTTAAAAGGGAGTGAAATGGATGATCTATGGACGACCTTATATCCAACATCCAAAGAGCATCCATTACGAGAGGCTTTTTCATGGTCATTAGGAGATTTAGACATTTCTCAGAATGATATTAAAATAAGCGGTGTTACACTTACAAAAGACTCGACAGAGCAACGTTTATTAGTCTTTAAAAACACGAAACCTGTTACCAATACGATAGATCAGATAGCACCTATTGTTGCTCAAAGTGTCACCTCAATCTCTTATGATAATTGGAGTGCTTTTAAAAACAACTTGGCAGATCTTCGTAAAATAGATCCTTTAAAATTTGACATAAAAGCAGAAGATGTATTAAGCACTTTTGATGAAATAGGAAGTATCCAATTAGATGCTGGGGTTGTAATTGCTGCACATACCATAGACCCTACACTTACAGAAGATGCTGTTGCTTCTCTCAAAGAAGAAGAAACGGTATATAGACAGGTTCCTATATATCGTTTTAAAGAGAAAACACTATTCACAAAAACGTATGAGTCTATTATCAAAACACCTTCCGCACAACGATACTGCGTTTTAGATAGTTATTATGTGTTTGCAGAAGAGCAAGAACACTTAGAGACTATTATTGCAAACTATCAGAATAACGCAACGCTACTATTTTCTGGAGCGTATAAGAATACGAAATCCCAATTAAGCGATGCTGCTAGCTTCCTGAGAATCACAAATACAGAAAAGATTGCTTATCAAGATTTGGTTTCTGAGAAAGAAGCAAAGGCTTTTAAAAATATAGAAATCACGGCCTATCCATTTGCTGCATTACAGCTTATTCAAGATTCAAATTTCATGCATTTGAATGCGGTAATCAATAAAAATGAAAACACCCAAAAAGAAGGGGCTATTACACAAATTGCGAGTACAAAACTAGAAAAATCTATTGCACGCGCTCCTCAACTTGTCAAAAACCACCGTACCAAGGGCGCAGATGTGCTTTTACAAGACGAGTCAAATGCATTACACCTTATAAGCAATAGTGGAAAATTATTGTGGCAAAAAGAATTGGATGGTCCTATTTTAGGAGATGTACAGCAAGTAGATTTATATCGTAATGGCAGACTCCAATTAGCCTTTGTCACTCCAAAGACATTCTATATTTTAGATCGTAATGGTAATGAAGTAAAACCCTTTCCTATTAGCTTTAATGAGACGATCACACAGCCACTCGCTGTATTTGATTATGAAAACAATCGTAAGTATCGTTTTATCATCACACAAGGAACACAATTACAGATGTTTGATAAAGAAGCAAAAATTGTCAAAGGATTTGGCTTTACAAAAGCAGAAAGTGTTATTATTTACCCGCCTAAACACATACGAATAAGCAACAAAGATTATATCGTTATTGCAGAAAACAGTGGGAAACTCAATATTTTAAGTCGTACAGGAAAATCACGTGTTACTGTAAAAGAAACGATACAATTTGGAGATACACCCATTTTCAAAGAGAAAAATACATTTACCACCTATGACATCAATGGAGGCAAAATAAGTATTAATACCAGTGGGAAACTAACACGCACTCAAAGTGACAATACCACTAACACTATTGTAAACACATGGGGAAATACCATGACCTCTTTATTAGAAAACAACTTAATCATTAATAACAAAGCCATAGAATTAGAATACGGCACCTATACAACCCCAGAAATTTTTAAAGTAGGTAAGAACATATATATTACACTTACCAATACAGAAACGAGTCAGGTATTGTGTTTTAATGAGAAAGGAGAATCTATAGACAACTTCCCAGTATACGGAATTGGTCCCGCACATTTTGATTATTTAGAACGCAATAAAAATGTAGGTTTTGTTACACAAGGAGATGCGAATAGTATTTTGATTTATCAGATTAATTAAATAATCTTAGGGTGACACCTTAGTATCTCATAGATACACAAGCTTTAAAAGCAATACTTTTTTGTATATTTAGTCAGACACTAATTTTAAAAAATAAAATTATGATAAAGAAAATGTTACAAATTAAAGGAATCAAAGAATTGAAAAGTTCTAGTTTAAAAGTAATACATGGAGGTAATGACACTAACTTTTGTACCGATGATCTTGGAAATATAAGTGCAGATTGTCATAGATTTGATGGAGGATATGTTAACCAACCTGGCACTCCTTTTTGACAATTAGGTTATTATAAAACAAAAATCTAATCGAATCATATTATATATGGTTTAAAAATAGTAGAGGCTATCTAAAATGTATTTTAGATAGCCTTTTATTTATCATAAATCTTCGCTTGACCCTTGTTAAAGCATACATCTTAGTCATATTATAATATATGTAACACATATCTGTTACATAACTGATACTAGTAAGTAGTTGGTATTTTTATAATTGCGTACATTTATAACACTTACTAACTTCTTATTGCCATGCGGATTTTATACTCACTAACGCTTATTTTGTTAACTATCTACTCTACCAATGGGCAAAACAAACAGAAAATAGATTCCTTAAATTTTATTATAAAAAATTCAACTAATGATAGTATAACTGCAAGAAACTACATAAAACTAGGCAACCAATATAGACGTGCTACAAAACCCGATAGCGCAATGATGTATGCAAAAAAAGCATTAACCTATTCATTACGTTTTAATGACCCTGAAACCATTGGGCGAAACTATCTATTTATGGGTGCTGTAGAATTCTATCGTTGGAATATAGGTGATGCAATGGGTTATTATCAAAAAGTTGACTCTATCTTAACGGAACATAATATAAAGAACAGAGATTTATACATAGCACATTCAGATCGCGCAGAACTATATAGACGTTCTATAACCTCCGATAGTGAAAAAAAAGAAGCATATAACAATGCTATGTTTTATTATAAGAAAGCACTAATTGTAGCACAAGATTTAAAAGATTCTATAGACATCGGAAAGACTTATACAAGAATAGGCAGTGTTCAAAGTAACCTAGGTAATTTTGAAGAAGCGCAAAAATATTTTAATAAAGTAGAAAACCATTATTTAAAATATATTTACCTAGGAAACTATTATAATGATTACGGATCGCTATACCTCAAAATGGGTGATACAATTAATTATATTAAGTATGTTAAACTTGCATATGACATTAAAAATAATGGCAGATCTAATTTTGTAAGAGCATTAGGCCAAAAGGAATATGCAAATGCACTTTTTTTCTCTAAAAAATACGATCAAAGTATAACTATGAATAAGCAAAGCGCCGATTTCTTTGCTTCATTAGATCCGCCTGATTATGGTCGTTTATCTGGTATTTACAAAAACTTATCAGATGTTTATAGTAAAATAGGGGACTATAAGAATGCTTATCAGTATATCATTTTAAATGAAATAGTTGACGATAGCATTGCAAATCGAGATCGAAAAGACAAAGCCAAAGAACTCGAAACCAAATATCAAACCGAAAAAAAAGAACAAGAAATTGCCTTACTTCAAGCTCAAAATAAAGCTGTAGAAGCTCAGAAAAAAAACCAACGCAACCTCTTATTAGGAGGTCTTGGGCTCACATCTATCGCAGGAATATTCCTCTTTTTAGGATTTAGAAACCGCAAAAAAATAAATAACAAATTACGTGAGTTAGATACTATGAAATCTAGCTTTTTTGAAAACATCTCTCATGAATTTAGAACACCGCTATCTCTCATTTCTGGTCCTATAGAAGAACAATTACAGAAACCTGATATTGACACGTCTGAAAAGAAAAATCTAAGCATCGCAAAACGCAATACCAAACGCTTACTCACCCTCGTAGATCAATTACTAGACCTTTCAAAAGTAGAAGCAGGGCATTTTAAACTCAACGTACAACAAGGTGATCTCCCGCTTTTTTTAAAATCATTAACCAGTTCTTTTACTTACCTAGCCCAAGAAAACAATCAAGAATACACTGCTACTATTAACGTCCCAGAAAACACCTATTATTTTGATGCTGACGCCTTAGAAAAGATCATCACAAATCTGATCAGTAATGCTCTAAAATATAGTCCAGATGGAGAATCTATAGTAATTACAGGCGCTATAGAAAATCAAAAACTACACTTCACTATTCAAAATTCTGGAGCTACACTCTCTGACGAGGCATTACAGACCATATTTAATCGTTTTGCCCGCACAGATGAACAGACCGCAGGAACGGGAATTGGCCTTGCGCTTTCAAAAGAGTTAGTTTCTTTACACAAAGGAACCATTCATGCGCAAAGTGAGCATAACACAACGGCATTTACCATTACAATTCCAGTGACAGAATCGGCATTCTTAGATAGTGAAAAAACACCAGGAGTTATGGAAATGTCCACTTTCACAAACCTGCCTGCCAACGATGCAGGAGCGAAAATAACAACCTCTAACGAAGAAATCATCCAAGAAGAAGTCGATATTTTCTCTAAAGACACCAATCCTATCCTTCTTATCGTAGATGATAATGCAGACTTAAGAACGTATGTGAGTTCGTTATTTGAAGATCAATACACTATTCACACAGCGCAAGATGGTCAGGAAGGATTTGAAATGGCATCTTCTATCGTTCCTGATTTGATCATTACAGATTTGATGATGCCGAAAGATGATGGGATTACGCTTACGCGAAATTGTAAAGCTTCTGAGACCACTTCTCATATTCCTATTGTAATGCTTACCGCTAAAGCAGGTGATGAAAATCAACTTATAGGTTTAGAAACTGGTGCAGATGCTTATATCACAAAGCCGTTTAATACAGAGATTCTTAAAACCACTACGCATAATCTATTAGAAACACGCAAAAGATTACAAGAACGATTTAGCCAAGAAGTGGTATTAATTCCTAAAGACATTGCTGTTAATAGTGCCGATGAACGTTTTCTTGACAATCTTAAAGAAATAGTCGATACACAAATCATAGAATCTGATTTTACAACCGAATCTTTTTCAAAGGCATTAGGTATGAGTCGTATGCAATTGCATAGAAAACTAAAAGCACTTACAGGACTTTCTGCTACTGAATTTATACGAAGTCAGCGTCTAAAATTAGCCGCACAACTACTTAAAAAATCTGATATAAATGTATCACAAGTAGGGTATGCTGTTGGTTTTAATAACCACTCTTACTTTACAAAATGCTTCAAAGAACACTACGGGGTTTCCCCTTCTGATTACGCCAAAAAGGCTTAAAAACACCCCTTTCTCATCGGGGCTAAAGCCCCATTATTACTAGCCTGTTACATATGTGACAGGCTTTGTTACATCTGTGCTAATCTTCAGGGTAGTTCTAAAATAGTTTTGTCTCAACATTAGTAATCTCCCTTTTTAGAATCTATGAATAAAAAGTCTAAAAAACTCAAAGGTAAACTCCCTCCAATGCCTGATCATAAAATTTACCTCAATGTAAATGCATTGCATGAAGGTGAATATGAATTAAAGATTATTAATAAGAATAAGGTCATTAAAAAAACAACTTTTAAAAAATAAGGATATGAGAACATACAAACTATTATTCCTATTTCTATGCATCATATATGTCTCTTGTAATAATGATGATGATACTGCAGTTAATGAAGAAATTGATACTTCAAACCTTGTAAATGCCACAGCATCTGTTGCCACATTTAATACACTTGCTACTATAGATTTGGAAACAGGCAATCCCATTACTACACAAAACGAAAGACTTATAGCTAGCGTCACTTATGAAAATTCTTTTATAGGGTTATTAGAAAATCGTATCGTCCGTAATAGTGATGTAGACTTCTTAGGAGAGCAGTTGTGGGAAATTGATTTTGTAGACGGAAGTGATATTGAGTTTGATTTTAATAGATCTCAAATGCTCATTCATAACGGTGTATTATACCTAAACTATGTAACTGAAAACCCTAGTTTACCATCACCATTTCCCACACTCTTAGCTGTAGATGCAACTACAGGAACTACTATTTGGGTAGAAAATCAAACGGAATATGAGTTTACACGTATCGCCATCCTCAATAATAGAATGATCACGGTAGAAACTTTTAATAATGAAACACGCATTACGAGTCGTGATATCTCAGATGGAAGTATTCTAAACCAATGGCAAGTTGATGAACGTATCTCACATATAATTCCAGGTGCTAATGAAATTATTGTCATGTCTTGGAGTAATAAGGTCTATAGTATTGACGAAGACCTGTCTATCAACTGGACATTTGAAACTGACAATTCAAATGTACAACGAGGGGCTATTGTAGGGAATCAATTTCTCTTTCATTCAAGAGATGAATTCATCTACGCACTTGACCTTCAAACCGGATTTATAAACTGGTCTCAACATCTTCCTGACCTATTTATATCAGATTTTTTTACAGAGAATACTACGGCATGGTCTGTCACTAGAGACTTTTCAGATAATACATTCTTAATCAATGAACTGGATATAACTAACGGAACTGCTAATTCTAATTTCGCAATTCCTGCATTAAATGATGCTAGCGAAATAGAATTCATAAATTTTGACGATTACCTCCTCATTATTTCAGATCCTAACACAGGCGCTACACGCTCACAACTTCTTAATTATAAAACGCAAAACCTTATTTGGGAAAATGAAATTACTATCGATAATATTTCCATTCTAAGAGCAAATATACTCTTAGAAAATAACCGATATGCACTTTCTTCTTTCTTTTAAATTTTACTAAAACAATTAATTATGAAAACCACAATAATCAAATTACTCATTATCCCATTATCGCTAATTGTACTACTCTCGAGCTGTAATAGTGATGATGATGCCACACAACCAGAAATAGGCATGGAAGATCCAATGGATGACACTCCTGATAATGATGATGATGTTGCAAATCTTGATCTCACATTTACCATGCATACGCAGCAAGACCAAATAGGAGATTTTGCATTTCATCAAATGGCTGTATTTAATGGAAGTGTACACTCCTATTACGGAGCTGGACTTGGCGCAACTACTGAAACACCTTACAACCTTGGCGTATGGCACAGTGATGATGGTGTTGCTTGGTATTCTGACGCATCATTTGGAAGTGAGCGTAGAGGTCATTCGGTTACTGAATTTAATGGGGATTTATTTCTTATCGGAGGAGCAGACAATGATGATAACGAACTAGAAGAAATATGGATAAGTAATGACGGTTTTTTCTGGACCTTAGGATCCGATATTCTCCCTTTTGGTTCTGTATCGTTTCATAGTACTGTTGCTTTTAACGATCAACTTTATCTAATTACAGACGATTATGAAGATGATGATGGCACTCAAATGATGGCTATATACAGATCTAATGATGGATTTAACTGGGACCTCATCGCTACTGATGTATTTCCTGTTCGTTCAGCCGCAGAAACTGTTGTATTCAATAATAAAATATACCTCATTGGAGGTACTAATGACACGAACTTCCTAAACGATATCTGGACGTCTGACGACGGAATTACCTGGACGCAAGTCACCCCATCTGGAAGTTTTGTAAATCCTATTGTCTTTCACTCCCTAAACACTTATGACAATGCATTATGGCTTATAGGAGGATGGAGTAGTACCAATCAATACAACAATCATATCTGGTATTCTCAAGACGGAATTACGTGGATAAACTACGATGGAGAAATTCCTTTTGATGGACTCTATGCGCATGAAACTCTTTTCTATGAAGATGAACTATGGATTTTTGGAGGCGTACAAGAAGATGGACTCTCTGGCGCTATTGGCTCTATAAAAATAAATAACTAACACAAAACAATCAATATCATGAAAACACAATTTTATCTCACTTTAATTTTGATAATAGGGGTTTGCGCTTTCGCGAAAGCACAGACTACTTCAACAACAGAAAAACCTAAAACCCAAAACAACCTTCCTGCAGATGGAAACTTACTAGACCAACAAGCACAGGTATTAGGTAATGTATTTGGGGATATCGGAGGCGTAAAAGAAATGCAAGGTATCGATGGATATATGGATCTTCTCAAGAAAAGTAATTTATCTCCAGAACTCAAGCAAAAATTTACTGAACAGTATAAAATCATGGCTTTAAGTGACGATCCAAAAAAGAAGAAAGAAATGGAAGGTAAACTATCCCAAATGCTACAAAAAGCACTGAAGGAAGGTCAAGAAAAAGACAACTTAAAAACCAAAGGATAACATCATGAAAGCATTACAAATCATTTTCGTTTTCTGTCTTCTTTTATGTGGTTCAGGAGCGAAAGCACAGCTCTTAAAAAAATTAGGAGAAGTTGCTGAAAAATCTGCCGAACGTGCAGTAGAACGAAGAGTAGAAAAAGAAACTACCAAAAAAACAGATCAAGCACTTGATAGTGTCTTCAGTAAGAAAAAGAAAAAAAAGAAGAAGAAAAAGAAACGTAAAAACAAGAACAAAAAAGGAAAAGAAGACAGCTCAACATCAGACAATGAGACTACAGAACCTACGTATACAATAAAGCGAAGCTCTGATTTCACACCTGGAAACATCATCCTATTTGAGGATCGATTTACTAGAGACAATCCGGGGGATTTTCCAGCACAATGGGACACCAATGGCAGTGGTGAAGTCGCTATGATAAATAATGAAAAATGGATGCGTCTAAGTGGGAAATCTAAGTATGTGCCTATGCTTAAAGAAGCTCTTCCCGAAAACTATACCATAGAGTTTGATCTATTTACCAATGGCCTTGATAAAAAAACAAGCTCTCAAGCGTTCTTAACATTACTCATCGAAGATAATACTGGGTTTACAAGATCTAAAAATTGGTGTATGACAGAACTTTCCGTTTGTCAGTTTATAGGAAATCAAGGTGTAGTAGAAAAAGTAGCCAATGGAAAACGACAGCTTCGTAATCAGATAGGGAAAGACTACAGAGATGCGATTAATGGGAAGTCACATATTTCTATTGCCGTAAATAAAACACGTATGCGTGTATGGCTTAATGAAAATAAGATTATCGATATACCAAGACTCATTCCTGAAGGAGCTAATAGTTTTAAACTTGCTACGAGAGGTCTTAGAGATCCTGAAGGGCTTGATGAAGTCTACATTGCCAATTTCAGCATGACAAAAATTGGAGAGGATAATCGTAGTAAATTACTCACTGAAGGACGTCTCACCACCAATAATATTCTTTTTGAATCGGCGAGCGCAACACTTAAAGACACTTCATTTTCTACGATTCGAGAAATTGCTAATGTTTTAGAGCAAAATCCAGAGGTACGCATAAAAATTATAGGACATACCGATTCTGATGGACAGAAAGAGAGCAATCGTACGCTTTCGCGAAAGCGTGCCGAAGCTGTAAAAAAAATGATGACTTCTGCCTACGGAATAGATGCATCTAGAATTAGTACAGATGGAATGGGTGACAGTGAGCCTGTCGCATCTAATACCACAAAAGAAGGAAAAGCACTTAATAGGCGTGTTGAGTTTATAAAACTTTAAAAGGCTAAAATTAATAGATATGAAAACACTTTTAAAAACCACAAGCCTATTCCTACTTCTTATACTCATAAGTTGTGGAAACGATGATGACAATTCCAATTCACCTCAAGAAATGGAAATCGAAACAGCCTCTATTATAGGAAGTTGGGAGCGAATTTCTGGAACATTACTATTTGCGGAACCAGATTATCTCCATATAGCACTTGATAACACTGTAACTATGCTACTAGAGGATGATCTAGGATTTAGGGGTGAAGGAAAAGGAAATTTTACAAACACAGAAGGGCAAATAACTATACAATTTGGCCTTGGAAATCCTAATATACTTAATTATACTATTGAAGATAATATACTAGAATTACTTCAAGCTAATGGTACTATAAGTACATTTATTAGAAATACAGAAGCTCCTTCTAGTGATGAATGGATTACAAAACTAGAGATTCTAGCACAAGTAGATGCACCCGCTGGAAATGCATTTACAGATATTGCCTTTAATGGGACGCATATTCTGCTAAGTAATTCTCAGTCAGGAAACAATATTGACCTATTGAATCCAGAAACTTTAACACTTGATGGTGAGATTATAACTACTCTAGCTACCCAAGCTGTCGAAGTTGAAAAGTTTGATTTACCTGATAAATACATTTTTCAAAGATTTAGTGGCGTATCTACAACTATTCAAGCCAACTTTGAAAACACAAATGAAGAAGCATTTACCTCTATAGAACTTGGTTCTAGTATTTTTGGATTGGCATCCATTAATTCCACTCAAATATGGCTATCTAGTCCTGGTTCATTGAGCCTACTTGATTATACATTTATTAATTCTCAAGTTATAGAACGAACGATACCATTAGAACAAGCAAGTATAAATGGATTGGATTATCAAGATGGTCTATTGTATGTATGTTCCAATGGGAATATATACAAATGTGACGTCTCTTCTTCCTTTCAGATTCTTGAAGCTATTCAACTAGAAGGATTCAGAGCAAATGGAATCGCCTTTGATGGTACAAATTTCTGGATCAATGCATCGTCTATTATTAGTGGTTCTCATCAAATTATAAAAACCAATCTCACCCTTTAAAAAGAAACTCATGAAAACAATATTAATTGTTATTGCGGTATTGGTCTTTGCACCAATAACTGCACAAAGTAATTGTAGTAAATACTATGCTTCAAAACCTGGAAGAAAGTTAATTCACAAAGTATATGACAAGAGAGAGCGTCATAGCATGACCACAGAATATAATGTAGAGAGTGCCAACTCTTCAGGAATCCAAATGAATTTTAATCTCTGGGATAAACGCGGCGAACATATTACAGGAGGTAAGCTAGAATTAGGTTGTAACAACAGAACAACATACCTAGCTCCAGAATCTATCATGACCGATTTATTGAGTCAATATGAAGATATGGAATATACGGTGACCACTACAGATAGGCTTGCGATTCCTAATGATTTAGAGATTGGACAAACCTTGCCTGATGCGAGTGCTTCGATTAGTTTAAATGCACAGATTCTAGAAATCAACTTTGATATCGTTTTATCAAATAGAAGAGTAGTACGTAGAGAGCAAATAGAAACGCCTGCTGGCACCTTTGACTGCTATGTCATTACATACAACAATGAAATGAGAGGAAGAGTCGCTTCAAGAAGTTACCAATGCACTGATTGGATTGCAGAAGGAATCGGTATGGTAAAACAAGAAACGTATAAAGAAAATGGCAGACTCATGAGCCGTTCACTCTTAAATGAAGTAACAGATTACCTATAGTCAGTCTAGATCTTAGCCCAATAATAAAAAACTCACGGTATTACAGTCAATAAGACCGATCTCACTAAACTATTATTGGGCTTTTCATTATACGCTTTCGCGAAAGACTATATACTTTAAATTGTTTAAATATTATTAGTCAGAACCACTGAATCACAAATACAGCATCATCAATAATTACGTTTTTTTCTACTTAAATATAAAAGTAACAGAAACAAATATTAGTTCATTTTGAGTTTTAACAGATATAAATATAATCACAAAGGACACCTCATCTAAGTATTTGTGTGGTGCTAGACTTAGATGCGTCCTAAGTGATGATATTGAATTAATAATAATAACATTTTCGCAAAAATTAAGTTTGCACTAGCCTGTCAAAGCACAAAAAATGTATACAAAAAAATTCAACTAATTAAACCAATATATCATGAAAACAACACTTATATATTTCTATCTAACACTCATCGCATTTGGCATCTCAAGTTGTGAAACAGATGTGCCAGAAGTAGATACCATTGCTCCTGCTTTTTCTTTTAAAGTGACGGGTGATGGATTTGACAGGACATTTACACAAGATGATGATCTTGAAAACATACAACTTAATCTACGTGCAGGCGTCTCGTACGATTTTCTGTTAGGCGGTATTGATAATGGAGGTGTACGTCAAATTCAGTTTCAACACACGCCAGATATTACTCAGATTACAACTCCCATACCAGCTCCGTGGGTAACAATCAATAATGGTCTTACTACCACTATGAGATTTAACGGAGACCCAAACAATGCGATTACGGCACAACTACTTTCTGGATCATTTACAACTATGCTTATGAATGAAGATCTAATTCTTGACACCTTCTATATACGTGTAGAAGATTTTGGAGGTGAAAGTGGTCCTCCTTTTAACATTACAGAAGGTGTTTTAAATATCACTATTGCAGATCAACCTACGTCGGTCACTAACTAATAGATCATACCTATTATCAAAAACTAACTTGAAGAAAAAGGTATTCACAGCAATAATTATAATGAAGTAGCCGCTTATTATCGTTTGAATTAAATAACACGTATCATTCTTAGTGAAGCGATCATACCTTACAATATCAATATTCAAAGTTTTAAAATTTACATGCCTTATGTTAACCTTTCAAAAAATACCATCATAAAGTATCAAACAAAACATTTTAAATCAATATTATGAAAACTTTGAAACAATTATTTTACTACTCATTTGTTATACTCGCAATTCTATGTACTTCTTGTGAAGCAGAAGATGGAATGGATGGTGTAAATGGAGAACAAGGAATTCCGGGGCAAAACGGAGCAGATGGACAAGATGGAGAAGATGGAAATGCCAACGTTATAGGAGTCACTGTAGACCCGTTTCCAAGTTGGACAGAAGGTATTTATTTAGGACAACAAGCAAATTTTGTAGAAATAACGGAACCATTACTAACAGAAGAAATGGCAGATGATGCCCTAGTATTGGTTTATTTTCAGCTTCCTAGTGATGAAGTATGGTTTCCCATGACCTATGCTTTTGTTTTTGACGATGGCGATAATGAAGTCATTACATATACATACGGACAAGATACCATTACTGTGTATGCTTATGACTCTGCTGGACCAATAAATGCTGCAATCCTAAAAGTTAGGTACTTTATAATTCCTACAAATGAAGCTGAAGGGGTAAATGGTTTTTCTTCTAAAGAAGACGTTTTACAAAGTTTACACGATAATGGTGTAGATATCAATATGTATGAAGAAGTAGCTAACTATTATGATCTTGACTAAAATTTCTTTACACTTAAATAACAGCAAAGCCGAGATATACATCTCGGCTTTTACTTTTCATAAACATCAAATGATGCGTATTGTCTCTTCTATATACTAAAAAACAGTTGCCTTACTTTACAAAAGAAGCTTCAAAAAGCTCTGTAAAATGCTTCAATAATTTCTTTTTTACTTCTGCTTCATCAACTGTAGCTTTTCCTAACTCTACATTAAGAGAGGTGACTGATTTATCTTTGATACCACAAGGAATCATTAAATCAAAATATCCTAAATCTGCATTTACATTAAAGG
Source organism: uncultured Dokdonia sp. (assembly GCF_947492535.1). Lineage (GTDB taxonomy): Bacteria > Bacteroidota > Bacteroidia > Flavobacteriales > Flavobacteriaceae > Dokdonia. Next base: position 229,766 of record NZ_CANLNH010000001.1, on the reverse strand, counting down.
CAAAACCATGCATGGTTACCCATCGACTGGCACGTACACCCATGGCACAAATTTTACGAGCAAATGGAGTTCCTACATCAAACCAAACACCTGTTTCTCCAGGTGAACGCTCAGCTTTAAGGCCATACTCTGCGAGTGTCAGGATCACCATTTCTTCTAGAAGTCGTAAATATTTATGAATATCTGTAAAGAAGTTTTCTAAGTCTAAAATAGGATACCCTACAATTTGTCCAGGGCCGTGATACGTGATATCACCGCCTCTATTAATCTTATAGAACGTAGCATTTTTCTCGGCAAGTTCTTTTTCGCTGACAAGCAAATTATCAAAATCCCCACTTTTCCCTAGTGTAAATACATGAGGATGCTCTACTAATAGGAAATGATTAGGGGTCTCAAGTCCAGCATCTTCTCTTCTATTTTTGATTTTTATATCTAAAATCTCCTTAAAAAGCGCCTCTTGATAATCCCAAGTATCTTTATAATCTCGGTTTCCTAAATCCTGAAGTTGAATCGTTTTATTCACATTACAAAGATACGGAGAAACAAAAATCCTTCTAAACATTGCTTAGAAGGATTTTGTGTTAAACTATGTTATATTTTTAGTCTTCTAGAACAACCTCAAAGTTTTCTAATATTTTTGTTTTCTCTTCTAGAATATCACTCCATGGCACCACAAAAGTTACTGTCTTTCCATCTTCAGAAATCACAGCTCCCTCAGGAGATACCGAAACTACTTTTCTTGGAAACACATATTCGAGTTTCATGCTAGAATTTTCAAGTTCGCTTGTAAACTGACTCATCATTCCTTTAAGCATCGCTTCTTCTTGACTTTCTTCTTCATTAGATGCTAGATTGTTTTTTAGCTCTTCTAGATCTATGCGTGTTTCTTCTTTGAGGAGTCCTTCATCTTCCAGATGTTCAGTTAAACTTTTGGGATCTGTCCTTCTGAATGTATTATTTTCAAAGGTGTATATCACTTTATCTAAAGACATCATATCTCCTCCAGGTGCTGCCTGTTCTTTTTGAGCTTCGCTTTTTGCTTGCTCAAAGACTTCATCTACCTCATAAGCTACACGTTCTAATTCTGAAAAGGTTTTAAATTCCTTAGAAATATCCATTTTAAACTCACCATTGGCTTGGTCCATTTTCATGGCCATAGTAAAATCCTTAAGCATCTCTATTTTAGCACGATCTTCTGCAGGCAAGCCTGCAATACTATCTTTGTGGTCTCTAATGAGATCTGCAAAAACGACAACCGTATCCATTTTTGTTTTTTCTTTATCAGGACTAGAAGCGCCGCCTCCCATCTCATTAGCCATAGTCATCATGGCAGACAGATCAAAAGAAGTCTCATAACGACCTCCCATATTTTCATTAAAAACAATGCGTTCTTGAACGCTACAGCTTATTAGTAAAAACACTAACAGGCTACATAACACTCCTATTCTTCTTGTCATTTTAATTATGTTTTGGATTATTTAGTATGACTAGGGCAGCGATAACGCCAGGCACCCATCCACACAGCCAAAGTAAGAAAACTATTAATACTGATCCACATCCTCTTCCAATTACTGAAAGTGGTGGAAAAAAAATGGCTAAAAGTACGCGCCAGAAACTCATATATTTTTGATTTTAGATCCTGCTCTACAGCAGGGTATGATTGATTGATGTACCTTATATGTCTATAACTATTCGATATTGTTACACCTCTTGACAGGAAGTAATCCATCTTTTCTATATTAGCATTTTAATTGATCATGAGACATCGACATTTTATTTTAACGATTCTATTCTTTAGCTTCTCATGGTTGTGTATAGGACAATATGAATTTTCTGGTCATATAGATGTAAACAAATGGGAAGGGAATGTATACCTATCTATTGTAAAAGATTATAGAAAAATATCTGGCATCTATCCAGAACAGATTATTAATAAAACAACACCTGATTCATTAGGATTTTTTTCATTTTCAGGTAACAATCTGTCTTCTCAAAACAATATCTATCGTATTCATATAGATAGTTGTCCCGAAGAAACAAAAGACATAGCACACTTTACAGGACATTGTTTAAATAGTAAAGAAGTACTCTTTGTTGCAAACAATACTGATACGATTAAATTACCCTTTACATTTGATCAAGAGATATTTTGTAATGTTACCTCTACCAATGAAAAAGCAAATACCTTTATTAAAATAGACTCCCTCAAAGAACTCATGCGTTATGAATTTGGATCTTATAGAAGTCAAGCAAATTGGGATTTGAATGCAAAAAATTGGTTTACTAAGTTCCAAGAATACGGACAACAACTTAATGAACCCCTTGCCGAACTTTACTCGTATGCATTTTTATCCGATCGTTCTAAAGATATACACAAATACTACTTACAGGATTTAAATAATACAACCTATTATAATGAACTTCTACAAAGATTAGAAGCATCATATCCTGATCAACCTTTTACAAAACAGTACAAAAAAGAACTCGCTGCCGATTATTTCTTAATACAGAAATCGCAAACTAATGGTATTCCAAATTGGGTCTATATGCTTATTGCTTTATTAGGTATTTCTATTCTTATGAACATCTATTATTTCTTTTTTAAACGAAATAGATCTTCTGAACAACAGCATACAATAAGCGCATCACTCACAAAGCAAGAACAAAAAGTACTGGACTTAATTCTTCAAAATCGAACAAATAAAGAGATTGCTTCAGAAATATTTGTTAGCGTTAGTACTGTAAAGACACATATTAATAGTATTTACAAAAAACTAAATGTATCTAATAGAGACGAAGTAAAATCACTCTACAAAACTACATAATTTAAATTTCCACCTAGGTCTAGTACCTCTTCCCACCCACTGTTTCTTCGGAGTTTCCATTTTTAACTGCACTTTTAAAACCGCATTTAAAAACAGAACAATGAAAAAATATACATTCGTATTTATCCTAGCATTATCTTTTCAAATCATTGGATTTTCTCAATCATTCAATTATGAGCAAAAACAGAATAATACATCAATGCTCTTGGGAAAAATAAACAAAGAAACGCTTAGTCAAGAACCTCATTCCAATTGGTTTACTAAAAACTACAACCAATATACACCAGACACAGAAACAATCAATGCTTTAAAAGAGCAAGTATCTTCGTATACCATTACTGCTTTTATGGGTACTTGGTGTGGTGACAGTAAAAGAGAAATTCCTAAACTCTATAAAATCTTAGATGAGGCGCAATTTCCATTAGATCGACTTACTCTTATTGCTGTAGACAGAAGTGCAGAAAACTACAAACAAAGTCCAGGCGGAGAACATGAAGGACAAAATATACACCGTGTACCTACCATAATTATATACAAAAACGGGAAAGAAATCAATCGTATTGTAGAATCCCCTGTAACACGTTTAGAAGAAGATCTTCTTCAAAGCATTCAAGGAAACTATACGCCTAACCATCATATAGTCACTTTAACCAACCAGCTTCTTGAAGAAGAAGGAACTGAGAAATTCCTTAAAAAATCAAAAAAAAATATAAAAGAACTTCAAAAGCATGCGCATAAAACAAATCAACTGAATACCTATGCCAATGTACTTTTTTATGCAGGCCACACAAAAAAAGCTCTTGCAGTGCTTACATTTAATACCATGCTCTTCCCTAATGATGCAAAAACCTATATGAGTCTTGGGAATAAACAATCAAAAGTAAATCAATTACAGGAAGCGTTAGAAAGTTATCAAAAAGCGCTAGAATTAGAGCCTACAAACAAAAAAATAACAACAGCTATCGCCACAATTGAAGAGAATATAAAAAACACGCATTCTGTAGAAGAATAAGATTGAATTTTAATCACGTAAGGAGTATCTTTGCACGCTTAAAACAATAGTGTATGGCACTCTCAGAACAAGAACAAGTACGTCGTGAAAAATTATCACGCTTACGCGAAATGGGCATCAACCCATATCCCGCTCCTTTATATCCAGTTAATAACACATCTACCAAGATAAAACAGGACTATACAGAAGGGAAGAAGGTGATTATTGCCGGACGCTTAATGTCTAGACGTATTCAAGGTTCTGCTTCTTTTGCCGAGCTTCAAGATGCTGAAGGGCGTGTACAAGTTTATTTTAATCGTGATGAAATTTGTACAGGAGACGACAAATCAAAATATAATGATGTTTACAAAAAGCTTTTAGACATTGGGGATTTTGTAGGAATTGAAGGTGAATTATTTACTACCAAAGTAGGAGAGATTACTGTAATGGTAAAAGAGTTTACATTATTAAGTAAATCATTACGCCCATTACCACAACCTAGAGTAGATGAGCAAGGAAATGTGTATGATGAGTTTAATGACCCTGAATTACGCTATCGTCAACGTTATGTTGATCTTGTTGTCAATCCAAAAGTAAAAGACACCTTTGTAAAACGCACACAAATCACAACAGCAATACGGGATTTTTATAATGAGATGGGATTTTTAGAAGTAGAAACCCCTATACTACAGCCTATACCAGGAGGTGCATCTGCACGTCCATTTATGACGCATCACAATGCATTAGATATTCCTTTATACCTACGTATTGCCAATGAGTTATACTTAAAACGATTAATTGTAGGAGGTTTTGATGGTGTCTACGAATTTGCAAAAGATTTCCGTAATGAAGGGATGGATCGTACACACAATCCAGAATTTACGGTGATGGAAATGTATGCAGCTTACAAAGATTACAACTGGATGATGGATACTACGGAGAAATTGCTTGAAAAAGTAGCGATGAAGCTTCATGGTACTCCAGAGGTGCCTTTCGGCGAAAACATGATTAACTATAAAGCACCTTATAAGCGTATCGGAATACTAGATGCGATTAAAGAACATACAGGATACGATTTATACCAAAAATCTGAAGAAGAAATTCGTGACGCTGCCAAAGCGTTAGGTCTTGAGGTAGATGAAACGATGGGAATCGGAAAATTAGTCGATGAGATTTTTGGAGAAAAGTGTGAACACCTATATATCCAACCAACATTCATCATCGATTACCCGGTTGAAATGAGTCCGCTGACGAAGAAACACAGAAGCAAAGAAGGACTCACAGAACGTTTTGAACTCATGGTCAATGGAAAAGAACTTGCCAATGCCTATACAGAGCTAAATGATCCTATTGATCAACGTGAGCGTTTTGAAGATCAATTAAAGCTTTCTGAAAAAGGAGATGATGAAGCGATGTTTATTGATCAGGATTTCTTACGTGCTTTAGAATATGGAATGCCTCCTACGTCTGGAATTGGAATTGGAATTGATCGTCTAGCGATGTTTATGACCAACAATCAATCGATACAGGAAGTATTGTTCTTCCCACAGATGAAGCCTGAGAAGAAAGCATTAGAGCTTAATGATAACGAAAAAGCCATCTATGAGGTTCTCAAAAAAGAGAACAGCATCGAATTAGGAGCCCTTAAAACAGCATCTGGATTAAGCAACAAAGGATGGGATAAAGGCATTAAAGGTCTTACTAAACTTGGCGTTGCAAAAGTAACTAAAGATGATACTGGATTGACAGTTACTTTAGAAGGATAAACTCCTAAACGTTAATAACTTATTTACAAAGACTCGCTTTTATAAAGCGGGTCTTTTTATTTTTACTATATGGATAGTAATGAATTCTTTAAGCTTCTAGAAAACACAAAAGATGAATTAACGCTAACTAATAAAAAAATAGACGTAGGAAACAATCGTATAATAGATTTTTTCATTCGAAACAACTTACAAGACGTTCAATTTAAAGAATGTACTTTTATAAACTCAGATTTACTATTCAAAAGCATTAATGGACCATTATTATCAATCGAATTTTATGATTGTGTATTTCTTTGCGATGTCTTGTTTTATGATGGTTGCAACTTAGACACTTTAAAATTTATAAATTGTGAGATCGCACCAGATAAACAAATTAGAATTATTAATAATAAGATAAAGTTTTTCACCTTTAGTTACGGTAAAGAAATAGAGTTAAATGGAATAGTTTTTATTTCAAAAAATAGATTTGTACATAATATAAATATAGCTAGTATTCAACAAAAACATGGCTCTTTTGTTTTTTTAGATAATACAATACAAAGAGAAGAAGGAGATCCACCTTTATCGTCCTATATCAGTGATTCTAATTTTAATAATTTTAATTTCTATGGAAATACTTTTAAAGAAGATCTTTTCTTCGAAAGAATTTCACTTAAATCACCTGAAATTCAAGACAATTTCTCAAACTGTATATTTAGCGAAATTAGTTTTACAAATGTTGATTTTGGTAACAAAACAGTTTTTAAAGAATGTACTTTTAATGAAGAAGTATTTTTTATTGATTGTAAAAACATCAATAATAGTAAATTCTCTCTTCCTGATTCTTTATTTAAAAAGAAAGCAAAATTTAATGGATCAGAGTTTAGTACTATCAAACTAATAAATACAATTTTTGAAGGTTCTGTGTCATTCGAGAACGTAAGTTGTAATGTAATAGAAATAGATCAAGCAGTATTTGAAAAAGCTGCTTTCTTTGATGATTTTAAAGTTCTAAGTCCAGAGAACTGTTCTAGAAAATCATTAAGAATAATAAAACATCAACTACAAAAATCAGACAACAGAATAGATTATAATAGATTTAAAATATATGAATTAGACGCATTTAAAAGAGAACTTCATAATAAAGAGTGGAAAGATAAATTCATCTTATGGCTTAATAATATTTCGTCTAAACATGGAACAGACTGGGTTCAAGGAATCAAGTTTACAGTTATAATTGGATTTTTATTTTACTCATTATACTTCCCATTAGAATTCTATAGTTATGATTTCGAGTTTAGCTTAGAATCAATTAATAAATTCTTTTCTGGATATTTCAAATACTTAATTCCATCTTATAAATCTCCATTTGGAGAATCAGCTCTTTCAAATGTTTTTCAAATCATTGCTTTTATATTTGGAAAAGCTTTTATTGGATATGGAATTTATCAAACGATCCAATCTTTTAGAAAATTTAGACTTTAATCTTTTCATTCTGTATACACTTTCGCGAAAGCGTATAAAACAATTTTACGTTTCTAAAAACACTAGTCAATTCTTCCTATAACGCATAAAGTGTTAACATTCAGAAGGAAATTTCATTAGATTTAATGGAAACTACAAAATTGAAATCATGAAAAAAATTACACTTTTAGCCTTGGGGCTATGTGCTGTATCCTACGTCAAAGCACAAAACGCCACGTTTACTTCGCAAAATATAGGAGGTTCTAATTCAGAGATTGGCGTTGTAGATATTAATGGAGATTACTTAGATGATGTCATAAGTCCTACACAATCTAACCTGTCAATTCATCATCAAACAGATACAGGTCTCATGCCTACTAATATCTCTATTAGCACTTCTAATGGACCTGATTGGTCTCTTAGTGTTGCCGATTACGATAATAACGGAATCAATGACATCATGTTTGGAGGGAATAATGGAGTAAGTTTTTTAAAAGCAAATAGTGATGGAACTGCATTTTCTCAAGATCATCAGAGTAGTATCTTTATTTTTTCTCAACGCACTAATTTTATAGATATCAATAATGACGGTGACTTAGATGCTTTTGCTTGTCATGATGTAGAGCCTAATGTCTATTTCCTTAATGATGGAAACGGGAGTTTCTTAAATGAAATTCAAGGAGGCCTTGGAGATACACCTACTGGGCACAACTATGGGTCTATATGGTTTGATTATGACAATGATGGAGATACCGATCTTTATCTATCTAAATGTGTTGTTGGTTCTAATAACCCAGAAGACACAAGACGTTCTAATCAGTTATATCGCAATAATGGAAATGGCACCTATACAGAAGTTGGTGCTACAGCAGGAATTGATACAAAAACACAGTCATGGTCTAGTGCTGTGGGTGATTTTGATAATGACGGAGATATGGATTTAATAGTTGCTGATCAACATTTTAACGAAATTGGCACTATATTTTATCAAAATAATGGGGATGGTACATTTGCAGATATCACAACTGGATCTGGTTTTGAAAACTTAGAAGGCGCTATAGAAATTGTCACATTTGATTTTAACAATGATGGGTATTTAGATATTTATTCTCAATTACAAACTACCTTACTATTAAATAATGGAGACATGACATTCTCTCCAAATTCACAGCAAATACAAGGAGGTGGCGCTGTAGGTGATCTTAATAATGATGGATTTTTAGATATTTATGCTGGCGGAAATGTACATATGAATGATGGAAATGCTAATTCCTGGTTTAAATTAAATCTTGAAGGTGTAGAGAGTAACAATAATGGTATTGGCGCTGTGATTACAATAGAGGGCGCTTTTGGAACTAAAGTACGTAATGTGAGAAGTGGAGAGGGATTTGCAAATATGCATTCACTAAATCCGCATTTCGGATTAGGGACTTTTGACTTTATAGAAACTGTAACGATAGAATGGCCTTCCGGAATTACAGATCAGCTTACAAATGTAGATGCAAATCAAACGATTTATGTCTTAGAAGGCAGTGCTCCTTTAAGTATCGAAGAAAATGAGCGTACTACTTTTAATATATATCCCATACCTGCAAATGATATTTTAAATGTCACTCCAACAAATGGAGCTATTCTAAAAAGTGATGGTGTTATTTATGACTTATTAGGAAAAGCGACTCCTATAACCATTGTAAATAATACTGTTAATGTAAGCAATCTAGCGTCTGGTGTATACATCATAGAAGTAACAACTACAGATAATAAAACAACGCAAAAGAAATTCACAAAACGATAAGTTTCTTTTTTAGTAAAATAGAATATAAACCTTTAAAAGACCTGCTTGTATAGTAGGTCTTTTTCTGTATATGCTTTCAAAGAATGAAATGACACAGAAGTTTATCCTGAGTTTACCGAAGTACGAAACGCATATAAAATCACGTAAAAATACCTGATTATCAAGTATGTATTCTAATTATTTTTGAAACTTCACTAATTAACTTAAACCATTATCCCCATGAAAAAAATGTATCTTTTTTTTACGGCTGGACTTGTGTTGCTTTTATGTACTGCTTGTCCTGGACCTGACAATCACAATTCCGGAAACAACTCAGACGTTACCGTTCAATCTTACAAAGTGAGTATTGACTCTTTATCCATTACCAATGCACCTGCATTACAATCTTTTGCTCACGCTACTTCTGGAGCAGACTGGCTCTTATTTGCAGGTAGAACGAATAGAGAAGAAAAAGTAGGCGGACTTCATAACTTAGATGCAAACTATGGAGACAGGTCTTTCATTCCTAAGTCTTTTAATCAAAATATTTTTGCTTATAATCTAGCAGAAGACAAAGTCTCTAGTATCAATTACACTAAATTTTTAGAGGATCTAAAATCAAATTTATGTAAAGATCCTTCTTCTGAAATGTGCCAATCATTATCAAAAGGGGATTATGATTTCACATCTATTTTCGTCAACTCTAATCCTTTGGTTGCACAAGATGATCATGGCTACATGTATGTAGTAGGCGGATTTGGCCCAAAGAGTTTTAAGTATTTTGAAGAAACTCCAAATTGGAAAAAAGACACTACTAAAGCAGATAAGAACAAACAAGAATATATCACCTATAATCAAGTAGCTAGGTTACATATAGAGTCTATGATAAAACTTGCAAAAGGCCAAACACTCACAGATGATGAATGGTCAAAAGTATTTAGATATGGAACTAGCACATCGCTTATTAGTACAGGTGCAGAAGTATTTGTAAAAAAAGGTTCTTTTAGTAATATTCATAAACTACAAGACTCAACGAATATTACATTATATGCTGCTGGTGGTCACAACTTCACGAGTAATAGCCAAAAATATCTAGATGCAGTATATCCATTTACAGTGGTATCTGGTCGTAGTTCTACGTTATTGGATATTAATGTAAGCGCTCCTATTTCTGATGTATCAGATCCTACAGATCCATCTTCAGACGATCTATCTATTTTCCGTCGTAGAGACGGACCTGTAGTTCCTTCTATGTATTACAACAAAACATATGATCAAATGGAGCAAAGCTTAACGTTTTATGGAGGCGTATTTAAACCCGGAAGTGATAATGACCTACAGGCATGGAATGATGCGATCTATGTGCATCCAGATTGGGCAACAGAAAGCAAACTATATACCTACGACACTACCTACAATCAAAAAAATCATAATGTATATGCATGTGGTAATTTTGTTGGATATGACAAAGACACAAAACTTTTACACACGTTCTTATTTGGCGGTATAGGTGATGGTGAAATTGCACCTCCTGGACATCTTTCTGGATTTACAAATACAGGGCTTCATATTGCGATGAATGTAGAACAAAAACCTATGCAAAGTAAGATTGTAGATACACTAAAAAATGTATATGGAAGTACACCAAATTTTTATGGCGCCGAATCTATTCTTATAAAAAGTAGTAGTAGCATTGCTTATAAAATGAATTCTGAGAATACTGAAATCATTGATTTAAATAGTACTTTTAATGGTACAAAAGAAGTAGTGATAGGTCATATATATGGTGGTATTGAAGCATATCAAGCAAATCCTGGAACCTATGGTTCTGGCAACTCAGCTGCTTCCAATAAAGTATGGCAAGTAACACTTACAAAAGAGTAAGTCATTATAAATCATAAAAAGCCTTCTATTTTAAGAATAGAAGGCTTTTTTATTACAAGACCTTTTAAAGGTTATTTTTTTTTAGCTCCTAAAAACTGATCACCTTCCCAAACGCCTTGTTGTACAATCTCTCCAGATGCATCAAACTGTTTTCCTTTTCCGTTTTTCTTATTGTTTTTCCATTTACCGCTCCATTTTGAGTTATCTAATAAAATCATAGATCCTTTTCCATGACGCTGGTTATTTCTAAAAGCCCCTTCATATCGGGTCCCATCTGGCCATGTATACGTTCCTCTTCCTGAAATTACAGAACCCGCTAGATTACCTGAATATTTTGTGCCGTCAAACCAAATTACATTTCCTTTTACAAGATTACCAGAAGCTACCTCTACATCAAAACTAGCGCCTTGTAATGTAAACTTATGCCATCCATCTGGTAATTGAGAAATATCACTACTATATGGAATTGCATTTATCTCTTGTCCTTGCATATTAAAAACTGTAGCTATAACTAGGCCTACTATGAGTATTATCTTTTTCATGCGTATTTGTTTTTTTGGTGATTTACCATACTAAGTCGATAGAAACATCTGAGTACTTACAAAATGATTAAGAAGATTTAAAAATTATCTTTTCTGCCTTTTATATCGTAATGAATTTCATATTTACGCGACACAACACTCATAACTCATTTATTTCAAAAAAGTTATGGAAACTAATAATCAGAAAGATATTATCATATTTGATGGAGAATGCAATCTATGTAATGGCGTAATAGGATGGCTTATGAAGTTTGCTCCTACGGCAACTTTTGAATTTCTGCCTTTTCAGTCCCCCAAAGGTCAGCAACTCTTACGCCATTATAATAGAGCAACAGATCGATTAGACACCGTCATCCTTATTAATAAAACAGGAATGCATACACATTCTGACGGCTTCTTAAAAATTGTCGCAGAAATACCTAAATGGAAACGTGCTGCTGCCTTATTAGCTTTTATTCCTAGAATGCTTAGAGATTATGTCTATAAAACAGCTTCTCGTAATAGATTAAAATGGTTTGGAGTTTCTAATAGTTGTACTATTAATTTTGGATAATTACATGCATATATAAATAAAAAAGGATGGTATTAACCATCCTTTTTTTTGTGAAGCACCACTCTCAAATACATTACTATTTTGAGATAAATAATGTATTGTTAATTAATAACTATGAGAGTGATACTTAGCCAAAAATCATTACTTCATAAAATCTATAGTAGATTTACTTACTTTTTAACTTTATACTACAAAACTACATATAGACGAGTTGTTTTATGAAACAGTAAATGATAATTAGCATTTATTAATTTAGACATGAGCAATTTACTATAGCACTTTTCTATTTTAGTAAAACCCGATAGCATTTTACTACTAACGGGTTTCTCACACCACACAACAAAGTGCAATATGCACATATTGCACTTTGTTGTCTACTTCTCTTTTTGTTCTAAAAACTTAATATCTCGGGTATTTTTTTGCACTGCAATAGCTGCAAAAAGGCTTAAGAAAAACGAAATTCCATAAAAACCTTTCTCACTCAAATCTAATGTTGCATTCCATAATCCAATCACTAATAGTAAAATAGATACTATAGTTACAAACCAACTTACACCATAGTAAATTTCTGTTACAGGAATGCCTTCTAATTTATCTCGCACTGTTTTCTGAACAGAAATCACTGAAAACAAGCCAAATAATAGTACTGTGAAGTAATATCCTTTTTCATTTAATTGCATGGTTGCGTTCCAAAGTCCGACACAAAAAGAGACCATTCCAATCAATAAAGAAGTCCACGATGCAGCTATAAATGCTGGTGTTGGTTTTGCACTAAATTCTTCTTTTATTTTATTCTTTTTTTCTGTTTGAATTTTTACTTGATTTTCCATTGTTGTATGTTTTATTGTTCGTGTATTTTATTTATAATCTGATCTCCACAAGAATAACAATGTGGTAGGTGTGCATAATTTTTAGTATCACAGGTTTCACAATTTTTAAAAAGTTGGAGTCCACAATGACGACAATAGGTGGTAACTTTTAGCATGCCCGACTTTTTTTTACCTTTTCCGCTTTGAAAAATCTCATTAATCAGGTAATCTTTTCCGCAACTTGGACACATATGATTTTCTAATGCTTTCTCTGCCACTTCTTCTTTTATTTTGTTGGAACGTTCTGAAGAAGAGAGTTGTAGTTCTTCTTTTTTCTTTTTCACAAAAGCTTTCAAATGTTTAATAGCATATATACCTAGTAATAGAGATACTATGATTCCTATAATATATCTGACATATCCTCCGTAACTGGGTAAGTAAGGAACCAATCCTATAAAGAAGGCATAAAATGCAAAGAATACAAAGCCTCTAAACAAAGGCCAATAACTATGTTTACGTTTCTTTACGAGCATCCAAATCCCTAGAAGTAATACGGGAACCACAAATAACAAACGACTTAAAAAAACTTGTAAATCATATGCTCTCTCTGCAGTAAGATGCAACGCTCTTGCTTTCGCCATTTCCTCATTTACTAAATCAGTATACTTTCTTTTTTCTGTATGAAAACTATCTATATTAGATTGAATTAAAAGTTTTTTCGATTTTAGTTTCTTAAGAGATGTACGTAAGGAATCTAGGATATAATTACGTTGCTGTATTTCAGTATTAATCTTTGAAGATCGTGTAGCATTACGTGTTGATATCCAAGCCTTAAAAGAAGCCTGTTGCTCATCTAATGCATTTTGAGTGAGATTTATAGAAAGCTGTACATCTTCTTTCACTATATGTTTTCCTTGTATAGAATCTTGAATACTTTCTCGTAAAAGTTTATATTTTTTAACGTCAGTTTTTATTTCAAAATCTGATACATAAGGACGCTTATCCTCTCCATCAATATCCCATATGATTCTGTTAGCCAATCCTATTAAAAAAATAGCTAAAAGAAAACTGATTAGATAATGAATAAAAGTGGTCGTACGTGTGAGTTTCTTATTATTAAATTCCATGATTGTGTGGTATGGTGATTAATTAAAATTGACCTTGTAATTAGTAGAAAAAAGTCATCAATATGTATAATTGATTTGCTATTAACGTACCAAGACTGACGATAAGTAGTAAGTCTGATCTGTTATTCTTAATCATAAAAAACAAGCTGACAAATATGAAAATTACCTGAGCTATTAGAAATGGAACTGTAAATACTAATGCGCTTGTAACTATAAGAGTGTGATAAATCTGGTTTTCTAATATGTAATAGATACCTATAAAATAAGCAACAATACTAAAGTTTATAAAGATTAATCTTCTGCGATGTATATCAACAGTATTGATTTCAATTTCCATATCTGATTCGTTAAAATGACAAGGCAAATATGCAACAGCCACACAAGTCACAAAATCAAAAATTCATCATATACTTACGATATAATTATTGATATAATATCATTTAATACTATATTTACTTGTTTTACACACAATATTTCTTACGATATAATATGCTACTATTTGAATTGATACATTCACTTTCCACAGAAGATTATGAAAAATTCAAATCTTATGTGCGTCGTAAAAACAAGCGATCAGACACCAAAAACTTAGCATTACTAAAACTATTAAGGCAATCAGAACTTCCCACAAATATTGATCATGTCCTTTATGGAAAACCTTCTAAAAACGCATATCATGCTTTATGCAAAAGACTTCATGATACTATAATAGATTTTATAGCCAGTAGGAGTTTAGAAACTGAAACTACTGAAGAATTTGAGGTTCTAAAACTCATTCTTACTTCTCGTATTCTCTATGAACAAGGCATTAATAAGGCCGCTCAAAAAACACTTCAAAAAGCAACCATACTAGCAAAAGCACATGATTTATACAGTATGCTCAATGAGATATACCATACACAAATACAGTATGCACATCTTCACTCAGAAATAGAACTCTCGTCACTCATTAAGGATTTTCAAATCAATCAAAAACTTCATCAGCACCAAGAAAATCTCAATCTAGCCTATGCATATATTAAAGACCGTATCTCTCAAACCAACAGTACCGTTACAGAAAATGTAACCCAACTTCTTACAGATGCATTCCAAAAATTCAATATTGTTATTAATGCATCCCTTACATTTAAATCGTTATATCAGTTATTAGAAATTATAAATACCGTAGCTCGATTAGAAAATAATTACGTTGATGCTTTACCTTTTTTCGAAAAAGTCTATCACGAGATCACCTCTAAAAAAGCATTATCTAATAAGCACTTATATTACCATATTCACTTAGTATACTTCATGGCAAATGCGTATTTCAGAAATAGGCAATTTGAACGCGCTACCAAATATCTCGACTTGATGAAAGAGCGCATGCTTGCCGAACGGGGTAAATATGAATTACGCTTTCGCGAAAGCGAACTCCTCCTGCGTACACTTATTCTTAACTATACTGGAAATAGCCTTGTCGCGATTGACTTACTTACATCTCATTTTGAGATCGCAAAACGAAAAAATAAAACTCAAAACCCTGACCTTATTCTTGTACTATGCATTTGTTTGATACAACAGGAACAATACAAACAAACACTTAGTGCCCTTAACACCTTAAAACATAGTTCGGCTTGGTATATAACTAAAATGGGAGAAGACTGGATGATTAAGCATGATTTAATACAACTCATTACACATATAGAATTAGAAAATATAGATCTTGTTGCATCTCTATTAAAGCGTTTCAAACGCAAATACAAACACGTAATCAAACATGAAAGCAGATTGCGTGATTTCTTAAAAACATTAGAAACCATTTACACATATCCAGAAGAAATAAAAGGTATACGCTTTCGCGAAAGCGTAAAAAGATTGTTTACCTCAGAAAACAAAGCCAAAGAGGATATCTTTATGGTAAGTTACTTCGCATGGGTTTATTCAAAAACAATAAACAAACCATTATATCAAACGACACTGGAACTACTCTAAATCAAGAAACAATTAATTGTCAATTTGACATTTTTAATCAGGAAACTCTACTCCAAAATACACAAAACATAGCATTTTTGTCATTTTTATAAATTACCCTTAAAAAACTTGGCAGGTTTAACAATACCTTCACAAAATCCCTTTCTAACTATACTTACCTTTTGCCCTTCATAAAAAACTCGTTATGCGTATAAAGTTACATTTTCTGATACTTGCTTTTCTTGCAGTATCTCTCACAGGTTGTGCAGTATTTCAGCCTAAAAAATCAAAAGCTACGGCTACCACAAAACCCAAGTCTAAACCTAAGAAAGGGGAAATAAAGCCTTATAAAAAAGTCATTACTAAAGACGCTAAGACTGATGAAGGTCTCTTTACCGTTCATAAAATAGACAACTCCTATTTTTATGAAATTCCAGATTCTCTCTTTGGAAGAGAAATGCTTATGGTAACTCGTATTGCAAAAACGGCTACTGGATTAGGTTTCGGTGGCGGTAAACAAAACACCTCTGTATTACGTTGGGAAGTAAAAGACAAAAAAGTATTACTTCGCGTCGTATCACATCAAATTTACGCGGCAGATTCATTACCAATTTCTGAAGCTGTAAAGAATAGTAATTTTGAACCTATTTTGTATGCTTTTGATATAAAAGCGTATCACAAAGACACTGTAAGTGATACTAGAAATACAGTAATAGATGCTTCAGAGCTTTTTACAAAAGATGTAAAGCCTTTAGGGTTACCACAATCTAGAAGAAGAGGTTATAAAGTAACACGCCTTGATGACAAACGTTCTTATATAGATACGATACGTAGTTACCCAAGAAACATTGAGGTAAGACACATAAAAACATATAACGCATCAGAACCACCAAGTAATAGTGCTACTGGATCACTTTCGGTGATGATGAGTAACTCTATGATTTTACTTCCTGAAACACCTATGAAACGTCGTTATTTTGATCAGCGTGTAGGATGGTTTGCAAGAGGTCAAACAGATTATGGACAAGATGCTCAGAAAAGTAAAACCATCACGTATTTAGATAGATGGAGATTAGAAGTAAAAGACGAAGATCTTGCAAAATATAATCGCGGCGAACTTGTAGAGCCTAAAAAGCAAATTGTATACTATATAGATAGAGCTACTCCTAAAAAATGGGTTCCATATATCAAACAAGGAATTGAAGATTGGCAAGTTGCTTTTGAAGCTGCTGGATTTAAAAATGCTATCATCGCAAAAGACCCTCCTACACCAGAAGAAGATCCTGATTGGAGTCCTGAAGATGTACGTTATAGTGTTGTACGTTACTTAGCGTCTCCTATTCCAAATGCAAACGGACCTCACGTAAGTGATCCTAGGTCTGGAGAAATTTTAGAAAGTGATATCAATTGGTATCATAATGTTATGACCTTATTACGTAATTGGTTCTTTGTACAAACAGCAGCTATTAATCCAGATGCCCAAGGTGTTGAGTTTAAAGACGAAGTAATGGGGCGTTTAATTCGTTTTGTATCTTCTCATGAGGTTGGACATACATTAGGTTTACCGCATAACATGGGAAGTAGTGTTGCATATCCTGTAGATAAATTACGTGATCCTGAGTTTACAAAAAAATTCGGAACAGCACCTTCTATTATGGATTATGCGCGTTTTAATTATGTAGCACAACCTGGAGATGGAGATGTAGCGTTGATGCCTAATATTGGTATTTATGATAAATATGCTATTAAGTGGGGGTACAAACCTATTTTAGACAAATCTGCAGAAGATGAAAAGAAAACATTAGATGGTTGGATTTTAGAACATGCAGGTGATCCAATGTACCGTTTCGGAAGGCAACAATTTGGTGTGATTGACCCAAGTTCACAAACAGAAGATTTAGGAGATGATGCTGTAAAAGCAAGTACTTATGGTATTGCTAACTTAAAGCGTATTGTGCCTAATCTTATTAAATGGACTGCAGAAGATGGTAAAAACTATGATGATTTAGAAACCATGTATAC
This sequence comes from uncultured Dokdonia sp., assembly GCF_947492535.1. Taxonomy (GTDB): domain Bacteria; phylum Bacteroidota; class Bacteroidia; order Flavobacteriales; family Flavobacteriaceae; genus Dokdonia. The sequence continues at coordinate 212,080 of NZ_CANLNH010000001.1, read as the reverse complement.
TCAGGTGTTATCTCAGTATAACAGATACATGGGACATGTCACTGGAAATATTGGTGGTGTATATGAGTATTATAAAACATATGACCAAGATGGTGCTGTTTACACACATGTTCCTAAAGTAAAACAACAAGAGGCTTTATCTTTTCTTCAAGAGCAATTATTTGAGACTCCACAATGGCTTATTGATGAAAGTATTTTTGATAAAGTAGAGTCTGCAGGAAGTGTTGAGCGCATACGTCGTTTCCAAACACGTACACTTAACAGTTTACTTGATTTTGGTAGAGTTGCGCGTATGCTAGAAAATGAAGCTCTGAATGGCGAAGAAGCATATTCAACTATCGATATGATGGCAGATTTACGTAATGGATTATTTAGCGAACTTAAAAATAGCAGAAAGATTGATATCTATCGTCGTAATTTACAAAGAGCATATGTAGAGCGTTTAGAAACGTTAATGACTAAAGAGCAAACACGCCTTTCTGGTCGTTTTGCACGTTTCTCTTCTCGTACTAACATAGACGCTAGTCAAAGTGATATACGTGCGATTGTACGTTCAGAACTTAAAGACCTAAAACGCACTTTACAAAGTAATACAGGACGCATGAGAGATAAAATAAGTAGAATACACCTTATTGATTTAATAGAACGTATTGACTTAATTTTAGACCCTAAATAATACCATATACATTTTTTGTATTATATGAAGCCCTCCATTCTGGAGGGCTTTTTTCTTAAGGATACGTTAATTATACGCACCCGTTTAAACCTTATGAAGAACATAAGGTCATACTAGCATAACAAAACATATTTAAAAAAATGAAACATATTTTAACAATGGTTGTTCTCTGTATGACAATAACAGTTAGTGCTCAAAGAGGTCGTGATGGAGGTAGAATGCAATTAAGTGCAGAACAGCAAGCCACTATACAAACAAAAAAGATGACACTTGCCTTAGATTTAAATGATCAACAAGCAAGTAAAATTTATACTATCCAGTTAGAGCAAGCAAAGAAAAGGAAGGCTTTTATGGCAGAACGAAAAAAAGAAGGTCGTCCTGAATTAACTAAAGAACAACGCTTTGAATTAGAAACTAAAAAGCTCGACAATAGGATTGCTATTCAAAAAGAAATGAAAGCAGTCTTAACCGCAGATCAGTTTGAACAATGGCGTAAAATGGCACACAAAAAGAAGCAAAAAAGAAAAAAGAAACACCACAGAAGAAGGTAGCGCAGATGTTGTATGAAGAAAGGAGAGATTTTATAAAATCTCTCCTTTTGTTTTTATATCCTATTTTACAAAGTACTCGCTACTTTATGTACAGCATGTATTGTTGTATCTAAATCTTTATATGTCAACGCATCGGTAATAAACCAAGTCTCATAAGCACTAGGTGCTATATATATCCCTTCGGCTAATAAACCGTGAAAGAATTTCTTAAAGGTTTCATTATCCCCTAATGCAGCTGTTTTAAAATCAACCACTTCATCTTCAGCAAAATGAACAGAAATCATAGAACCCACACGATTAATAGTGTGAACTACTCCATGAGACGTTAGTGCTTCAGCAATACCTTTATGAAGATATGCCGTTTTTTCCTCTAAACGCGCAAAGAGTTTTTCATCGTTATTGATCTCTGTAAGCATTGCTAGACCTGCTGCCATTGCTAAAGGATTCCCGCTTAATGTTCCAGCTTGATACACTGGTCCTAGAGGCGCCAAATGATTCATAATTTCATTACGAGCAGCAAACGCGCCAACTGGCAATCCACCTCCTATTACTTTTCCAAAAGTGACAATATCTGCTCTTACGTTCTTAAGTTCTTGAACACCTCCTTTAGCCAATCGAAAACCAGTCATCACTTCATCAAAAATGAGCAATGCATTATTCTGATCACACAATGTTCTCAACCCTTCTAAAAATCCATTTTTAGGAGGTATGCATCCCATATTTCCTGCTACAGGCTCTACAATGATTGCTGCAATCTCATTGGGATTTGCTTTAAAAAGTGCTTCTATTTGATCTAAATTATTATAGTCAGCAAGTAAAGTATCTTTAGCTGTACCTTTAGTAACTCCAGGACTATTAGGGGTTCCAAAAGTAACCGCTCCACTACCCGCTTGGATCAGAAAAGAATCTGAATGCCCATGATAACATCCTGAAAATTTTATAATCTTTTCTCTGTCTGTAAATCCTCTTGCAAGACGTATAGCACTCATGCAGGCTTCTGTACCGCTATTTACAAAACGTATTTTATCAATATCAGGCACCATTTCTATAGCTAGTTTTGCTATATCTGTTTCAATTTCTGTAGGCATTCCAAAAGAAGTTCCTTTTTGAGCTTTATTTACTACAGCATCTACTACAGGTTGATAGGCATGCCCTAAGATCATAGGACCCCAAGAATTGATATAATCTATAAGTGTCCTTCCATCTTCATCATAGAGATATGCTCCTTTAGCTTCTTTTACAAAAATAGGATCTCCTCCTACTGATTTAAATGCTCTTACTGGACTATTCACGCCACCAGGAATCACAGTTTGCGCTTCTACAAATAATGCGCTACTTCTTTTATATATCATAAATTAATATCCTCTATCAAATGGTTCTACATACAGCACTTGCCCTACAAAAATCTCATTACTTTCAAGTCCATTATATTTTTTAAGATCTTCTACAGTAATTTTATACTTTTTAGCAATGCGATATAATGTTTCGCCTTTTTCTACCGTATGTTGGTTTTTTCTATCTGTTACTTTTTTAAAATCTTTTTCTTTTTTACCAAGGACTTCTCCATCATAACGATATAGTTTATAACGTTCTATAAGGGATATCAGTTTATCTGGATATTTCTTATCTGTAGCATACCCTGCAGCGCGTAATCCTTTTGCCCATCCTTTATAATCATCTTTAGGCAATTTAAAAAGACTAGAATATCTCCCTCTATTTGTCAAGAATAAAGAATGATCTCTAAATGAATATTTTGCTAGGCTATATTTCCTAAAACATTCTCCTTTTTCATCATCATCATGATATACTCTTGCGCCTTTCCAATCATGACATTTGATTCCAAAGTGATTATTAGCTTTTCGCACCAATTCGCCATCTCCTGCACCCGATTCTAATATTCCTTGTGCTAATGTGATACTTGCTGGTATTCCATATTGGCGCATTTCTTCTTGCGCAATATCAACATAGGTTTCTATATATCCATCTACTCCTGTTTTAGGAACAGGATTAACAACCTTCTCTTCTTCTTTAGGCGTATCATCATTGGGACGAGTATCTACTCGTTCTTCTCGTTCTTTTTTAGGAGTTACTTTACGAGTTGTTCTTTTTGAAGAACCACAACTTCCAAGTACTAATCCTATCACAAACAAAAGTACAATTCGTCTTATCATTTTTATATATCTATCGTTTGAAGTCCTTTTTTAAGGAGCTTTTTATTTACACCATCAATGCCCTGAAGGCCTCCTGTATGAATTGCTAAAATACGAGAATTTTGCGGGAAAAATCCTTTTGATATGAGGTCAAAAATCCCATACATCATTTTCCCAGTATATATTGGATCAAGCACTATTTGATGTGATTTTTTAAACCCATTCATAAACTTCACAAGGGTTTCTGGTACTTTAGCATACCCATTAAAATGATACTCCTTTGCTAACGTCCAGTTGGATTTTGTTACAAGTTTCTGTATTTCATCCGTTAGAAAATCACCTTTCAATGCCGGAAACCCAAGTACTCTTTGAGAAGCAGCAGATGCATTTATAATACCCGATATCGTTCCTCCTGTTCCTACTGCACAACACACATAGTCAAACGAAAGATCTGATGGCGTTAGTATTTCTTCACACCCTTTTATAGCAAGATTATTGGTTCCGCCTTCTGGTAAGATATACGCTTCAGGAAACTCTTTTTTAAGTGTCGCTAGAAATTGTTCTTCTTCTTTTTGCTTATATAATGCTCTTGATATGAATTTAAATTTCATTCCATCAACAGCAGCTTGTTTTAAGGTTTTATTTTCTAAAAGGTTTTTATCTAATTCTTTTTCTAGCTCATCACCACGTATAATGCCTATAGTACTAAAGTTATACGCTTTTCCTGCTGCTGCAGTAGCGGCGATATGATTAGAATATGCACCACCAAACGTGAGTAGGGTTTTATAATTATTTGCTTTCGCGAAAGCGATATTATATTTAAGCTTCCTATACTTATTACCTGAAATATGTGGATGAATAAGATCTTCTCGCTTAAGGTACAAACGTATATTATGAGGTAATGATATGGCTTGATTTTGAGATGTTATAATCACAATCTAAAAGTAAAGATAGTTTCTTAATCTATTCAAAGATATTTTATAAAAGACCAACGAGATCTACGCTCTAAGTAATCAAGATTACCCTCATTTTGGTATGCTTCCCTTTCAAAGGAGATATTACTATATGCTTTATAACTATTTTTATATTGTACTAATCGTATACTATATTCTAGTACATACCAAATAAAAAAAGGAAGTACAAGCATTTCTAATTGCTGACGCAAATGAATACGCTCATGGTTAATAAAGACTACATCATCTTTTAACTCCACACGCTTCATAATAATAAAAGGCCATAGTGTAAGCCCCACAAAACGTTTTCTCAACAAGTATTTATTTACAATCAAAAACACAGCCCAAAAGTACGCTATAATCTTAGTAATCAAAACCAAACCTCAGAGTAATTATCTACCAATCTATTAACAACCATATATAGCAATCATCATACAGTCTTAGTATATTTGTAATCATTAAAAAATACAATGTCATTTACAAGAAAACACATTCCTATTGAAGAAGGAGATTATTACCTTACTCCAGAAGGCTATAAATGTTTTACAGAGCAGTACCACCTAAAACGAGGGTATTGCTGTGAAAGCGGTTGTAGACATTGTCCTTATGGATTTGATAAAAAAACCAATAGCCAACCCTCTAAAAATGGATAATACGATTGTATCATATCGCACCTGTATTTCTACGATCCATCATAGAGCTAATATGAGGTATCCTTGATTTTTAAAACATACACCGATTAAAATCAGTATCATTTTAAAAACCAACACATGACTTTTCAAGAACACATACTTCAAGGAATTCCTAACGAACTCCCCGCTAAAAAAACATACGATCCTTCTATAAATCATGCGCCTAAGCGTAAAGAAATCCTTTCTCCAGCAGAGAAAGAATTAGCATTGCGTAATGCATTACGCTACTTTGATCCCAAACATCATGCAACACTACTTCCAGAATTTAAAGAAGAGTTAGACACGTATGGACGTATTTATATGTATCGTTTTAGACCTGAGTATAAAATATATGCACGTCCTATAGAAGAATATCCTGCGCAATCTAAGCAAGCTGCTGCTATCATGCTAATGATCCAGAACAATCTTGATTATGCCGTAGCGCAACACCCCCATGAGCTTATCACGTATGGTGGTAATGGAGGTGTATTTTCAAATTGGGCACAATACCTGCTTACCATGCAGTATTTAGCTCAGATGAATGACCATCAGACGCTAGTGATGTATTCTGGGCATCCTATGGGATTATTCCCTTCTCACAAAGATGCTCCAAGAGTCGTCGTCACAAACGGGATGATGATTCCTAATTACTCGCAACCTGATGATTGGGAAAAGTTTAATGCGCTAGGAGTTACGCAATACGGGCAAATGACTGCAGGAAGTTATATGTATATCGGTCCGCAAGGAATTGTACATGGAACAACCATTACTGTACTTAACGCATTTCGAAAAATAAAAAAATCACCTAAAGGAGGGCTTTTTGTTACTTCAGGCTTAGGAGGTATGAGTGGCGCGCAACCCAAAGCGGGAAACATTTCTGGATGTATTACTGTGTGTGCTGAAGTAAATCCCAAAGCGGTTCATACAAGACATTCTCAAGGATGGGTAGATGAAGTAATCACAGATACTACAGCACTTGTAGCTAAAGTTCAGAAAGCAAAAGCAGCTAAAGAAACAGTTTCTATCGCCTATCAAGGAAATATAGTAGAGGTATGGGAAGCCTTTGACGAACATCATCTGCATATCGATATAGGAAGTGATCAAACGTCACTTCATAATCCGTGGGCAGGCGGATATTATCCGTTAGGAATGAGCTTTGAAGAAGCAAATACCTGTATGGCAGAAGATCCGGCACGCTTTCGCGAAAGCGTACAAAGCACCCTTATCCGTCATGCAGCAGCGATTAATAAACATACGGAGAAAGGTACTTATTTCTTTGACTACGGGAATGCATTCCTTTTAGAAAGCTCTAGAGCAGGCGCAGATATTCTAGCTGAAAATGGCATTGATTTTAAATATCCAAGCTACGTACAAGATATTATGGGACCTATGTGCTTTGACTATGGTTTCGGTCCCTTTAGATGGGTTTGTGCTTCTGGTAAGCCTGAAGATCTAGCGAAAACTGATCAAATAGCATGTGATGTATTAGAACAACTCGCAAAAGAAGCCCCTGAAGAAATTCAGCAGCAAATGCAAGATAATATCCAGTGGATTAAAGGCGCTCAAGAAAATAAACTTGTAGTAGGATCTCAAGCTAGAATCCTGTATGCAGATGCAGAAGGGCGTATGAAAATTGCGCAAGCCTTTAATGATACTATTGCTCAAGGCAACATAGGATATGTAATTCTAGGACGTGATCATCATGATGTATCTGGTACAGATTCACCTTATAGAGAAACAAGCAATATTTATGATGGTAGTCGCTTTACAGCAGATATGGCAATACACAATGTAATTGGCGATAGTTTTAGAGGAGCTACTTGGGTGAGCATCCACAATGGCGGAGGTGTAGGATGGGGTGAAGTAATCAATGGCGGGTTTGGTATGGTTCTTGATGGTAGTAATGAAGCTGAAAGACGTTTGCAATCCATGCTTTTCTGGGATGTAAATAATGGTATTGCACGTCGAAGTTGGGCTCGTAATGAAGGTGCTGTTTTTGCTATCAAAAGAGCCATGGAATCACAACCCGACTTGAAAGTAACATTACCAAATATTGTAGAAGATCGTTTATTTGAACAATAACACTTAAAAAAGGAATCTATGAAAGCATTACGATTACTCCCACTATTAGCCATCATGCTCATTGTATCTTCATGCAGCACTGTACGTGTCGCATCAGATTATGATCAAACTGTCAATTTTAACGAATATAAAACCTATGCCTTTTATAAACCAGGTATAGATAAAGCAGAGATTTCTGATCTTGACAAAAAACGTGTACTTAGAGCTATTGAAAAAGAAATGGAAGCAAAAGGATTTACAAAATCAGAAAATCCCGCAGTACTAGTTAGCATTTTTGCAAAAGCAAATAAACGCGTAAATGTATACCAAAACAACTTTGGCTTCAGAGGAGGCTGGGGCTGGGGAGGTTTCGGATGGGGCGGATTTGGACCATGGTGGGGCGGTAACGCCTTTTATGGGAACAACATTTCTGAACGTACAGAAGGTATCTTATACATAGACCTGTTGGATGTAGATAAAAAACAATTGGTATGGCAAGGTAAAGGAACTGCATCCTTAGTCTCTGGAAATGTAGACAAACGTGAGGCTCGTATTCAAGAAATTGTAAAAGAGATCATGGAAGTATATCCACCTGCACTTGCAAGTAACAATAAGGATTTAACACGCGAAAAAATATAGTCTTCTCTTTTAAACGATAAGACCTGTAAATGATACAACTTTTATGTTGTATCCCGAAAAACACCGAACTCCTTTCTTCGGTGTTTTTTTGTTTATATAATATTCTATAATGAGTTAAATCAGATCACTTACATCACAATATCTTGATTTTAAATTATCTTTTTATCGCTGACTTTGGCTTTTTGCTTCTTAAAGGTCTTGGCGTTAAATAACTAGGGCCGTTAGGTAATCGTAAGCCTACATGCTTTGAAATAACTTGTCCGTTTGCATCTTTTGTGTCTGCTCTATTAGCAACTATTTGCCATGAAAAAGCAGCATTGCTTGTCCCATTTTTAAGTTCTTTCACTGTAAAACCATCAATAGATTTATTGGTCACATAAACTCCATTACAATCTCCTTCAAGTGTTACATATACTTTTAAAGGATGATCAGCATCTATATGTAGTGATTTTTTCAAGACAGCATCTAGTTTTATTTGTGCTTCTCCATTCACAAGTTGCCCTACTCCATAATCTTGAAATACAATTTCTGGAGCTTCTGGAGCAAACATAACTCTAGGCATATTTTGCTCATCCTTGATAATAGTAGAAACTGAACCTGTTCCTATAATTTTGTAATCAGTTCCTCCATTTCCGCTATTATTAGTACTATAGCGCATACCTACATATGCAAAAGTTTGATTCCCAGTTTGACGACCTCCACTAAAATATCCTCCATAGTAACTATCGGCTGCCGCAGTAGAACCATCTGGACTTACATTATCAAAACCTGCTATTTTAGCAAAAGCTCTATTAGCATTATTTCCATTAGACGTTATAGGATCAAAATCTGCATCTAAATCAAACTCAGCCGCTGCATTTCCTAAATTTGCATTATCTCTCGTTCCATTCCCTGCATACGCAAACAACCCTAAAGACCCTGAAGATGCAGACACTCCTGAACCTCCTGTAGGTATTGCATATGTTGTTGTTCCATTCCCTCCTAAGATCGCTGTTCCTGATGTATCTAAATTTATAGCAAATAATGCGTTAGATACACCACTACTCGTCGTTTGACCCACAAATGCATCACCTCCTCCAGAATTATTCCCAAATACTGCAATTCCTGAACTAGTATTTTCTCCAAAAACTCCAATCCCTGTACCTGACGAAAAACCATTAATAGCAGATTCATTTGTAGCAGCCTGAACTGTAAAAAGATTAGTAGCAGCTGGTGTTGTGTTATTTATAGATACACGACCATCGCTTAAAACTCGGATTCGTTCTGTAGCATCTGTAGCTATAATAAGATTTTGAGCATCTGAAGTCCCTATATAATTCTCTCCTACTGATGTACCTGGCGTAGTACCTTAATTACCTATTAATTCCCAATCTTCGTTAACAGCTGCATCAGATAAAGCAGTCCAAGAAGAGCCATCCCAATAATAATACCCTACTCCAGTAGTTGTATTTGTGTTATAAACTAGTAGACCAACAGTAGCTCCTCCTATAATAGGAGCTACTGTTGCTAGATCTACTATATCAACTCTTGGAAGAAGCACCCCTTTATCTGCCGATGTAATATCTAACATAGAACCTGCAGATGGAGTTGTTGTCCCTATGCCTACTTGGGCTATTATTGGGGCAAAAACAAACACTAAAAATAATGTAGAGACTAAAGCTTTCTTCATTGAGTATAATACAATCATTGATTTGGGAAATTATTGATTTATAACCCCAAAGTAGTTTTTATGTTATAGAATTCCAAATTAGAAAAAAACATAAAACCCTACAAGACAATAATATACGCCGCAAAAGACATACGGTTTTCACATAATTCACAATATATAAAATGTGAGAATTTTCCTCAAAATATTAGCAATAGTAAGACTTTACGTACAAAAACATGAGTTAACACAAAGAACTATAAATCAACAAAATATTTTTACGGCTTTTTTTGAAAAAAAAATAAATTTTAACAGAAAAGAGCCATTTCTATATATGGTTTTATATATAAAAATGGTTTTTTATGAATCTAAGAAACTAATTATCAATGAATAAACAAAAGTTTAATACTCTAATAAAGTTTCTAATTTAACTTTCACTTTTTCTGTACTAGGAATCATTGTTTGTTCCAAGGTGCTATTTAAAGGAATTGCCGGCATATTTTCAGATCCTATCAACATAACAGGAGCATCTAACTCTTGGAAGCATTCTTCCTGAATTCTTCCTTGGAGACCACGACTAAATCCATTATCTGATGGTTCTTCTGTTATCACAAGACACTTCCCACATTTTTTAACACTCTTGAATACCGTTTCATAATCAAGCGGATGTAATGTTCTAAGGTCTACTACTTCTATACGATCTTGCATTCCTAGTTCTGCACTAGCATTCATAGCCCAATGCACGCCCATACCATACGTAATAATAGAAATAGTTTCTACATCTTCTTGCTTCCAGATTTCTTGCAAGACCCATGCTTTTCCAAAAGGAAGCACATAATCTTCAGAAGGTTCTATAGAAGTGGCTCCTTTTGTGCCTGGTACTTTAGACCAATACAACCCTTTATGCTCAAAAATCACCACAGGATTCGGATCGTAATACGCTGCTTTTAAAAGCCCTTTTAAGTCAGCGCCATTAGAAGGGTATGCTATTTTAAGTCCGCGTATATTAGTCACCACACTTTCTACAGAAGACGAGTGATACGGACCTCCAGATCCATACGCTCCAATAGGCACACGTAATATCATTGATACGGGCCACTTCCCATTACTCAAATAACAAGAACGAGACACTTCTGTAAATAATTGATTTAATCCTGGCCAGATGTAATCTGCAAATTGCACTTCTACAATAGGTTTTAAACCTACGGCACTCATACCTACCGTAGAGCCTACAATAAAAGCCTCTTGGATAGGTGTATTAAACACTCGGTTATCACCAAATTTCTGAGCAAGTGTTGCGGCTTCTCTAAAAACACCCCCTAATCGTCCTCCTACATCTTGGCCGTACATTAAACATTCTGGATGTTTACGCATTAACTCTTCGATAGCAAACAAGGCACAATCTACCATGACCACAGGCTCTCCATCTTTTGGAGAACGTTCCCCTACTTCTTCTGTAATGGGTGTTGGTGCAAAATCATGCGTAAATAAATCTTCTGGTTTTGGATCTTCTGCTACTTGTGCTTTAGAAAAAGCTTCTGCTGTTTCCGCTTTCGCGAAAGCGATAATAGCATCAATCTCTTTTTGAGTTACCCCATTATCTAAAAGGAGCTGAATCATTTTTGGATACGGATCACGACTACGTGCTTCTTCCAAATCATCGCGATACCATTCCATACGCACACCTGAAGTGTGGTGATTTAATAACGGTACTTTAGCGTGTACGAGAAAAGGTCTACGTTCTGTACGTATTTTATGAATAACCTCTTGTAATGTGTTATAACTTTCTTCAAAGTCAGTTCCATCTATGGTAACAGCCTCTAGTCCATTAAAACCGCGCGCATATTCATAGGCATCTTGTGCTCTGGTTTCTGCGGCATTTGCACTAATATCCCAACCATTATCTTGAATAAGGTATAAGATAGGAAGTTGTTTTAAAGCAGCCATTTGGAATGCCTCAGCAATTTCTCCTTCGGTAACAGATGCATCTCCTAATGAGCATACTACAAATGGCGCTTCTCCTTCAGAGTGATTAGAAAGATTTTCGGCCTCCGAGTACCAAAATCCCATAGCCACTCCTGTAGCTGGGATAGCCTGCATGCCTGTTGCACTACTTTGATGTGGTATTTTGGGTTTATCATCGTCTTTTAGACTAGGATGCGAATAATAGGTACGTCCTCCTGAAAAAGGATCGTCTTTTTTAGCAAGTACTTGCAACATCAAATCATGTGGCGTCATTCCTACTGCAAGCAACATAGCATCATCCCGGTAATACGGAAACGCATAATCTTGTGGTAGTAATTGCATTCCTATCGCAGTTTGAATTACTTCATGACCACGGCTTGTTGCATGCACATACTTTGAAACTACTTTAAAATTTTCTTCATACAACTCGGTCATTGCCTTTGCTGTACACAGGTTTTCAAATCCTTTTTTAAGTATCTCTTTATTCATCTTTAGTGCCTGTGAAGACAGGCAACTATTTTGAGTTAATGACTATTTATACTAATTCCTTTGATGTTACAGGCATCATCCATCCAAAGACATCTTCTTCTTTTCCTGTTTTAATTGCATTTAGCGTATCATTTATAGCTTTACCAACGGGATACGTATCTGACACTTTTATAGTATCATCTCCCCATCCTATTTCTTGAATATAGGCAATACCTACCGCAGTACCTGTGCCAAAAGCTTCTTCTAAACTTCCATTTTGAGAAGCTTCAGCAATTTCATGTATCGTTATAGGTCTTTCAGTAACCGTATATCCTTTATGTTTGAGAAGATCCATTACACTTTTTCTAGTAATACCATGCAATACTGATCCATCAAGATTAGGCGTTATAAATTCTCCATTAATTTTAAAGAAGATATTCATTGTTCCTACTTCTTGAATATATGTATGCTCATGTGCGTCTAACCATAGTACTTGATCAAATCCTTTTGCTTTTGCAATTTCTGTAGGTCGAATCGCTGCTGCATAATTTCCAGCCGCTTTTGCTTCTCCTGTTCCTCCTGAAGCTGCGCGTATATACTTCTTTTCTGCCCATAATTTAACAGGCTTACTAAAAAACGGACCTGCTGGCGAAGCGATGATAATAAACTTAAAACTTGTTGCCGCTCGCATTCCTATAAACGGTTCGTCAGCATACATAAATGGTCTTAGATAAAGAGCACTTCCATCTGCTGGTGGAATCCAGCCTTGTTCTACATTGACAAGTGCTTTTAAGCCTTCAACAAATAGTTCTTCTGGAAATTCAGGCATGCCCATACGCCGTGCACTTGCATTAAGACGCGATGCATTTTCTGCTGGGCGGAATAAAAGAGGTTCTCGCTTTACCGTTTCGCTCTTCCTTTGGTCGTGAGTCTCACTGGTTCGATTTCGCGAAAGCGTACTTTTCATTCCTTCAAAAATAGCTTGCCCATAATGTAACGCCATCGCAGCTGGATGTGTAGGAATAAGCTCTAAAGGTGTTACTCTTGGATTTTGCCACTTTCCATCTGCATAATCACAAATAAACATATGGTCTGTAAAAGTGCGTCCTAGCGGGATATTATCAAAATCGATACTATCTATTCTTGACGCTGAAGTCTTAGTGATTGTTATATTCATAATAGGTATGCTTTATCCCTCTCTGTCCTATGGACATTTCCCCAAAGGGAGAGAAGATTGAGATTATTTATATTTTTCTTGTTACGTCAAATTGTTCTAAATTATCTGCTATTCGTCTTAAGAAACTTCCTCCCAAGTAACCATCTACAATACGATGATCAAAACTTAAAGAGAGATACATCATGTGTCTAATTTCGATAGTATCACCTTCTGGACGTTCCATTACTTCTGCCCGTTTTTTAATAATTCCCGTGGCAAGAATCGCAGCTTCTGGTTGATTAATGATAGGAGTTCCCATGACACTTCCAAAAGTTCCAACATTACTTATCGTAAATGTGCTTCCTTTAATATCATCTCCGCTTAATTTATTTTCTCTGGCAAGCGCTGCTAGTCTATTTACTTCGGAGGCTATCTCTACTAAATTCTTTTTATCTGCATCTTTGACTACAGGCACTATTAAATTTCCTGATGGCAAGGCTGTAGCCATTCCTATATTGATATGTTCTTTTACGATAATATTAGCTCCATCTACAGATACATTGATCATAGGGAAATCATTCACTGCGCTTGCCACCGCTTCGACAAATAGTGGTGTAAACGTTAGTTTTTGACTATGTTTTTCTTGAAAAGCAACTTTATTAGCATTACGCCAAGCAACAAGTTCTGTAAGATCTGCTTCTACATAGGCGGTTACATGCGGACTCGTATGTTTACTATACACCATATGATCTGCAATCATTTGGCGCATACGATCCATCTCTACTATTTTTCCAGTTCCTTTGTCAAGATTTAATTGTGGAATTCTATAGGCAGTAGGATCTGCTTGGGCAACAGGTTGTGCAAATTGAAAAGGGCGTCCTTCTTCTAGATATTGCATGAGATCACTCTTACGAAGACGGCCTTCTTTTCCTGTTCCTGGCACACGTGCTAACTCCTCATAAGAGACATGATGTTGTTGTGCTATGCTTTTTATAAGCGGACTTATAAACATCGTTCCATCAGGAATTGTAAAAGCAGCATTTTGAGACATTGTAGTTGTAGGTTTTGCAACTACTTTCTTAGTTACTTTTTTAGTTACTTTTTTAGTTACTTTTTTAGTAGTATTTTCTGTCTTCTTTGTTGCAGTAGTTTCTTCTGTAGCGTTTTTCTTAGCCACAGTTCCTTCCACAACCTCATAATTTGCAATAGCAACACCTACAGCAACCACGCTTTTAGGCTCAAAAAGATGTTTTCTCATCACTCCTGAAGACGGAGCAGGCACTTCATTATCAACCTTATCTGTAGCAACTTCTAGTAAAATATCTCCCTCATCAAAAGTTTCTCCTTCTGCTACTAACCAGTTTAATATGGTTCCTTCGGTAATACTTTCCCCCATTTTGGGCATTAAAAGCTGATCTTCTGTCATTTACAATTTTATTTACAACTAACACAAAATACTAATAAACTCCTTAAAAAAAGCCTAATACCCTGCTATATAAATTAAAAATAGAATATTATTCTTTTATATTATTTTAAAAAGATTTTTATTCTATTTTTACCATTCTTTATTCATTAAAATAGCAAACTATTATTTATGAAACTAGATGCTACAGATCAAAAATTACTAGATCTTTTACAGAAGGATTCTAACCAGACTGTAAAATCATTATCTCAAAAATTAGGGAAGTCTACAACTCCCATTTTTGAAAGGATTAAAAAACTTGAAAAAGAAGGATTAATTACAGGGTATTCTGCTCGATTAAACACAAAAAAAATTGGCCTTAAACAGACCGTTTTTATAGCAATTTCATTACAAGGTCATACGCGAAGTTATCTTGAAAAATTCGTAAAAGAAATCAACGATTTTCCAGAAGTAGTAGAATGTCATCGTGTAAGTGGAGGTTTTGATTATTTACTTAAACTTGTAGTTGAAGATATTGAAGCGTACGAAACATTTATTATTACAAAACTTACCTTACTTCCTTATTTAGGGAATGTACAAAGCCATATTGTACTATCTACAAGTAAAGAAACTAATGAGGTAGATTTATCATTTTTGGCATAAAAAAAGTGATAATAACTGGGAAGTTATTATCACTTATTAAATAGCTACTCTCATGATTAATACTTTAGTGTTTTTTCATTAATAAAGTATCTCATCTATGAATCGCATAACTAGCTCCGTCTGCTAAATCCTGTAAATAACTGGATAGTTCTTTTACCTTTTCTCGAAAAATTTTCAATAATCTTTTCATAATTTCTGTCTTTAAGAGTTCATAATTCCTTTATACTCTTTAGACGCTATTTTTTGAAAAGGTTGAGCGAATTAACACATAATTACCAATAAATTAACGAGACATCTCACAAGTGTTAATATTACACTTAGATCATCTCCCTTTAAACTCTTGGAGTGTTTTGTAAAAATCTTCTTGTATAGGTCGATTTTCGGGAATTTCACTTAGTGGCTCCACTTCTCTTAATGACTCATGACAGTCTGAAGGGAGTTGTTGATATAATTTTGTGCCAGCGGTTTTCCAAGCGATCATTTCATCGCTTACTTCTTTAATAATTTTTGCAGGATTGCCTACTACTAAACTCCGAGATGGAATCACAGTTTCTGCCTTTACAAATGCCATCGCACCCACAATACATTCATCTCCTATCACTGCGTCATCCATAATGACACTATTCATTCCTATAAGGCAGTTACGTCCTAAATTTGCCCCATGAATTACAGCGCCGTGACCTATGTGTGCGCTTTCGCGAAAGCGTATAGATTTCCCTGGAAACATATGTACTGTACAATTCTCTTGAACATTCACACCATCTTCTAGTATAATCTCGCCCCAATCACCACGTATCGCAGCACCTGGACCTATATAGCAATCTTTCCCTATAATAACATTACCCGTTACTGCAGCTAAAGGGTGAACAAAACTAGAAGGATGTATTACGGGGATATGGCCTTTAAAACTATATATCATAATTCTTAAAATTACTTGAGTTATTTCTAAACGTTCCAAAATACAAGTGCTAATCAAAAAAAATTAACACTATTGTTAATAAAAATGTTAAAACACCATAAAGAAAAACATAATTCTGTAAGTATTTACGTTAACATTACAACTAAGTTCTAAATAAATAACATATTATAATTTGACAAAACACATTTTATATAAATAGGTGCAAAAATATTTTTTAACCAAAATCAATGTATCCTATTATTTATTAGAAATAAAACACACTCACCCAACTTAAAACTTAAACATTCATGGATACTTTAGAAAAAATCTATCCCACCAAAAAAGAATTTCTATACACCTTGAAATTTCCTGATGAAGATGTCATCAAAAATCAACAAGAAAAAGAATTACGTTTACACGCTATAAATAGAGCTATGCGTCTAGGTAATGTTGTGAAAAACAAGGTTCGCATCTATTTCAAAGATTCCTTAAACAGAGTCATTTTTGTATACACAACTGTATGGGGTGTTACAAAAAACGATGTCATTTTAAAGAAAGGTGTTACCCTACCTATTAAAAGGATTATTCAAGTAGATTAACCATCTACTTGAATCTCTTTAATGTTTCTTTTGTAAAATCACTTAATACCAAACGTCCAGAGATAGCAGCTCTTTCGGCTAGAAGTGTATCCCAATCTTCGGTTCCTTTCCAGAAGATCGCTTTCATTTCTCGCATGGCTTCAGGATTATAAGTACATAGATTTTCTGCAAACGCCTGCACAGCTTCATCTAATGCTTCTGTGCTTTCATATACCTGTGCATATAATCCTTTTTGTCTCGCCCATTCAGCATCATAAAATGTATTTGCATCAATCGCTATTTGTGACATTCCAGTAAGTCCTAATTTTCGCTCAACTGCAGGGCCAACTACAAAAGGACCTATTCCTACGTTGAGCTCGCTTAGTTTAATACTCGCAAATTTACTTGCCATACAATAGTCTGTCGCACTCGCTACACCTACACCGCCGCCAACAGTTTTTCCTTGTACACGTCCTATGATAAATTTAGGACAGGTACGCATCGCATTAATTACATTGGCAAATCCAGAAAAGAATACACGTCCTGTTTCTGCATCATTAATATTGATAAGTTCCTTAAAACTTGCTCCTGCACAAAATGTACGATCTCCGCCACTTTTAAGAATGATTACTTTTACTTCATCATTTGTTCCAGCTTCTGTTATTGTATGTGCTAGTTTTGCTAAGATATCTCCTGGCAAACTATTATGCGCAGGGTGAAAAAACGTGATCGTTGAGATTCCGTTTTGTATGTCTTCTTTTACGTATGGATCACTCATATTCTTGATTCATGATTTAGGAATTATATTTCTTGATTCCTGAATCGGTTAGTATAATAAATTATTCAAATTTCAGAAAAATAAATCACTAAAAAACTATCTCTATTTTATATTTTAAATAAGCTTCTCAAATGTAAGTATACAGGGATGTTAAAGTGAAAATATTTTAAAAAATTCTGACGCAAGCTCCAAATGGAATTAAACATTATAAGATTAAACTCAAATTACATACTAGAAATTTGTCATGAGTAATAAAGATTCCATAAAATAAAGTGTTTCATTTTGTAGAAATTTCAATACGCAACAAATTCTTTAATACATAATTCGGATTAAACCAATGTGTTTTATTTCCGTTTTAAAGTTGACTTTTCCATTTAAAGCATTTTCAATAGCTACAAGGTACTTTTTAATCGTTTATTTATATCTAAAAACAAAAATATACTCTTAAAGTTAATTGTTACTTTATATACATCTAGGTCAAAATACAGAAGGAAAATTAATATTATATAACAAATACAATCTACCTCTAGACTATTTTTTTAGAAAAAATTGAAATAAACTGTACAAAAAATTTAAAAAACTTCTTTCAAAGAGCTTTTCACCCTTTTTCCAATATACTTGAACGATATTCTTTGACAAAAATCAAATTATTATTTAATTAAAAAACATTTAAATTATATTTAAAAATCAATTAAAAGTTTATGAAGATTATTATATTCATTTTAGTTATCCTTATCGTTCCTTATGAATTTTATGGACAAGTAGGCATAAACACTTATGAACCTGATCCTAGTGCTGCTCTAGATATTCTAAGTACTGAAAAGGGAATTATAGTTCCTAAAATAACTCAAGCACAGAGAAATTCAATTACAAATCCTGCTGCAGGGTTACTTATTTTTCAAACGGATGGAACTAGTGGATTTTATTATTATGACGCTACTTCTTGGGTTAATTTTGGTGGACAAGGTTGGACTCTTGGTGGACAAGCGGGATCAAATAGTACTATCAATTTTATTGGAACTACAGATAATCAAGGTTTTTCTATCGGAACAAATAATACTGAAATCCTTCGTGCCTCACCAGCTGGGAATTTAGGAATTGGAGAACTCAATCCTACAGCAAAATTACATCTTTCAGGAAATGCTCCTTTTTTAAGATATCAAGACGGAAATGAATCTAACAATGCATTTCTTGCTTCTGACACCTTTGGAAATACTAGTTGGACTCAATTTATAAGCCCTTCCGGTAACGATGATGATTGGCGTTTTGAATCTGGAAGTACTACTGCAGATCCCATTTATCATCAAAATGGAGGTGTAGTTATAGGAAGAACCGGCACAACCATAAGAAATTTAGATATTGATAATGGTAATCTTGAAGGCACCACTTTTGGAATAGGAGATATTGAGTTCATAAGAGACGGAAATAATGAAACACAATTTAGTCATTCTCCAGTACCTAGACTTCAACTACCAGGAAACACCCCTATAGACTTAGGGCAATCCAATCTATTATGGAATACAATTTATGCTATAAATGGCACCATACAAACTTCAGACCAGACCTTAAAAAAAAATATTAAAAAACTCAATTATGGCACTAAAGAATTAATGAATTTAAATCCTATTAGTTTCTTATGGAAAGAAGAAAAACGAAATAATTTAATTATTCCAAAATCAGAAAGAGAACTAAAATTAGGATTCATAGCTCAAGAAGTAAAAGAGTTAATTCCAGAAGTCGTATCCAGCACTTCTAGAGTACTTAAGGATGGGATTGAAAACGGTGAGTATGAAGTGGTAGAAAGCAATTATCTTGGAATAAATTATGATGAACTCATTCCTTTACTCATAAAAGTAAAACAAGAACAACATCAGCGAATACTAATTTTATTGGAAGAGAATCGCAAACTCATAGAAAAACTAAAAAACAACTAAAGATGAAATTAAATCACATGATCACCATTGTTTTATTTTCAATAAGTTTCCACTTATCTGTTTTAGCACAAGTTGGCATAGGAACCACAACACCAGATGCTAGCGCTATGCTAGAAATTAAAAGTACTAATAGTGGTCTACTAATCCCTAGACTTTCGCTTTCGGAAAGAAATAACATTACTAACCCTGCAACAGGATTACTTATTTTCCAAATTGGGGCAGAAAATACATTTTATTTTTACGATGGTGCAACATGGGTTCCTTTAATTAATGCTAACTTCTGGAAAACCGTTGGAAACGCAAATACAGATGTGACCTCAAATTTACTAGGAACTTCTGATAATGAAGACTTTATCGTCAAAGCAAATAATATAGAAGTTTTCAGAATAACGGCATCAGGATCTATAGCAATAGGAGCTCAAACAGCTCAAAATCTAGTGCATCTAGAAAGCACTACGTCACCTGCCCTTAGACTAAATGATGGTAATCAAACTGAAGGAAGTGTACTAACTTCAGATATGCAAGGTAATGCTACGTGGATTGATCCAGAAGATTTTGCAAACATTTCAGATGGAGATTGGTCTTATGTAAATCAAAATCAAAATACAGATCCACTTGCCAGGACAGGAAGAGTACTTATAGGTCGAAATCCAATTGTAACTGGAAGAAATGCTAGAGCTTTATTGGATGTTCAATTAGACACTGAAATTTCAGGTTCTTCCATAGGACTTGGATCTACAGAATTCTATACTGATTTAGGAAGTGAATTTACTTTTTCAAATGATCTAGTTCCTATTGTAGATAATTCTATTCCAATAGGAAATGCTACCAATAGATGGAATGAAGTATTTGCCACAAATGGAACTATTAACACTTCTGACTTAAGAGATAAGAAAGAAATCCAAGAAATCAAATATGGAATCAAAGAGTTACTCAAACTTAAACCTGTAAGTTACCAATGGAATTCAAAAGCTAAAACAAGAAATTTAACTTCTTTAGACAACAGCAAAAAAATAGGATTTCTTGCCCAGGAATTACAGAAAATATTACCTGAGGTTGTCCAAGAATACTATTGGATAAGAGACAAAAATGGCACTTACAAAAAAAACAAAAAAGAATTTGCTATAAGTTATTCTGAAATTTTACCTGTTATTGTCAAAGCAATTCAGGAACATCAGGAAATAATAGAACAACTTAAAGAGCAAGAAGTAGTGATACGTAAATTGTTAGAAGAATGAAACAGGTTTTAATCATAATAGTTTTTATTTTTTATGCTATTCCAAGTTTAGCACAGGTGGGTATTGGCACTAACACTCCCGACCCAAGTAGCATTCTCCATATACAGTCAGAGGACAAAGGATTGCTCATTTCCAGAATGACAATTACTGAACGTGATGCAATTCAAAATCCAGCTACAGGTTTATTGATATATCAAACAAATAGTAATCCAGGGTTTTATTATTTTAATAGTATAAATTGGATTCCATTTAATGACTCTGGATGGTTACTTACTGGGAATGATGGAACGAGCCCTGGCGACAACTTTGCTGGTACAATTGACAATCAAGATCTTGCGATAGGTACTCAAAATAGCGAACTTATGAGAATTTTAGGTAATGGGAATGTCGGAATAGGCACTACAAACCCTTTAACACCATTACATATTGTAAACCAAAACACTCCTACTGTTATATATTCACAAGATTTTGAAACCATTCCTACAGGAACTATAAATCAAGATCCTTCTATAGATCCTTATTGGATAAATTTAAACAATGGATCGAATTGCGGTAACAATGATGATTGGCAAGTACAACTTAATGATTCAGATGCAGTGTGTACTAATTGTAACGGGAATAGAGCTATTTTAAATAGCTTCTCGTCTTTTTGCAATCAAAACGCAACATTAGTTTTGGGTTCTTTCTCTAGCCAAGGAAATTCAGTTCAAATAGATTTTGATTATAGTCTTGATCCCGCTACAGTTAGCTTTTTTCCTCCTAATTTCAGAGTTTTCTTATTTAATGAAACCACACAAACAGAAGAAACAACATTATTTACATTAGAATCAGAAGCAATTGATTTAAGTTTTAGTGATAGTTTTATTACAATACCTGAAAATCTTTATTCTTTAAGATTTACTTACATAGGACAACGTCTTGATGGTATCACACTTGATAATATTTTGATACAAGATAATGGGTTTTCTCCATTACGAATTGTAGATGGGAATGAAGACATAGGTAAAATTCTTGTATCTGATGCAAATGGAAATGCTTCTTGGCAAGATATTGATTCTGTAAATTTTCAAGATGATTGGGAATTTCAAAACCCACAAAACTTCACTAATCTAGATCCTATTTTCCACCAAGGTCCTGTGAAAATTGGAGACTTTGATATAGCTCAGCATACATTACATGTCCAACAAGGTAATAACATCTCTGGAACAAATACGTATTGGGGATCTGTTGAAGAAGTTAATGATAATAATGGATTTTTAGAGTTCAACAATTTAGTATCTCCTATCAATTCTAATAGTATAAATATAGGTTCTCCTACTAATAGATGGACAGCTCTTTTTTCTGACAATGGAGTCATCAACACATCAGACAAAAGATTAAAAGAAAATATTCAGCCACTATCATACGGATTAAAAGAAGTACTTAAATTACGCCCTATCTCGTTTAGATGGAAAATAGAACTTATGGATGATTTCATTATACCTGAAGACCAACAAGAAACCAAACTTGGATTTATAGCTCAAGAAATACTTGAAATTCTACCTGAAATTGTACAAACCCATCATTGGAGAGAATATGAAGAAAATCTAGGGCAACTTCAAAAAGAAGAAATGATTAGATATGGCCTAAGTTATAGTGAGCTCATCCCTGTACTAGCTAATGCTATTCAAGAGCAACAAGAACAAATAGAATTACTAGAGGAACAACAAAAGAAATTAAAAAAAATATCTAAAAAATAATATAATTTGTAAATAAAGACCTGTCTTTATTTACAAATTATATTATTTTTTCTCTTCTATCGTTACAACAAACCAAATTGTTCAAAATGATGGTTCAAGTGTTTGCGTTCTTGTAAATACCATTCATATTTAGTTAAATATCCAAAAACAGGACTCTTTGCTTTAGCTTTAGGGTTTTTCTTGTAGAAGTCATTATATACTTCCTTTGCTTCCCAAAACTTCTTTATAGCAGTCTCAAAATCCGGATGACGCAAGTCTTCAACCATTCCTTTTTTCATCAGAGGCATCTCATAGTCATGTGGCATTTTTTTATAATTCCATAAAGTAGCAGCCACTTTATCTATGTATTTTTCTGGAGTTGCAATGTCAAAATCTTGCCATTGATTTCCAGCGACACGATAACTAAATTCTAAATGCTCTACCATATGCTGTGCAGTCATCATTCCCCAGCTTGGCGTACTATCTTTAGTTAATTTTGAGAGACACGTTTTTATTGTTTCGTCTTTCATCTCAACAAAGGTGCTTTGTTTTTTCTCAACCATGGTCAGGATGGTTGCTACAGCAACTAATGCAGTTGCCTCTTCATCTGTTTTTCCATTTTCGTAATCTACAGGTTCTGCATCAAAAACTTCTACATACCACTTTACAATCCCGCTTGGATGTTCTCTTCCTGCTACATCGCGTTCACGTTTTTCTTTACAAGTCAATCGTACATAGATCGTATCATTGTGATATAACGGTCTTAAAAAGCGAATATCTTCCAATCCGTAATTTGCAGAAACGGGTCCTTTGTTAGGATACACAAACAATCCTGCTGCTGCCGAAATAATAAAGTATCCATGAGCGGTACGCTTTTGAAAAATACTTCCATCCAAACTCGTGATATCTGTATGGGCGTAAAAATGATCCCATGTAAGGTTTGCAAAATTCTGAATATCGGTATCGGTTAAGGTACGCTTATGGGTTTGTAAACTCATTCCAGGCTTGATATCCTCGTAATGATAAGCAAATGGATGCTTTTCAGCTTCAGTATAGGCACCATTAGGTTGATATATTCCCGTAATTTCAGTTAGACTTGTAGGGCTTCCTTGAACCGCACATCGTTGCATATAGTGTTTGATTCCTCGTAATCCTCCCATTTCTTCTCCTCCTCCTGCACGTCCAGGACCTCCATGAACTAACAATGGCAGTGGCGAACCGTGCCCTGTACTTTGTGGAGCACTTTCGCTATTGAGTGTTAATATACGTCCATGATGAGATGCAGCTTCTACGGTATACGCTTTCGCGAAAGCGTTATCTGCCGTCACCACAGAACTTACCAATGAACCTTTCCCCATTTGAGCAAGTTCTATTGCCTCTTCTACACCATTATACGGCATGAGTGTACTCACAGGACCAAAGGCTTCTACTTCATGTACTTGTGTGTTTTTAAATGGTTGATCTTCACGCATCAAGATAGGACGCATAAAAGCACCTTTCTCTCCATCGGCACCTATCGCTTCTACAGGATCAAAAGAACCATATACAATATCGGCCGTTTTTGAGATTTTTTCAACTTGTGTTTTTATGGTATCTCGTTGATCTGTATTAATTAATGACCCCATACGTACCTCTTTAAGCTTAGGATCACCTATAACCGTTCTATCCAGTTGCTTCCCTAAGGCTATTTGTACGTCTTCCATTAAGTTTTCTGGAACAATAATTCGGCGAATAGCCGTACATTTTTGACCGCACTTCACCGTCATTTCTTTACGCACTTCTTTGATGAAAATACCAAATTCCGGAGTGCCCGGAACAGCATCAGGTCCTAAAACAGCAGCGTTTAAACTATCTGCTTCCATAGTAAATGGCACACTTTCTTCCAATAATCTAGGATGTGCCTTCAACAAACGTCCTGTATGTGCACTTCCTGTGAACGTAACAACATCTTGACTCGCTACCGTATCTAGGATTGAGGTCGTAAGTCCTGACAACAATTGTAATGCTCCCGGAGGAAGTATGCCGCTATTGATAATTTCTCGAACAACAGCTTCTGTTAAAAATGCAGTTTGTGGTGCAGGAAGTACTACCGCAGGCATTCCTGCCATCCAGTTGACAGCGCATTTCTCTAACATCCCCCAAACAGGAAAGTTAAACGCATTGATATGTACAGCTACTCCTTTTTTTGGCACCAAAATATGATGCGCCATAAATCGGCCACCTCTTGACAAGTCAATAGGATCTCCTTCTACGGCATAGGACTGATCTGGAAATAGTTTACGCAAACTTGCATTGGCAAATAAATTACCAAAGCCTCCTTCTATATCAATCCAACTATCTACACGTGTAGCTCCTGTTTTATAACTGATTTCGTAAAATTGCTCTTTACGTTTATTGAGATACAAAGCTAATTTTTTGATCATATTCCCACGCTGCTGAAAGGTCATAGTACGCAACGCTTTTCCATGATCACGACCGTATTGCAGAGCACTTGCGACATCAAGACCTTCAGTACTTGTTAGACCTATTACTTCTCCAGTAATAGCGTCATACATATTACGAGTATTGGTATTATCTCCTTTTACCCAATTGCCATTTATATAAGATTCTAAAATCATAAAAACTATCGTTTTTGAAATTGAAACTGAAATCGAAACTGAAATCGAAATCGAAAAATTCTTTGTTTGTTAGTATGCTTTCGCGAAAGCGTATTAACCACGTATTCTAATAATCTGTCCGTTAATTTTACCAAGTACACTCTTTACATAGCCGTCCACGACTTTATGCATAGGTACTGGTGTATTGCCTGGAAAATAATCTTTATATTTTTCGTAGGCATCTTCTACAAGGTCTGCCGAAACTACATTGACACGAATACCTCTTTCTAACTCCAATGCGACTGCTTTTGTAAAGCTTTGAATCGCTCCATTGACCATTGCAGCACTTGTGGTCATATCTACCGGTTCATCGGCTAGGATCCCTGTGGTTAATGTGATTGACCCTCCATCATTTAAAAAGGCTCTTCCAAGACGAACTAAATTGACTTGCCCCATCATCTTACTTTTGACACCTATATAAAAGTCGTCTTCAGATAAGTTATCAAATTTGTCCCATTTTGCATCTCCGGCTATATTTACAATGGCATCTACGTTACCTACAGTTTCAAACATTTTCTGAATAGATGCTGATGAAGCAATATCTACAGTTACATCTCCTGAAGATCTACCTGCAATAAGTACTTCATGATTTTCAGCAAAACGCTGTATTACTGTTTTCCCTATAGTTCCATTTCCTCCTATGATTAGTATTTTCATATAAGTATATTTTAAATACGCTTTCGTACTTCGGCTGGCTCAGCATAAACTTCACCTTCGTGAAAGCTTATAAAGTTACATTTTCAATAATTGCTGCATATCCTTGTCCTACGCCTACACACATCGTGATTAAGGCATATTTTTTCTTCTGTTCTTGAAGTTCTAAAGCTGCCGAATAGGCAATACGTGCTCCTGTGACCCCAAGTGGGTGCCCAATCGCAATAGATCCTCCATTTGGATTGATACGAGGATCGTCATCTGCCAGTCCCCACTCTCTAATACAAGCTAATGCTTGTGATGCAAAGGCTTCGTTAAGCTCAATCACATCGATATCTTCCATAGTAAGTCCTGCTTTTTGCAAAGCTTTGTTTGAAGCTTGTACAGGTCCTATACCCATGATACGTGGCTCTACACCTACTACTGCTGAGCTCACTATTCTTGCTAATGGTTTTAATCCGTATTTTTTCACTGCATCTTCACTTGCAATAATTGTAGCTGCTGCGCCATCATTTAATCCTGAGCTATTCCCTGCAGTCACACTTCCTCCTTCTTTCTTAAAAGCGGGACGTAATTTTGCCAGTATTTCTTTAGATGTCGTAGGTTTTATAAACTCATCATCTTTAAAGACAATAGGATCTTTTTTACGTTGTGGAATTTCTACAGCGATTATTTCCTTTGCGAGTCTTCCTGACGTCTGTGCTTTTGCTGCTTTCATTTGACTATGATACGCAAAGGCATCTTGATCTTCACGAGAAATATTATACTTTTCAACTAAGTTTTCTGCAGTACTTCCCATGCCGTCTGTGCCATATAATTCATGCATTTTAGGATTTACAAAGCGCCATCCAAATGTAGAATCATACATTTTACTATCTCCTCCAAATGCCGTAGATGGTTTTGCCATTACGTATGGACCACGGGTCATGTTCTCTACTCCACCAGAAATAAATAAGTCTCCATCTCCCGATTTGATTGCGCGATTTGCTTGTATGATTGCAGAAAGTCCGCTACTACATAATCTATTTACCGTTTCTCCAGGTACTGTAAATGGAAGCCCTGCCAGCAACAGTGACATACGCGCTACATTACGATTATCTTCTCCTGCTTGATTAGCACACCCCATAATCACATCGTCATAGGCCTCTTTAGGAATCGCTGGATTTCGCTTTACGACTTCACGTATTACATGTGCTCCTAAATCATCAGTACGTACTGCCTTTAATGTCCCTTTATAATTTCCTATTGGAGTTCTTACCCCATCTATAATATATGCTTCTTTCATCGTTATTCTTTAATTTTTGCAGATGCAACCGCTGTATTAACAGACGTTATATATGTTTTTTCTTTACTTTCTTCATAGAAACTTGTAATGATAATACTACTCTCCGCTGTATTTTTCATACAAAAAATCATAGATATATAAGGAACACCTTCCCTATCAATTCTTTGTCTTAAAAACAACATATTTTTCCCTCCAATTTCTTTCACGCCTCTTTCTAAAATTGTCACACCAGCTTTAGATTCTTGTTTGGCAAGATCGCCTTCCATCTTCTCGAAAGAAGCAGGCACAACCATAGATACAATTCCTGCCTTTTCATCCTCAGTAAAATGAGATGTTCCTTGAGATACTGGGTATAAATTTTCATCTATATCCATAACTATCTCTGCTCCAAATATTGTTTGTATCGCATTTTTAAGCTTCCCTGAATCTTCTGCAGATAAATCCTTTGTATTCCCTTGAGCAAAGAGCCCTAGTGAAATAAACATCATTGCAATAAGTAATATTTGTTTTTTCATTTTATGTTTTTTAATTCTTTAGTATTATGTCCAATCTTTAGTTGCTCTGTAAACAACACCTTTAAATAAAGCTACAAGTTCGTCTCCCCGTTTCACCTCAACGATATTAAACCCTATTTTCATTTTCTGTTTATCTACTGTGGCTTCTGCTGTAATGTAATCTCCTTCTATTAATGCTTCGATATGATTGATGCTTGTTTCTATAGAAACCGCATACTTTCCATGTGTATTTGCTGTAAAACCAAAAGCCGTATCTGCCAGCGAATACGTGATTCCTCCATGTGCAAAGCTCATACTATTAAGCATTTCTTTACGTATTGTCATTCCTACTTTCACACGTCCCACTTTTGATTCTAAAATCTCAATTCCTAGCCAAGTACTATAGGCGTCTTGGCTTAACATTTTATGCGGTATATCTTCTCCTTTTATTGGCATTTGACATTTATTTGTTTCACAAAGAACATATTAATTACTAATTCTAATGATTTTACCATTTGATTTACTCACATCATTTCGTTCCATTAATGCAATGATATCTCCACTTGGTAATTGCTTAAGAGTTCTAATTCTTCCATCAATAGCTAATGCTACGGTCTCGTCTGTATCACGATTATACTTCATCAATCTCCTATAAGCTAGTGATCCCATTAGAAAATGGCTATTCCAATCTGCAATCGTACTTCCTTCTACTCTTAATAAACAAGAAGGTGCAATCGCTTGACCTCCATCGTCTGTTGGCACGGTCCAATAATGCTCAGGCAATATGGTTGTTTTTGATGCCTCCTCTTCTGTTAGTGTCGAAATATTTTCGCCATTGTAATGAATTCCATAGGTAAAGATAGGCCAACCATAATTACCTCCTTTTTTAATGATATTAAACTCGTCACCTCCCTTTGGTCCGTGTTCTACACCAAATAATGTCTTGCTCTTTTTATCATATACCAATCCTTGAGAATCTCTATGTCCATAACTCCAAATAGTCGTAGGCTGAGTCAATCCATCAAAAATTGGATTATCACTAGGAATAGCTCCACTTTCTTTAAGTCTATGTATTTTTCCTGAATCATCCTGAAGATCTTGCGCTGTCAATATTGGATTTTTACTCGTCGTAAAAACAGAGCCCCCCACATTTAAGAAAAAATGCTCATCATCTTCCCACACGATTCTCATACCATTTCCATAATAGTTTTGACCTCTAGTTTTGAAAATCGTTTCAAACTGAGTCGTATTATTATTTTCTATTTTAAACCTAGAGACTTTTGCAAAACCATCTATATCTAAATATGATATATATAGCCATGGAGTTTCATTAAATTTTGGATGTATACTCACATCCATTAGTCCGCCATGCATTACTGCAGGAATTCCTTTATCACCAAATGTTTTTACACTAGGCATTCCTTTTATTTCAATTTGATGTCCTTCTTTAAAATGAAAGAGTTTCCCTATTCTATCTGTAATAAAATATTCGGTATCATTTACTATTGCTATTCCGTATGGAATCACAAAGCCTTCTGCAATGGTTTTTACAGAAAAAGAATCATTACTAATAGGGTATGGTGAAGCAGGAACCTTTACAATCGTACTTTCGCAACCAATCAGGCTGATGAACAAAAACGATACAATTAAAGCCTTAATGAATTTCACTCTTCTTATTTATTTTGATTCTTTTTAACTCTTAATAGTTCTATTGTACTTTGTATAATTACTATTCAAAAAACACTCGACCTTCCCTACTCATCTTTCTCAACAAGGGCGAACATCGATAACGATCTTCTCTATATTCATCATATAACCCATCCAGTTGTGACACACACCAATCAATTCTTTTTTCATTTGCCCATTTGAGTAATCCTTTAGGATAATTTACCCCTTTGGTCATGGCATTATCTATATCCTCTGCACTTGCTATATTCCAAAACAAGGCATCTGCAGCTTCATTGACAAGCATGACAAGAACACGATCAAAGATTTGAGTTCCTATCACTTTATCTGTATTTGGGTTTGCTTTCGCGAAAGCGTTATTAGCATTTTCATCGGTATAATGATAATAACCTCGTCCCGACTTACGTCCTAAATACCCCGCCTGACTATGTCTTTGTTGTGTAAAAGATGGCTTGTATCTAGGATCTTGATAAAAGGCATTAAAAACCGTTTCTGTTACTGTATAATTAACATCATTCCCTATAAAATCCATCAATTCAAACGGTCCCATTCTAAATCCTCCTATGGATTTCATCGCCCAGTCAATGGTTGCAAAATCTGCAATTCCCTCCTCATAGATACGCAATGCCTCCCCATAAAAAGGGCGCGCTACACGGTTTACAATAAACCCTGGCGTATCTTTTGCTACGGCCACCACTTTCTTCCAACGTGTAATTTCTGCTACACAGGTATCTAATACCGTTTGAGAAGTTTGTACCGCTGGAATCACCTCGACCAACTTCATTAACGGTGCTGGATTAAAGAAATGAATTCCTATACAACGTTCTGGATTTTCTAATGATGCTGCAATAGAAGCAATAGAAAGACTTGATGTATTTGAGGCTATAATAGCTGTATCAGACACATACGATTCTAGTTCTTGGAATACCTTCTTTTTAATATCAAGATTTTCAATAATCGCTTCAATAGTTAAGTCTGCATCTGCTAATTCTTTTAAAGAATTTACATATTGAATATTCCCTTGAATTCTACTTTTCTCATCTGAATCTATCCTTCCCTTCTCAATTAAACGATTCAGGATTTTTTCAAGTTTTACTTCTGCCTTATCCAAAGCTGGTTGTTGCACATCAAAAAGTTTTACAGCACATCCTGCTGTTGCTGCTACTTGTGCAATTCCAGAACCCATGGTTCCTGCTCCGATTATACCTACAGTTTTGATTGAAAATTTTTGATTTTTGATTTTTGATTTTTGAT
Source organism: uncultured Dokdonia sp. (assembly GCF_947492535.1). Classification (GTDB taxonomy): domain Bacteria; phylum Bacteroidota; class Bacteroidia; order Flavobacteriales; family Flavobacteriaceae; genus Dokdonia. Next base: position 181,906 of record NZ_CANLNH010000001.1, on the reverse strand, counting down.
TTTGCTCACTCATATGGAGAAACTATTTGGCTGACGCCGTTTTAATACTTGAAACAAAGATGGAAATTAGTTGATTATTCTTGTCTAGAAGTCTATCCAACTCGATAACATCTCTTATAAGGCTGGCTCCTTTTTGAATTTTCATATTCACATACGATTCTCGTAATTCTTTTAAAGAGATTTTCATTTTATGTAGAAAGTCTTTTGTACTCTCTCCACTTCTTGCTTCACCATAATTTAAAGCCACTGAAGTAGAAGAACGAATTAATTGTTTCGTCAAATGCTCAGATGCAAAAGATTTATCCATTGTTTTACATAGTAAAATTATATCTACAGCAAATTTAATAAGTCGTTCTTCTAATTGATTAGGCTTCATATTTTTTAATTCAAAAATCAGCAATCTATAATCTCCAATCGTTAATCACTATTGTCCTTTAAAATTTGGTTTTCTTTTTTCAACAAAAGCGGCTACTCCTTCTGCATAATCTTCACTACTTGCTGCTTCTATTTGTAATTTTGATTCTAACGCAAGTTGTTGTTCTAATGTATTACTCATCGAATTGTTGAGTAGTTGCTTCGTCATACCTAATGCTTTTGTTGGCATTTGCGCAAGTGTACTAGCAACCTTCTCTATTTCTATCTGAAAATCGTCTAATGGTGTTACTTTATAAATCATCCCCATCTTCTCAGCGTCTGTAGCAGATACTTTATCGCCCAACATCATTAATGCGCTCGCTTTTCCAAAGCCTATCAATCTAGGCAAAAAGAATGTGCCAGCACTATCTGGCACTAAACCTATCTTACTAAATGCTTGTATAAAACTTACTTTTTCATGCGCAATCACAATATCACAAGCCAATGCAATGTTTGCTCCTGCTCCTGCTGCTACACCATTTACTGCTGCTATGATTGGTTTGTTAATCGCACGTATTCTTGTGATAATAGGATTGTAATGTTCTTCTAATATTTTCTTGAATCCTGGGTTTAAATCAGGAGTTGTCACTTCTTTTAAATCTTGACCAGCACAAAACGCTTTTCCGCTTCCAGTAATTACAATAACTCTTACAGAGGCATCATTTGCACAAGCATCTAATTCATTTTGAAAAACTAATGCCATCTCACGGTTAAAACTATTAAAAACCTCTGGGCGATTTAGCGTAAGTGTTGCTACTCCGTTATGTATTTCTTTTTGTATTGATTGACTCATAATAACGCCTGCTTAAGCAGGTATTGTTTTTAATTAAATGCTTCTATTTTTTATGAAACTTATTTCTTTATAAGTTGTATACTTTTTTGTTTTTGATATGTATTATCAATTATTTTCAAAACATAAGTCCCTGTAGGGTAGTCATTCATTATTACCTGAGTATTATTCTCTAAAAGAGAAAATTCTTTTAGCTTACTTCCTAAAATCGAATATAAAATTATTTGATAATTCCCTTCGGGTAATTCAAGTGTTAACGTATCACTTACAGGATTAGGGTATGCTATTAAAGAACGTATATCAAAAACATCAACACTTAATGTCGCATCTATCAAATCTAATGACAAGGACATTTCAGAACCTATTACATAACAATCATTTGGAGAAATTTCAACCTCTAATGTTTCTATAGTCTCTTCTTCTTGATCAAGGATAATGTCAATAGTTTCTTCTACCTGATCCTCTCCTTCTTCAAATACAACAAAACCAGGTTGTCTATCATAATCTTCACCAAATGTTGTTGTTCCTTCTAAAGAAAGGTTTACTGCTACTGGCACTAATAGATCGCTCTCCCTTTGGAGATCAAATCGAAAAGAGGAATCAACACCTTCTGTATACTGCAATTGCGAAGCAGTAATAGTTACTTCTGTCTCTGGAAAACTATTAAAAGAGTCAAATGTAACTGCTGTATTTTCAGGATCGATTCCTGTTTCAAAAGAGACTGTATTCGGATTAATCACATAAAAATTTCCAGTAACATCTCCTAAACCTGGAGACGTAGGCATATTTTCAACTAAATTTAAAAATGGAATATCCTCATCATAAATAATTGTACAATTTGTAAATGTAGCCCCTCCAAACCTCGCTACTGGATTTTCATAATCTGTTACTTCAAAGAAAATGGGATTATTTAAATCTATAGGATCATTTGAAACATCTTTAAAAACACAATTTTCAAAATTTGCCTGATAACTATCTATTGTTTTTGATATATATACAGCTGTCCACTCACTACTATCAACATAACAGTTAGAAAAAGTAACAAAGCCATCTACACCATTTCCTCCATTGTCATCTATATTTAATTCTGCAAATGAAAATGTATTAGAAGGATCATGATTTCCTGACATGTATGTATCTTCTACTACTATAGAAATATCTTGAGACGAGTCGTCCATAAATTCCATAGCTACCTGAATTGCATTTCCATTATTATTAAGAATTCTACACCCTTTAATAAGCACATCTTCTATACGTTGATCTGGTTCAAAAGGCTCTATATCAATCCCGTCTTCTGGTAATGTTCCGCTAGTATCTGAAAACTCACAATACAAAATCTCAACATCTTTAGCCGATATGATTGCTAATCCTTGCCTGTAATTATTAGTAGAAACACAATTTTTAATTCTAATATTTTCTGAATAATTCTGAGGGCTATCTGCTGCAAAGCTTTTACTTATACTAATACCATCTCCTCCAGAGTCTCGTATAGTCAACCCTTCTATCAAGATACTTATAGCCGAGTTCAAATCGATACCATGTCTAAACTCACTATCTGCAAGATCTATATATTCTTGCTTATTCATTATTAATGTAGCTCCATATCCTAAAATGGTGATATTACTTCTATCTCGTATACGTATCAAGGAATCAAATTCTCCAAATACATTAGGGAGTGCTCGTATTACCACCCCTTTTTCCAAAATAATCGTCACATCATCACGATTTATATCAAGAGGGCCTGTACGCCAATCCATTCCTACATTATCTATAACAATCGTATCTGCAGTCGTATTTGTAAATGCTATTTCTAAAAAAGAAGTACTATCATTAGCATCAAATCCAATATCTGTAGAAACAACCACTCTTGAAGCACTTACCGAAAAACAAGTAAGGACAATAAAAAGTAGTGTTACAGATATATTTTTCATATGTATCCTATTTCAAGCATTTAAAGTAATCAAAAGGTTCTTGACATACATCACATTTAAACAGTGCTTTACATGCTGTAGAGCCAAACTGACTGACCAAGTGTGTTTCTGTCGACCCACAATTGGTACATTTTACAATTTTCTTGTTCCCTAATAATGCTTCTTTATCTGCTTCAGGAGATAATGGGGCTGCAATTCCGTATTCCTCTAGTGCTTTTCTTCCTCGATCAGTGATCCAGTCTGTTGTCCATGCGGGACTTAAAACCAATGTAATTTTTGCTTTTTTATTCGCTTTCGCGAAAGCGGATACAATATCATCCCCAATGACATCCATAGCTGGACATCCCGAATAGGTAGGGGTTATTTTTACCTGAACAATTCCATCTCTTTCGACAGCTTCTCTTACAACTCCCATATCCATAATAGAAAGCACAGGTATCTCTGGATCTGAAACAGACTCCAAAATGGAAGTAAGATGTGGTTCTATATGTTGGGTTTCTAAAGTCATTTTGATTGGAGATTAGCGATTTTTGATTTTTGATTTTTGAACTTTTTAATTCTACAATCTTATATCAGAAATCCACAATCGTTCATCATTCTACCATTCCATATTAGGATAGGTACGTTGCATATATTGCATATCAGAAAGGATATATCCCATATGTTCTGAATGAATTCCTTGCTTTCCTCCTTTATGGAAGTATTTACCTTCAGGAACTTCTAAAGTCGCTTCTTCTAAAACATCTGAAACCATTTTGTAATAGACCTCTTTCAGTTTTGACGTATCTACGCCAATTCCTTCTGAAATCATTGCTTGGTCTGCTTCTGTTTGATGAAATAATTCATCGGTATACATCCATAAATCGGTTACTGCTTCTTGTACACGCTCATGACTTTCTTGCGTTCCATCGCCCAATCTTCTAATCCAATCGGAAGAGAAGCGCCAGTGATAGCTGACTTCTTTTACAGATTTTTTAGCTATTGCAGCGAGTGTTTCATCCGTACTTTTTTCTAATTCTTTTAGGAATAATAAATGATAGGCATCAAAAAGAAATTGACGTACGATCACATATCCAAAATCTGTATTAGGCTGTTCTACTAAGAGTACATTTTTATAGTGACGCTCCAATCGCAAGAAAGCAATTGTATCTTCTGTAGCTGCATCATCGCCACTTACTTGAGCAGCATATTGAAAATAACTACGTACCTGACCAAATAAATCCAATGAGATATTTGTTCCTGCAATATCAGTCTCTAGGCTTGGTCCGTGACCACATAATTCTCCTAGACGCTGTCCAAGGATAAGACTGTTGTCTGCGATACCTAGGATGTAATTGTATAAATTATTGTTCATTTTTTGAAATCGAAAACGAAATCGAAAACGAAATCGAATCCATTATTAATCATTCATATTTTTTTAGAAGCGTAACCAAAATCCTAATAAGCTCATCATTTTCTTTCCTTATACTCTCTATATTTTCAGACTTCAAAATTTCACTTTTTAACTGAATATTTAAATTCCTAAGAGACTCACGAAGTTCCTTTAAGGCTATTCTGAGTTTATTTGCTTTGTCCCTATTTGATCTTGCTCCCTCAAACTCTCCAAAATTGAGAGCCGAAGAACAAGCCGACCGAATCAATTGTTTAGCTAAATAATCTGCTGCAAAAGATACTGGTTGCTTATCAAAAAGAACTATTACTGAAGCTGCAAAATCTTCAAATCGATTATCCAAATTATATTTGCTCATTTGTTTTTCAATTTAGATTTCGATTTCAGCTTCGATTTCTTCCTGCTACATATGCTTCACCTCATCAGGTAAATCATAAAATGTAGGGTGACGGTATACTTTATCAGCTGCAGGTTCAAATAACTCTCCGTTATTCTCTGGATTACTCGCAGTGATATTACTACTTTCTACGACCCAAATACTCACACCTTCACTACGACGTGTATATACATCTCTCGCATTTTCTAATGCCATTTCTGCATCGGCAGCATGAAGGCTTCCAAAATGTCTATGTTCTAATCCGTTTTTACTTCGTACGAATACTTCCCAAAGGGGCCAATTGTTTTGTGACATAATTCATGCCCGCATAGGCGGGTATCTTTTAAATTTTGAAGAGGTTTTATGTTAACAAACCCTCTCTGCCCTTTGGGCATCTCTCCCAGAGGGAAAGAATATCATTATTATCTAGATAGCTCTTTTAATATCGTTTTTACGCTTCTCCTTCTTCTCAGCATATGCCATGGCAGCATCTCGCACCCATGTTCCTTCTTCCCAAGCGCCAACTCTATCTTTCATACGTTTTTTATTAGAAGGACCATATCCTTTTACAACTTGCCAGAATTCATCCCAATCTATTTCTCCAAAATCATAATGACCAGTTTCTTCATTCCATTTTAAATCTGGATCCGGAATAGTGAGTCCTAATAAATCTGCTTGTGGTACGGTTTGATCTATAAACTGCTGACGTAACTCATCATTGGTTTTACGCTTTAGTTTCCACTTCATAGATTGTGCGGTATGCACAGATTCTGCATCGGTTGGTCCTAACATCATTAACGAAGGCCACCACCATCTATTTAAGGCATCTTGTGCCATATCTTTTTGCTCAGGAGTTCCATTAGCTAGTTTGAGCATAATTTCAAATCCTTGACGCTGGTGAAAACTCTCTTCTTTACACACTCTAATCATCGCACGTGCATACGGTCCATAAGATGTGCTACATAACGGCACTTGATTGATAATCGCAGCGCCATCTACAAGCCATCCTATTGCTCCCATATCTGCCCATGTTACTGTAGGGTAATTAAATATTGAAGAATATTTTGCTTTTCCTGAGTGTAATTGTTCGTACAATTCATTACGGGAGATCCCTAATGTTTCACACGCTGAGTATAAATAAAGACCGTGACCCGCTTCATCTTGTACTTTTGCTAATAATGCCACTTTACGTCGCAATGAAGGCGCTCTAGATATCCAGTTTCCTTCAGGTAACATGCCTACAATTTCAGAATGCGCATGTTGACTAATCTGACGGATGTGTGTCTTACGATACTTCTCTGGCATCCAATCTTTAGGCTCTATTTTTTCATCACGTGCGATACGTGCTTCAAAAATTTCTTCTAAGTTTTTTACTTCTTTTTCACTCATAATTTATGCCCGCGTAGGCGGGTATCTTTTAAAGGTTAAAAATGGTTTGCTACTTCGACTGCGCTCAGCACAGGTTTCGCGAAAACCCTCTCTGCCCTTTGGGCATCTCTCCCAGAGGGAGAGAATAGTATGTTATTCAAATAACGTCAGTACTAGACGTCAAAATTCACTTTTACATTCTCTGACGTCGGAACCGCTTGGCAACTCAACACTAAGTTTTGAGCTACCTCATTTTCTTCTAAAGCATAGTTCACTTTCATCTCAACCGATCCTTCTTCTACTTTACATTTACACGTACTACAGACACCGCCTTTACAAGCAAACGGTAAATCTGCTCCTGCTCCTAAGGCTGCATCCAGAATATTATCATATTCATCTGTCATTGTAAAATGGAAGTCTTTTCCTCCATCTACAATCGTAACTTCAACGCCTTCTATTTGTTGCTCTGCAAGTCTTGCAGTTCGTTGTTTATCTTCTTCAGAAAGTCCTGTTACAAATAATTCATAGTGGACTTTATCTTTTTCTAACCCTGCAGCTATTAATTCATCACGAATCAGAAATATCATTTCTTCAGGTCCGCAAATAAAAACCTCGTCTGTTGATTGAACAGGAATTAGTGTTTTAGTGAGTGTTTGTAATTTTTCGCTGGTAAAGCGTCCATTAAACAACTCTATATCGCGTTGCTCTTTGGTTAAGAAATAGAAAATCTCTAATCTCCCAAAATACTGATTACGCAACTGCTCTATCGCTTCCTTAAAGATAATGGATTTTACAGTTCTATTTAAATAGAATAACTTGAATTTAGCATTTGGTTCCAATGCTAAATGTGTTTTAATCATAGATAAAATAGGAGTAATTCCGCTTCCTGCTGCAAAAACCACATAGTTCTTAGCTTCATTTTTTGACACTGGAACCCCAAATTTGCCGCTAGGTTCCATAACCTCGATCATATCTCCCGCTTGTAATTGTTCATTTACATAGGTAGAAAACAAACCTCCTGGAATTTGCTTTACTGCAACTTTCCATTCTTTATCTACTGGACTGGAACATAAACTATATGATCTACGCGTGTCTTGTCCATCTAGTATTGCTTTAAGAGTAAGATGTTGTCCTTGTTGAAAATCAAAAGCATCGTGAAGTGTTTCTGGAATATCAAAAGTCACTACAGAGCAATCTGAAGTTTCTTTATAAATATCCTTCACTTTTATTGTATGAAATTGTGCCATTATGATATTTAGATACTACAAAACTAACAATTGTTAGTTACATTTCCAAATCACCTACAAAAGCTTATTTTTCAACACCTTGCAATAAGGTGACACTTAATTCTTTTATAAGCACGTCTTTTTGGAGTTCTCCTTTCTTAGGAATCCAGAGATAGAGATTGCGTAAGGTAGTGAGTATAGAATATAACAAAATCTCTGTATTTACATCCTTTAACTCCCCTGATTCTTTTCCTTCTAATACGATACTTCTAAACTTATTTTCGTAACGCGTCCGTAAGTCTAAGTAATGATCTAATTTTCCTTCCAAATGCATCCAATCATTATTAAGTGCCGCCATTCCGTAGGGATTGTCTGTGGTGAGTATGATATGTTGGGCGATTACTTCTTTTAATTTTGTAATAGTATCCGTATCTCGATCTACAATAGCATCAATTCCTTCGGTAAATTGTTCAGCGATATCGAGAATGATTTCAGAAAGAATTTGTTGTTTTGAGGTAATATGATTGTATAGACTAGCTGCCTTAATACCAACTGCCGCTGCAAGATCTCGCATCGTCACAGCGCTATACCCTTTTTCTTTAAAAAGTTTAGCAGCGGTTCTGTATATTTCTTGCTTTCGCGAAAGCGTATTCAATTTCATCACACGCAATATACACTTTATGAAAGAATCTTGAAACTTCTCTCATAACCACAAGAAAACATACGCCAATTGACGTATATTATTATAATGAGTACGCTTTCACGCAAGTGAAGTTTATATTGAATTTGTCCAAGTACGAAAGCAGATACAAAGGAGAGAACCTGCTATAGTTGATCTTTTTAGTGAAATCATAAAACTCTATGAAAGGAGTGGTGAAAATTCCCACTAAAGTCTTTAATTTTACATTCTATGAGTACTACTATAGAAACCAATCCTTTATTGGATCGTTTGCCGCCACATTTAAAGCAATACATCAAGCCTCAAAATTATGAGGAGTACACTCCTATCAACCAAGCTGTATGGCGTTATGTAATGCGAAAAAATGTAGATTACCTAGCAAAAGTTGCTCATGAAAGTTATTTAGACGGTCTTAGGCAAACAGGTATTTCTATCGATCAGATTCCATCTATGTATGGAATGAATCGTATCCTTAAAGAAATAGGTTGGGCAGCTGTAGCTGTAGATGGGTTTATTCCTCCCAATGCTTTTATGGAATTCCAAGCGTATAAAGTTCTTGTGATTGCGAGTGACATCCGTCAATTAGAAAATATTGAATATACACCTGCTCCTGACATCATTCATGAAGGTGCTGGACACGCACCTATTATTGCAAGCCCTGACTATGCAGAATACTTAAGACGTTTTGGTGAGATAGGTGCTAAAGCGATATCAAGTGCACATGATATGGATATGTATGAAGCCGTACGTAAATTATCTATCTTAAAAGAAAGCCCTCCTCCAAGCCCCCTCCCAAAAGGAGAGGAAACGCTTACTCCTGCTCAAGAAGAATATCTCGATACTATTAGAAAAGCAGAAAAACACGTAGAAGAACTTCAACATAAAAAAGTAGAACCTTCTGAAATTGCGTTGATACGTAATCTACACTGGTGGACCGTAGAGTACGGACTCATAGGCACTGTTGAAGACCCAAAAATTTATGGAGCAGGATTACTTTCTTCCATTGGAGAAAGTGCGTGGTGCATGACAGACAAAGTTGTCAAGCTTCCGTATTCTATAGAGGCTATTTATAAAGAATTTGATATTACAAAACCTCAACCGCAACTGTATGTAACACCAGACTTCGCTTACCTCATGAAAGTACTTGAAGAATTTGCAAGTACTATGGCAGTGCGTAAAGGAGGGTGGCGCGGACTCAAAAAATTAATCGAATCCAAACAAATAGGTACTATTGAGTTAAGTACTGGACTTCAAGTGAGCGGTGTATTTACACGTATGATTCAGAATGAAGATAATGATGTTATCTATTTTGAAACCGAAGGTCCTACAGCGCTGGCTTATCGCGAAAAAGAACTCATCGGTCATGGTACCGCTAGACATCTTAATGGTTTTAGATCGCCACTAGGCAAACTTAAAGGTATTAATTTATCGATTGAAAATATGGGGCCTAGAGATTTACAAGCGTATAATTTTTATGATGGAAAACCTATTTCTTTTGAGTTTGAAAGCGGCATTACGGTAAATGGTCTTAACGTTACAGGAATGCGTAATCTTAACGGAAAACTCATGCTTATCCAGTTTACTGATTGCACAGTATGTTATAAAGACGAAATCTTATTTTCTCCTGACATGGGGGATTTTGACATGGCGTTGGGACAAGAAATCTTATCTGCTTTTGCAGGAGCTGCCGATTATTTATCATTTAAACTTGAAGAACACGTCATTAGTACGACTACTATTAAATCTGATATTTCAGAACAAGAAGAGCAACTATTAGCTTTATATCAAGAGGTAAGAAATAGTAGGGAATCTGGATCTATTTCTAAAGAACGATTATCACATATTTTTAAAGATGTATCAACGCATCATCCGACAGACTGGTTACTTTCATTAGAAATTTACGAACTTGTTTATGAGGATAATTCCGCTACTTCGACTGCGCTCAGCACAGGTTTCGCGAAAGCGGTTTTAGAACATCTCATAACACTCAAAGAAACACGTCCAGAAATAGCACATCTTATAGAAAATGGTATCGAGTTAATAAAGAATTAATCTAATAGCTTTTCGAAGTCAGCAATGTTTGTAATTGGAGTAGCATCATATTGCAATGTCCACCCTAAAGAATTAGTCAAAATATAGATTTTATGAAGTTCTGTAATTAATCTATTTTCTGCATTGGTATATAGACTTGAAGCTTCTATTTTTTCTCTAAGCGTATTTGTTACTCTAGCTTTAATCACATTATAATCTTCGGCTTCAAAAGGATTCAATAAATCTTGTTGAATATCGTAATACTCCAAATTAGGATTAATAGTTAATTCTGGTTCTGGGATACGTGTGATATAAACAGTTTGAGTAGCCTCATCAATTTGAGTTTCTACTTTACTTAGATCATAAGAGATCGTTGCTTTTGCATTAGCAACCACCAGTGCTTTTTTGGTTGCTGTTAAGATATCTAAGTAAAACTCTTTTGAGTCTTCATAGGTAAACACTTCTGCATACTCTCCTTCTGTCACAACAAGTTTCCCGACGTTTTTAAGTGTTTTCTCGATAAGTGCAGAGTGCTCTTCTAGACGTTGATGATCATCATCTTTAAACTCGCAATATCGAAAACTCAATAAAATAAGTATCGCTACAAAAACTCCATATACTATATTACGATTCATAGAATAGTTTACTTAGTCCTACGAATCTACTATATTTTTCGATCATAGCGTTTTACTAAAATTCAATATGAGGGTATTCTTGCTGTAGTTTTGCTATACGCACTCTGAGTTTTCGAAGAAATTCTTGATGTTGTTCACTATCTACATTAAAAGGACGGTGTGAAAGTCCTTGTTGGATTGCTAGCACTTCTTTGAGTGTTGTTTTTACTTTCGTACTTCGACTAGACTCAGCATAAACTCCCGCGTATACCTCCAGAAATCTCTCCCAAATATACTCTATGGCTTGTTGGCTAGGGTGCAGCATATCTGTTGCATAAAACCGATAATCACGTAGTTCATCCATCATCAATTCATAGGCGGGAAAATACTGTGCGTGATTTGCATTAACTACCGTATGTACTGCCGAAATCAAATGTGCTTTGCTTCGCGTATTTTCTACAAAACCATCTTTAAGATGTCGTACGGGAGAAACCGTAAAAACAACTTGAGCTTTGGGGTTTATTTTTTTAATAATCGTACATTGCCTCTTAAGGCTTCCTGCAATTTCTTCTACAGGCAATAGTCCTTTTACAAATGCTTTCTGAGGTACTTTATGACAGTTTGCCACAGCAATATTTGTCTCTTTATGTTGGTATACCCAAGCAGTTCCAAGCGTAATAAAAACATGAGAGGCTTTCGTAATTGCTTTTGTAAGTTGTTCTTGAGCCTTCGTAAGTTTATCTACCAAAGCACCTCTAGAAGAACTATTGAGTTGACTATGGGCTACAAAAGACTTCCATATACCATCTAATTCAAAAATAGCTTCTTCTCCTATTCCTGTGTTATTATGTACATCATGTAATACACGTTCTATAGCTAGCGGATGAAAAAGAATTCCATAGGGATTAACCATGGTTTGAAACTTATGATACAAAAGTTTCTCTCCTATGTTTTCTGCAAAGCAAGAACCTAATAACAACACATTATCTTCATACCCAAATTGTTTTGAAGCAGATTCTAATGGGATGTTGGTTTGTAGTTTCATCTCGTTAAGGTGTAAATTTATTGTGGCATTGCAATATTATCTCGCAAAGGCGCTAAGTTTTCATTTACTAAATCTAATATATTTCATCTTAGATTTAGCCTTTTCGAGATTTAATTCACTTCTAAGATCATTTCTTAAGTCTTCTAATATATCGTCAAGACTAACTTGTTTATTATTTTTTATTTCTTCAACTAACTTTTGAGCTAGATCAATTTGATTTAAAGTTCCAAATAACTGAATCATAGCTATAGGTTTTTCAAAATACTCAACAAATTCTTCTTTATCAATATCTCTATTTGAACCATATTCAAGTTTACTCCAAGCATCTATTAAGTATTCTACTCGAAGGTTTTTCTTTTTATTTTCTTGCTCTCTCTTTTTGGTAAGCTTATGTAAAACATACCAGCCAAAAATTGTTATAAGAGATGTGATTAATAAAGGAATTAACAATTGAAGATTCATTAGTAATATTTTAAATTAAGAATAGATATTGAAAGATAAATCTTTTGCTCGTATGGTGAAAAGGAGACCCCTTCCGTCTTTTCATTTACTTTCATGAGTAAATAAAAATCCACCTTCCCCTGAAAAGGGAAGGAGCTGTATTTTCTAACATCTATCATTAGAGTCGCAATTATCTATAAGAGAGCGCACGCGAATAATCTATGTTCTATTTTCTTTTTTAATCTAAAAAATCCTTAGCGGCCTCCAATGCAGTATTAATTCCTGCGGGATTCTTTCCTCCTGCTGTTGCAAAGAAAGGTTGTCCGCCACCACCGCCTTGGATGTGTTTCCCTAATTCGCGTACCACTTGACCTGCATTCAACCCTTTACTGTCCACTAACTCTTTAGAGATATAACAACTCAACAATGCTTTTCCATTTTGCTCGGTTCCGAAGAGAAGGAAAACATCATTTTTATTCTGCCCTAACTTAAAAGCCAAATCTTTGATAGCACCTGCATCTAGGTCTACTTTCTTCGCTAAAAATTGCACCCCATTGACTTCTTGGAATTCTTTCTCCAAATCACCACTTAAGTTTTGCGCTTTCTCCTTAATAAGTGCTTCCACTTGTTTTTTAAGCGCCGTATTTTCATCTAGTAAACTTGTAATGGCTTTTACAGGATCTTGTGCATTTTTAAGGGTTGCTTTTACTTTATTATAAGCTTCAGTTTCTGAAGTAAAATACTCTTTAGCAGCGTCATTTGTAATCGCTTCGATACGACGTATTCCTGAAGCAACAGCGCCTTCTGATGTAATTTTAAAATGCCAGATATCACCTGTACTTTGTACATGCGTTCCTCCACAAAGCTCCATCGATTTTCCAAAACGAATGGCGCGTACAGCATCTCCATATTTTTCTCCGAATAATGCAATTGCACCTTCTTTAATCGCTTGGTCATACGCAATACCACGTTGTTCTTCTAATGGCAGACTCTCACGAATACGAGCGTTTACAAAGTTTTCTACTGCTTTTAATTCTTCAGTAGTCACTTTTGAGAAATGTGAGAAATCAAAACGAAGATTACGGCTATGCACCATACTTCCTTTTTGCTCAACATGCGTCCCTAACACTTTACGTAATCCTTGATGCAATAAATGCGTTGCTGTATGATTTGCAGAGGTACGGAAACGTTGTTTCTCATCTACGACAGCTTTAAATGTTCCTTCGGTAGATCTTGGAAGATTCTTTGCTAAATGTATAATAAGGTTATTTTCTTTCTTAGTATCTATGATATACACCACTTCTCCATTAGGCACCTCTAGATATCCCTTATCTCCTACTTGCCCTCCTCCTTCTGGATAGAACGGCGTCAGATTAAACACTAGCTGATATAACTCTCCGTCTTTTTTACTCTCTGTCTTACGATATCTTGTTATTTTCACAGAAGCTTCAAGCGTATCATACCCTATAAATTCTTCTTCGGCATCCTCTATTAATACTGTCCAATCACCTGTCTCTACTTTAGAAGCATTTCTAGAACGATCTTTTTGTTTTTGAAGCTCTACTTGGAAACCTTCTTCATCTAATTTCAATCCTTTTTCACTTAAAATAAGCGCTGTTAAATCTATAGGAAAACCATAGGTATCATACAATTCGAAAGCCTTTTCTCCAGAAATGGTATCTCCTTTTGTATTAGCAATCACTGTATCTAGTAAAATCAATCCTTGATCTAAGGTACGCAAGAAAGACTGCTCTTCTTCTCTAATGACATTAACAATCAAGTTTTTCTCTCGTTTCAATTCTGGGAAAGACTCTCCCATTTGTTTCACAAGTGTATTTACTAATTTATAGATAAAAGGTTCTTTGGTATTTAAGAATGTAAATCCATAGCGTATTGCTCTACGTAAAATACGACGTATTACGTAGCCAGCTCCTGTATTACTTGGCAATTGTCCATCTGCAATAGAAAATGCAACAGCTCTTACATGATCTGCTATTACACGTACAGCGATATCCGTTTCTTCTTTATGACCACATTTAGAGGAAGTGATCGTCTCAATCTCGCGCATTAATGGCGTAAAGACATCCGTATCGTAGTTAGATTGTACGCCTTGTAAAACCATACAAAGTCGTTCAAACCCCATTCCTGTATCTACGTGTTGTGCAGGTAAGTTTTCTAAAGACCCATCAGCTAGACGGTTAAATTGCATAAATACGAGATTCCAAACCTCTATAACTAATGGATGATCTTGATTTACTAATGTTTTTCCGTCTACTTTAGCTTTTTCTTCTTCAGAACGTATATCTACATGAATCTCACTACATGGACCACAAGGCCCTTGTGCTCCCATTTCCCAGAAGTTGTCTTTTTTATTTCCATTTAGGATACGATCTTCTGAGATATGATTTTTCCATAAATCATAGGCATCTTGATCACGTTCTAACTTTTCGCTTTCATCTCCTTCAAAAATGGTTACATACAAACTGTCTTTATCAATCTTAAAAACTTCCGTTAGTAATTCCCAAGCCCAATCAATTGCTTCCTTTTTAAAATAATCTCCAAAGCTCCAGTTTCCTAACATCTCAAACATGGTATGATGATAGGTATCCTTTCCTACTTCTTCTAAATCATTGTGCTTGCCAGAGACACGTAAGCATTTTTGAGTATCTGTAAGACGTGTGTTTTTAGGAATTCCATTACCTAGAAAATATTCTTTAAACGGGACCATCCCTGCATTTGTAAACATGAGTGTAGGGTCATCCTTTAACACCATAGGTGCAGAGGGTACTATATCATGTTTTTTTGATTCAAAAAACGCTAGGAATTTGGCACGTATTTCTTGAGATTTCATAGAAGTAATCGTATCGAATAATTATTTTTATCTTTGATCGTTTTGATAATTGAAGTACGCTTTCGCGAAAGCGTATAAATCATCTTTAACATCTGGCAAAAATACACATTTTAACTTATGTCTAAGGTAAAATATTACTATGATAGTGACACGCTTTCTTATCGAAAAGTAGAGCGTAAAAAAGGACGCACTATAGGATTTGTTCTGTTGTTTTTTACAGCAGCTACCCTTATGGGACTTATTATACTCATTACGGTATTCAATTCTGGAATAGACACTCCTAAAGAACGTAGGCTGGAACGTGAAAACTCAAATCTTGCATTACAACTCTCTATATTAGAATCTAAAATGGACCTTGCCAGTAAGGTTCTTGAAAATGTACAGCAACGAGATAATGAGATTTATAGAATCTTATTAGATGCCAATCCTATTCCTGATGAAGTACGTAAAGCTGGTTTTGGTGGTGTAAATCGTTATGAAAACTTAAAAGGATACGACAATTCAGCTATGATTATTGAGAGTCATAAGCGTATGGACCAAATCACAAAGCAACTGGATATTCAATCGAAGTCGCTTGATGAAATTGCACGACTTTCTGCCGATAAAGAAAAATTACTAGCTGCTATTCCAGCGATACAGCCTGTAAGTAATGAAGATTTAACACGTATGGCCTCAGGTTTTGGATATCGTACCGATCCGTTTACAAAGGCTCGCAAGAAGCACTGGGGAATGGATTTTACAGCACCAAGAGGCACTCCTGTATATGCATCTGGGGACGGTAAAGTCTCTCGTGCAGATGCTACTGCTTCTGGGTATGGAAAACACATCCGTATCACACATGGATATGGATATGAGAGTTTGTATGCACATTTAAATGCCTACAATGTAAAAAAGGGACAAAAAGTAAAACGTGGCGATCTCATTGGTTTTGTAGGAAGCACAGGACGTTCTGAAGCACCGCATTTACATTATGAGATTTTTAAAGAAGGTGAACGCATCAATCCTATTCATTTTTACTACGGAAAACTTTCTCCTGCTGAGTTTGATGAATTATTAAAACAATCTCAACAAGAAAACCAATCGTTAGATTAATCTTATGCATGTAAACCTTCCAGAAAAATTATATTATGGCATTGGAGAAGTCTCCAAAGCATTTGGAGTGAACACGTCTCTCATACGTTTCTGGGAAAAAGAATTTGATGTATTACAACCTAAGAAGAATGCAAAAGGGAATCGTAAATTTACGCCTCAAGACATCAAAAACCTTGAACTGATTTATCATCTTGTTAAAGAACGCGGCTTTACATTAGAAGGCGCTAAAATTCATCTTAAAGAAGGAAAGAAAGAAACCCTTAGTAATTTTGATATTATTCGAAAGCTAGAAAATGTAAAAGCGCAACTTATAGAGCTTAAAAAGAATCTTTAGTTTTTTCAACTTCTACAGAGCATTGGGTTGTTTTTGGAGTAGCTACTTTATACAGTCCTAAATACACCAAAGATAAACTTGCAATAAACGATGGTATATTAGGTAGTACATCGTTATGTACAATTCCCAGATATAAAGAAGCCATCATTCCTAAAACTCCTATAATTACTAATAGATACTTTGTTGTTCTCATTATCGATTATTTTATACACTTTATAGGTAGATAAGACACTTGTTTTGTTACAAAATAAAGAAAATAAGATTTTCTTAACTTGCAATCGTTTACTAAATCCAGAGCGGTTTTGTAACAAAAATCAATAAACATAAACTAACCAGATATGAAGAAAGGATTAATCGTATTAATAGTAATTGGTGCAATTATAGCATACATTGCATTTGTTGTAAGTCCAGGTTTTTACAACACATCTATAGATTTAGAAGAAAACGCTACTGCACAATGGGCTAATGTAGAAAGTAGTTATCAACGCCGTGCTGATCTAATTCCTAACATTGTAAAGACAGCAAAAGGATATGCAGAATATGAGCAGGAAACATTTGTAAAGGTTACTGAAGCACGTTCTAAAGCAACTTCCATTACCATTGACCCATCTAATATCACACCTGCCCAATTAAAGCAATTTCAACAAGCACAATCAGGATTGACTTCAGCTTTATCAAGATTATTAGCAACCTTTGAAAGGTATCCAGATCTAAAAGCTAATGAAAATTTCAAAGAATTGATCAACGAATTAGAGCGTACGGAAAACCGCATCAATGTAGAGCGTAATCGCTTTAATGAATCTGTAAAACCCTTTAACAAACATCTCAAAAAGTTTCCTAATAATTTCATCAACATGTTTATAGGAAAGTTTGAAGAGATGGGATATTTTGAAGCTGACGCTGGAACTGAAAATGCACCAAATGTAGAATTTGATTTTAGTAACTAATGGCATCTACGGTAGAAGATTTTTTAACACAAACAGAAGAACAAGACATTGTTGAGGCTATTCGTATTGCCGAAAGCAATACCTCTGGTGAAATACGTGTGCATTTAGAACGACATACAGATCTAGACGTCTTCACGCGTGCTAAAGAAATCTTTCATATCCTTAAAATGGATAATACCAAAGAAGAAAACGGAGTTCTCATTTATATAGCTGTAGACGATCACAAGTTTGCTATATGTGGCGATCGAGGGATTGATAAAAAAGTGCCTACTAATTTTTGGGAAACCACAAGAGATACCATGAGTACTCATTTTAAAGAAGGGCGTTTTAAAGAAGGAATCATTGAAGGGATTCAGGATGTGGGTAAACGATTAAGTGCTTATTTCCCATGGCAACATGGAGATATTAATGAACTCCCAGATGAGATTACTACAAGTTAATGACACAGCTACTATCTATATATAACATAGGGTTCGTTCGCTCCTGCCTGCCAGTTAGACAAGTTCGCAAAAGCGTAAGTACTTGCATACGTTTATTGTGTATCCTTCTTTTTTTAGGAGGAGGACACATAGCGCATGCGCAATTTGACATTCCACCAAAACCTAGTAAACAAACAGCTGTATATGACTATATTGGTTTGTTTAATTCCTACCAACAGAAATCACTTGAGCAAAAACTTATACGATATAGCGATACTACCTCAACACAAATAGTGATTGCGATTATATCTTCTACAAAAGGGGAAGACATCTCATTCCTTGGAGCTAAATGGGGACAGAAATGGGGTATCGGACAGGCTAATGAAGACAATGGCATTATTATTATCGTAGCCAAAGATGATCGTAAAGTAGATATTAATACAGGCTACGGCATTGAATCTATTATTTCGGATCGTGATGCTGAACGTATGATCAATAGAACCATCATTCCTGCTTTTAAAAAAGGAGATTTTTATGGAGGTCTTGATGCCGCTACCGATGAAATGATCGCACGTCTTGAAGGCAATTTTACAGGCACTCGCAAAAACAATAATTCGTTTCCCATAGGTCCCGTACTCGTATTTGTATTCTTTATCGTTATACTCATCATTTTAAGTAGAAAAAATCATCGTGGTGGCGGTCGTGGCGGCCGTAGACGTAAAGCTGAATCCCTCTTAGATGTTATTATCCTTAGTAATATGGGCCGTGGTTCTTTTGGAAGCGGAGGAGGCTTCGGAAGTGGCGGCGGTGGAAGTTTTGGAGGCGGTGGCTTCGGTGGTGGCTTTGGAGGTGGAGGCTTCGGAGGCGGTGGTGCTTCTGGAGGATGGTAGTTGGAAGCACGAAGTTTGAAGTACGAATGACGAAATATCTATTACTATAATATGCTAGCCGAATATGGCGGTGGTAGTTTTTGAAAATTTAAAAACTTTTTTCTGTTTAAATTTTCGAAAACTTTCCGTTACTGATTTAACAAGGATGGTAATCAAAGTACGAGGTTAGAAGTTGGAAGTACGAAGTCTAAAATCATAGATATAGCTAGCCGAACTGAATGTGATTGTTTACAGCTTTTTGTACCTTTTCCTTTACAAAAAGAAGTAAACTTTCCGTTACTCATTTTATAAAATAGTAGTTAGAAGTACGAACGACGAAATCTAAATTTCAAATAATATAGACAAGAATTGATGAACATTGCTTTAAAAACGAGCACAACTTAATTTTATGAAAGAAAAGTCATTAGTAGAGAAAACAACTCAGAGTATTTCTGATAGTACTGATCAATTATTACATCAGCTTAAAAGC
Source organism: uncultured Dokdonia sp. (assembly GCF_947492535.1). Lineage (GTDB taxonomy): Bacteria > Bacteroidota > Bacteroidia > Flavobacteriales > Flavobacteriaceae > Dokdonia. Next base: position 162,599 of record NZ_CANLNH010000001.1, on the reverse strand, counting down.
GGTTTTTCTAAATTAAGTGAAATTGGCAGTACTGCAAAAAACAAGTTTATTAATTATGTGAAAGAAGTATTTGACATCCTACCTCTCATCGAAAAAGCGGGCTTCAGAACTAATAGACTTATTGTAGGGATTTCTGTACCTCCTTCGGTTGAAATTCACGTAAGCAGATTCAAAGAAGTAGATCAAAAAATAATAGACCAATTATTAGAAGAATATAAGAACAGAAAAATGTTTAAAATGATTCTTAAATCGCTTTTAATGTCTAATGAATTTCAAAGTAAGATTTCTACAGAACAACTCGTTTTTAATGAAATCTGTATTGAAATTTCTATTCCGCCTAAAGTGAGCATAAAATACCTAAATAAAGATATTGCTGGTATACAGACTATAGAAACCTATTTTGATTAATCAGACGTCTGTTTTAATAATTTAATATTTTATTATACGCTTTCGCGAAAGCGTACATAACCCTAATACTACTTCTGCAATATCTTCATTACTAACTTCTTATACGAGATACCTATAGGGATTTCTATTGCTCCGATTTCAATATCTTGCATCGTATAGCTTGTGATTTTATGGGTGTTTACCATATAAGAACGGTGAACTCTCATAAAATAAGAGGGTACTTTTTGTTCAAAGAGACTAATTTTATCTTTGGTAGAGATACTTTCGTTTTCTAGATGTATACGCACATAATCTTTAATACTTTCTACATACAATACCTCTTCAAAAGTAATTTTTACGTACTTTCTATTCGTATTCACATACATATACTCATCTTCTACTACTGTCGCTTTAACACTCTCTTTATGAATGGTTGGGCTGCCTATCTTATCAAAATATTTCGTAATGGATTTAAAAAAACGATCCATTGTAATGGGTTTTAATAGATAGTCAATGACATCAAGTTCATAACTCTCTACTGCATACTCTCGATAGGCAGTTGTAAAAATAATAGCAGGTGGGTTTTGAAGCGACTTCACAAATTGAATTCCAGAAAGGCCTGGCATCTGAATATCTAAAAAAATAATATCAACGGGTGTGTTTTTTACAATTTCAAAAGCTTCTATCGCATTCCAACAAGTCGCTATAAGTTCTAATTGTGTAAACTGTCGGATATGCCCTTCAAGCAATTCAATCGCTAAAGGTTCATCATCTACAACAATGCAGGTCACCTTTTTACTCATAACTGAATCGTTAAATTAACTTCATATGATGTTGGTGACTCCTCATAATTCCATTCATAACGTTCAGGATAAATGAGTTCTAATTGCCGTTTTACATTCGTCTCTCCTATTCCTTTTTTATAGCCCATTTCATCTATTTGAGGAGTTGCTGGTTTTGAATTATAGACTCTAATATACGATACTCCTTCTTTAACTTTTATAGAAATGGCTACAACTGGTTGTTGTATTGCTCCGCTTACTCCATGTTTAAATGCATTTTCTACAATAGAAATCAAAATTAAAGGTGCTATTTGTGAGGTATGATCATCCAGATCATGATCAAATGTTAATTGCAATCGTTCTCCATATCGTAGCTTCTCTAAATCTAAGTAGTGTTCTAAAAGTGTGATTTCTTTACTTACCAAAACCCTATCCTCTTTACATTGGTATAGCATATAATCTAGTATTTCTGAAAGCTTAGCGACTACATCTGGTGCACGATCAGATTTTTTTAGGGTTAATGCATATAAATTATTTAAAGTATTGAATAAAAAATGAGGATGTATTTGCGCTTTTAAAAAATTAAGCTCAGCATCTATTTTTTCTTTTTCTAAACGTGCTACTTTCCTTTTTTCAGCGCCACGAGACCTCAGCATTTTTATAAAAATAAAAGGAATCGTTACAGAATAAACTCTTCCAATATACCCTAAAATAGTCTCATCATAATAGGCTACAATTTCCCATAAGCGTTCTTTATACCCTTCTTCTCCAGCTAATCGTTCTGCGATTTGTACATTATTAAAACGATATATCACACAAAGAATAAAAGAGCTTATAACGAAGTATATTATAAACTGAAAATACTTTTCTTTCTGAAAATACCTCGGAATCAAATAATAGGCTAAAAAATAGGTAGCAATCATCTTTGTAGGTAATCCTACACCTCTATACACAAGAGATTGCCATACCTCCATAATACTTCTATCTGCTACTAAGGGCGCTAAAAACAATACAAAGAGCCAAAAAAGCACATGCAACGCGATCCTATTCTGAAGTAGTTTGTCTAAAAAATGAATTGATTTTTCCATAATTAATGGGAAAGTAGAAAAAAATAAGCTTGATTTTAGAACAGATCGATCAATACGCAGTATCGACTCCTCAATTTTACATATCGTCCTACGAATTGCATTTGACAATTTCTATACAGTATGCAACTATCGTGATGTGACATCCATCTACTTTTTAAAATAGCTATCTACACAGCTATTACATTGCTCAAAAATTAAATATCTCATGAAATCACAACTTATTTTTCTTTTATGTTTCAGTATCGCAATACAAAGTGTATTCGCCCAACAATTACAAATGACTGCTGCTACGTTTACAAGTGAATCAGGAAAGGAAGTACTTGCAGAGGTAGGTACGATAGAAGTTCCTGAAAATCGTAACAACCCTAATAGTGCAAAAATCCCTGTTCATTTTATCAAATTAAAAAGCAGCAACCCCACTCCTACATCGCCTATATTTTACTTAGAAGGAGGGCCAGGTTCAAGCTGTACGTGGCAAGCTAGTAATCCTAGATATTTAGAAAACTGGTTGCCATATTTAGAACTTGGTGACGTTATCCTTGTGGACCAAAGAGGGACGGGTGCCGAGACTGAACGCACCTTATTTATATGGCAAAAGGAACTCCCTAAAAACCTTTTTGTCGATGCAAAGGCTTCTCAAAAGCATTTTAATACGATGTCTCATGAGGCTTTAAAAACTTTTAATGATAGAGGCGTCGATTTACAAGGATATACAACTATAGAAAATGCAACTGATTTAGATGTATTACGACAAGCGTTAGGGTATTCTAAAATCTCATTATTTGGTTTTAGTTATGGTACACATTTAGGTCAAACCTATATGAAATATTACCCTGATTATGTAGAAAATGCCATACTCATAGGTGTTGAAGGGTTTAATGACACATTTAAGTTACCCCTAGCAATGGATATTCAATTACATAAAATTGCACTGCTCTCGAATAATGACGCTACTATAAATAAAGACATTCCAGACCTAGTTGCTTTATATAAGAAAGTGATTACAAAATTGACTACAAATCCAGTAGAAGTTGAAATAACTTCTGCGCTTACGGGAGCTCCTCTAAAAGTCTTGGTAGGTTCGTATGGCCTTAACCTAATACTCCGAATAGATATTGGTGACGCGAGTGATATCCCAGTATTACCTAAACTTTTATACAGCATAGATCAAGGCGATTATTCTTTATTACAATGGTTTGTTCAGAAAAGGCATCAAATGGTGTATGGTATACACGGAATGTCTATTACCATGGATGCCGCTTCTGGTGCTTCTGCTAGTAGAATGGTTCGTATTGAAGAAGAAAATCAAAAAAGTTTTTTTAAAAATGTTGTAAATATGTCTACACTAAAAAACTGGCCTACTCCTGATGTAGGAGAAGATTTTAGAGCTCCGCTTGTTACAGATATACCTACGCTATTCTTAAGCGGGACATTAGATTTTAATACGCCACCGTATCAAGCCGAGCAGGTACGATGGGGATATACAAATAGCCATCATATTGTCGTAAAAAATGCAGGACATGAGCAGATTGTATATCATCCTAAAGCGCAAGAAACTATTTTACGATTTTTAAAAAGGGAGAATATAGATGATGCAACCATGTCATATCCTCCGTTGCAATTTATACCTGTTACTGGAACTTCTAAAGATCTCTGGCATCCTTCTTTAGGAGAGGAGTAAGAATCATTATTCTGAAATAAAAAGGCATAGATTAGGGTATCTATGCCTTTTCTAATTTTACAATACAATTGTAATCATACTGGGTACGCTTTAACGCTTCGCTCTCCCTTTGGTCGTGAACCTGCCTGCCGGCAGGCAGGTCTCACAGGTTCGATTTCGCGAAAGCATACTTATCTATATACTCTATATTAATTTATAGTTGAGTCGAAATACCATTAGATACTTGCTGTTTTTTAAGATATGCAGGAGAACTTTCAAATAATGTTTTGATACGATTATCCCAATCTCTTATAATCTCAAAATAGCTTGAATTTACGACAGACATAATCCGCCCGCAGTCATCACAAACATGTTTTGAATATTCTAAAAAGTAATGTGCAAACTCATGAAAAGCAACCACTTTTAAAATTTCAGGATCTAATTGGGCCACCCAATTAATGTCAATAGCAACTACACTGCCTTGTTCGTTTCTACGTAACATGCCTAGTGTAGATCCTTTTTCAGATACCGTAAGTGTGTTTACGACATCTATACTTTCTAGTTTAAACAATTTATCGTAATACTCAATATCATAGGTTTTACACAACTCAAAAAACTCATTAAGCAGCGGCTGTAAACGCCCATCAATACTTACATTTTGAGCAGAAACTGAGAAAAAAGAAAACAGTAATGTCCCCAATATCATATACTTTTTCATATACAACGATTTTTATACATCACATATACTTGTTTGGATGGAATAAACAGGTATTTCATGACATGTTTTAGTGAGATTAAAGAGTCTCTTTAATCATATTGATTGGGATAGTTTGTTACTAAAATCTAGTGCGACTTTAGTTGTAATGATGGTATAGACGTATTATGACATCTATTATTACATATCAAATATAACTGAAATTTCAGCGCAATATTGTACTATGTACTGAAGCTACTGGGATTTATACGTAAAACTCACTCACTACTTTTAGATAGTCTTCTCTGTTTTTTACAAAATCAAGATCAGAGATATCTATAATTTTTACATTGAGTTGATGTTGTGATTTGATAAAATCAAGATAGCCTTGATTAATTTTTTCGAGATATGCTGCATCTATCTCTTTTTCATAACTACGTCCCCGTTTTTTGATATTACTCAAAAGGCGTTCTGTATTTTGATATAAGTATACATATAAATCGGGTTGTGGCATATCATGATACATCATTTCGTGTAAGCGTTTATACAATACATACTCTTCTTCTTGCAGTGTAACTTGTGAAAAGATGAGTGATTTATAGCGATCATAATCGGCAATCATAAAATCTTTAAAAAGATCATACTGTCCTATATCGTCTAGCAATTGTTGATATCTATCTGCTAGAAAAGACATTTCTAACGGAAACGCATACCGATCTGGTTCTTTATAGAATTTAGGCAAAAAAGGATTGTCTTTAAAGCGTTCAAGAATAGGTTTTGCATTAAACTCTTCAGAGATCATCTCTACAAGACTGGTTTTACCTGCTCCTATATTTCCTTCTACTACGATATAATTATAATCACCCAAAAGCATAGAATCTTTAGGGTTTTTAAGCCACTTAGGTTGTTTAGTAACCACACTTCCATCTGGACACTTTTCTAATAGAGAAGAAAATGTTTCTTTAGATACTGGGTGTTCTTCACTTCCTGCGATATCTGCAAGTGGCTGCAGCACAAAGGTACGATAGCACATACGAGGGTGTGGCACCTGAAGTATACTTGTCTCTATAATAGCATCATCATACAACAAAACATCAATATCTATAGGACGGGATTGGTATCCCACACCTTCTTCTCGCACACGTCCCATGGATGTTTCGATGGCAAGTATGTTCTTTATAAGCTTAGTTGATGTAAGATTTGTATGAATACGCACCACACAATTATGGAAATCTGGTCCTTCAAAACCTAATGATGGACTCAGGTATACGGGTGATATTTTACTAATACGACCTACTTGAGCAAATAATAGTTGTATTGCTTTTGTGAGGTTTTCATAAGTATTCCCCTGATTACTTCCTAATGACAGATAGATGGTATGCAAGATGGTTAGTACATTAACATTTATGAACAAATTAAGTAAAAGATTCTCATAATGCTTTAATTTTAACCTTGAAGTTATCAAGAAATATGAATCAAGCAACACCTAAACATTCTCTTAAGGATTTACAAACTGCATATAGGATATACTTTACACTTGGTGCCTTATTTATATGTGCACTGGTCGTATCTAATCTTATTTTTCAAAAATTTTTTAGCTGGGACTTTTTTGGCATATACACATTTGAAATATCAGTGGGTTTACTTCCTTACCCTATTACTTTTTTAATTACGGATCTCATTAGTGAGATTTATGGAAAAAAGAAAGCAAATCAGATGGTTACGACAGGTATCTTTGCTTCATTTTTTTCGTTATTAATTATATATGTGGGTAATGCAACTACAGCCACTAGTTGGTCTCCTGTAAATGACGCATTGTTTTCAAAAGTTTTTGGTGCGACGGCCATTGCTGTTTTTGCAAGTATGACCGCTTATTTATTGGCACAATATGTGGATATACATTTGTATCACTTTTGGAAAAAACTTACTAAAGGAAAACATTTATGGCTTCGTAACAATTTCTCAACATTCTTGTCACAGTTTATAGATACTGCGGCCGTACTTTTACTACTATGTAGTTTTGGAGAAATAGATTGGAGTCGTTTTGGCGGATTATTAGTAGGTGGATTTTTATTTAAAGTTTTAATTGCAGCACTAGACACCCCATTTTTATATCTAGGAGTGTATGTATTTAGGAAAAAATTCAACCTTTCTGAAGGCGAAGAATTACAACTTGACGTATAATAATAAGAAGTGTTAAACATCAGGGCAAGCCTTGGAACCAATATAAAGAATCGACCCAAGGGTCGAGGTATTAAACCAAAATCCCGCTGAAAAAGCGGGATTAGTTCAACTTATAATTCTGAGTACGTCTTATAGACTCCTCAAAATTAAGTTTCACTAATAAAACGACAGTATGAAACGCATTTTAAAAATAGTAGGCAGCATCCTTTTAGTACTTGTTATACTCCTTATAGCCTCTCCTTTTTTATTTAGAGGAAAACTAGAAGACTTACTTAAAAAAACGATTAATGAAAATCTAAATGCGCAAGTCACTTGGGAAACGCTAGATATAAGTTTGATTAAAAACTTCCCAGACGCTACCGTAACACTCAATAATTTTAGTGTGGTAAACAATGCTCCGTTTGAAGGAGATACGCTTGCCGCTGGAAAAGAGCTTCGTATTGCGATGGGTGTAAAACAGCTTATAAAAGATACAGGCGATGATCCTATAAAAGTAGATGCGCTACGACTAGATGATGCGATTATAAACATTAAAGTAGACTCACTAGGGAATGCCAATTATGATATTGCAAAAGAGTCTTCTTCTTCTGATTCCGCTGTCGCGAAAGAAGACACTGCTTCAAAACCATTTACATTTGACCTTCAACATTATGAACTCAACAATGCAATCATTAATTATTTGGATGAAAGTTCTAAAACATATCTAAGATTATCTGAAGTAAATCATGAAGGCAATGGAGATTTTAGTGCCAATCAAAGTACGCTTGAAACGAAAACAACCGCACTTGCCTCTTTTGAACTTGATAGCGTTAACTATCTAGATAATGCTGCTATTGATTTGACAGCAGATATAGAACTTGATCTCGAAAACCAGAAGTATACATTTCTAGAAAATAAAGCAATTGTACATGACTTGCCTTTACAATTTGAAGGATATGTACAGCTAGAAGATGATGGAACTGCGATGGATGTTTCGTTCGAGACACCATCGTCAGATTTTAAAAACTTTTTAGCCATTATTCCGAAGGCATATGCTAGAAGTCTTGATGGGGTTCAGACCGGCGGTGATTTTCGCGTAAGCGGAAAAATAAATGGAAAAGCGACAGAGAGTACCATACCGAAACTAGATATTGCTATTGTCTCTAATAATGCTTCTTTTAAATATCCAAATTTACCGAAGCAAATGAATAATATCAATATTGATGCAAAGATCATAAACGACTCTGGATTGGTAGACGACACCTATGTAAGTATTAATACACTTAATTTCAAAATAGATGATGACTTGTTTTCGGCTAATGGAAAACTGCGTAATCTTACGACAAATATTTTAGTGAATCTCGCCATTAAAGGAACACTAGATCTTGCAAATATTGGAAAAGTATATCCATTAGATATAGGAGCACCTTTAGAAGGAAAAGTAATGGCAGATATGACTACTATCTTTGATATGGACGCTGTAGATAAACAGCAATATCAACGTATTAAAAGTAGCGGACAAGCACAATTATCTAATTTCAGATACGAAGGGGAAGAGCTCCCTAAACCTGTGACTATAAGTCAAGCGGCACTTACCTTTCAACCAGGAACAATACAACTTACTAATTTTGAAAGTAAAAGTGGTGATACCGATATTAGTGCAACGGGAACGATAGAAAATCTCATCCCATTTGTGATGTCTAAAGAAGATCTAAAAGGACGATTTAATGTGACTTCGCAGGTGTTTAATCTCAATGATTTTTCGGTAACTGAAACGGTTGACAACGAAACTACTCCTACTAAAAGTTCTTCAGAGACCTCAACAGGAACGGCAGACGCAACTGCTATTCAGATTCCTGATTTTTTAGATGCGTCTTTAGATTTTAATGCACGCAAAGTAATTTATGATGATCTAGAACTCGCAGATGTAAAAGGAACGGTTGCTATTAACGATGAAAAAGCGCTTTTAAATAATGTAAATTCTTCTCTATTTGGAGGTACTGCTGGCGTTTCTGGAAATGTTTCTACAAAAACGGGCGTTCCTATTTTTGATATGGAACTTGATTTAAGTAAAATAAATATTGATCAATCTTTTCAAAACATAAAACTCTTAAAACAACTTGCTCCTATAGCAAAAGCATTGCAAGGGTCTCTTAATACTAAGATCAATATAAAGGGACAACTGGATGAAAACTTTGCACCGATTTTAAGTTCTATAGATGGAAATGCATTTGCAGAAATCCTTACCGCCAATGTTCAAACAGAAAATACTCCGTTGCTTTCTGCATTAGATAGTCAATTAGATTTTATAGACTTAGACAGTGTTGACTTAGATAACCTTAAAGCGGCCCTTACGTTTAAAGATGGAAAAGTGGCGGTAAACCCGTTTACCATTAAAGCAGATGATATTGACATCGATGTAAGTGGTGGGCATAGTTTTGACAATGCAATTGGATATAATTTAAAGCTTAATATTCCTGCAAAATATTTAGGTGGAGATGTCAGTAAATTGCTTGCAAAACTTACGGATAAAGAAAAAGAAAACTTATCTGCTCATGTTCCTATTACCCTTTCGGGAAATTTCACAAAACCCACTGTGCAGCTTAATTTAAAGTCGGCTATTGGAGACTTGACCAATCAGATTATCGAGATTCAGAAAAACAGATTAATAGAAGAAGGTACGAGTAAGATTACTGATATTCTTGGGGATATTTTAGGAGGCGGAAAAGACACTCCTAAAGACAGTACTTCTACAAGTTCTCAAGGCACACCGAAACCCAAAGTGGAAGATATTATTGAAGATGCAGCTGGCGGACTTCTGGGTGGTTTATTTGGCAATAAAAAGAAGGAAACTAAGAAGGATAGTGTGGGGAATTAGTTTTTCCAGAGAAAAGAATATAGAGAAGAGGCAAAAGGCTCGTATGGTTAAAACCTATATTCTACTAGTAAAGCGGTCTATATTCTGTATACGCTTTCGCGAAAGCGTATAAAACCCTAATCCCTAATTTCATTAAGCTCTCTATTTTTACTAGCAGCATATTTAAAACCGCGTTGCCACCAATCGGCCATTTTCTCTTTGTTGAACACCAATGAATTTGTGGTTAATACAATAGGTGTGTAATAAAGGTTGATGATGGCATCTTTGTTATTTGCCGCAAACTTCCCAATCGTAATATTCTGCTTTTCAATACGGTCTACCATAAAAGAATGTAAATTGGTCAATAATGAAAATACATTTTTAGAGGGCAAGCTATTGTAATAAGTGACTTCTGTTTCTAGAATGATGACATCTATTTCGGTGGCACCTCGATCTACTGCTTCTTTAATAGGCACCATACTCCCAAAACCTCCATCAGCATACTCGCATCCTTCTTTTTTTACAAGACTCATAAACGGAATATAGTTACAAGAAATCCAGATCCAATCACAAAAATCTTCATAGGTCACCTCTTTGATAGATTTATATTCTGTCTCATGCAAAGACAGATTAGAAACTGTAACAACGATGTCTTTATGGCTTTGTTTGAGTTCTTCAAACTCTTCACGCGTAAGCAGTCTTCCTATGAGTTCTCTGAGATTTTGGCTTTCGCCAAAGGTTTTAGAGCCTTTCATAAAATTACGAACAACACTCCAATGATTAATATTTATTTGCTCTTGTCCCCATTTGTCTTTTTTTATTACAAAGGGGCAATTACTAAAAATAGCCGACTGATTTACTGAGGTATAGGCTTCTTTGATTTTTTCGATCTTTCCTAAGGCTAGGTGAGATATTAATAAACTTCCTGTAGACGTTCCTATAAACAAGTCGTAGCTATGCCCTAACTCTTCCATAAGGTATTGGGCAACACCGCCGCCAAAAGCGCCTTTACTACCTCCACCAGAAATTACTAAAGCCCTCATAATATAGTTTTTCTTTTTAAAAACCGATTAGACGATCGAAGATAGGACTCCTTGCGAAGTTTACGAAATCTTATTTATAATTTTACTTATTGTAATTCATTCGGTATCGGAACTTTATTTTTTTTAGCATGAAAAATAATCTTATCCTTATATGTAGTCCCATATCCCTTTAATAATCCTTCCAACAATTCTTCTAAAGTGGTTAGATATAAATCTGCAGGATATAATTTGAGATATTCAAAAATCACATTAAAAGCAATATCATACTTTTCTATCTCAACATAACTATTATAAAGAGACATGCTTACTAATTCACTACGAGGACTTATGGTTATTGCCTTCTCTAAATAAGGTATAGCTTTTGCGCGCTGTCCTGTTTTAGCTAAAATCAGTCCTAAAAGCCCTATCACTTTTCCGTTTTCTGAATTCCTTTTATATAAATCCCATAGAATGGATAATGCTTCTTCATCGGAATCATTTTTCTGAAGATTAATTGCGTTTTTTAACTTACTAATATCTTCTTCATTTAACTTTTCCATGATCTAATTATATCAGTAAAAATTAAGTGCATGTATGCACATTTAAGAAACTTCCAATTGATATCCTTCAGATAGATTGCCTGTAATAACTACGGTTTGCCCAGGAAGCATTTCAGACAGATCACTTAACTTATTTTTCACTTCATATAATTCTCCATTAGGAGGACAGTATTGACTATAGCCATCAACAACTGCTACAGACATAGGCCATTCAAATTGATAGCTTGCTGTAGAAAAAGCAATAAGTGGTATTGGAGGAATATATTCATTGGATCCAAACTTAAGGTGTACATATATCATAGATCCACTATTATTTTTTATGCTTATATCTGCTCCGTTATGGTTTTCTCCTTCAAGTTTCACATCTACTTTATTGGCAGCTTTATTCCAATCTGCTTTGTAAGCTGTTGGTGTTTTTTTAATAGTATCCCACCATACAGAATCCGTTTGTTTCCCTCCATATGGGTCTTTGTTAGACACTCCTTCTAGGTAGTAGTTAGTCACCAATTCCATTTGTTTTGGAAAGGGTTCTATATGGGGATGGTCTTGGGAAGGGCCTACTACTTTCCATGCATAGGTTTCTAATTGAGTCATACGTGAGATAAACGCAACAAGAATATTTTCTCTAGTTTGATTTATAATCGTAAAGGCATTTTCTGTAGACATGTTTTGATTTAATAGTTATCACGCAATGTAACCAAACATAGTACATTTCTAGTTCTATTTTACGATTAAAATAGATACGATAAATCAAGGATACAATTTAAAAGAAAAAGACTCCTCCATTGTCAGACTCTCCTTTACTTCCTAGGGTATTAAATTTCCAGCTAAAACTTAGTAAGAAATATTGTTCTAGCACAGTACTTTGTACATCTTGTATAAAATTAGCATTGGCGGTACGACGTGCATTTGTATTTTGATCAAGTACGTCATATACTTTAAGTGTTACGGTTGCTTTATCTTTTAAGAAACTATAGGCTACCGTGCTATTCCAGAACCAAGCGCTTTGTTGAAAGCCTGGAGCCACATTAGGGTTATAACTGTATTGTATTTCGTTACGCCATTCTACATGTTTAGGAATAAATAATGCTGTACCTAAATTTAAATTATGTCTTAAGAAATCCTGATCTTCAAAAGCATCAATTCCAAATACTGTATTTGAAAAACTTAAGTTATAACGAGGTCTAATCTCAAATAGGTCTTTCCAAGTAAATGACGCATTGACACTAGGTCCAATAGAAGTTGTCCTACTAGCATATTGCACATCGTTATTAAAATTGATATTACGATTTGCGTTTACATTGAATCCAGCTCCATATTTTATGGTACGTATTGAATCTATTTTTGAAGATTTATTATAACCACCGCCACCATATATCTGATAATTTCCATTTACATTTTCATAGGTAGTAGAGCGTACAAGGTTTTCATCTACTATTGTTTTTGTGATGATCGCATCATTCACAAAATTGCCATTAAAGTTTATATAATACCCGCCTCCTTTTTGGAAGTCATAATTATTAAATCCGCCATAAAAACTATGATTATTTGATGGTGCTAAATCAGGGTTCCCTTGTATGATATTTAAAGGATCGGAAACATCTACAAAAGGGTTTAATTGTGTTACTTCTGGAGGTCTATTTGTTAGATTATATCCAAAATAGGAAGATGCCTTTGGAGAGAAGGTATAATTTACATATGAAGATAATTCGACTGCTTCAAAATCTTGTGTAATATTAAACTCTGGTCGCAAAAAGTCTTCATTTTCTAATCTTCTAAAAACATATCCAGCACCAAAGCTTATATTAAATTTATCTGTATTATATCGTACGCTTACTTCTGGGGTTGCACGGATATTACGTCCTTCAAAATCGGTACTCAATGTTAGATTAAAATCATCAAACTGTTGCGTATCTTCATTAAAATCAAACGTACTTCGCTTTCGAGTTCGATTGTCATTTCGATAGCCAAACTCAAAGTCTAAAAATAGTTTTTTTGCAATTAAGGGTTGTCTGTACGTAACTCCAAGATTATACCCATTTACACCAGCTTCTCCATCTGTAAGTTGATTCCTATTAATTTCTGTAGGCTCATCCCCAAAAATAGTTGTTTGGGATTGTATAAAATCTTCAGAGTCTTGCTTATTAATCTCGTTTTGTAGTCTAAACTTCAAAAAAGCTCCTTTACTTCCAAAGCGCTTTGTTAAGCTTATATTATTTTCAAAATTACCACCTGTGTTTAACGTACGGTTATTAGCATTAGATTCATTGATTTGTGATCCTTCTTCATCAAAGGATGCTTCATTAGAAGCAAAACGATTTTCATTTCGATTTAATCGAAAAGCAGGTCTAATATTGATTAAAAAAGTAGAATCCACTTTTATATTAAAGGTCATATTAGCGCTATGATTATCTACATTTCCATCAGATCGTGTGGTACTATTTGTGAAGAAACGTCTATCTGGAAAGATATTTTCTCGCTCTGTGCGCACCTCATCAAAAGAATTGGCTCCAGAATAAAAATAATCGGCAGAAATATCTACTTTCTTTCCAATGACATCAGCATAGTTTGCTCCTGCGCTACGACTGTTTACAATACCTTGCCCTCCTCCAAAAGAACGTCCATCAACTCCAAAGGAGCCATTACTATTTACAAAAAGGGATCTTCCTCCTCCAAAAAACTTTCGAATTTCCCCAAAGCTAAATCCTGCAGAGTTCAAGTTATTTCCTCCGCCGAGAACACTCACTCGTCTATCATTATCAAATACATTGACAATCCCAGCAAATTCAAAACGTTCATCTGTCCCTACTCCTCCTGCAACGCGTCCAAAAACTCCTTTATTGTTTTCTTCTGCAATTGTTAAGTTGATCGTTTTATTCTCTTTATCTCCATCTTCTCCTGCAAACGCCTCATCATCTGTTTTTGTATCTGTTACTTGAATCTTTTCTACAATTTCTTTCGTTAGATTCCGTGTAGCAATGGTAGGATCATCCCCAAAAAAGGGTTTCCCGTTTACTAATATCTTATTAACTTCTTTTCCGTTTACTGTAATTCTCCCATCTTCATCTACTTCTACACCTGGAAGCTCTTTGAGAAGATCTTCAATATTTGCATCTTTCTTGGTTTTAAAAGATTTTACATTAAATTCTAAAGTGTCTTTTTTTACAGTAATGGGAGCCCTACTTTTTACAACTACTTCATCTAAAGTAGCTACATTAAAATCTAAAAGAATTTCTCCTAAATCTACTTCAGGGTTTGTTAAGTCAATTGTTTTTCTATAATTCTCATACCCAACAAATGAAATATTTACAGAGACTTCTTTTTGATTTGTTTTTCCTTCTAAGGAAAACATCCCTTTTGCATTTGTTATTGTATATGTAATTAAGGTAGTATCCTTAACTGTTTCCATAAAAACGGTCGCTGCTTCTAAGGGTTGTTTTGTCGTTTTATCTTTTAAAACTCCAGTAACTTCAAAATTTTGAGCTTGTAGAAATACACTAGAAAAAAGAAGGAAGAGAAAAGTGACGGCACGTACTTGTGTCATATAGGCGAATGGTTGATTGATTGATGATAATCTAATTACTGAAACATTTATTAGACTACATATAGCCTTAACATAGTTTAGCAAACAATTAACATAACTGTGAAGTTTCTAGTTTATTGAGTATCCGGAATTTTCTGACTCAGAAAACGAGTCAAAATTTGACTTTCAATAGCTTGAACATCATTTTGAATACTCGTAAGTTTTGTAACCGAAGTGATTATTGGAAAGCCTTCAAAATGATATCGTAACCAAGACTCTCTTTTTTCTTGAGAATTAACAAGTTCTCGTGGGAAAAATTCATTGATCTTATTTAACAAAAGAGAATCTTCTGGTGCATTATTAACAAAGTCTCGCCTCATTTGATTCATAGAAGCTATAAAAGATGTTCCATTTTCAGTAATATGACCATCTTTTACAAAAAGTACAGTTTCCATATCTGCTTTAGAATAGTCTTCACCAATATCGTTGTTCAGCAACTTTTCTTTATGATCTTCTAGATCTTCATGAAACTCTTGAACAACATCTTTCAAAAATATAGCTCTTATCTTAAAACTATTATTTTGAATCTGATTTATGAGGCTATCTTTATTTACTACCGATTGAGTATTTGCCTCTTCTAACTTCTGATTTATTGTTCCAAAAGCACTTAAAACCTCTCTACTAGAATAAATCCCTATGGTACTAAAAATAGCTATCAAAATAGCAACTACTATAAGTATCTTTCCCCAGTTTTTCATGGTTTATTTCTTCCTAAAATAAATAGAGATAGGAACTCCTGAAAAATCATATGCTTCTCTGAGTTTGTTTTCTAAAAACCTACGGTATGGCTCTTTAAGGTATTGTGGAAGATTACAAAACAACGCAAACTGTGGCTGTGGTGTAGGCAGTTGCATACAATACTTAATCTTAATGTATTTCCCTTTATAAGCTGGAGGAGGAAATGCCTCTATAAGCGGCAAAAAGAAATCATTTAATTCGCTTGTTTTTAAACGACGCGTCTTGTTTTGATATACTTGCACAGCAGTTTCTATCGCTTTAAAAATACGCTGTTTATTAAGTACTGATATAAATATAATAGGTACATCTGTAAATGGCTCTATTTCTTGACGAATTTGCTTTTCAAAAGCTTTCATGGTCTTTGTATCTTTCTCGATCAAGTCCCACTTATTTACAAGAATCACAATTCCTTTTCTATTGCGTTCTGCAAGCCAGAAAATATTTTGAACTTGTCCATCAAAACCTCGCGTTGCATCTACAACCACTAGACATACATCTGCATGTTCTATAGCACGTACACTACGCATTACAGAGTAAAACTCTAAGTCCTCTTTTACTTTTGCTTTACGGCGTATCCCCGCAGTATCAACAAGGTTAAATTCAAATCCAAAACGATTATACTTTGTATCTATTGAATCTCGTGTAGTCCCTGCGATATCAGTAACGATATAACGTTCTTCTCCTATAAGTGCATTTATAAAACTTGATTTTCCAGCATTAGGACGTCCTACTACAGCAAAGCGAGGAAGCTCATTTTCTTCCTCTTCTTCTTTTTCTGGAAGCGCTTCTACAACGGCATCTAGTAAATCTCCTGTTCCACTTCCGTTTGTAGCTGCAATCGTAAAATAATCTCCAAGTCCTAGGTTATAAAACTCGACAGCATCTTCTGCTCGTTTATTATTATCTACCTTATTGACCGTAAGAAAAACTGGTTTCTTCACTTTACGAAGTAACATAGCTACTTCTTCATCCATTCCTGTAATTCCATTTTCAACATCTACCATAAATATGATAGCATCTGCTTCATCAATAGCAAGTTCTACTTGCTTATCAATTTCTGCTTCAAAAACATCATCACTCCCTATCACATAGCCTCCGGTATCTATGACCGTAAACTCGCGACCATTCCAGTCTGTTTTCCCATAATGTCTATCTCTTGTCACACCACTTACGGCATCTACAATTGCCTCTCGGCGTTGAATTAAACGATTAAAAAATGTAGATTTTCCTACATTAGGACGACCTACTATGGCTACAATGGTACTCATGGTATTTATTTAGTCTGCAAAGATACGTTTTAAAGTATGAGTCAAGAAGTAAAATTAACATATCTACTCCCCATATTCATTTATATACAAACACATTAAAAATTATAGCTATTTTCAGCTCGTTTATAGCGTTAGTTCCTTTAGAATATTATAATAACGTACCTTATCGCTTTTACGATACTAAATCACTAAATAAGCATGATATTTTCACTTTTTCTTATAGGTATTACTGCCACGATAGTAGGAGCACTTCCACCAGGAGCATCAAACCTTGCTGTTATCAAAACAACTATAAATGAAAATATAAAGCAAGGTCTAAAAATAAGTTATGGTGCTGGTATAGGAGAGGTTATTCTTGCATTTCTAGCATTAAGTTTTGGTTTTGTTATCAAGGAATACTTCGTCATGCATATTTGGATACAAATAGTACTGATTATAGTATTATTAATTGTAGGTATTTATTTAGTGCAGACAAAACCTAAAAAAGTAAAAGACCCTTCTTCTTTTTCTTCAAAATATACTACTGGCTTTTTACTAAGCATTATTAATCCTCCAGTACTTATTTATTGGGTTGTTATTTTTTCTATGCTTCATAAAAATTACAATTTTAATAGTATGGCTGCAATACCTGTGCTCATGTTGTTTTTTATTGGTGTTTTTTTAGGAAAAGTTCTTACACTGTACGGCTACGGTAGATTAGGACATCTAATTCAAAACAAAAAAAGTAATTTTAAATGTTTTATAAATCGCTTAATAGGAGTTATTCTAATAATCATTTCTATTCTTCAAGCGATAAAACTTACGTTTCTTTAGTAAGTATGATTCATTGGGCGATATCCAATTTTCATAAATGCTTTTCAATATTTCCCTAGGGGTACTTTTTGTGTAAGCTTTCGCGAAAGCGTACTACTAAACGCCTATGATTTTAAGTATTTTTCTTATCGGTTTTTTTGCGACTATTATAGGAGCCATGCCTCCTGGAGCATCAAATCTTGCTGTTATCAAAACAACAGTTAAAGAAAACATATACCAATCTCTAAAAATAAGTTATGGTTCTGGCATAGGTGAAGTCCTTCTTGCATTTACTGCTTTTTCTTCTGGAATGGTTGTGCAAGAATTTTTTGCAATGCATATCTGGTTACAATTCTTAATAGCTGGTGTATTAGGAGTAGCGGGTATTTACTTTATAAAAACAAAACAAATTGAAAAAAGAGACAAAAGAAAATACAGTTCTAAATATTTAACTGGATTTGCGCTGAGTGTTATCAATCCTCCGGTATTAATCTATTGGGTACTTGTTTTTTCTCTGTTAAGAAGTTCTTTTAATGTAGGTATAGAAAGGTCTTCTTTTAATTTGATTTTATTTTTTACGGGAGTATTTTTAGGAAAAGTGATTACACTTTATGGTTATGGAAAGTTAGGAACTCGTATTCAAAAGAAGAAACCAGATACTAATTCTAGTTCTCTTAATAGGATGATAGGCATCGTTCTTATAAGCCTTTCATTGATCCAAACAGCAAAACTTATACTTTTTTAAATCTTCAAAAAGAGTTTTTCTTTAAAAAAGAACACTTTTTACCTATTGGTAAAAAAGTGATTATCAATAGGTCGTATAACAAAGATATTTACTAGCATGCGTATACTGTGACATTTTTAATGTCTTATTAAAAATAGTCTACTAAAAATCTTTACCTTGATGGGTCCTAAACAACCTCACAAACTATGATCATGGAAACGAACTCTGTGCGTCAAGCCATTATTAATAAAGCATCTGATCTTTTTTATAAAAACGGATACAACAATACTGAAATAAGTGAAATAATAGCTTCTTCTGGTATCTCAGAGACAACTCTTCTTAAACATTTTAACACCAAAGAAGAAATATGTATTGCTCACTTACGACATCGTAATGAAGAATTTTCAAAACAAGTAATGGCATATGTTGAACAAGCTCCTGAAGGTAAAGAAAGAATAATGGCTATATTTCATTATTTAGAACTTTTTTACCAAATGGAAGATTTTAATGGTTGTTGGTCTATTAAGGTTTTTTCTGAAGTCCCTATGTCCAATACCCTTATTAAAAATGAAGTCCAAGCTCAAAAAAATGGTCTTATTAATTATATTGAAATGCTTCTAGTAGAAAATATTACAGTGGACAATCCAGAAAAAGATTATAAGGTATTAGCTCAAAAAGTATATTTACTTCTTGAAGGTGCTGTAGCACAAAGTAATCTTCATAAAAAAGAATGGTCCATTACGCTTGCAAAAGAAATGTGTTATACATTATTTAAATAGTCTTTTTAAATTCGAAAATTAAATTTCAAAACTATAAAAGTGATATACGCACGACATATCCTTCCCAACTACGCACATTAAATACTGTATCGTCATTAAAAATAAGATACTGCCCTTTCACTCCTTTTAAAATACCTTCATAAGCTGGAGTTTTATCTAGATTTAAAGTTTTTAATTTCTCTGGATATTTTGTGACTGGAAAATGAATATGCGTCTCTTCATTATCTTCTATAAAATAAGCCTTTGCTTCTTCAGGAATATATGCTTTTAATGCTTCGCGATGTTCTATTAGATTTACATCTTCAATATCATTTTTAAGCATCTTACGCCAGTTTGTTTTATCAGAAACATGTTCTTTAAGTGCAATTTCTGTGATGCCTGCAAGGTAACGATTAGGGACTTCTACAATTTCTAAAGCCTCATGGGCGCCTTGATCAATCCATCGAGTTGGCACTTGTGTTTTTCTAGTCACTCCAACTTTCACATTACTTGAATTTGCAAGGTATACGATATGAGGTTGCAACTGCACTTTCTTTTCATATACTAAGTCTCTATCTTCAATATCTAAATGTGCCTTAGAAAGTTCTGGTTTCATTATCCAATCTGCTGCTTGTGGTACTTTATAAAAATCGTCATAACAATATCCTTGTCTATATATCTTTTTATTTTCTCCACAGGCAAGACACTGATATCCTACAAACTCTATATGCACTTCTTTATCTATAAGCTGATTCATATGCAAAAAATCACTTCCCATTATTAAATAATAATTTACTGGATTTGTGTTTTCAGTTTGCATTTTTTTGAGGACTCCTTGATACTGCATGCGATTTATCGTGTTTTAACTTTATAGAATTTAGGAAAAAAAGCTAAATTAGCTTTTGAGATTTCGACTATAGATCGTTGTAAATATACCAACTTTATGCCTATACCACTAGTACATTCTATTGCTTCTTGGTTTTTAAAAAAACGTATTCATCAAATGGAACTTTTTTTAAAATATCCTCATGAAGTACAACATGAATTACTACACCAACTTATTGACAAAGCTAAAGACACTGAGATAGGTAAAAAGTATGGATTTCACGAAATAAAAAATTATGACCAATTTGCTGAGCGCCTTCCTATATGTTCATATGAAAACACACAGCCTTATATAGAACGTAGCCGAAAAGGAGAAAACAATATTTTATGGCCTACCCCCATTAAATGGTTTGCTCAAAGCAGCGGTACTACAAATGCAAGAAGCAAATACATTCCTGTAAGTTCAGAATCTCTTGAAGATTGTCATTATGCTGCTAGTAAAGATTTGTTATGTATGTATCTTAATAACAATGAAAATTCTCAGTTATTTTCTGGTAAAGGATTACGATTAGGAGGTAGTAAAGAGCTTTACGAAAATAACGGCACTGTATATGGTGATTTATCTGCTATTCTTATAGATAACATGCCTTTTTGGGCAGAATTAAGTAGTACGCCAAGTAGTGATATTTCCTTAATGAGTGATTGGGAAGTAAAAATGCAAGCAATTGTTGACGAGACGATACAAACCAATGTTACTAGTTTGGCGGGGGTTCCATCTTGGATGCTAGTTTTGCTTAACAATGTACTTGAAACTACAGGCAAAGAAAACCTATTTGATGTTTGGCCAAACCTAGAAGTATATTTTCATGGAGGGGTAAGTTTTGAGCCTTATATTGATCAATACAAACAATTACTCCCTGAGGATTCTTTTAAGTATTATGAAATCTATAATGCTTCTGAAGGTTTTTTTGCTATTCAAGATCAAAATGATAGTAAAGACCTTTTATTAATGCTAGATTACGGAATCTTCTATGAATTTATCCCCATGGATACTTATGGGACTCCATCTCAAAAAATTATTCCATTATCCGAAGTTGAAATACATAAAAACTATGCCGTTGTTATTACTACAAATGCTGGGTTATGGCGTTATAAGATTGGAGACACTGTTAGATTCACTTCTATTAATCCTTATCGTATACGTGTAAGTGGACGTACAAAGCATCATATTAATGTTTTTGGGGAAGAGCTTATTATTGAAAATGCAGATATTGCGCTAGGTATTGCTGCCAAAGAAACGCATAGCGAGATTAAAGACTATACAGCTGCTCCTATATTTATGAAAGGAAAAGAAAAAGGAGCCCACGAATGGATTATCGAATTTAAAAACCCACCTAAAAGCATTGAAGATTTTAACACTAAACTTGATAATGCACTTCGTTCTGCAAATAGTGATTATGATTCTAAGCGATTTAACAATACCACACTCAACGCACCTGTAATCCATAGTGCAAGACAACACTTATTTTATGATTGGCTTAAAGAAAATAATAAACTAGGAGGCCAACATAAAATACCCAGACTCTCTAACAAAAGAGATTTCTTAGATGAATTATTAAGACTTAACAAATAACACGCTGTCTTTTCAATATTTCCTTATAATTATCTTTAATTAGGCATTCTCATTTTTACAAGTATTATCTATATACTGTCAAAAATCCTCAATTTTATTACGGATTAACAAGAATAATTCCTGCATTTTAACGATTATAACAGTCTTCTCATCTAAAAATTGACAAAAAGTTTTTTAATCAATAGTTCCCCATTTACTTTAGCAGTATTAAAGACCCCAAGTCAACGTAAATTAGATTATGATGAAATTATTAATTACTACATTTTTTGCACTTCTATTTGTATCTCAAATACAAGCACAAGAATCATTAGATTCTAATCAAGATGTTGCGTCTTTAGATCAAGAAATAGCCTTTACAGACTCAAATCCTAATATAGGAAACAACGGTTTTAAATTTGAAACCTTTACCACTGGAATTAACTCTAAGTATTCAGATTATGGAGTTGGTTTTTTTAAAGAAAAGTTTATTTCATTTTCAGCTAGAAAAATCGGAGCATTAGCAAAAATAGATCCTAATACTAAAGAACCATATACAAAATTATATTGTTCGGATATTACATATGAGTGGGATTTACGCCGTCCATTATTATTCTCACATGTACTTAACAAAGGTGAAAATCTTGGAACCATTTCTTTTTCAAAAGATGGTGATAGAATATATTTCTCTAAAAGTATAAAAGAAGATACTCAGAAATTCCAACTCTATACAGCTATTATGAATCCAGAGGTTGAAGGAGAATGGATTAATATTACAGCTCTTCCATTTAATGACACTTCGTATTCAATAGAGAATCCTCATTTAAGTAAAGATGGGAAGACACTTTACTTTTCTTCAAACATGCCAGAAGCAATTGGGGGATATGATATTTTTAAAGTAGCTGTAAACAATAACGGAACTTATGGCGCTGTAGAGCGTATAGAAGGATCTGTAAACACAGTTTTAGATGAAAAGTTTCCTCACACATCATTAGATAATAAGTATTTATACTTTTCTTCTAACGGACATAATAGTATGGGTGGTTTTGATATTTTCAGATCTCGAAATGCATCATTAAATTACGTAGCAACGCGTAATCTTGGAAACACGATCAACTCTGCTAAAGATGAAATTGCATACATTCCTGCCACAGAAACTGTAGGATATTTTACATCAGATAGAGAAGGAGGCAAAGGAAAATATGATATCTATAAAATACGCGAGTATGTTGTCGATCAAAATGTTGCTGGTATTGTGCGTGATACAGAAACGCAAATCCCATTAGCAGACGCTACGATTGTACTATTAGATGCAGATGGTGAAGAGGTAGCTACCGTTAATTCTGATCAAAATGGTGAATATAGTTTTCCTGTAGATGCATTTTTAGATTACACTATCCTAGCTTACAAAGAAGGTTTTGAACGTAATTCTACTTCTTTTGACACCAATACAAACTTAGTAGCAACGTTTGAAACAGATATTACTCTGGATGCTAAAGCTGCCGAAATTGTAGAAACAGAAGAGAAAACATTTATAAAAATAGATAATATCTTATTTGACTTTAATAGTGACCAAATTAAAGATATTTCTACAATAACACTAAATACCGTAGTTACAACATTAACACAAAATCCTGATATCAAAATTGATATTAAAGCACATACAGATATTCAAGGTAGTAGTGCATACAATTTAAAACTTTCTAAAAAGAGAGCTGCCTCTGCAATGAAGTACATACTAAGTAAAGGAATTTCAGAAGATCGCCTTACTTCAGAAGGATATGGAGAATCGCAACCTCTAATCGATTGTGATACATGTAGTGATGCTCAACATGAAATGAATCGTCGTGTAGAATTTATCATTGTACGAGATTAAAAATATATAAAATCAACTTCAAACTAAAAAAGACCGTTACTATATTAAGTAACGGTCTTTTTACTTTATATGTATTTTAATTTTAAGAGACTGCTTTTAACTTTTTGAGTGTAGATTTATTAAGCTTACCTTCTGCATATTCTTTCGTTACTACCAGTTCTTTTTCTGAAGAACTAGGCATCTCAAACATAGCATCTGTTAGTATTGCTTCACACAGTGATCGTAAACCACGGGCTCCAAGCTTATATTCTATCGCTTTTTCTACTAAATAGTCTAATGCACCGTCTGTAATGCTAAACGCTATATTATCCATTATAAATAGCTTCTTGTACTGCTTTACAATGGCATTTTTAGGCTCTGTAAGGATAGCTCTTAATGTTCCTTTATCCAAAGGGTTCATATGCGTTAAAACTGGCAAACGCCCTATAATCTCTGGAATAAGTCCAAAATCTTTTAAATCTTTAGGAATAATATATTTAAGCATATTATCTAAATCTATAGCATCTTCATTCTTACTAGCGCTAAAGCCCATAGCTTGCATATTAAGACGCTTGGTAATATGTCTTTCTATACCATCAAAAGCACCCCCTGCTATAAATAATATATGCTCTGTATTTACTTCTATAAATTTTTGATCCGGATGTTTACGACCTCCTTTAGGTGGTACATTTACAATAGTACCCTCAAGAAGTTTTAATAAGGCTTGCTGCACTCCTTCTCCACTTACATCTCTTGTAATAGATGGATTATCACTTTTACGAGCAATTTTATCTATCTCATCAATAAATACAATCCCACGTTGTGCTTTTTCCAGATTATAATCTGCAGCTTGTAATAGACGGGTTAATATACTCTCGACATCTTCCCCTACATATCCTGCCTCTGTAAGTACAGTCGCATCTACAATAGCTAGTGGCACATTAAGCATTTTTGCCACAGTTTTGGCAATAAGTGTTTTTCCTGTCCCAGTTTGCCCAACCATAACGATATTACTTTTCTGAATCTCAATATCGTCATCATCTTTAGGCTGCAACAAACGCTTATAATGATTATAGACAGCAACAGCCATTACTTTTTTAGTATACTCCTGCCCTATTACATACTCATCAAGAAATGTTTTAATCTCTTGTGGTTTTTTAAGCATAAGATCACTGTCAAGTTCGTTGGTTTCAACATCTTTTGACTCTTCAACCACAATACCGTGTGCTTGTTCAATACATCGATCACAGATATGTGCATCTAATCCAGCAACCAGTAAGTTTGTCTCAGGTTTTTTTCTACCACAAAACGAACATTCTAAATCTTCTTTTGCCATGTAAACTAACTATTATTAATAAATTATACGCTTTCGCGAAAGCGTATACATCAAAATTAATCTCTTTTTAAAATCTCATCGATCATACCATATTCCAGCGCTTTATCTGCTTTCATCCAGTAATCACGATCACTATCTGCATATACTTTATCATAATCTTGTCCCGAATGCTTTGCAATAATTTTATAAAGCTCTTCTTTTAAGATTAAGATTTCTCTAGCAGTAATTTCAATATCTGTTGCTTGACCTTGTGCACCACCCATTGGCTGGTGAATCATCACTCTAGAGTGAGGTAAACCACTACGTTTTCCTTTTTCTCCAGCACATAATAACACAGCTCCCATTGAAGCTGCCATCCCAGTACAAATTGTCGCTACATCTGGCTTTATAAACTGCATAGTATCATAAATACCTAATCCAGCATATACACTTCCTCCTGGAGAATTAATATATATCTGAATATCTTTTACAGCATCTGTACTTTCCAAAAATAATAACTGTGCTTGAACAATGTTTGCTACTTGATCATTTATTCCAGTTCCTAGAAAGATAATACGATCCATCATTAAACGAGAAAACACATCAAATATAGCAATATTCATTTGACGCTCTTCTATGATATTTGGAGTAAGACCCACTGGCATCATACTACTTACGATCTTTTCATAGTACGTAGAACTTATACCTTGGTCTTTAATTGCAAAATTTTTAAACTCTTTTCCGTAGTCCATATATTATTAATACGATTTTATATTACAAAAAAACGTTTTACTCCTAAAAGTAAAACGCCTTAAAGATACTTATTTATAGACAAGTATTCTAATTGTATACTTCCTTAACAAATTCGTCAAAAGTTACCTTCTTAGTCTTAAGGTTTACATTTTCCTTAAAGAAAGTTAACATTTTTTGATTCATAAGTTGTTCAGAAAGTCTTTTCACCTCTTCTTGGTTTCCTAGAATACGAGCCGCAATGTCCTCTAACTCTTTATCTTCTGGATTCATTTGACCATATTGCATCATTTGCATTTTGATCATATCCTTAGCATATGTTTTTAACTCATCAAAGGTTACTTGCAAGTTATTTTCTTGAATAAGTTTTCCTTCTATAAGTTGGTAACGTAATCCTTTTTCAGAACGATTATACTCTTCTATAGCTTCTTCTATTGTCATTGGATTTTCTCCTGTAGACTGTATCCATTTTTGAAGAAAATCTGCAGGTAATTCAAATTTTGTTTCTGCGATAAGATGTTCTGTAACATCATTCATTAACTGCTGATCGCTTTGCTGCTGGAATTGTTTTGCAGCATCTTCTTTCATTTTTTCTTTAAGCTCTGTTACTGTTTTTACAGCGTCTTTTCCATATAGTTTATCAAATAACTCTTGATCAAACTCTGCAAGCTCTCTTGTATTTACTTCTGAAATCGTAAAAGTAACTTCTGCATTCAGTTCTTTTGCTTCATCTTCAGTTTTCTTAAACGCATTTTGATAACTATGCGCTTCACTAAAAAGGCTTTTTGTTTTTACAGTGATCACATCACCTGCTTTTGCTCCAAGAAAAGCATCTGTATTTTTCTTTCCTTTTAATTGAGCAATTTCAAAAGTAGCTGTATTGTCAAGTTCTAGTTGTTCATTTACAAAAGCACCTGTAACTTCGCTATCTTTTGCAACCTCAGTTTGAGAGATTAACTTACCATATTGTTTTTGAATTGTCGTAAGTTGATTTTCGATCATCTTATCATCTGCATAAATCTCATAGCCTACAATTGCTTTCTTAGGTTTAAGATTTATATCAAATTTAGGAGCCATTCCCAATTCAAATTCAAAGCTATAATCATCTAGACTCCAATCAAAATCTTCTTGATTTTTAGGAAGAGGATTTCCTAGAACGTCTATTTTTTCTTCAGAAAGAAATTTACCTAATGCATCTTGAAGTAATTTATTTACTTCATCTACACGAACAGCCATTCCGTATTGTTTTTGAACAAGTCCCATAGGCACATGCCCTTTTCTAAAACCAGGAATATTTGCCGTTTTACGGTAATCCTTTAAAATAGACTGTACTTTATCCTGATAATCATCTTTAGCGATATCTACCTTGATAACCGCATTAAGCTCATCGATTTGCTCCTTTGTAATATTCATTCTTCTCTTAATTTAAGGGCGCAAAAATACGTTTTTTTTTACACCTCAACAATGTTTTAGTTTCTTCTATCCTGTAGTTTCACATCTTCTTTAAGCAATTGAAACAAAATACTTTGAAATATACTTAGTAAAACACTAAATAATAATGCTGTCCAAATACCGCTAACTACAAAACCCCCAATAAAATAATCTACCCATAAAATTAATACTGCATTTATTACCAATAGAAAAAGTCCAAACGTAATTATTGTAATTGGCAATGTCAAAATCACCAAAATAGGCTTTACAATAAACTTAAGTAATGACAATGCTATTGCAACCCATAAAGAGGTCATAAAACCATCTACATATACTCCAGGGAGTATCTTTGCTATAACAAGCACAGCAATTGTTGTAAGTATAATTTTAAAAATAGATTTCATATTGCTTTTACTAAAGCAAATAGAATACCAAAAAAAAAGATGCGCTAATTAGGCGCATCTTTTAAAATCTTATAGATAATAGACTGTCATTTAGTCATTACTTATTGTTACTGTTGCAAAATTACCAATATCTACACCTGGGATATTAGAACCATATCTTGCATTAATTGCATCTAGAAGTACATTTGCTGTAAATGCATACCCTCTAGGCGTTGGATGTACTCCATCAAGAGAGAAACCTCCTCCTGTTACAAAGGTAGAAGTCAGCGTACCACCATTAAATGTTACACCGCCATTAGCTACTTGTTGTAACGCTGAACGTGCATCTGCAAACGCAAGTCCATTAGCAGCTGCCAATGCTTGGATTGTAGTATTATATGCATTTTGTGCTACTGTTACTCTAGCTTGCTCTGCTGTTGTTAATACAAACTGATCTGCAAGAGGTACAGAAACTCCATTAATTAATGTAGGATCATTATTTATTGTTGTACCTAATATTCCTGCCGCAGTAAGTGGAAGTATATCATTTCCATTTGCCTGACGTAACTGTCCTAATAAATTTGCTGTTGCAGGATCAAGATTAGCTGGAGGCCCTTGAAGAATAGCACTTACATCTGTAAGATCATCATCTGTAATAATTGGAAAGTTTACTCCTTCTTCAAAATTAATAGCACGTGAAGCAGCCTCTTCTGCTGTAATCACTCCAAAGTTAACTAGCGTTGGAAGTACTACATCATTATACAATGCAAAATTACTATTTAAAAATGCAGCTGTTGGTGCATCTAAAGGAATAGATTGTGTTGGAACTGTCGTAAAAAATGGAATAGATGTTACATCTGGAATATTTACAAGTACTCCATCTGATCCGTTAGCTACTAATGCATCTACCATTTGAGAATATGCACCTGCAAATACCATAGGATCTGTAATGTCGCTACCTCCATATGTAGAAGGATCAAAATTACCTGTTTGATCTACTCCAGAACCTCCTGAAGTAGCATATCCTAAAATATCATTATTTCCTATCCATAGAGAAAAGAAAGAAGGGTTTTGAGAAACTGCATCTCCAATTACAGTTGCATCTGGAGAAGAAGCGAATCTTACAAAGTAAGGGTTTGCGCTTACTGGCATTGTTGTTAAACCTCCTATGTTACCATATCCTGGGAACAATAAATCAAAACTTCTTGCGCCTGGTACACCTACATTATTGAAAGGTCCAGAAAGAATATTAGAAACTTCTGTTGTTGGTGTTTGATTTATGATTGCAGGTCCTGGATTACCTTGCTCATCTGTAGCTAATACAAAACGAGGGTTAAATCCTGGTATTGGATTTCCTCCTAAAAGTAACCCTCCTATATTATCATTCATAAGTGGCTGTGTAAATGTACCACCTCCAGCAAGCGAAAATTGCTCTGCCATGATATTTGGATAAGAATCTTCTTGTCCTGTGATATATAAGGTTCCATCTGCAAATCCTGCAGTAAGAGAATTCCCTATAGATACATAGTTAGAGAAATCTGCTTCTCCACTAGTATAAAATTCATTTTCATCAATTGGGTTATCAAATTCTGGCTCACAAGCCACAAACCCAAATCCTATTGCAAGAACTGATATATATTTTATATAATTTTTCATCGCTGTTTTTTATTTAAAGTTTATAACTTATCCCGATACCTGGTGAAAATACACTTGACTTATAAGTTCCTCTAAAAGGAGCTGTTTGCCCGTTAGTTTCAGTAAAGAAATCATAAGAAGCATCTATCTCTTCAAAACGTAGATATAAGAAAGAAGCATCAATAGCAAATTTCTCATTTATGTTATAAGTAAATCCTGTTGTAAATCCGTGAGAATCGTTACGAGGCGTTTCTGGTGCAAAAAACCCTGATTGCACTGGAGATTCATCAAAGTAGTATCCTAATCTAAGATCTAACTTACTAGAAGGAGAATATTGTGCTCCAAAACGATACGTGCTTGCATTTTTATAATTACGTGGATTTAGTGATTGTAATGCTACAGATCCATCTGCATTTAAGAAATCAATATCAAGAGATTCATATGCACTCCACTCTGCATAGTTATAATCAAAAGCAAATAACCATTTTTCATTAGGCTTATAAGATAATCCTACGGTCCACTCTGCTGGTAATGGTAATGATGCTGTAAAATCAAATGTCCCGTTTGGAACTGGAGCAAGTGGTGAGTTAGGTACATTTGCAAATGTAGCCTCTCCATCTCCTGCTTCTACCTCAACATCAATTAATGAACGATAGTTGAATCCTAGTTTCCATTTATCTTCGTTATCAAGGTTTAATAATGCTCCTACAGACCATCCAAATTCTAAAATACCACTAGCATCTAATGTTACGTTAGATCTGTTTCCGTCTAAATCTGTTAAGTTTCTACTTAGATTACGGTTAAATTCTACACCTCCTATCGCTAAGATAGGTCCTCCACCAATACTAAATCTATCTTTTACAACTTCCCAAGAGAATAATGGTTGTACATAGATTGCTTGTAACTCTATATTATTAACAAGGTGTGACCCTGCCCAATCTGTTGGATACTCTACAGTACTTCCGTAAGGAGTATATACAGCTAATCCTAAAGCAAAATTTTCACTCACTTTATAACTCCCATAAAGATATACTGGTGTTCCAACATTATCTTCTGTTGATGCTGAATCTCCAAATTGTGCATTTTGATATGCCACTTCTGCAAACACTCCAAATCCTCCCGCAGAAAGATTGATTTTATTTTCCAGATGAACTAACCCAGCTGGGTTAAAAAACGCTAGTTCTGCATTATTCACTACCGCAACTCCTGTATGACCCATAGCCAACGACCTGTTTCCCTGAAGACTTACACGGTATCCACCAGCATAAGTAACAGCACAAACAAGTATAAGTACGAATACACTTACTACTTTTTTCATAATTTAATTTAGGTTAAGATTTTATTATTGTTTTCTTA
This sequence comes from uncultured Dokdonia sp., assembly GCF_947492535.1. Taxonomy (GTDB): domain Bacteria; phylum Bacteroidota; class Bacteroidia; order Flavobacteriales; family Flavobacteriaceae; genus Dokdonia. The sequence goes on along the minus strand of NZ_CANLNH010000001.1, from coordinate 132,364 downwards.
AAAGAAAGCAAGCAAAAATAGGATATTTTTAAGTTTTTACAATTTATTAACACACTTTATTATGCATACATAGTAAAATTTTAAGAGAAATCTCATAAAAATGCCATTACTTCCTTATAAAATTGGGTTGGATTCTCGGCATGCAACCAATGTCCTACATTTGGAATTGTTTTTAATTCTGCTTTCGCGAAAGCGGAAAAAATAGCACCCTCATCTTCTTTTTGAATATAATTTGAATTGCCCCCTCTTAAAAATAACGCAGGTTTTTCGAAATATGAATTTACGGGTAATGCCTCTCCAATTTGTTCAATATTCTGAATTAAAACTGGTAAATTCACTCTAAGCCCTAAAACCCCTTTGTCTACCCAATAAAGATTTTTCAATAAAAATTGGCGTACGCCTACCTCATTAATATAGTGTGACAAAAATGCATCTGCTTCTTTTCTCCCTTTTAACGCTTCTTTATTAGTAGACAAAGCTTCTAGTCCTTCTAATATAGTCTGATGATGTTGTGGATAAAACTTTGGCGCTATATCTGCTACAATTAATTTTGACATGAGTTCTGGATACATTACAGCAAAAAGCATGGCTGTTTTGCCTCCCATAGAATGCCCAATCAAATCAATAGAAGGCAATTCTTTTTCTTCGCAATATTTTTTAAGATCATTAGCCATTAACTCATAACTAAACGCATCACTATGAAAACTACGTCCGTGATTACGTTGATCTACAAGATGCACTTCAAATCCCTGTCCTGCAAATTGTTTAGCAAGTGTTTTCCAGTTATCACCCATTCCGAGAAAGCCGTGTAAAATAATGAGTGGCTTCCCTTCTCCTAGTATGTTAGAGTGTACTATCATTAGCTTAGTTTTTTAAGATATGATGCAATTACAGTTTCAAACCCATAGTATAACGCTTCAGACACTAATGCATGTCCTATAGATACTTCTAATAAATTTGGGATACTATTCTTAAAGTATTCAATGTTTTCTAACGAAAGGTCATGTCCTGCATTTATACCAAGTTCTAGCTCATTGGCAACCAAAGCGCTATCTATATATGGTCGAACAGCCGTTTCTTTATCTGAAGGGTATAGCTTTGCATAACCTTCTGTATAAAGCTCTATGCGATCTGTTCCTGTTGCCTTAGCACCTTCTATCATTTCTTGCACTGGATCTACAAATATAGAAGTACGGATGCCTTGATTTTTAAACTCTGTGATTACCTCTTGAAGAAATGACTTATGCTTTATCGTATCCCATCCAGCATCACTAGTAATGGCATCAACCGCATCTGGCACTAATGTCACTTGCGTTGGCTTCACTTCTAATACAAGATCTATAAATTTCTGAACAGGATTTCCTTCTATATTAAATTCTGTAGTCACTATTTTTTTTAAATCCCGAGCATCTTGATATCGTATATGTCGCTCGTCTGGCCTTGGATGAATTGTAATACCTTGCGCCCCAAATTTCTCAAGATCAACAGAAACATTTGCGACATTAGGTACATTACCACCACGTGCATTACGAAGTGTTGCTATCTTATTTACGTTTACACTTAATTTTGTCATTATAAATATGGTATAAATTTTGAACACAAAAATACAAAGACGCTAACGCTAGCCGAGTTATTTTTCATTATTTTGCACTATGAGTATTACAGATTTTATAATTAACGATATTAAACCAGTCGCTGAGACAGCTTCTATAGGGGAAGTACAGACTATCTTTAGTCAAACAACACACTCTCATGTTCCTATACACAGGGGTTCAGTATATGTGGGGTGTCTCGCCGAAAATGACACGCATTGTTATGATTCTAATTGTAAGATTTCTGACTATACACATGCATATGAGCATTTTTTTGTGAGATATGAGACCAATTGGTTAGATATATTAGAAACATTTGCTCAAAACAGCGCTAACATCATGCCCGTACTTGATGAAAATAACAGTTACATAGGGTATTATGAACTAGCAGATGTTATGAACTTTTTCAATAATACGCCGTTTATAAGTGAGCCAGGAAGTGTTGTCATTATAGAAAAAGGTATACAGGATTATTCTTTTAGTGAAATAAGTCAAATTGTAGAGTCTAATGACGGAAAAATATGGGGTGGATTTATTTCTAAAATAGAAAATGATGTTGCTCAAATTTCAATAAAAATAGGACGTTCTAATTTCAATGACATTTTGGCTGCATTTAGAAGATATAGTTATAATGTTATTTCCAGCCATCAAGAAGATACATTTATCAAAGACTTAAGAGAACGTTCTCAGTATTTAGAAAAATATCTTAATATATAATTCATGAAGATAGGTATTTACGGCCAATTTTATCATCAAGAGGCTGCACGTTATGTGCAAGAACTTTTGGATATTTTAGATAAAAAGAAGATTGAAGTTATTATTGAAAAGAATTTTCTTGATTTAATTCATGAGCATGATGCTATTGACAAAAACTATAGACATTTTAGCACTTTTGAAGAGTTAGATACTAGTTATGATTTATTTTTTAGCATTGGAGGAGATGGCACCATACTAAAAACTGCGACATACATAAGAGACCTCAATATTCCTATTGTAGGTATTAATACGGGAAGGCTGGGCTTTCTAGCAACCATTAAAAAACAAGAAATTGCTACTTCGATAGAAAAAATTCTTGCTGGTAATTATACGTTATCACAACGAAGTTTATTGCAAGTTATGACCAGCCAAGATACAAATGTCTTTGGGGAAATAAATTTTGCATTAAATGAAATTGTTGTGAGTCGTAAGAATACGACATCGATGATTTCTATATCTACGCACTTAAATGGCGAATCTCTCACAAATTATTGGGCAGATGGACTAATAGTCTCTACACCTACTGGATCTACTGGGTATTCCTTGAGTTGTGGCGGACCAGTTATCACACCGCATACTTCCAGTTTGATTCTTACACCTATAGCTCCTCACAACTTAAATGCAAGGCCTCTTGTGATTCCTGATGACACTACAATTACATTAAAAGTATCAGGTAGAGAAAAACAGCATTTGATTTCATTAGACTCAAGAATTGCTACACTAGAAAATGAAACCATTATTACCCTAAAGAAAGCCCCTTTCACAATAAGTCTTATTAATTTAGAAGGAGAAAGCTTTTTAAAAACCTTACGTGAAAAGCTATTATGGGGAGAAGATAAACGCAACTAGGCAATAATTTGGAATAAACATTGTTAACTCTGTGTGTAGTTTAGATATATTTTATAGTCCTTATCATTTAAAAAGAAGGCATCTCATAGATCATTATTTTGATAGAATAGTATCTACCCGCACATTATTGTTATATTTGCAAACTTTTACAGCTATATGAGGTATTTGACGATTGTAATAATCGCCATGTTTTTAGGCTTTAACTCTCAAGCACAAACTTATGAAGTAGGTTTGTATGCTGGAGGGTCAAATTTTATAGGAGATGTTGGATCAACAAGTTACATTGCTCCAAACTCCCCTGTTATAGGTGGTATTTTTAAATGGAATCGCAGTAAGCGACACTCTTTTAGATTTACTGCGCTTTTTACACAATTAGAAAGTGCAGACTCACAAAGTGATGAATCAAGGAGACAGCTTAGAGGATATTCTTTTAAAAATAGTGTAAAAGAAGTTTCATTAGGTCTAGAATATACATTCTGGGATTTTGATATGTTTAATGATAGAAATCCTTCTACGCCCTATTTATATACGGGGTTTACATATTTTAATCACGATGAGCTAGCCCTAAATGGCAACAATGTTCAGAAAACTGGTACTGCTTGGGATTTTGCAATCCCAATGGTTCTAGGGTATAAAGCTGTTATTGGTACAAAATTTATTCTTGCATTTGAAATAGGTGCAAGGTATACGCTTACAGATAACCTAGATGGCAGTGCTCCTGACGATGATGCTAATGGAACATTACGTTTTGGAAATATAAACAATGATGATTGGTATATGTTTACAGGATTCACCTTAACTTATACCTTTGGGCGCAAACCATGTTTTTGTGCCTTCTAATAATGAGATGGACTTTTTAGATCAAATTAATCTCGAGAAATTACCACGCCATATCGCTGTGATCATGGACGGTAATGGACGATGGGCAAAAAAACAAGGACTACTGCGAGCTGCTGGACACAAAAGAGGCACTCAAGCGGTAAGAGAAACTGTTGAAGGATGTGCCGAAATGGGAGTAGAGCATCTAACACTTTACGCTTTTTCTACAGAAAACTGGAATCGCCCAAAAAAAGAAGTAGATACCTTAATGAATCTACTTGTTTCATCTTTAAAGAAAGAAATCAATACACTTCAAAAAAACGACGTCTCATTAAGAACAATAGGGAATACTGAATCATTACCTAAAAAGGCGCAAAAAGAATTAAAAGAAGTTATACATCAAACTAAAGATAACAAAAGATTAAGAGTTACACTAGCCTTAAGCTATGGAGCTCGTGAAGAAATTCTTAAAACCGTAAAAGAAATAAGCGTTAAAGTTAAAAATAACATAATTTCGCCCGATGAGATTGATGAGTCTTATATTAATAAGCATCTTTACACCCACGACATGCCAGATGTTGATTTACTTATAAGAACTAGCGGAGAGCAACGTGTTAGTAATTTTTTATTATGGCAAATAGCATATGCAGAGTTTTACTTTACAGAAGTATTATGGCCAGATTTTAAGAAAAAGGATTTACATGAAGCTATTTACAATTACCAGAAAAGAGAACGAAGATTTGGAAAGACAAGTGAACAAATTCAATAACTTAATAAATCAAAGCTTGATATTAAAAAAAATTACTTTTGTACTACTATTATTTACAGCTGTAATCGCGCAAGCTCAGAGGGATTTACCCCTAGATCCAGAAGTTAAGTATGAGATCGGTAATATTACAGTAACTGGTACTTCTACGTACAACGAAAACACTGTAATTACCTTTACAGGTTTACGTGTAGGAGAGCGTATATACCTACCTGGAGAAAAAATAAGTAATGTTATTAAAAACCTATGGAAACTAGAATTGTTTTCAGACATCAATTTATATGTTACAGATATAAGAGGTGATGTTGTAGATCTTCAACTAGACATTCAAGAAGTTCCAGAATTAAACGAGATAAAGTTTAAAGGAATTAAAGAAAAGAAGGGAAACACTTTTGTTAAAGACAATGGCTTAAACAAAGGGGCTAAGGTTACAGAAAACTTAGTAACTACCACAAAAAATTATATAGAGAACACGTATAAGAAAAAAGGATATTACAATGCCAAAACGCTTATAAATGTAATTCCGAAAGAAGATACTGTATCAAAAAACAAAGTCAATATGCTCGTAAATATTGACAGAGGGTCGCGTGTAAAAGTTGACGAAATCATTTTTGAAGGAAGTGAAAAAATCAAAAGTAAAAAGCTAAGACGTGCTATGAAAAATACGAAGAGAAAAAATCCTTTTCGTTTTTATAAGCGATCTAAATATATAGAATCAGATTACGAAGACGATAAAAAATCTATTATAGACAAGTACAAAGAAAATGGATATCGTGATGCTCGTATTGTATCTGATACTATCATCAAAAATGATGATGATGGCATTTCATTAAAAATTGCTGTCGAAGAAGGTAAAAAATACTATATAGGTGATATTGATTTTATTGGTAATACTGTATTTTCTGACGCACAACTTTTAAGACAATTAGTTTTAAAGAAAGGAGATGTATACAATGGGGTATTATTGAAAGAGCGTATTCAAAAAGAAGGAGACCCTGATGCTGACGATCTTGCCAACTTATATCAAAATAATGGGTATTTATTCTCTAATATTAATGCAGTAGAAACTGGCGTTGAAAATGACACCATCAATTTTGAAATTCGTATTTCTGAAGGGAAGTTAGCTTATTTCAATAGAGTTGAGGTAAAAGGAAATGACAAGACAAAAGATAAAGTAATCTACAGAGAACTACTTACGAGACCAGGTCAACAGTATAGTAAGCAAGCTGTAGTATCTACTATTAGACAGTTAGGACAGCTTGGATTTTTTGATCCACAGCAACTTACTCCAGAATTTAAAAACTTTGATCAAATAGGAGGTACTGTAGATTTAGAATATAATGTAGTTGAACAAGGAGCTAGCCAGATAGAATTACAAGGTGGTTTTGGTGGTGGTGGTTTTGTTGGAACCTTAGGACTATCCTTTAACAACTTCTCCATACAAAACATCTTTAAAAAAGAAGCATATAAACCATTACCAATGGGTGATGGACAACGCTTTTCATTAAGAGCTCAAGCGAGTCAGTTTTTCCAAACATATAGTATATCACTTACAGACCCTTGGTTTGGAGGCAAAAAACCAGTACAGCTATCTGTATCATTATCTCATACCATACAATTCCAATTTAACAACTTAGCTACGAGTGCTAGAGATCGTGTAAATAGAGATAGTAGAAATATTATTACTGGAGGTTCTATTGGTATAGCAAAAGTTCTAAACTGGCCAGATCCAAGATTTACTTTATCACACGCTATTAGTTACCAAAACTTTAATCTTAAGAATTTTAATACAGGATTATTTACGTTTGGAAATGGATCTTCTGTAAACTTAGGATATACTATTGGTCTTAGCAGAAATAATACTTCCACAAACCCTATTTTCCCGACTAGTGGTTCCCGATGGAATCTTACCGCAAAATTAACGCCTCCATACTCATTATTTAATAATACAGATTATGAAGCACTAGCAGCAGACAGAGAAGTTGCGGTAGAAAATCAAGATTCAGATGCATTAGCAGAGATAGATCAAGAACGTTTCAACTTTTTAGAATTTTACAAAATTAAATTTGACGGAAAGTGGTACACAAGCCTTCCAGGTAAATTTGTTTTACAATCTAATGTTGAATTTGGATGGCTAGGTGCTTATAATAATGATAGAGGTATCCCTCCATTTGAGCGCTTTTTCTTAGGAGGAGATGGACTAGGAGGGTTTGCATTAGATGGTCGTGAGATCATTCGTTTAAGAGGATATCCTAACCAATCTGTAACTCCTTTAGATAGAGGAGCTGCTACAACAGCAAACAATAATGATGGTGCTACTATTTACAATAAATTTAGTTTAGAATTACGTTATCCAGTAACATTTAGCCAAGCTGCAACCATTTATACACTAGCTTTTATAGAAGGAGGAGCAACTTATGACAATTTTAGAGATTATAATCCGTTTCAATTGAATAGATCTGCTGGTGCAGGAATTCGTATATTTATGCCTGCCTTTGGATTATTGGGGCTTGATTTTGGATATGGATTCGATCCTATACCTGGGCTAATACAGCCAAACGGATGGGAAACGCACTTTATCATAGGACAGCAGTTTTAATTTTGGCACGATTATTTCTAACGCTATTATAACCAAATATGAAAACAAAAGTTTTTTTCTTTTTTGCATCACTTTTTTTAGTAAGCCTTGTTGCGCAGGCACAACGTGGTATCCGTGTAGGCTATATAAACATGGACTACATACTTGAAAATGTACCTGAATATCAAGAAGCATCTTCGCAATTAGACTCTAAGGTTAAAAAATGGAAGAGTGAAATCGAAAAAAAGATAGGAGAGATAGAGGAAATGAAAAAGCAATTACAAAATGAACGTGTATTGCTTACAAAAGAATTGATAGAAGAGCGTGAAGAAGAGATCACTTATGAAGAAGAGCAGATTTTTGAATATCAACAAAAACGTTTTGGACCCGAAGGAGATTTGGCTATTCAAAAACGTCAATTAATAGAGCCTATACAAGATCAAGTTTTTAATGCCGTACAAGAAATTTCTAAAAACAAGAAATACGATGTTGTTTTAACAAAGAAAGAAGCAGGTGTACTTTATGTGGCAGATCGTCTTGATATGAGTGATCAAGTATTAAGAAGTATTACTAGATCTGCAAAACGTAAACAAATAAATAGTAAGAAAGAAGAAAAATCTTTTGATAGAGACGAAGCAAAAACAGTAGAACAAGATAAAGCGACACAAGCACGTCAGAAAGCAATAGACGACAAGAAAGCAGAAAGAGAAGCCTTAATAGAGGAAAAAGCAAAACAACGTGAAGAAGAAAAAGAAGCACGTAACAAAGCATTTGAAGAAAGAAGACAGCGTATCCTTGCTGAGCGTCAAAAAAAGAAAGATTCGATTGCTGCTGTGAAAGCTGCTGCTAGAGAAAAATCAGGGAGACCAGCCCCTTTGACAGCAGAAGAAAAGAAAGCAAGACAAGAAAAAATATTAGCAGAGCGTCAAAAAAGAAAAGATTCTATTTTACAGGCACGTAAAGCAAGAAAAGATTCTATTACAGCTGCTCGTAAAAACAAAGCAAACAACCTTCCAAAACCTCCTGAAGAAGATGATAATGGAGAAGGAGGTATTTAATAACCCTTTTTATAATAACACTTAACTTAATTAGATTACAATGAAACACATTAAAAAAGTATTCGTAGCCATAGCTCTAGTAATAGGAATGACTAGTGTAATGCAAGCTCAAGATTCAAAAATTGCGCACATTAATACACAGGCATTAGTGGAAGCAATGCCAAGTTATGTAGCTGCTAATGCTGAGCTTGAAAAAGCACAAAAATCGTATCAAGCTCAGTTAACAGAAATGAAAACTGAACTTCAGAAAACATCTGAAAGATATGGTCGTGAAGTAAACGAGCAAACTGACGAGACTAATCTTGCACGTCAAAAAGAAGTACAAGAGACATTACAGCAAATTAATACCTATGAGCAAAATGCATACACAAAGCTTCGTCAGCAAGAGCAAGAGTTATTAAAGCCTATCCTTGAAAAGGCTCGTGTAACGATTCAAAAAGTAGCTAGAGCAAAAGGATACCAGTTTGTTCTTGATTCTACGCCTGGTGCTGCTGGTGTAATCATGGCAGATGGTTATGACCTTATGGCTGATGTAAAAGCAGATTTAGGCATCTAAACACATTACTTATAATTTCGCTTAAAGCGAAAGTTTATAAAAACTGCCTTCAAAATGAAGGCAGTTTTTTATTTTAGACCTATGCAAAAAAAGCAATACATCGGTGTGTTTGATAGTGGAATAGGAGGCATTTCTATCTGGAAAGAAATTGTTCAATTACTCCCTTTAGAGTCAACCGTTTATTTAGCCGATAGCAAATATGCCCCTTATGGAGGAAAATCTCAAGAAGAGATCACACATCTATGCATTAAAAACACAGAAACACTCCTCAAACTAGGCGCTAAGATCATTGTTGTTGCTTGTAATACAGCTACTACAAATGCTATCGACTATTTAAGAGCAAATTACGATGTTCCTTTTATTGGAATAGAACCAGCGATTAAACCTGCTGCATTACAATCTAAAAATAAGAGTATTGCTATTCTAGCGACTAAAGGAACCTTAAACAGTCGTTTATTTTCTACCACTTCAAAACGCTACGCACAAGAAATTAATACCATAGAAGTGATAGGCACGGGCCTCGTTCCTTTAATTGAACAAGGAAAAATAGATAGTACACAAACAAGAGCGTTACTTGCTACCTATTTAGCGCCTATGATAGAAGCAAATATTGACTATTTAGTTTTGGGTTGCAGTCATTACCCATTTTTACTACCTATTTTAAAAGAACTACTACCAAGTCAAGTTACTATCATTGATTCAGGAGAAGCGGTCGCAAAACAGACTAAAACCATATTAGAGCAAAAGCAAATGATACGCACAGAGATTGTTCAATCTATAAAGCATCATATCTACTCTAATAAAACTATTGACGTACTTGAAGATTGTATTATACGCTTTCGCGAAAGCGGACTAATCCCTGAAAAAATAGCCATTGAGGTTTCTTATAAAGACTTTTAACTTTTACTTAAAATACGCCAGTAAATTGGCTTTTTGAGAAGCGGAAACCATCACTTCTTTGCCTGTACTCAAAACAACAGTACCGCCTTTTCCTTTTCTATACCCAGTTACTTCATTGATATTAATCAAATACGATTTATGTACTCGTACAAAGCCGAAATCTACCAAGGCATCTTGAAAATATTTAAGTGTTTTACTTACTAGTTTTTTACCGCCACTGGTTAAGAATATTTGGGTATAATTATCGTCTGCTTGGCAATATAAAATAGATGATGCTTCTAGAACCTCAAATCCATCTTGAACAGGAATTGTAATCTTCCCTTGCTTATCTGCATTAAAAGCCGTGAGTACTTTATCTTCTAAATCATTTTCTTTTTCTTTAATTTGAATCACATAATCTACCGCTTTAATAAGCTCATCAATAGACACTGGTTTTAACAAATAATAAGAGGCATGTGTATTAAGTGCTTCAATAGCATATTGATTATAGGCAGTTACAAAGACTGTTTCAAAACTACGATCTCCCACTTGTTCTAATAGGTCAAAAGCATTTCCATGTGGCATTTCCACGTCTAAAAAAACGAGATCTAATGTATGATTACGTATCAAAGCAAGTCCTTCTTCTATATTTGATGCCTCCCCTACAAGCTCAATCTTTGGACAATATTTTTGAAGATAATTACGCAGAATTTCTCTACTCATTTCTTCATCTTCTACTATGATGGTTTTAAGCTTTAGCATGATTAATCTTTTTTAAGTGTTAGTGTTACTTTGGTACCTTCTCCATTTTCAAAAACATCTGTTATAGCTACATCTACGCGATCACTATACATCTCATTAAGTATTGCGATACGCTTTTTGATATTGCCCATTCCTTTTGATTTTTGTTTTTTCTGATTATCCGTTTTCATGGCTTTACTACGCTCCCTTCCTACTCCATCATCTGTCACTGTAATCACAGCGGTATCTTTATCTTTTTGGCTAAAGTTTATATGTAGCAGCCCTTTCTCTTCTTTATATCGCATGCCATGCCATACTGCATTCTCCACATAAGGTTGTAATAACATAGGAGGTATTTGAAATTCATCTATTGCTAAATTTTCATCTACCGTAAGTGTGTAATCAAATTTATCTTTAAATCTAAAGTGCTCAAGCATTGTGTACTTTTTAATCAATTCTATTTCACTTGATAATGGAATAAAATCTTCTTCACTATTTTCTAATACAGCTCGCATTAAACTTGAAAAATCTGAAAGATATTTATTAGCTGTACGCTCATCATTGATCGCTATAAAACTATTTACAGAATTCAGTGCGTTAAATATAAAGTGAGGATTCATTTGTGACCGAAGTCCTTTAAGTGCTAATAAATTGTTTGCATACTTCTGTCTTTTTGAGCTGCGATACATTGCGAAAGCTGTAATAAGAAGTGAAATGGCCACTACGATTAATGACCCTATTATTAATCGTTGATTTCTATCACTTGCTTCTCTAACTTCTTGCTCTCTAAAAGCCAAATCATATCGATCTTCATTCAGCTCCCTATCTTTTACAAGGCTTCGTATTCTAGCTTGTTTTTCAGCTATATCTTTTTCTAATCGTGTTGTTTTATATAATTCTTGTTCTTTTCTTTGATACTCTTCGTCTACAAGCGTAATATATTTTATATAGCTTTCTGTCGCTTTATCATAATTCTTTTGATCACGATATACCTCTGACAATCGCCTAGTAGCATCTTTTTCTACTATAATATCATTTCTAGTAGCTGCTTCAGAAATACTTTTTTCAAAAAATGGAATTGCTTCTTCAAGCTTATTTTGATAGGCATATGCATTTGCAATTTTATAATTTTGTTTTTGAGATGTTAATACATCATCATTAGAAATTGAATCTTTCACAACATTATCTAGATCTTCTAATACTTCTTTACGAAGTTTTATTTCTTCATCAAATTGTTGTGTTCTATTGTAATAGTCGGCTGTATTGACTTTGGATCGTGCTGCGCTTTCTGAATTCTCTTGATTAGATAAATCTAATGCCCTATTGTATGATACAACTGCTTCTTGAGATTTTCCAATGGCATCATAAGACTCTGCTATTTTTGTATTCAATCGTGTAGCTAATGACACTATAGAAGAGTCTGTTGCTATACGCTCAACTTTTGAATATTGCTCTATAGCTTTTTCATAATCTTTCGTCATTTTATAGGCATCGCCAAGTCCTTCTAAAACTTCTAAATTTTGCTCAAAAGACAATGATTTTTGTTGTAATACTTGATAAAGACTAATACTTTCTTGATAATTTTTATTATCAAAATACGCTCTTGCTAATTTTATATCAACACCTATGTTATAGGTGCTTTCTAAACTTGATTTATAATTAGCTACAGCCAGATCATATTGTTTCCAATAACTATTAACATCTGCTAGTAATTCATAAGCAATGGCTCTCTCGGATTGATTTATTGTTTCAATCTTTAATGCTGAGGCTATATGATCAATTCCTTTAGAAAAATCTTCTTTATAAATTTCTTTAGCCTGTCGAATATAGTCTTCAAAACTTTGTTTAGATATCTTTTTATCTTCTTGCTCACTTAGAAGATCATCATCAGATACTACAGGTTGAACTTGCACATAAATACGCTGATCACTTTCTATTGCAACATATTGGGTTTCAAAATTTTCACTACGTATTACAAGCTCATCTCCTATCCGAGCTCTAATTCTAAACTCTCCATCTTTGGTTGTTGTCGTGTAATCACCTCCTGGAACTTCGATATTTACTTTTGGGACTGGTCTTGATGTTTCCATATCTATAACACTACCTCTTACAGTAACTTCAGGACCTTTATCATTAGGAAGTGAATTATTATTTTGTGAAAAAGAGTTTACACAAGAAAGTAATGCCATTAGCACGACAATAGTAGAATATATTTTAAAAATCTTTTTCATAAGGCTCAAACATACTAGAAAATTGCTACACCAAAAAATGACTATACTCAGATATACCAAAATATAGTACTATTTAAGTATCAAAATGACAATCATACTAAAATAATAGTAGGGTTCCCTCATTCAAATGAACTGTTCCCTCATTTTGAATTTTTAACCTCTTTTTATGTCTTTAGTTTTACATCATATTCATCAAAATATACAAACGATTATGAAGACTGCAACATTATTAATAACATCGCTACTACTAGCTACATCAATTTTTAATACGTCTCCTAAAAGTGACCTTAAAGAACAAACAGCAGTAAAGCAACATCATACTAATACAATTCATCTAGAACCAGATACAAATGTTATTAAGGTAGCTCTTTTATTGGACACCTCTAATAGCATGGACGGCCTTATTGATCAAGCAAAATCACAATTATGGGAGCTGGTAAATGAACTTTCTTATGCAAAATGCAAACATGAAAGTAAGCCCTCTTTACAAATAGCTTTATACGAATATGGTAATGATAGGCTTAATGCACAAGAAGGTTTTATTAGGCAGGTAAGTGCATTTAGCAATGACCTAGATGAGATTTCAAAGAGCTTATTTGGCCTTACCACCAATGGAGGAAATGAATACTGTGGCAAAGTAATTCAAGTATCATTAGACCAATTAAACTGGGGAACAGATAAGAATGATTTGAATCTTATTTTTATAGCAGGTAATGAACCATTTGACCAAGGCCCTGTTCGTTACCAAGATGCATCTTTAAATGCGTGTGAGAAAGACGTAACTATTAACACTATCTTTTGCGGAAATTATAATACTGGAGTCCAAACCCACTGGAAAGATGGCGCAGAGTCTGCCAAAGGAACGTACATTGCCATAAACCATGACAAACGCACTGTACATATCCCTTCTCCATACGATCAAGTCATTTTAGAAAAAAACAAAGCACTTAACAATACATATGTTGGCTATGGAAGGTTAGCGGAAGATAAAATGGCATTACAAGTACAACAAGATGCTAATGCAAATGAGTATGGACAAGCAAACGCAGTAAAAAGAGCCGTTAGTAAGAGTTCACACTTTTATCAAAATAGTAGTTGGGATCTAGTAGATGCTGAGGGAGAAGCAGATTTCAGCTATGAAAAATTAGACGATAAAGATCTTCCTGATGAACTTAAAGGAAAGTCTACTTCTGAAATCAAAGCATATATAGCTACAAAAAGGAAAGAAAGAGAGCAGATACAAAAAGAAATCGCAGAACTTAATAGTAAACGTGTTGCATATGTTGCTTCACAAACAAAAAAAGACGACAATCAGTTACGTAATGCAATGGTAGAAGCTATTAAAACACAAGCAAAGAAAAAAAATTATACTTGGGAATAAACCCATATTCCATTATAAATGAAAAGCGTATACAGTATTGTATACGTTTTTTTATTTTAAATACAATTTGTAAAAACCAAATATACTACTTGAAACGTATAATATATATAAACAAAGAACTACTGACATAAAGTAGTAAAACAATTAAAACCCAAGTTAAAATGAAAAAAACGTTTATAATTATTGCGATAACCTCGCTATCTCTTGCTTCATGCGTATCCAAAAAGAAGTATGTTGCTTTACAGTCGGAGTATGACAACACTAAGGTTACACTAACGAAAACTAAAGTAGAAAAAGAAGAATTAGAAAGTAAATATGGCGCTATACAAGCTCGTGTTGAAGAGTATAATACAAAAATTAATTCTTTAAAAGATATTAATAATGAACTTACCGTAGCAAATGATCAGAAATTAGACAGAACAAGTAATGGAGCTGTGATATCAAATGATGTCAAAAAACGAATGGCAGCAACATTGGCCAATGTAGATCAAGCAGAACTTTCAAAAGCCAAAACGCTTGAAGATTCTATGAATTTAGCACTTTCACATAATCTTAAACGCAATCTTGACCGTGATGTCATAGAAGATATTGAAAATGATGATATTTCTATAGATATTGATGAAACTGTAGTTATGATTTCTATTTCTGACAAATTATTATTTAAGTCAGGAAGTTATAGAGTTAATAAAGAAGCAAATGCCTTACTTAAACGAATTGCAGATGTTGTAAATTCTGAACCTGCGATAGAAGTAATGGTAGAAGGTCATACGGACGATCAGTCTGTAAAGCCCGGAGCTTATGTCAAAGACAACTGGGAACTTAGTGTAGAACGATCTACAGCTATTATTAGAGAGTTACAAAACACTTATCAAGTAGATCCAGCCAAGTTAATCGCTGCGGGAAGAAGTAGCTATATGCCTATAGTTCCAAATGATAGTAAAGAGAACAGATCTATAAACCGAAGAACTCGTATTATCATTTTACCAAATCTTGATAAATTTTTAGCGCTTATAGCATCAAATGAATAAGCTATAGTAAAAGACATATAATTCAATAAAAAAGCCTCGTTTGTTATATAACAAACGAGGCTTTTTTATACTATCATTTTTATTAGTTCACAGCTGGACAGTTACAATCATATGGATCTTTATTTTCTCCAAGGTTATATCCTAATGTTACTTGGTGAAATCCTCCGTTTGTTAAAACTACTGAGTTTGTTTGATTTGAATATGTATATCCAAATAAGAATCTATCATAAGATCCCCCAACAAATGGGCTAATAAATTGTGTTTTTTGTATATCTACAGTTTCTCCGTTTGGAGTGAATTCTGCACCATCAAGACTTCTTCTATACGAAAGTCCTCCCCATAATCTACCCCAATCTAATTTATAATATGCTTTTGCGTTTAAATCAATATTTGCTTCTCCTGTACGTTCTGTCGCTTGGAACAAGGCTGAAGGCTCAAAACTCCAGTCAGAAAAATTAGGAGAAATTACATATCCCATAGACACAATATATCTACGTTGATTATTTGGTTCAAATGCTTCTGTAAAGATATCTCTGTTTGCAGGAAGTACATTCTTCACCGTAAAGTGTGCAAAGAAATCTAAGAAATTATAAGACATCCCGAAATCAACATTTATATACGAATCAGATTGTTCAATACCAGCAATCACAGGGTCAAAATCAGTAAGATCAAAATTAGTTTCATCTAGTTTACCTTGTAAGACTCCCAAACTTAATCCAAATGAAAGTTGATTAAGGTCTACATAATTTCGCGAAAGCAATAAATGATATGAAAACGTTGCATATACTCCTTGTTGAGAGAAAAAACCATTCCTATCATTAAATAGTATCCCTCCGACACCCACTTTTTCTCCTATCCTACCATTTAAACTTATGGTTTGTAATGCAGGCGAATCTTCAACACCAGCCCATTGACCACGTGCCGTACCTCTAAGCTTTGCTGTTTTTGAAGCACCAGCCATAGAAGGGTGAAGCAGATAAAGGTTATCTTGAAGATAATCTAAGAATACCGGCAAACCTTCCTGAGCAACAACAAATTGCGAGCAAAACAATGCCAGTATGATATAGTATTTTTTTAGATTCATGGGACTATTTTTTTTGTAACACAGGCTTTAGCACAAGTGTATTGTATCTAAATTTCGAATCATTTATAACAATACAAGATGTACAGAAAGCTCTGTAACGTTCAAATATATAAATTTTTGTATTAAAGCGTTCAGATTTAACAGGCATTATGTAATTGAAAACCGCATATACAAATTCAAATATCCTATTATCATATATAGAAAAATTCACATCATATGAATATGTGCGACATAAATTTATTCGTAATGGTAAGAAACGTAGGATTCTTTTCATCAATATGTAGTTTTCAAGGGGGCGTAAATATAGGAAATTACAACATATATTAGGCGCCTGTGCATTGCATAACGACAATTTTATCTATTTATTGAATCATTAGATACATTTTTAACATTAATGTTTACTTTTTAAGGTTGATTCCTCCTCTATTTAAGAACATATTCTATAGTGTAATAAATAGCTATAATACCTACCTTTGTAGAAAAATTATTGTAATGTCTACATATAGTATTACTATTGAAGGAACTTCAAATCCTGCAATAAAAAAATTTCAAGCAAACCAATTTTTGGTAAACCATAATAGTTACGAGTTTAACAATATAGATGATGCTGCAAATTCTCCATTAGCACAACAACTATTTTATCTTCCTTTTGTAAAGACCGTATATATTGCTCAAAATTTTGTGGCAATAGAAAAGTATAATATTGTAGAATGGATTGATATCCAAAATGAAGTCTCTAAACAAATAGAAGATTATCTTAATGACAATGGCGTTGTTATCATTGAAGATATCGCTGCAAAAAAAGTACCCGTTACTGTATATGCAGAAAGTACACCAAACCCATCTACCTTAAAATTTGTAGCAAATAAAAAGCTAGTCACAACACCTTTTGAATTTAAAACAATAGATGATACGGCTCACGCACCTCTAGCTAAAGCATTATTTCATTTCCCATTCGTAAAAGAAGTTTTTATGGATGAGAACTATGTAAGTGTTCAAAAATATGAAATGGCAAATTGGGACGAAGTTGTTACTGAAACTCGTGAGTTTATAAGAAACTTTATACAAGATGGAAAAGAGATTATCACTGCAGAGCAACTTAAGACACCTCAACAAGTAGAGACTATTGCTGAAGCTACCTTTGAAAATCTTGATGACACCTCTAAGGAGATTGTAAATATCATAGAAGAATATGTAAAACCGGCTGTTGCTAGTGACGGAGGAAACATTGTATTTAAAAATTACGATGAAAAAACTAAAAATGTATCTGTGATTCTACAAGGAGCTTGTAGTGGGTGTCCTTCTTCTACATTCACACTTAAAAACGGTATTGAAAATATGCTTAAGCAAATGCTACCTGGTCGCATAAATGCCGTTGAAGCGATAAATGGATAGGATGAAAAGCATAATTACAGCATAATTATCACTTTAAATCTTGTTTTACACATAGTTTATTGATTATTTGTAACTTACAGTTTCAATAAATTTTTAAACCAAAAAAAGATAATTATGGCAGTAATGAAAGTTATAGAAGTACTATCTAGTTCTAAAACTAGTTGGGAAGATGCAACGCAAAATGCAGTATCACAAGCGTCAAAAACAGTAAAAAACATAAAATCTGTATATGTGGCAGAGCAAAGTGCGGTTGTAGATGGAGATAAGGTAACAGAATACCGTGTAAATCTTAGACTTACATTTGAAATAAAGTAAGTCACAAAACATATCATATAAAAATCCTATCCTCGTGATAGGATTTTTTTTGTTCGTATTTTTACTCCTATGAATATATACAGACAATTTTTATTGTTACTCACACTAATACTATTCTGGAGTTGCAAAAACCAGAATGAATCTGATATGCATACATATACCAATGACCTCATACAGGAAACTAGCCCATATTTACTTCAACATGCACATAATCCTGTAAATTGGAAACCATGGAATGAAGAGACATTAGCACTTGCTAAAAAAGAAAACAAGCTCATTTTAGTAAGTATTGGCTATTCATCTTGTCACTGGTGCCATGTCATGGAACATGAAAGTTTTGAAGACACACTGGTTGCCAATTTTATGAATGATCATTTTATTAATATAAAAGTAGATCGTGAAGAACGTCCAGATGTAGATAATGTATATATGAGTGCCGTTGAACTCATGACAGGTAGAGCTGGTGGGTGGCCTCTTAATGCTATTGCTTTACCAGATGGAAGACCTGTATGGGGAGGTACATATTTCCCAAAAGAAGACTGGATGAATTCTCTAGAACAGGTAGCAACTGCATTTAAAGAAAGTCCTAATGCATTAGTAGAATTTGCAGATAAACTTGCATCTGGCATCAAAACGAGAGATATTGTAACTCCAAATCCTAACAAACCAATATTTGAAGAGGAACTTATTATAGCATCCCTTAGCACATGGTCAAAATATTGGGATACCCAAGAAGGCGGCATTGATAGAGCTCCTAAATTCATGATGCCTAATAACTATCAATTCTTATTACGTTATGGCCATCAAACCCAAGATAGCACGATCCTTAACTACGTAAATACCACACTAGAGAAAATTGCATATGGAGGCATCCAAGATCAAATAGGCGGAGGATTTGCAAGGTATAGTACAGACAAAAAATGGCATATTCCACATTTTGAAAAAATGCTCTATGACAATGCACAACTTGTAAGCCTCTATAGTGATGCATACTTACGTACTCAAAAAGAACTTTATAAAGAAACTGTCTACCAAACATTAGCCTATATCGCTCGTGAAATGACTACCGAAGAAGGAGGGTTTTACAGCGCTCTAGATGCTGATAGCCTCACCCCAGAAGGCGAACTTGAAGAAGGTGCTTATTATGTTTGGACAGAAGCAACCTTAAAAACACTCTTAAAAGAAGAGTATGATCTTTTTGCTTCCTATTACAACATCAATGACTTTGGAATATGGGAAAAAGACCATTATGTTTTAATTCGTAAAGATTCAGATGTAAATTTTGTAAAAGAACATGGGATTTCAATTGCTGATCTTAAAGAAAAAAGAAATCAATGGAAAGAGGTCTTAGTACGCTTTCGCGAAAGCAATAAAGAAAGACCTCGCCTAGATGATAAAATTCTAACCGGTTGGAATAGCCTCATGACCAAAGGATACGTTGATGCCTATCGGGTTTTTAACGATCAGAAATTCTTAGAGATCGCACTTAAAAATGCCTCGTTTATTGTTGACAACATGATACGCAAAGATGGTGGCCTAAATCGAAACTACAAGAACGGGAAGAGTACCATCAATGGGTATCTTGAAGATTATGCCAGTACTATAGATGCTTTTATCGCTTTATTTGAAGTAACTACAGATACTTTCTGGTTAGAAAAAGCAAAACAACTTACAGATTATGCATTTGTGCATTTTCAGAATAAAGAAAATAGCATGTTCTTTTTTACATCTGATGAAGACACCGATTTAATAAGCCGGAATATAGCGTATATAGATAAAGTGATCCCTGCATCCAACTCTATGATGGCAAAAAATATTTTCACACTCTCTCACTATTATCTAGATAAATCATATACGCAAACGGCAGCAGCAATGCTCAATAATATGCAACCAGAAATAGATCAATCTCCAACGGCTTTTAGTAACTGGTTAGATTTATATCTTAATTATACGAATCCTTATTATGAGATTGTGATAGTAGGACCTAATGCTAAAGAAGTTCTTACGGAGTTAAACACTCATTACATTCCGAATAAGTTAATAGCGGCTAGCACTTCAGAAAGCACACAGGAGATTTTTGAAGGACGTTATCTCAAAAATGAAACACTCATTTATGTTTGTGTTAATAATGCATGCAAGCTTCCAGTGAGAAGTATCACAGAGGCATTAGCGCTTATTAAATCATAAATAAGTAAAGAATATCGAAATTTATAGATATACGACACAAATATGTCGATATACACATACATTTGACTTACAAGGTATTTAAAACCATACCTCTTAAAAGAACGCTTGGTATTTTTCTTATTTTTATAATAACAAATAAACATTCACACAATGCAAATAGAACAAAAAGCACAAGAAGCTAAAGATTGGACAGAAACTGCCTTAGAATATGGTATTGAGTATGGTACCAAAATCATTATGGCAATTATCATATGGATTATTGGAAAATGGATTATCAACATCATCATGAAGGTCTTCAAGAAAATGCTCAAGAAGAACAAAAATATGGATGAGACTTTAGAAAAATTTCTTTCTAATCTTCTCAGATCCATTTTGCTGGTTTTATTGATTATAGCCATACTAGGCCAATTAGGTATTGACACTGCTTCTTTTGCTGCTATTCTTGCCGCAGCAGGTCTTGCTGTAGGTCTTGCATTACAAGGCTCTTTATCTAACTTTGCAGGTGGAGTTCTTATTATGTTATTCAGACCATTTAAAGTAGGTGATTTAATAGAAGCACAAGGAGAAGTAGGTGTTGTTTCTGAGATTCAAATTTTCACCACAAAACTGGCTACTCCTGGAAATAAATTAGCCATTCTTCCTAACGGGGCATTATCTAATGGCAACATAAAAAACTACACAGAATTAGGACAGTTACGTGTCGATCTTACGATAGGTGTTGCTTATGATGCAGATATAAAAGAGACAAAAGAAGCACTTATGAGAGCTATGACTTCTCAAGATAAAGTCTTAAAAGACCCTGCTCCTACAGTTAATATGGGAGAACTAGCTGATAGTTCTGTAAATTATATGGTACGACCATGGGCTACGCCAGAGCATTATTGGGATGTATACTTCCAAACGATTGAAAACTGTAAGATAGAATTAGATAAGGCTGGTATTGAGATTCCTTACCCTCACGCTGTTGAGATTCAAAAAGAAGGATAAAAACAACATTTTATAACGCTAAAAAGCTCCTATGGTTTAGACATAGGAGCTTTTTTATGATATTACTTTTTGATTATTTTTTCTTAGGTATTCCAGCAATAAAATCTTTAAGATAATAAGGCTCAAAATAGGCCACATCTTCATAATCACTTAGCTTATTTTTAGCTTCTGCCAGCTTGGTCATTTCTGCCGCTGAAGGCAATGTATTTTTTACAAAAACAGCATTAGGGTGCTTACAAATTTCTTCAAACTTTGACACGCCATTGCCTACAAAATACACTTTTCCCTTCTCGAGGTAGTCAATAAAAGAATTTTCTTCTAAAATCTGAGCTTCCGTAGCTCTAACTTGATGATGGTTTGCATCAAAAACAGCACTATACACCTCCATTCTACGCGCATCTAGCATTGGTATAATGTACTCACCTTCATTACAACTAACTTTATAAGACAAAGACTCTAATGTTGAAATAGAGATAAGAGGTATTCCTAAAGCATAACATAATCCTTTGGCCGCTGAGACCCCTATACGTAATCCTGTATAACTACCAGGACCTTTACTTATAGCAATAGCTGTAAGCTCATTCTTTTCAATGTTTGCTTCACTCAACACTTTTTCTATGTATGGATGTAGACGTTCTGCATGAGAATATTTCACATCATTATCTTCTTGCAACACGCTTTGCTCTCCATAAATAGACAAAGCCACCGAACAATTTGTGGTGGCTGTCTCTATACATAATATGTTAGACATCATTATTCGTCTGTTTCATTTTTAGATTCTTCATCCTCTTTAACCTGTACTAGATCTCCTGTCTTTAGTCTTTTAGTTACAAGATTATAAGGCCCCGTAATGATTTCATCTCCTTCATCTAATCCAGATAAAATTTCAATATTAGAGTCATCTTGAATTCCAGTGGTGACTACTTTAAGTTTTGCTTTGTCTCCATTTTTAACAAAGACACATTCAAACTTTTTATCATCTCCTTTAATATCCTTTTTAGGCTTATCTTTCTTTGTGGCACTCGTATCTGACTTTACAACAATTGCGCTAATAGGTGCTGCAATGCTATTCTCTCTTTTCTTCGTAATTACATCTACAGTTGCAGTCATTCCAGGTCTAAAAGGAGAGTATGTTTCCGATTTACCTTCTAAAAGATCTCTATACGATTCTTCAAGGATACGCACTTTTACTTTAAAGTTTGTTACTTGATCTGCAGTTAATGTTGACTCTGCCGAATTTGCTATTTCTGTAACAATTCCTTTAAATTCTTTCTTCAAATAAGCATCTACTTCTACTATTGTAGAATCTCCTACCTCTATTTTTACAATATCATTTTCATTTACATCAACTTCTACTTCCATATTTGCAAGGTTTGCAACTCTTACAATTTCAGTTCCTGTCATTTGCGCAGTTCCTACTACGCGTTCTCCTAGTTCTACACTAAGTTTTGATATAGTCCCATCTCTAGGAGCAAATATCGCTGTACGACCTAAGTTATCCTGTGCTTGTTTTACTTGTGCAGCAACACTCTGTACATTATAATACGCACTTTGTTTTGTTGCCTGCGCTACTTCATAATCTGATTGTGCTCTATCAAAATCTGCCCTTGATATAACTCCTTTATCAAATAAAGGCTTATTACGATCAAAATTTAGTTTTGCTACATTTAAACTTGCTTCCGCTTGTGCAAGTCCAGAACGTGCACTTTGTAATGAAGCTTGAACTTGATTAAGTGCCCCTTGTACTAAGTCTGGATTAATACGTACTAGTAGATCTCCTTTCTTTACATCCTGCCCTTCTTTAATAGGAAGTTCAATAATCTCTCCAGATACTTCTGAAGATATACTCACTTCTACCTCTGGCTGTATTTTTCCAGTTGCAGCAACAGTTTCTATAATAGTAGCTCGTTCTACTAGTTCTGTTTCAACTTCTTTACCTTTTTTTCCGTTTTTTATGATACCAGACTTACTAAGTCCAATTAATCCTAAAATAACTATTACAATTAATCCTAAAAGGATAAATACTACTTTTCTACTCATTTTGGTTAGAATTTAAGTTCTGTCGCTGGCACTCCATAATAGAGTTCCAGTACTTTAATACGGAATATATAATCGTATTTTGATCGTGTTAATTCAATCTGTGCGTTATCATAACGTAGTTTTGACTGACTAAAATCAAACGCATTTGTACGACCTACGTCATATCTAAGCTTTGCATATTCATAAGCTAATTGCTGAGACTCTAAAGCAACTTTGGCTGCTTCATAGCTTTCTTTAGCCGCTTTTACCGCTGTATATGATTGGTATACGGTAGACTCTAAATCAAGCTTTGCCTGTTTTACTGCGATCTCATTATTTTCAATATTCAGTTTACTACGTTTTATTGCATTACGCACTCCAAAGCCATTAATAATAGGAACATTAAGACTTAACCCATAGTTAATACCGTCATTAGTATATAACTGAGTTCTAAAAGGAATATCAATAAAATCATTTGTTGTAAATCGTGTATCATATCCGAAAAAAGCAGAAAGTGTAGGATATCGAGCTCCTTTACTTATCTGTAAATCTTTCTTTGCAATCTCAAGATTTTGTTCTGCAATTTTAATTTCATAACGATTTTCTTTTGCACTATCAATAATAGATTCTACAGGAGAGTTTACAATCTCTTCTCCAAAAATTGAATAACTCCCATCTACTACATCAAAATCTCGGTAATTTTCTACAGCAAGTAATTGTGCCAGATTAATTTTAGAAAGAATTACTGAATTTTCAGCAGCAACAATACGTTGTCTTTCTGAAGCTGCCGTTGCTCTAATTTCTAATAAATCTCCCTCCGGCAATACACCTCCATCTACAAGTTCTTGCGTTCTTTCTATTTGTTCTAACGTAATTGCATTTTGAGCCTGAATTGTTTTCAAGTTTTCTTTATTTAAAATAATATCTAGAAAAGCATTAGCTACAAATAATGCGATATCATCTTTTGCTTTAGAAAGATTAAACTCTGAAGCTACTTTTGCTAAATCTGCTCGTTGTAATTGACGAATATTTCGAAGCCCATCAAACAATGTATATCCTACATTTATACCTCCTGTTGCATTTAAGGTTGTTACGGTTTGTGGTTGATTTGTTACTGGGTTGAAACTTAAACCTGTGTTTTCAGATACACTTGCCCTTCCATTAACTGTTGGCACAAAAGCACCTTCTGCATCAGATTTATCAAGGGTTGTATTTAATAGTGCAACTTCAGCTTGTTTTATCGTAATATTATTATCTAAAGCATATTGCACACACTCTTGTAGAGTCCATTTTTTATTCTGAGCAAATCCTACTGCAGAAATGAATAGACTAAAACATATAATGAATAATTTTCTCATAATATCGATTGATGTCCAATATGACTATTGAAACGTGTTTATGTTACAAAAAATGTTAATTAATTTTTATACGCTTTCGCGAAAGCGTACTCAGACTGGATTTATAGTAACCTAACCTCTTCTACCAAATCCTTGTGGCGCTTTGATTTGATTCCAAATTTTGATGTTATCATCCTTAGAAACCCCTTCTTTTATTTCTACAAAGATACCATCACTAGTTCCAAGTTCTAAATCTCGACGTTCAAATTGCTGATTTCCAGTCTCTATTTCTACAAAAGGTTTCTTTGTTTTTGGATCATATTGTACTAAAGCCTCTTTGATGGCAAGTACTGAATCTGCTTTTGCCAAGATAATACTTGCATTTGCACTAAGTCCTGCTCTGATAAATGTAGTAGAATCTATCTTAGCTAATGTTCCTTTGATCTCAAATTGTATTGCACCATTTTCTGCTACACCTTTAGGTGCGATATAATCTAGCACAGCATCAAATTTCATATTTTCAATAGCACCTACAGTAATCTCCAATGGTAAGTCTTCTTTTATTTTTCCAACTTCACTTTCATCCACCTTACCTTCAAAAATCATCTTATCCACATCGGCCAGTGTTGCAATAGTAGTACCGTCATTGAAATTATTTGCCTCAATCACCTGATTTCCTGTCTTCACTGGAACATCTAAAATCATTCCTGTGATGGTAGAACGCACTTGTGTTGTCGCAGCTGCTCCAAGACCACTTGTCGTACCCGTTTTTATGATGTCATAATTTTGCAAAGCACTTGTTAAACTAACCTGTTCTTGCTTTACACGCTGATCTGCTTGATTATAGGCATTTTCAATACCATCAAAATCATTTGCAGAAATCACACCTTTATCAAACAATGATTTCTGACGATTGTAGATACTTTTTTGATTTTCAAAAGCAAGTTTAGCGGTTTGCACTGCTGTACGTGCACTTGCAATATTATTTTTTGCATTTGTAAGTGACGAAGCATTAGGGACTACTTTAATTTTTGCAATAAGATCTCCCGCTTTAATCTGATCTCCCGCCTCTACATATATTTCATCTATAATCCCTGAAATATTAGGCTTAATAAGCACTTCCTCTTTAGGAACAATACTTCCAGTAGCTACCGTCTTTTTTACGATGGTTTTAGTACTAGCCTGTTCTGTTTTATACACAACAGGATCTTGTTTATCCTTCATCCACAAATACCAGATACCTGCTGAAAACACTATAACTATAAGTGCTAAAATGATGATGGTTCCCGTTCTTTTCATATGATTCTATTATTGATTGATTGAACTCTATTCGTATTATTCGATGCGTAATGCATCTATTGGTTTGATTTGTGTTGCTTTAATTGCCGGTATTAATCCTGCTATAAGGCCCGAAACAATAAGAATCAGAAGTGCGATAAAAGCAATACTTACGTGTACTGATGGGTTTGCAAAATTTTCTACCGAACCTGAAGGGCCTAAAAAATAGTTCATAAGCCATATTCCACCGGCTGCTACAGCAACTCCAAACATACCTGACAGCATGGTAAGTACCATAGATTCTTGCAAGATTTGTGTCCTGATATTCCAAGGACTCGCACCTAATGCTCTTCGAACTCCAATTTCCTTTGTGCGTTCTTTTACTACGATAAGCATGATATTAATAATTCCTATCACCCCTGAGAGTAATATTAATGCACCTACGATATACCCTACCAATGTAAGAATATCAAAAAGACCATTGATACGGCCAAAAGCTTCAGCTCTATCAAAATTCCCAATCGCTCGTCTATCATCGGGAGCAATCGTACGTTGTCTTCGCATCACATCTAAAATACGTGGTTTCAACTCCGTAATACTTACATTATCATGAGCCGTAAGTACCATCCATCCTACATTGTCAGCACGGTTAAATGCTTGTGAAAATGTAGTAAAGGGTACAAAAATAGTATTGGCATCTTCTTCATCATCTCCATTACTATTCGTTGATTTAAACACACCTGTAACCATAAAATTAACACCGTTAATCTTAATATAAGTTCCTATCGGATCTTCACCATAATCATACAATGCTTTTACCACATCTTTCCCTATCACTGCTATTTTTCGTTTTTCATTGATGTCTGAATAACTCAAAAACCTACCAGCCGTAATATCCATAGGTTGTTGTTGGATAAATTCTGGATAATCTCCAGAGACACTAAAAGCGCCAGTTTTATCATTTCGAACTACATTATTAGCGCCTTGATATCCACCTAATTGATTACGAGGCGACACATATTTAAGTTCTGGCATTTGCTCTTTAAGCATTGCTACATCTTCAAGCTTAAATTGCACTCTACGACCTTTAGGCAATCCTTTATAAGGTTTTGATGTACTCTGTCCCCACATGAAGATAGAATTGGTAGCAAAGTCTCCAAAATCAGATGTTACTCCATTTCGTAATCCTGTCGTCATTGCAAGTAACAAGACCAAGATTAAGATTCCCCAAAAAACACCAAAAGCAGTAAGCATCGTTCTGAAACGATTTGCGTTTAAAGCTTCCAGTATTTCTGACCAACGTTCTTTATTAAACATCTTTTATATTTTTTAGTACGCTTTCGCGAAAGCGTATACATAACATTTACTATTATTCATCCCTCAGTGCTTCTATAGGTTTAATATTAGCGGCCCTTCTTGCCGGAAAATAGCCCGCAAGTGCTCCTGCAAAAATGATGATAAGCACAATGGTGATTGAAGTCACAAAATCGACTCTTGGAAATTTGATAAAATCACTATCTATAAATGGACTTGCGATATTAAGCGCTATAACTCCTACAAATAATCCTGTAAATCCTGCAATAGCCGTAATAAAAATAGCTTCTTGCAAAATCATTCCTATGATCGAACTAGGGAGCGCTCCTAATGCTTTGCGCACTCCTATTTCTTTGGTTCGTTCTTTTACTACAATAAGCATAATATTTCCTACACCAACCACTCCTGCAATGATAGTTCCTAATCCTATAAACCAAAACACAGCACTAATGGTATCTATAAGGCTATAAATTTTACGCGCTTGTTCTAATGTATTATTGACTCTAAAAGCACTACGATCATCTGGCGCAACACTATATTTTGCTTTAAGATCAGTTTCAAAATTTTCTGATAAAACTTGTGATAATGCAACTGCTTCTTCAAAATTTTCAGACATATTTACGGTATATGCCATAGAACGTATTCTATCTCCACCATTAAATACTTTTTGAGCTGTAGGCAACGGAATAAACACACGTGTTTCTTCTCGTTCTCCTCCTGGATCTGTATATACACCAACGACCTTAAAATTGATATCAAAAATTTTAATCGTTTCGCCTACGGCTTCTTTATCCTTAAACAAATCTCGTTTTATTTGATTTCCGATAATAGCAATTTTGCGAGACTCATCCATATCGTCTTGATTGAGGAAACGTCCTGCAACCATACTTGCATTTTCAATAAACTGCTGATCTGGATACGATCCTTCTATACGGTAATTACCAGATTCTTTACCGTACGTAGTTTGTCCTCCCCAGATATTATAAATACCTGTTTTATATTCAATATCGTCCTCGTACTTCGTATTTATCTCTTCAAAATCGGCATTACGCATTTGAATACGTCTACCGGGATTGAGTCCTTTATATTCTTTGGTTGTGATACCTGGGCGGATCGCAATTCTATTAGTAGCATCTTGCTCAAACTCACTACGCACCCCATTTTGAATACCTGTACTAAACCCTATAAGAATAATAAGAATAAGTACTCCTGAAAATACAGACACCATTGTCAAAAACGTCTGGAGTTTGTTTTTTCCCAGTGTTTCAAAAATCTCTTGCCAGCGTTCTATATCAAACATGATGCTTTGCTAGTATTTGTTTTACAGGTCTATCATCTATAATTCGACCATCCTTAAGGTTTACAATACGTTTGGTCATTTCTGCTATATCTGGCTCATGTGTTACCACAAGTATTGTTTTTCCTTCATCGTTAATCCCTTGTATAAGTTCCATTACTTCATATGAAGTTTTTGTATCCAATGCTCCTGTAGGTTCATCGGCGAGTAATACTTTAGGATCACTTGCAAGTGCTCTAGCGATGGCAACACGTTGCTTCTGACCTCCAGAAAGCTCACTTGGAAGATGTGTCGCCCAATCTGCAAGTCCTACTTTTTCTAAATAATGTAATGCTTTGTCTGTGCGTTCCTTACGTTTCATGCCTTGATAATATAAAGGCATAGACACATTATCTAAGGCATTTTTATAATTAATAAGATTGAACGATTGAAAAATAAAACCTAAGAATTTGTTTCGATACTGAGCCGCTACTTTTTCATTAAGGTTTTTAATTGGTACATTATCTAATGTGTACGACCCAAGGTCTGCTTCATCCAGCATTCCAAGTATATTGAGCAACGTAGATTTACCAGAGCCAGAAGACCCCATAATAGAGACCAACTCTCCCTGTTTTACGTTAAAGTCAATGCCTTTCAAAACGTGGAGTGAGTTACTCCCCATTTGATATGATTTATGTAAATCTTTAATTTGGATCATAGTCTACACTTTGATTGCACAATATTAGTAATGAAAAGCTAAAATTGTGTGAAATTGGTGTTAATACCACTATTTAAAAGGATTCTCCTTACAAACAGTTTGACAAAAACGATATAAATAACAATTGATTATAAATACCTCTCGGGAGTATAGACTATCCTTTTAGAATTGTGTTACAATACTTCTTTATTAGTTTTCTGAAAAAGAATCTTCAGAACCCATTTCTTTATCTTTTTTTCTGGATTTATAGATAAAGTAAAAAACACCACCTACTAATATATACGGAATAATCATAAGGTATTTAATCCCATTATTTATTCCTTTAGCTGTGCTATTATCTTCTTCAGATTCTAGAACAGCTCGACACATAGCACATTGAGGATTCAATAATGTAGTGGGTGCTACTGTCTCTGCTTTCGCGAAAGCGGAAACAAAAATCATAAAAACAATAATGATATTTTTTTTAATTCTCATACCATTCTAATGTACATAATAGGGTGAAATCATAAGATACACGATCACTCCTGTAACAGCTACATATAACCAAATAGGAAATGTAATCTTTGCTAATTTCTTATGTTTATCAAAGCGTTCTGCAAGTGCTCTTACATACGTAAAAAGCACTAACGGAATAATCACAATAGAGAGTACAATATGTGTAATTAGAATAAAGAAATATAGATATCGTATAGTTCCTTCTCCTCCATATGGTGTAGAATCTGACGTCATATGATAAGCTACATACATCACCAAAAACAATACTGAAAGGAGTATCGCAAATTTCATGAGTCGTTCATGCATTTTACGATTCCCTTTCTTAATCTGCAGGACTGCCAATACTAATACAATCGCTGTAAGTCCATTAATAGTTGCATAAATGGGAGGCAAAAAAGTAAGTGGTTCTACATCAACCCCATAATCTTTAAGCTTAACACCAAATAACGCTGCTACTGCTAGCGGAATTACAATAGATAGTACGACAATCCATTTTTGATATTTCTTTTCTTTATCTGAAAGATCTGTGCTCATTATTTTTCCAATAGTTTTTTAATATCTTCTATAAGTATGTCTATTTCCGAAGCTTCTTCTCCTTCTGCTACGGTTGCATCCATAGGAACAGATCCTCTATAATAAGGTTTAGGATTTCCATAACCATCAGATCTAGAACGAATGAAACCGTTTTGATCTATTAATGCAAAAAGCCCTGAATGATATAATCCGTTATCTAGATCATCTTCGGTATTGGTTGCAAGGTAGAACCCTTCATTAGATAGTTTTAATATATCTGAACGATCTCCTGTCATAAAATGCCAGTTAGGGTTAGTCACTCCATAATCTTCGGCATATTTTTTCATAACATCTGGTGTGTCATGTTCTGGATCTATAGAAAAAGAGGCAATACCAAAATTAGGATTTTCTTCATACATCTTTGCAATAGCTTGCAGATTATGATTCATAGGGATACAAATATCGGTGCATCGCGTAAAGAAAAACTCCACAAGAAATACTTTCCCTCTATAATCTTTATCAGAGATTGTGTCTTTATTTTGGTCTATAAATTTGAAAGCAGGTACTTTTTTCTCTTTCTTATTAACCATAACATATAGAAGCTCATCTTCTGATAGTTCTTCAGATTCTCCTATTGCATGCATGCGCCCTCCTCTTACCACATCATCATTTGCATATCTTTTAAAGATTTTAGGAATAAAAATAATCCCAAAAATAAGTACTACAAAAGCAATCCCTATGTATGTATTCTTACGCATTATTTCTTTTCTCTACGTTGTTCTATTTTATCGCTAGCATTGTTATTTTTTTTGAGTGCCAATCTATATTCCGCTAGCAATATTTTAATATCATCTTTCATATACCCCATTTCTACAGCCTGTGTCATATCATAGCCGTATCCGTTAGGTTTTTTTTCTTCATGCCCAGATCGTAATGTCAGCGCTTTATCTATGACAAACACATTAGGATGACTTCCATTAGGAGATAGACTTAATGAGGTTCCTAAGCTTTCAAAATGGGTTCTTGCTTGTTCTTTAGAAGCTTGTACAAAACGTATTTTTGTCACATCAAAGATTCTACCTAATTCAGTTTTCAAATCATTAATCACTTGCTCACTTCCTGGAGATACAAAAAGGATCATTTGAAAATCTTCATATTTCACAAAATACTTATAGATCATCAAATTAAGGTTTGCTGTATATCCTATGTTTGACGTAAGATTATCGCCTAAGTATCCTACTATAGAGACATGATCTTTTAAAGTTAAAGGCGTTTTTGAAGAATGGCTAGGTGTTTTAATCTCTCGATTTGTTACTGTGGTTACATCAGCTACTTTTTCTGTAATGATAGGCAGCTTTGCAAAGTTGTATATCCCTGAAGAGAAAAATAAATAGGCCACAATGGGCAAAACAAAAAGCGCAATAAGCACTAATTTCTTTTTCATCTATTTCAAATTTTTATTTTATTAAAATGAAATAAAAAATAAAAAAAATTGATTCGATCAATCGCTCTGCTCCTCCCTACCGCCAGGCAGGTTCGCATAAAAGTTTAATTATTACGATTGATAAATAAAAAATTAATTTTATTTATGCTTATTTCATAGTACTATCTTTTATAACACCTATATACACTTTAGTATATTTAATTAGAAATACGCATTGAGTGTAGTGCTAAAAAAAGCGGTTATAAAAACCGCTTTTCAATTATATTAAAAATCCCAGCTTTGGAATCCTGTATCGTATACATTAAAAATATAGTCTCCTTCTGTTAGTAAGATAAAGACTAGATATAAAATCAAGAATACTCCTGTCCATACTACAGCCCTACGCAGTCCTTTTACTTCATCACGCATGTGCATAAAGTCCCAAGTAATGTAGTATGCTTTAAATATGGTTAGGATAATGAAAATCCAGTTAAGGAGTTTCATTCTTATAAATGTGTTTTCTGTAAGAGATTCTGGCTTAACGATACCTAACCATACTTCTATCGCAGTCACAATAGACAGTACAATAAGTACTCCCCAGATTTTTGTTACGTTAGACTTAAATTTTAAAAGTCCTCTAAATATTTCTAATTTATGTTCGTGTGCCATTTTTAAAATATCTTTTCAACTATTCTATGATATATACTTTATTGAGATTCCCATCTTCACGGGAATAAAATTATACAAGGTAAAAGAAGGTAAATACAAATACCCATACTAAATCGACAAAGTGCCAATATAGTCCTACTTTCTCCACCATTTCATAGTGACCTCTACGCTCATACGTTCCAAGTACTACATTGAAGAAAATAATGATATTAATTAAAACTCCTGAAAATACGTGAAAACCGTGAAAACCTGTAATAAAGAAAAAGAAATCTGCAAATAAAGGAGTCCCATATTCGTTATGCTTGAGGTTTGCACCTTCTACAACACCTACGGCATCTCGATTTAAACGAAGTAATGATTGTTCTCTATTCAAAATAGACTTTTCACCTATTCCATCTACATTCACTAGTGTCTTTTCTAATGATGCAGCTTTTGCTAGTTTTGTTGGGTCTTCTGAAGCTTTTAATGCTTCTATGTCTGGAACTAAATCTTGAACTCTAATCAATAAATTAGGGTTTGCAGCAAATCCAGCTTTTATTTCTTCTACTGAAAATGTAGGTAATGCTCCTTCTGAATCATACCAAATTCCATTCTTACGTTCGTGCTGTTCTCTTACGGAAGGAATTGTTGTCGCTATATCTGCAAGCGCTACTCGCTTACCAGTTTCAGCATCTAAAAATTGTAATATTTTACCTCCTTTAGTCTCTACAGCTCCATAATCTCCTTTGATAAATGTAGCCCATTCCCATGCTTGTGATCCAACAAAAACTGCTCCTCCTATAATAGTAAGGAACATATAAATGATCACTTTATTCTTTTTCATGTGATGTCCAGCATCTACGGCAAGTACCATAGTTACTGATGACATAATAAGAACAAATGTCATGAATGCCACATAATACATAGGTGCAGGCACACCATGTAAGAAAGGAAAGTGAGTAAACACTTCATCAGCAATAGGCCAAGAGTCTATAAATTTAAATCTAGAAAAGCCATAAGCAGCAAGAAATCCTGAAAAAGATAATCCATCAGATACGATGAAAAACCACATCATTAACTTTCCGTAGCTTGCTTTTAGAGGCTTGTTTCCGCCGCCCCAAGTTTTACCTTCGCTTGTTGTATTTGTTACAGTAGCGTCCATAGTGACATTTTGGTTAATTTATCGTTTGCAAAAATAGGTATTTTCTATGCGTATTTCAAAGATAAAATTAGGATTTATAATGGGTTTATATAGCTTTTATTTTCAGAATTCTTTTAAGCCCTTAATAAACTGACTATAAGCCCACCAGAACCTTACTTTTACTTTGTAAAATATAATAGTAAAAATAGGAATATCCATAGCACTCCTAAAAAGTGCCAGAATGTAACTCCTAATGTTAATCCTAAATGATCTTCTTTAGAATACTTCCCTCGTATATGATTTATAACAACAGTAATCAGCGCAATCATTCCTGCTATAACATGAGCTATATGTACCGCAACAATTAAGAACAAAAATGTAGTGGTAATGTTACTTGATTCACCAGTTACAAAATAACCTTGACCTGTTAATTCTGTAAATATTCCTTGGTATTGATATCCTACAAACACAAATCCTAACACCAATGTTGCTACTAACAGTAGCGTTCCTAGTTGTCTTTTATTGGTAGTAATAAAACGTTTTGCTAATTGTATGGTAATACTACTCACTACAATTACAACTGTAGAAATGATAAGTGATAGCGGGAATTCATAGTTATCTAACCAATCTTTACGCTCCATACTTACAATATATGCACTTGTAAGACCTGCAAACGTCATACACAAACTAATAATCCCAAACCAAAGCATTTGCTTCTTTGCTCGATCTTGTTTGTATTTTTCTGTTCCTGCTGTGTAATCCATTATCTTAAAAATTTATCTACTACAAATACAATTTGAAGTAGCGTTATATATGTCACACTAGACAACATTAATTTTTTTGCTGTAGGAGCATCTCTTTTTTGGTATAGCTTAATTGCCCAGTACAACATAAACAATCCTAAACCAGCAACAACAATTGTTGCTATAGGCGATAAAAATAATCCACCAGTAACACCAAATGCAGGTACTATCGAAATAAGGATCGTCCATATAGTATATAAAATCACCTGTACTGCGGTCCCTTTATCTCGTTTGCCTGTAGGAAGCATAAAGAACCCTCCTTTTTTATAATCATCAAATAAAAACCAGCCTATTGCCCAAAAGTGAGGAAATTGCCAGAAAAATTGAATCATAAATAATGTTCCAGGTTCTATTCCAAAATCATTGGTAGCTGCTACCCATCCCAACATAAAAGGAATCGCTCCTGGAAAAGCACCTACAAAAACCGAAAGTGGCGTTTTTGTTTTAAGTGGTGTATAGAGCAATACATACATAAATATAGAAATCCCACCAAACATAGCCGTCTGAGGATTAATATAAAATAATGTCACGAGCCCTAATACTGTAAATAAAATAGCAATTCCCAGTGCAGTCTTCACAGACATACGCCCTGAAGCAACAGGTCTATTTTTAGTACGATCCATTAAAGCATCTAAATCACGTTCAAGCACCTGATTATATGCATTTGAAGCCCCTACCATAAAATAGCCACCTACCGCTAGCATTACTACTACAGCCCAGTCTATTTCAGAAGTACCAAGAAAATATCCAGCGACACTAGAAAAGACAACGCTAATCGATAATCGCATTTTTGTGATTTCTTTAAAATCTTGCCATGGAGATATGGCAATTGTATGTGATGCAACTTCGTTCAAATCAACAAGAAGATTAGCTATTTTAAAAGTTGTGCAAAGATACTCCCTGATTGTCGTTTACACAACAATATATGCATCTTAAATACGTGTTAAAATTACGCTTTCGCGAAAGCTTTCTCTGCAATTTACGACTGGAAGCCTTTAACACAAACCATTATTATGAAAAAAAGTATACTTATAGCCTTATTTACAATCACTTCTATAGGATATGCACAAGGTCGTTTTGACAATGTGAAAATTAAAATAGAACCTGTGTCTGACCATATTTATATGCTTCAAGGTGCTGGCGGAAATATAGGAATCTCTGTAGGAGAAGACGGTGTTTTTATGATTGACGATCAATTTGCACCTTTAAGTGACAAAATTATCACAGCTATCAAAACGATTTCGGACAAACCTGTTAAGTTTTTAGTAAACACTCATTTTCATGGAGATCACTCAGGTGGGAATGCAAATTTTGAAGCCGCTGGTGCTATGATTGTTGCTCACGATAATGTACGCAAACGTCTTGAATCAAATGAAAATACAGCAAGCGCAGGACTTCCCGTAATTACATTTAGTGACGATGCGACTTTTTATATGAACGAAAATGATATTTTCATCACACACGTTCACAATGCACATACAGATGGAGATGCATTGGTGTATTTTGTACAAAGCAATGTATTACACACAGGAGACACCTATTTTCATGGCAGATTTAAATTCCCATACATAGATATTAAAAATGGAGGAAGCTTAGCAGGAGATATCGAAGCTGCCAAAAAAGGACTCTTAATCATCAACGCAAGTACTAAAATCATTCCAGGTCACGGTCCAATAGCAAGTAAAGCAGATTATCAAAAGTATCACGACATGCTTGTTGGTATTCATGAAAACGTCTCTAACGCAATGAAAGCAGGAAAGACCGAAGAAGAAATTGCCAAAATGGAAACATTAACTTCGATGTATTACTCTGATAAAGAAACTGAAAAAGATTTTATCACTGGAGAAAAAATACGTCGTGCAGCGTATCAAAGTATTACTTCAGAAAAAGAAATGAGTCACTAAAACTTCTTACCTTGGCTTTTAGCAGAAAAAGTCTATGTCATGAAAAGTAAGTATATACTCATTCTTTGCGCTCTAGCTTTCACACTATCAAGTTATAGTGATGCTCCTTTAAAGAAAAAAGGAATTTCTTTCTTTAAAGGAAGTTGGGAAGAGGCGCTCACAAAAGCAAAAGAAGAAAACAAATATGTATTTATTGACTTCTATGCTACTTGGTGTGGTCCTTGTAAACAACTAAAACGTACAAGCTTTAAAGATCGCAACGTAGGAGATTACTATAACAAAAACTTTATTAATGTTTCTATTGATGCAGAATCAAGAGAAGGTATAAAAATAGCACGTAGATATGGCGTTTCTGCATACCCTACACTGATCATTACCGATTACAATGGAAAGAAAAAAACCAAGACAGTAGGATTTAAGAAACCACATATCTTAATTAATTTTGGACGAAGAATCGTTCCTTAATTATTAATCAACAATATATTCTACAGAATCATACACCAAGGCCGACCCATAGTCGGTCTTGTGTTGTTTATAGCGTAATCCAATTAATTGTGCTCCTTGAAACTCAGCCGAATCTTTAAGTGTAATACTTGTGGTATCTTCTTCAGGAATCATTAGGCATAGCTTTCCACAAAAAGCATCTCCAAAAGCATTAATCACAAGGTAACTTTGTCCAAAAATTTCTTCTCGAACTTCAAAATAATAATCTACATCGGGATTTTCTTTAATAAGCCTATAGAGCTCTTCTTGATATATCCTACTATTATATTCGTTTTTTCCTAAGATTTGATTGCGTTGAGATTTATAACACCCCGACTCTTGACATGATGAAGACAGCAACAACAGAACAACCATCCCCACAAAGGCGATTCTTGATGACATTTTTAAGATAATTTAGTTGAAGTAGTTCTGTCCCTTATTCTGATAACGTTACTGCTTCAAGTTTTATTACAGCATTCAAAAGTTAAAAACCATCTTTAACATTTTTAAGTAAATTATTTGCGTAACCGAATAGTTACATTTATATTTGTAACCAATTGGTTACCTAATTAGATATGAGAAGAGATGTTTTTCAAGCAATTGCTGACCCCATACGAAGAGATATTATTGAATTGGTGTCAAAAAAAATGCTAACCGTTAATGATATCGCCGAAGAATTTGACATAAGCAGGCCTGCTATTTCAAAGCATATCAAAATATTAAATGAGTGTAACATTCTTGAAATTCATAAAGAAGGGAGAAAACGGTTTTGCAAAATCCAACCTCAACAGTTAGTTCCTGCTTTTTTATGGATCGAACAATACAAAACACTGTGGGAAGAAAGAATTGACTCTTTTGAAAATTACTTAACTGAATTACAATCAAAAAACAAGAAAGATGGATAAATCTAACAGAACAATTACTATTAAAAAAACATTTAATGCACCTATAGCATTAGTATGGGAGGCATGGTCAGATCCTCAACACATCGCAAAATGGTGGAATCCTAGAGGAGAAGGAACTACAATAGTAGAACATTCATTTAAAGTAGGTGGAAAATGGAAATACTCGATGCTCATGCCTAACGGACAAGAGTTTATTGCAGAAGGAGAATACACCGAAATTACTGAGCTAGAGAAAATCACATCAACAGCTAACTTTAAACCTATGACTGAAGGGGTAGAAATCGTGTCATTATTTAAGAAAAATGGAGACAAAACAGATTTCACGTTTCATGTGATTCATCCTACAGAGGCATACAAAATACAACAAGAACAAATGGGAATTATGAATGGCTGGGGCTCTGTTTTTAGCAGACTAGACGAGTTCTTAAAAGAACTGTCATAAAATAAGCGCTGTAATCATTACATCTTTATTGGTGATTGCAGCGTTTCTTCACGTTTTAAAATCATTCACTATACGCTTTCGCGAAAGCGTATACTTAAAACTCACCAATTTAAAAAAACGTATTAGTTATCAAAGTACCAATTGAACAAGTCTGTTCTAAAACCTATATTAAACCAAAGTGTACTCGTATCAAAAACAGCATCTGTTTGCATCTCTGCACTAAAATCTCTGAATATTGGATTTATAAATGCTTTAAGATTTGTTACAGGATTAATAAGATAGCCTACTTCCAAATCTGCATATAAAGAGTTTACTCTATTCCCTTGCAATAATGCTATTCCATTATCACTTGGTCTATTATCTTCACTTCCAAATAAGTTATTTCCTCCAAAGAACACATCATTTATATCTCCTTCAAAACCACGTTGCCCATAGATAATACGTGCATTTCCATACCATCTATCTGTTCGATATCTAGCTATTGCTATAAACTCTCTGAAGTTAGCTCCATAAGGATGTGCCAACGGCTGATTGGTATTGGTGTAACTAAGCAATGGATCGTTATTAGAAAACGTATACGGTCGTACCTGATTAAACTCAGCTTGTAACAAGAGATTAGGCACTTTAAAAGCGTCGTAATATTTTACCCCTAACTGGACACCATGTTTATTTCTAAAGTTCTGATTTCCGCTTGTAAGCTCCGAAAGGCGTAACTCATCTATAACAAGCTGTCCATATATATTGATATTATTTGAAAGCTTATATTTTCCCGTTAAACCAATTAATGCATTTCCGCCTCGAGAACCTCTTTGAAATTCTACATTCCTAAGAAAAATAATAGGATTTAATAAACTCGCATCAAATCCTCCATTATCTTCACTTGCAGAGATCACAGATTCAAAAAATCCTAAATTAAGCTTGTTATTTACATTGTAACTTAAGTAATGATTTACAGCAAATTTATTAATGAATGCACCATCGGCAGTGACTCCTGGTCGTACATCTTTTATTGACGACCATGTATTTGTATACTTAAGCCTCCAGATGGTTGTATTTATTTTAAAGAATGGATAGTTTGCAGATACATCACTTAAGAGTAATGAGCGATATCCATCTCCAATAAATTGCTGACCAGTTCCCGCTTGAAAATTAAAAAACTTATTTGGGGTATACGATACATATCCTTCAGCTACAGGGTAATCAAAATCACCTCCTCTTCCTTCGGAAGCAATACCTCTTCCGGGTATTACAGCTGGATTTCCTCCATCTGGACGAAGCGATCTTGCATAATCATTATAGTATTGTGCAAAGCGTCCTTGGCTTTCAAATAATGCCGTATAAAAACTAAACTTAGTACCGATACCTCCTTGAATAAAAACAGTTCTTGTATTATTATAGGTTAGATTTTCAACTTTACGATCATCTGTTTCAGTTCCTAATGCAAGGTCTGCCCCAGGGTTTATTGTAAACCAATAATTATCTCCCTGAAAACGAATCATATGTTCATTAAAGAACTTTCGTCCAAACCAACTTTTCTTATCTAGCTGTAGCGTATTGACTATAGAGTCAAAATTATGGTAGTTATTGACGACATCATATAAAAAAGGAC
This sequence comes from uncultured Dokdonia sp., assembly GCF_947492535.1. Classification (GTDB taxonomy): domain Bacteria; phylum Bacteroidota; class Bacteroidia; order Flavobacteriales; family Flavobacteriaceae; genus Dokdonia. The sequence continues at coordinate 92,854 of NZ_CANLNH010000001.1, read as the reverse complement.
GACTCGCTGTATGTGTATTTACCCCTATTTGATTTAATGCCTTATCAAATCTGGAATATACTTCATGAGAAAAAGGAATGTTAAGTTGGCTTTTATACTGTACTTTTCTATCAAAGTCTTTACTTTTTATATTCTCTAATTCCTTTGAGGCTGCCTGAGCTTCAAGTGCATTTGTTTCAGTCTTTTCAGTAGTTGTTATTTCTGGAGATGTATACTCACCTATTTTATTTCGCGAAAGCGGAATCTTAACAGGCATAGAAAATTGAATATATGCAGGTTCTCCATTATAGGTTGCTGGTTGTATTTTAGGAAGTTGATCAAATACTTTCTGCGCTTCCTCTTTAAGCTCTACATATATTGCATCTGTATTCAAAAGTTTGAATTCTCCTTTTGTTGTTACTTCAAAAAGCATCACCATTTGTCCCTCATACTGCTCTTCAGTAACTCGTGAAGGCATTTCAAATTTTTCAACAAAGAACTGGATCATCTTTGCATTAAAACAATTGGGAATATCTGCTACTGCAAGCGTTTCACAATCAGGAAACATAGGGTATTTTTCAAAATCACTTGGATCAGGATTGATCTGCGCCTGTACAGACGTTATCACTAGTATACTTATAAGAAGGGCAACATATTTGTGCATATGGTAGGTGTTATGCATTAATGAGCGAAAGATAGGAATTTTAAATACAAAAACCCGTTACTGGTTCGTAACGGGTTTTATTTTTTATTTGAAGATTTATTTAATCTTGTATTTGAAAAGTAATAGGTTGTGAATAGATCACCCCTACAGACTTATCTCCTTGCTTTCCTGGTGTCATCTTAGGAAGGTAACCAATAACTCGCTTTGCTTCTTTTTCTAAAGCTTCATGAGGCCCTCTTGCCTTCATATCTGTTACAACACCTTCTTTATTAATTGTAAACTGAACAAAAATCTTATTTACACCTGTAAGTCCTAATTTTTCTCCTAATTCAGTATCAAACTTTCTATTAATGATTTTAGAAATTTTACTACTCATACAATCTTTGCGTTCTTGATTAGTATTCAACCCTTCACAACCAGGAAAAATAGGCACTTTTTGCACAAAGTTTACAGGAATAGGAGCGATATCTTCTACATCAACATCTGGATCTTCAAGGGTTTGAAGCTCATTATCAGATATAATATCATCTTGATTTGTTTCCGTATCATCTACAAACTCTTCAAGCAAATCGTCTTCATCATCTATGATGGTGAAATCTTCCGGTTGCTGTTGCTGAGGTGGCGGCGGTTCTTTTTGAGTAATTTTATCCACCTGTATTGGTTCGATATCAATAACTTCTGACCAAAGAAGGTCTTCTTCCCCTATACCTTCAGAGGGACCTCTTTCTGCTTTGGTAGGCATTCGCATTTCTATAAATAGAATTGCAACAAATAATGATAGGATTAATCCAATCTGAAAATGGAGTGTGGGATTTCTTCGTAAATTTGCTTCATGCTTGCGTGATTTTGCATAAGGAATGTTTTGGCGAACATCCTTACTTTCTTGTGAATTTCTCATAAGATTTGATTTTAAAATGTTAAACAATTTTTAAAGCAAATCAACAAGCATACCAAAAAAGAAATCCCGAGAGCTAACGCCATCGGGATTTCTAAATTTTATGAAAAGAAAGAAATTAATCTTCTACTTTAAACGTAATTGGAAGTGAATATAATACTCCTACAGGCTTACCTCTTTGTTTTCCAGGTGTCATTTTAGGAAGTAATTTAATTACACGTGCTGCTTCCTGTTCTAATCTAGGATGCGGAGCTCTTGAACGGATATTTACAATGTTTCCGTTTTTGTCTATTTTAAAACTTACAAATATTCTGTTTACACCACTTAGTCCTAAATCAGACCCAAGTTCTGTATTAAATTTCTTATTTACGAGCTTACTTACTTTTTCACTCATACATTTCTTACGCTCTGCATTGTTCTTTTTGCTTTCGCATCCAGGAAAAATGGGAACGTTTTCAATAACTGCAAATGGTACATCTGCAATTTCTTCTTCTTCTTCAGCAACTTCTACTTCTTCTACCTCGACGATTTCTTCATCTTGTGTAGTTTCAGTAGATTCTATAATTGTTTCTTCAATTTCTTCTTCATCTTCTACTACCTCTATGATTTCCGGTGCTGGTGGCGGTGGAGGTGGTGGAGGTGGTGGAGGTGTATTTAATTCTACGATTGGAATATCTTCATCTAGGTCATCTACATTTAATTGCGCTAAATTAATATCGCTCTTATCATAAGTCTTCCATTCTACTGTAACATACGTTATCAAAAGAACGGCAATAAGACCTAATTGTAAAAACAGCAAACTACGTTTGTTAAGATCTGCTTTTGGATTTTTCTTGTTTTCCATAAATTGTGAATATTAAAGAAAGTAAATTAACGAAATAAAATCCTAAAATAAAACTAAAACTATGATTTTAGCATTCTAGATTTGTTAATATATATGAGACACGCTCCTAAACCAAGAATACTTCCCGTAGTATTTGCCAAAATATCCCACCCATCTGGCGTTCTATATGAAGTAAGCGTTCCTTGCAAAACTTCCATTAAGGCGCCATAAAGAATGGTTATTACAACAACTCCTAAAACGATTTTTCGCATTAATTTTAATGAGATATCATTTTTATTAGAACGTTTGAAAATCATCCACATGATCCACAAAATGGTTAAACCAAAATAAGCTCCTGCATGCAGGAGCTTATCGATATTTGATATAGGAGTCTCTACGATATGTATTGGACGTATAAGCGACCCTAATGTAAGCGCTATTGTATATACTATAGCAATTACAAATAATACCTTATGCCCCGATGATAGACGCATATCCACTAGCATCAAGAAGGTCTTCTATTTCTTCTGTATTCGCTATCTTTAATTTGATCATCCAGCCTTCTCCGTAAGGATCTTTATTTACTAATTCTGGGTCATCTTCAAGAGCTTCATTAAATGCTACAATCTCTCCAGTTAACGGAAGAAAAAGGTCTGATACTGTTTTTACAGCTTCTACAGTTCCAAATACTTCATCTTTATCAAGTGATTCGTCTAATGTTTCTACTTCAACATATACAATATCTCCCAACTCTCCTTGGGCAAAATGTGTGATACCTACGGTAGCTGTATCTCCTTCGATACGCACCCACTCGTGATCTTTTGTGTACTTTAATTCTGCTGGTATGCTCATTATTAGTTTATTATTATGTGGTTTGTTTATGCTTTCGCGAAAGCGTTTATAACACGCTTATCATCTATACTAGTTTCCGAAATTATATCTCAACGTAAATCCTGATCTAATTGTAGTCTGTGGGAATGCTGTTGATATTGCAAATGTAGAAAATGTATGATCATAAAAGAATAACGCTGTTAAATTTTTACTTAGCGCATAATCTGCTGTAAACTGTAATCCATATATATCTTGTCCAGCAGTTGTTTGACTATTATCGATATCAAGATATCTGATAATTGTTTCATTACGTCGTAAAGAAAGATCTGCTTTAAAGTTCAAGTCACTTTTAAGAACTTTTCTACGACCTCCAAAATTAGTGACAAACGTTAAATCTTTAATACGATATCCTAATCCTAGCACATATTCATCTCCTTTTATTTCTGTAAGGATATTATTATCAAAACTCAATCCTAAAGCTCTATCACGTTTTACTTCAGCAAGGATTTTTACAGAATTTTTCATTTCAAAATCCAAACGCATCAACGGCGTAAATTGCTCTGTTAATGTAACACTACCGTATAATGTAGGGTTTAAGAAATTTCCAGCTTGATCGGTTTGTGCTATTTCAGGGTTAAAATCTGTATCTCTATTAAAGGCTAAGTTTGTATTAAACTGGTTAATTGTATATCCAGCAGTATACCCATGTTGCATAGAAAACCTCTTAAAGTTCTGCTTAAACCATTTAAGACGCATAAGTCCTGTATACTTGATATTCCAATTAGGTAATGGGATATCTCTGAAAGGTCCTGTTTTTGTTTTTGAAACATCTCTACCTGTATAAGCTGCCAAGAATGCTGGCAATAATACAGACTGATTTGTACGTCCAAAACCTACAGGGAATCCATTTTCATCTCTTTCAAATTCAGTAGTACCATAAAAATTGGCAGCTAAACGATCTGCTACTTCAATACGATTAGATCTAAATGTATTAAATGCTTCTGAAAAATCTGAAGTACTCTTACTAAAAGCTGTACCTATTAATAATGTTGAGATATTAAAGTTTCCAAAATTATTACCTGTTAGAGACTCATACTGGAGTGTATTAGGGTCTATACGGTAATTTTCTGAATAGTTTTCTTGGAAAATACGATTAAAGTTAAGGTCTATATCCAAGTCTTTTATTAAACCAATACGTGCTTGTATTCCTAAATTTCTACTTTCAACTTCTCTATACTGCTGATTAAAATCTTGGAACAATGTAAGCCATCCATTACGAGCAGCTAATTCTCTTACCTCTGCTTGACTTCCAAAAATAAATCCTGCAGTTGGTCTTAAACTACCTGAAAACCCAATAGAAGGAAGATATCCTGGTAAAAAGATACCATTATCTTCTTGATAGTTTATTTGTACTCTCTTTATAGCAGTTAATAGACCTATACCTGTATTGAGTGCTTTATCTCCACCACCAAGTGTACTTGTAGTCCCTTCTTTCTTAGTGAGTGATCCTGATTTTGAATCTTCTTCATCTGTAGGTGAAGGAACTCCTCGTGATCTATCTTTGATGTTATTCCCTTTAGTCTTCTTAGTAAGCCCAATATATTTATAAAGCTTGTCCATCTCTAAGGTACTATTAATGGCATGTGTATTTCTATTTTCTACAGAATTCCCTAGATCTGGAATACCTTCAAGTGTCTGGAATTGCTGTGACCCTCGTTGCCAAGTATAACTTGCTGTATACGAATATGTCGTATTTGTAATCCATTCTAAAAATGGAAATTTATCAAAAGGAAGATCATAGTTTAACTGCAATGTTCCAAAATGCGTATTAGGTTGTCCTATATCAAAGAACCCATTATATACGCCAAATCCTTCTATTTCATCTCCATTATCATCTAAGAAACTAGGATTTCCATCATTATCTAAATAATTACGCACAATACGATTATGACTTACATCATAATTAAATCGCAAACTATTTGTGATTGGAAAATTCACACTGTATTGCCAATCAAAAAGATAATTACGTTGAAAAAGTCTAGGGATACTAATATCACTTTCACTACCTAAAAGGTCTCTGAATTTTTGCTCATTATACTGTCTTACAATATTAGAACTCACAGAAATATTAGATGGTAAATAGTTGAAATTAAAATCTTTAAGGAATTTCCAGTACTTTCCTGTAAATAACGAATCATTTTTCTTAAATGGCTCTACAGGTTTGTTTTGAAAATCAAAACTATACGTTCCTCCAAGACGAACATTCTGATCTCTAGATTGCTCAATTTCAAAATCTTTATGATCTGTCTGGTTATACGAATAAGAGAATGTTAAGTTTTCTACATCATAAGGCTGTGGTTTCTTATCGCCTGTACGTTCCTTACGAACTCCTATAAAGTTGATACTTTTACGTCTTGTATAATCTATTGCTGCACCTTCTATATCATCTCGTTCTTCTTGTGTTGCTGCATTATCTAATCTATCATCTAGTTCTAAATCTAAAAACTGAGGATCAAACTTTGGTGTAATAATCTCTTCACCTATTGCATAATTAAAAGGCAATTGAATTCCCCACTTTTTAGGTAATAACTGTCCTACATTTACATTGGTAACCACATCATATTGGAATACATCTTCAAGACTACGTTCTGCAGGCCCTTGTTCTATACTTCCAAATCCTACTGTGCTCTGTCTACCTGTCGCAGATACGGTAGCAAAGTCAGCTATATTTCCATCTGCATTTACCACTGCTGCCCATCCTCCTTCATTACTTAAATCTGAAAGACGAAGCTCATTAAACCATACTTCTCCTCCTATTTCACCGGGAGAACATCCAATATCGATACTTGTTCTTGGGTTCCCGTTTTTAACTCCCAGCATTAATGTTCTTATATCTCCAAAACTAGGCAATCCTTTGATACCTATACGAAGTTCTCCAGGGACATGACAGATGATCGCAGGGTTTACACGGTCTCCATTTTGATCAAAATACGTAATGGCATCAGGATCATCTTCCACATCCCCTGAAATCACTTTAGCCTTAATAGTCTGTAGTAATTCTAAATCAAGATTCATTTCATTTGCGGCAGGCCATATCGCTTCTCGATTAGTCTGAGCCACATTGAATGGCGTTGGTTCTAATCCTAATTCTATTTGATAGAAATTACTATTAAGGTCTGTACCCATACGCACAAAACCAACAATATTGTCATTATTCAATCCATCACTGCCATCTTCAGATAATGCCTCTGCATGCATGAACATTCGCAGATTCTTATACTGTCTCATATCTAGATTATAAAACTTATAGACCCCTCTCGAATCTTGTTCTTCTAGACCATTTACACGTATAGAGAGTGATTGTTCGTTTTGACGAATATTATTATTATTATTATTTAATCGTTCTCTTTGTACGCCAGGAGGTAAATTATAGGGTACCGGAGATCGAGTCTCATTTGCTTCTATATTTACCGCAGCAACTTCAAACAATGTATTATCATTATCATTATTTGGCTCTGTAGGATCTAGCGTCAATAAATACCTTCTAAAATCACCACGCACTAAATCTAACGTACCAAAACGGAGAATTACATCATTTTGCCAGTCACTCATGTACATACGCATAAAACGTATGGCTCTAAAATCAGAAATACCTCCTACTACATTTGTAGCTTGGCTAATAGGAACTCTGAATTGCACCCAGCGTGTTGGTAATGAAGAGCCATCTTGTGTGGTTACTGTAAGTTCTCGAACATCAGTCACAAATTCGTTTGTCTCAATATTAAGAGTCCCTGGATTGATATCTAGTTCATATTCATAATAGGCATCAATCGTATTCATCGTATTATCACGGTTGACATCTTCTATATCTGGGAATGTAGTAGATCCCCTATTGGTTTGAGTAACCTCCACTGGTGAGTTTCCTTGTAGGTTATTAAATGCTTTATAACGCTCAATAACATCTCCTTGAGCATTCAAGAAATAATCATAATTATCTCCTGCTGGATCAGGAAGTCCTGCAAATCCAGGATATAAATTTGCTTCTTCAGCATCATTTAGCCCGTCATACCCAACATCTTGGTTATTACGAGCTGCCCCTTCTGTATCAAAAGCATATACTAATGATTGATTGGTTGGTACTTTTCCCCAGTTTGTCGTGGTAGTTGCTTCATCAAATCCATCTTGAGGGAATGCCACTTCAGGCAATCCATTTTCATATTGCTTACGACCATCTTTCAGAATATCTTCAGAAATACTTCCTAAGTTTATGGTCAATTTACCTCCAGGGTTGGTCGTATCATTATTAGCAAAAAACGGATCTAATAACCAGAATTCAACAAATTCTACATTTGCTTGTTCAAAATCTGTAGAAGTAAGTTGCCTCATTATACCTCCAAAATTCTGTTCTGGATTATTTAATTGTTCATCCTGTGCATCTACACTAAAGTTATAGGGTCCCCTTTCATCTGGGAAGTATGCTAAATCAAGTGTAAATAAGGCTTGTGTTTGCCCAGCTACGATATCTTGTTGTGGGAAAATTTCATCTCTAAAAACACGACGTGTTTCTGGCAATGAAAGGTCTGTATCGGATATTCCTCCTGGGCGTTGTGAATTATAAAAAACAGGATCAATGGTATACCAAGCTAATTTTGCTCTTCTAAAACCTCCTGCGATATCGTTATTAGGTAATTCCCCTCCAAAACCTACTGGAGCAGAAGATAAAAACCATTGCAAAGGACTACTTACATCAATGGCTGTTTGCGAAGCCTCAAAATCTTCTATATAGGATGTCGCTTCTCCATTGAAATCAGTTCCTTTAGGTTGTCCTGGAGATAAGAATGCTGCCTCTCCTCGTATCGAAAAGTTGGAAGGCGCATCTGTATCTATATTTGGTAATTTATTTACCATTCTTGTTAAGAATGGGATCTCTGTTGAATAACTAGCATTGATTCCAAATATGGTATTATTTATAGGTTCAAAACTATAGGTTGCTTTTTGTGTTAATGGTCGTTCATTTAAATTTAAGAAAGTTCCTCCAACAATGAAATCATCACTAAAACGATGCTCTATATTAAGTCCTGTAAAGCGTTTGTTCTGTTGTCCAAAAACAGCATTATTCTCTACAGATGCCGTAATAGGAATACCCGAAGCTTCTAAAGATTTATCTAATATAATTACACGACCTAACTGATAATTTACGGTATAGTCTAATCCTTCAACTAAAGGACGTCCTCCTGCTGTTACAGTAACAGATCCTTGAGGGATATTAAATGCACCTAATGATATGCCTTGTTCTTGAGCAGATTTATAACGCCCTTTTAATAAGAACTTATTTTTTTCTGCATTATCACGGGCAATTGTCTTTGTAGATTGATATAATGTATTATATACATATTTTGCTTGATGTTCATTGTAAGTATCTTCATCTTCATAATCTTCATCATTAATCATATCTACTTGATTCCTATCTTGCCTTAATAACTCAAACAAATGCTCTCCAAAAGGCTCCACAGTAGTAAAAACAATACTTCCACTCTGTAAGTGCACAGTAGTCCCAGGCACAAAATCAAAAAAACCATCACCGCCAGTTTGTGGATCTCCAAAAGCAGTAAGCCTATCCATATTAAAAACTCTTAAAAGAGTATTACTCTCTAAGAAACCTCTATCTGGATTTGTTATAGCATTTTCAAGATTTTCGATAGGCATGATCTGAGGATTAACACTCGCATCGTCAGTCACTCCATTAAAACTATAAGGTAAATCTTCTACAAGAACTCCATTGTCGGTAGATGATACTGGAACACCATTCTTAATAGGTGTAATAAAATTTAAAGGAGAAGGATCTGCATATACGATATTCATACGGAAACCATCTTGTTCTAATTGAAAGGCTCCTAGAGGGTAGATGTTTTTCATCATTAAATCCCAAACAGGCTCTTGAACATTTGTCAAATTACTCTTAAGCATTTTAACAACAAGGTTTTGTGGACTTCCAGCCTGACCCGCAGGAATTACACTATCTAAAATACCATTTCCATCGGCATCTTGTCCATTTGGCACACCATCTCCATTGACGTCTGCATCTGCGTCATCAGCAATACCATCTTGATCTTGATCGGGTCTTCCCTGTCCAAAATCAGCATCGGCGATATCTGGAATACCATCGTCATCAGCGTCTGGACGATCTCCATTTGTTGCTTCAATACCATCATTTGCAAATTCTCCTACTTGAAAAACTTGACCTCCCACTGTATACTGGAATGCAACTCCAAGCACCTCATCATTATTTAATCGTTGATTTAACGAAACATATCCTAATCTAGGATACAATGTATATTGATTAGGTTGTAGTTTACGTGCATTTTCTAGTAACACATAGTCTACTCCATCACTTACTTGCACACCTCCAAATCCTTGTTGCACTGTTGCAACATCTCTAATGGCATTACTAAGTACTGATTGCACACTTGCGTCTGTAATCCCTCTTGGATTAAAATCATTATTGGCATTATCAGGAAATGCACTTGCTGGATTATTTATAAATCCTGCAGGTGGGAAATCTAATCCTATATTTGATGGATCTGCTTCCCCTATATCTTGAATAGCGACAATATTACGAGCATCTTGCGTTTGGTTTTGTCTATTGGTAATCCAAACTTCCATACGTGTAATTTGGATATTGTTATTAATAAATGGGTAATTTCTTAAAGACTCATCATACGTATCTCTAAAGTAATGCGCTAAGAAAAAGTGTCTGTTCTCATCATAATCTAATGCTGCTACTTCAAAATCCTGAACAGTTGCTCCACCTTCTGCAGTTACTGTTCGAGGCTGTGATCTATTTTCTGCAAAAACAGCTGTAATATTTGTTTTCCCAAATTGGAGTTCTGTCTTAACTCCAAATAAACTTTGAGATCCTTGTATTAAGGAACTATTAAGAGGCATTGCGACGTTACCTACTTCTATTTTTTGAATGATATCATCTTCGGTAGGTGTGTATTCTAATTTAATTTGATTCTGAAAATCAAATGTAGACTCTGTATCGTAGTTTGCAGTTACTTGCAAACGTTCTCCTACTTTACCTAATAAACTTAAACTAATACGTTGATCAAAATCAAATGTTAGGTTACTTCTGTTACGAGGAGAAAAGGCAGGATTATCCTGCTTGGTAAATAATACCCCTAAATCCATCTCTACAGATCCTTGAGGTGTAAATTCAATTTTATCACCTCCAAAAATGGTTTGAAAGAGGTCTGATTTCACATAAAGTGTAGGTATTAAACTCTTTTGAGCATCTTTCCCTTCATCTGTTCTCCCATCTAATGCCGCTACTTTCTCATCAAAATATTGTTTCATCTGCTCATCTCTAAGGCGACGAAAATATTCTTCAGGTGTTAAAATAAGTGGGTAATTAATATTAAAAGACCCTAATTGCTCTGTATATACATATCGATCTGTTTCTGGATCGTAGGTGTATTTTGAAACAATACTATTAGGATTAGGCAATGATAAATTTCCAAAAGAAAATGTAGTTGGTACTGAATCTTGCGGTGTTGGTTGGTTACCTTCTTGTGCTGTTAATGAAGACGTCCCTAAGAAGAACAAACTCATAACAGCTAATAAAAGTATGCGAAATTTTAAGTAATATTTTGTCCCCAAAATGGCTTTATAATTTTTTTAATGCTTCTTTTATAATGATCTCTACACTAGCCTCTGGCTTTTCTTTAAGAATTTGCATACAAACTTTTTCAGATTGTTTTCTTGCAAAACCTAATGTTTCTAATGCTGATAACGCTTCTTCTTTGTGTGTATTGCTCTGTAAGGCAGAATTGACATCTAAATCAAACACTTTTAAGATTTTATCTTTTAAATCTAAAATGACACGTTGAGCCGTTTTTGCACCTATCCCTTTGATTCCTTGAATTGTAGCTACATCATTAGATGCTATTGCTTGTTTTATTTGATCAGGATGTAAAGAAGACAACATTGTTCTAGCTGTACTCGTTCCTATTCCGGAAACAGAAATTAATAATCTAAATATCTCACGTTCCATCACATCCATAAACCCATATAGGGTATGGCTATCTTCTTTTACCTGAAGGTGTGTATAAATAGATATTGCCTCTGTTTGTGGCAAAGCAGAAAAGGTATGCAGCGATATATTAACAAAATAACCAACCCCATTGCAGTCTACGACCACATAGGTTGGATTTTTTTCGATAAGCCTACCCCTTAAATGAGTAATCATCTTTATTTCTAGTGTTAAGCCCGTAAATGTAAGAAAATATCTTTACCAAGAGTCATCATTACGGATAGATTCTTAATAAGTACGCTTTCGCGAAAGCGTACTTAAAAACAATATACTACATACCGTGCTTTTCTTTCTTTTGGGCATCTATCACTGCAATAGCTGCCATATTTACCATTTCATCTACACTAGCTCCCAATTGCAACACGTGTACCGGCTTACGCATTCCTAACATAATTGGACCGATATTGTCAGCCTTTTCAAGCTCTTTTACCATCTTATAGGTAATATTTGCGCTATCAATATTTGAGAATACTAATGTATTTACTTTCTTTCCTGCGAGTTTCGAAAATGGAAACTTACTCTGTAACATATCTTTATTCAATGCAAAGTCTGCTTGTACTTCTCCATCTACAATAAGATCTGGATAGTGCCTATGTAAATAAGCTACGGCTTCACCAACCTTTGTTGCTTTTTCATTAGTTGACGAGCCAAAATTAGCATAGCTTGTCATTGCTACAACAGGCTCTAAACCAAACATTTTTACTGTAGTCGCTGTCATTTGGGCAATGTATGCCAATTCTTTTGCCGTAGGATCTATATTAATAGACGTATCTGCTAAGAACAAAGGACCACGAGATGTAATCATTAAGTTACAAGCGGCTACTTTTTGCACTCCTTTTGCAGGCCCAATCACTTCCAATAAAGGCTTTACAACAGAAGGATAGCTTCTACTATGACCAGAAAGCATACAGTCTGCATCGCCTTCATTTACCATCATAGCTGCAAAATAATCACGTTGTCTTAGTAATTTTTTGGCTTCAAAAAGTGTAATCCCTTTGCGTTTACGAGCTTTCCAATACAACTCTGCATAGGCATTGACTTGTGGTATTTGTTCTTTAGATTTTGGATCTATAATCTCTACATCTGCATCAAAATCTATTTCTGCTTTTAACTCAAGAATGACTTCTCTATTTCCTAACAATACTGGAATTGCAATCCCTTCATCATGTACAATTTGTGCTGCTTTTAGGACATCTAATTGATCTGACTCAGCAAAAACAATACGTTTAGGGTCGCGACGTGCTCTATCCAATAATAATCGTACAATCTTATTATCTTCCCCTAGTCGTTCTAACAATGCATCTTCATAGGCATCCCAATCTTTTATAGGCTCTTGTGCTACACCACTTTCCATCGCTGCTTTTGCAACTGCTGGGGGTACTGTAGTGATCAATCTTGGATCAAAAGGTTTAGGGATGATATAATCTTTTCCAAATGTAAAGCGCGTTTCTCCATAGGCAATATTTACTTGTTCAGGAACAGGTTCTTTAGCTAGATTAGCTAAAGCCTTTACCGCTGCCATTTTCATTTCTTCATTAATTCCTGTAGCTCGCACATCAAGTGCTCCTCTAAAGATAAATGGAAACCCAAGTACATTATTTACTTGGTTAGGATGGTCTGAACGTCCTGTAGCCATAATAATATCTTCACGTGTACGACACGCTAAATCATAGGCAATTTCAGGATCTGGATTTGCCATGGCAAAGACAATTGGATTTTCTGCCATAGAACGTATCATCTCAGGGGATACGATATCTGCAATAGAAAGCCCTACAAATACATCTGCATTTTCCATAGCTTCATCAAGTGTATCTATTTTTCTATGGGTAGCAAATTCATCTTTTTCTTTGCTTAACACTTCTCTATCTTTTCTAATAACACCCTTACTATCCAGCATTACTATATTTTCGCTACTAGCACCAAAAGCTTTGTATAAACGCGTACAAGAAACTGCGGCAGCTCCCGCCCCACTTATAACAATACGAACATCTTCTATATTTTTACCAGCAATTTCTAAGGCATTTAATAATGCGGCTGCAGAAATAATTGCCGTCCCATGTTGATCATCATGCATCACAGGAATATCAAGCTCTTCCTTGAGCCTGCGTTCTATTTCAAAGGCTTCTGGGGCTGCTATGTCTTCTAAATTAATTCCACCAAATGTAGGCGCTATATTTTTTACTGTTTCTATAAAAGCATCTACATCTTTTGTTCCTACTTCTATATCAAATACATCTATTCCTGCAAAAATCTTAAAAAGCAATCCTTTCCCTTCCATTACAGGTTTTGATGCTTCAGGACCAATATCACCTAATCCTAAAACAGCAGTTCCATTGGATATAACAGCAACTAAATTTCCTTTTGCTGTATACTTATAGACATTTTCTACATTTTTTTCGATCTCTAGACAAGGCTCTGCTACTCCTGGAGAATATGCTAACGCAAGATCTCTTTGAGTGGCATATTTTTTTGTAGGAACCACTGCTATTTTACCTGGTGTTGGTTTTGCGTGGTAAACGAGTGCTTCTCGACGTTTATTATTGTACTTTTTCATAGTTGGTCATTGACTTGCAAAAATAAGGTATTCTAATGGCTCATGCATGGATTACTTACAAACATGAATCTCTTTATGTAATTCTCAATAATTCGGATAAGACATCCATGTTCTGTGGTAATCTGCCTACATTCTGTAATTTAATAGCGGCTAATGCTAAGGCAATTTTTAAACATCGCTCTACAGGAAATTCTTTTAAATAAGCAAATAGGAAACCACTCCAAAACGCATCTCCTGCTCCAGTGGCATCCATGATGTTTTCTACTTTTTCGGCAGGAAGGGTTATGGGCGTATTATGCTTTCGCGAAAGCGTAACACCACGACTCCCTAATGTCAAACATACTACACTCACATTAAGATGATCGTGAAAGAATGTAAAGATTTCTTCATGTGAAAGGCGCTCTTCAAAAAGACGTTCCATATCATCTTCACTAATTTTCACCAATGGATCATATTGACAATAGGTTTTTAGCGTCTCCATGGCCTTTAATCGATCTGGCCATATAATGGGAGAATAATTGATATCTATACTTAAGGTAACGCCTAAGTCATGTGCTTCTTTTGCTTTTGCTAAAATGGTATTACGAGACGGATTCTTACTTAGGGCGAAAGCAGTCGTATGAAAAATACGTGTTTTCTCTAGTGCCTCTGTGGGAATCTGATTTTCGGTAATCATGACATCTGCCTTCCTAAAAGGGATAAAATCAGGAGTACCTGTTGTTTTTGAAACAAATATAACAGAGGTAGGCTGTATGGCATCTTTACGTACATACGTTACAGGAACTCTATTGTCATTCAACTTATCTAAAATATAGGTTCCAAAACCATCTTCTCCTATGGTACTTGCCAGACATACATTCACTCCCAATCGAGCCATATTCATCGCTACGTTTGTAGGAGATCCTCCTAAATACCGATGATAATCTTTTGTTTCTTCTATACGAGCTTCTTCTTGATGTCCTATAAAATCAATAAGTGTTTCTCCTACACAAAAAATATCTATGTTATCTATATGATTCACGTATTAGACTAGTAATTTATTATTAGTTAATGTTTGCTCAAGCAACACACTTCCTGCAGCACTCCACGTACAAAATGGCACTCCATTAGGGGCTCCTGTTTTAGAATTGAAATTTTCATAAAAGCGCCAATCTTCTACTTGATTTAATTTTTCAATTTGAGCGTGTACCTGTCGGGCTTTTTCTTCTTCTTTATGAATTGCTAACCCCATACCGTAAAAACCATTTACCATTTGCCAAGTCCCGCCATTATGAAATTCGTATGGATAATTACGGAATTCATATTTGCAATTATTGGTCAGCCATTTCCAATCATCATCTCCTTCTTGTATCACTGGCCAAAACGCAGGAACCAACTGCAAATCTAATGAAAGACGAAGGGTTTCCGTATAGTTTATCAATTCTTTATGATCTTGGGATTCTCCTATATTTAATAGAAGTGCTAAACTGGTTGCAAAGGCATCAAATTGGGTTTGATATCCTGCAGGCTCTAGGGAAGCTACCCAATAAGGCGTTTCTTTTAGTTCCTTATATGCATTGGGGTGATATCGATTTTCTTTAGAAGTACTTTTTTTATAGTTAGCAACTATTTTTTCTGTAATCGCTTTTTCTTTTTTTCTCAAAGTCACATCGTCATCAAAGTGTAAATATGATCGTAATGCCCAAAGTCGTAACAATTGATCATATAATATAAATCCTTGTGTAGGGTATTCATCAGCCCAATTACCACTGCGAGGTACGTACATTAAATCTCCTGCGTTGTACTCCCAACTTTGTTGAATCTGAAATCCTTTATGAATATGTGGTTGTAATTGCTTAAAAAAAGCGGTATCTCCTGTTTTATATGTGTATTGACAAACCCCAATAATAAACCAAGCAACCGTGTCTACACGGCCTGCTAATCCGCCATAACTTACAGACGATTTTTCTCCTTCAAAATATACATTGGAAGGAATCATTCCATTTTCATGTTGGTGATCTGCTAATGTACGCAAGGTATTTTTCATCGCAGCAACCAATGTTTTGTCACCATCTAGGATTCCAGCTAATCCGCAAATCACTCCATCACGCGCCCATACTCTTTTATAATTTGCAATATCATTTGCACTAGCTAAAAAGCCCTGAGGCGTTGCTACTTTTTTAAGGAGTTGTATTGCGTGTTGGTATGGAGTCAATGGATTGTTGATTGTTGATTGTTGATTGTTGATTGTTGATTAAAACTACGAAAACAAGGTATCTGGATCTACTAATTGATCTAGTTTATTTCTTAGATCAGTATTTAATAGTGATAGTCCATATTGATAAGAGGCATTCATCCACCCAAAACCACTGGTAGTAATATAATCAAACTCAGTTCCTACATTACCGTACTCTGCATATACTTTATGTGTACAAGCAACTACATCATATTTTTCAGGAATGGTTCCGTTATAATCGACAGCATTTCGAGTAATCATCCATAACCATCTATAGATAAGCTCTTGTAGTTCGTCTTCAAATTTTTGAATTTTGAGCCCTCCCCATATCATCATTTGATGTGGTGCCCATCCGTTAGGATAATCCCATTGGCGTTGCACTGCTCCTTCTGGCACTTGTGCATGCATGGCTTTTGATGTGCCAGCGATTCCTCCTTTTTCTTTGAGATCTCGCATCAAACTTTTAACCATTTTAGACACTCTTTCTTGATCTACAAGTCCTGCCCAAAATGGAAAATAATTTGAGGCACTTTCAAAGTTTGTTTGTTTTCCCGTTTCAAAGTTATAATCAAAATACTGACCTGCTTCTTCATTCCACATCAAAGTATTCATACGCTCTGCTCTTTCTTCAGCTTCTATAAACCAATGCGAACCATTATATCCTTCAAACTCTCCATCAAAATAGGTGTCGATTATATAACCAAAGTCCAATTCATATTTATATAACAAACTATTTAAATCTACTGTATTCAAGTCGGCACATACATCGTCCAATCGCCAAGAGGTGTCATGTCCACTTTCTCGTAGGCTTCGGTCATGCGTAAAATAAGTGTCTAGTTTAGGTTCTTGCAATTCTCCTGATTGGTACAACGTTGCAAATTCTTTTACGGAAAGCGGTTTTCCCTCTTTGTCAGTGCGACTCGCACCTTTCGCACTTCGACTTTGCTCAGCATAAACTTCTGCGTCACATTGCTCCTTGAAAGCGGATAACACATCATCAAAATGTCCCTCTTCGGTTTCTGGAGGAATCCCAATACCTTGTGCATAATAACGATTCAATCCATTTTCTGTAAGACGTGGTGCTTGCATCCAAACAGTTTCATACTCTTGAATTGCCACCTTTAAAACACTTGCTAACCATTCTTTTCCAATAGAAGGATCTGCTTCATATACTTTATAAATAAACGAACTCAAAAAAGGCGGTTGCGTTCTAGTAAGATAATAGGAACGATTTGCATTTAATATTTTCCCATAATGCGTAATCTGATAGCAGAAGTTATCTATCATCGCTTTAGCAAGATCGATTCGGCCATCTATGATTAATCCAACACCCTCAAAATAACTATCCCATCCGTACATTTCATTGAATCGACCTCCGGGTACTACAAACGGCACTCCTTTTCCCTCTTGCAATGCCAATGCTAAAACACCTGGTTTGTCATTAATTGATTTGACATATGTTGGTGTAATATCTTCAGGGAGTATCACAACTTCTAGATTCGGAAATTGTTGTTGTATATTTTGATAATAAGCAACGCCTTCTGTATCTGTTACGGGAACATATAGTCGCTGTGTCGTATCTATAGCTTTATCATCTCCTAGACTTTTACGCAAGCCGTCAGCATCTAATGTACGCGTAAGATCATCCCAAAAGTAATCTTTGATCATTCTTGATACGCGAGCGGAAGGTGTTTCTTCTATTTTAGATAATGGAATTGTAGCTTCGGTTTTCCCAAGTGTTTTTTCTAGAGCTAATTCTTGAAGAAAGTTTGATAAGTGATAAGTGCCTTTTATGACATACGCTTTCGCGAAACCATTCTCAGAAAGAAGGTCTATTGTAAAAGCCTTAGGCCCTTTATCTTCTATTGTGATTTTTTTATCTCCATCGGTATCTTCTTGAGATAGTAACCGCTGAAGTGTTTCTTCTATGTTACCCTTGAACTGCATTGTTTTCTGTTAATTTTTTTAAGATGAAATAACATATTAATAAAACAGTCATTGGTATAAGTGTAAAATAAAATGCTTTTTGCGCACCGACTTCTTTAAACAAATACCCAATAATACGACTCCCTATTGTTCCTCCTAATGCAGAAAAAATAACAATCAAACCTGTCATAGGACTATGTAATGTTTTAGGTAGTGCAGATAATACTACAGAATTTAACAATGGATATATAGGAGCAATAAATAGCCCTATAATTGGAAATGCAAACCCTAAAAGAGGAATATCACTTATATTTTCTACTCCACTAACTTCAAGGTTTAAAAGTTCAGGCAACACAAAGAGCACTAATGCCATCGCAATAATAGTACATCCAGACAATACGTATATCCAACTTATTTTTCTAGTAAGAGCTCCTGCTAACAACCTACCTATACCTAAGGATATAGCTAGAATGCTAGCCATCATTATTGCCGTATTCTCTGTAAGTCCTAGTACTCTCTCATTAAAAGTAGGCAACCAAGTCATGATCCCTTGTTCAATCATTACAAACAGAAAAGCACTAATAACAAAAATAATAATCAGCACCTTACTTAATAACTTAAACATTTCGACAAAATCTTCTTTAACGTTGCTTCCTTCTGGTTGTGGTGGATTTTCAAACTTTGTAAAAAGCAGTATTACAAAAGAAATTACAGTCATAGCTGCTAACAACCAATATACATTTAACCAGGCATCTGGCTGCCCTTCTGTATTAAAAGCAGGAAATAGATAGTACGCTAGAGCAATACCAAACATAAAGACCCCCTCTATTGAACTCATTAAAGAATTATGTTCTTTTGTACTATAAGTGACTAATCCTATGACAGAATATACAGATACTTTAATCAAAGCAAAAGAAGCACCTACTGTTGCAAAGAGAAGTTTTGCTGTATCAAAACTATTTCCGAAATACATAGCAATACAACCTATTGTAACCAATGCAAGAGCAATAAGCATTGCTTTCTTATATCCTAATCGCGGTAAAAAGGAAGCTACTAAAAAAGATACAATCGCAATAGGCAAATCTTTAAATGCTTCTAAAATACTTGCTGTATCTTCCGCTACTCCATAATTATTAAGAGATTTTAAAATCACAATCCCTACACTATTCAGAAGAATAGCAAACACAAAGTAATTAAGATAAAGTGACAGTTTTACGCCAAAATGTTTCATAACTTAAGGATTTATATATCTGTTACTGATGCTGATACAGATCGTTTTAATCGTAGGGCTAATAATGCCGCGATGATAAAGAATACACCTCCAAACAAAATAGCATTTACAGCATTATTATTTAATAAATTCTTGATAATTGGACCAAATGTAACAGTTTGTATAAGCATAGGGATTACAATCATCATATTTACAATACCCATATAGACTCCTCTTTTATCTTCCGGAATTACTTTAGATACCATGGCATATGGAATTCCCATCATGGCTGCCCACCCAATACCAAATAAAACCATTGGTAGTAACAACATGTATTCATCTTTTATAAAAGGCATGCTTAGCATTGCAATCCCTGCAAATACAAGGCTTACTACATATACATTACGAGAACCATATTTCTTAGCAAAAGGCACCAATGCTAATGCTACTAACATGGTCACTAGGTTATATGATCCATTCATTAAACCTGTTTGCGCTAATGCTTGTTCCGATATTTGTTGAAAACCTTGTGCAAATGAGGTATCCGTTGTACTTATTGTCTCTCCTGCTTTACAAGCAGTCATAATACCTTCGTATCTCTCGCTATCTTCAGGTGTCTGACCATATAAGCTTGAGCGTATCATAGGTGTAATAAATTGCCAATACACAAATAAAGCATACCATTGAAAAAAGTAAACAGCAGCTAATTTCCACATCATTTTAGGCATGTGACCTATAGCTCCAAAAATTTCAACTATCGGTTCTATTGCTCTTTGGAAAAATGATTTTTCATTTTTTTCTTGTTGTAACTTTTCTAGTTCTTCTTCACTTGGAGGAATTTCTGGCGTTTTCCAAACTGACCAAGCTATCGTTGCTACTGACGCAAAAGCACCTAAGAAAAAGGAGTAATATACCCAAGTAGGTATTGCAGATACTGTTTCTGTTGCCGTACTGCATAAACTAGCAGTTTCTTCAGCAGGCACACTAAACCAATCTTGAAATAGAAAGAGTGAAAAGTTAGCAATTGTTATACCCGCTCCTACAAACAAACTTTGCATTTGATATCCAAATGTAAGCTGATCATCATTCAGTTTATCACCAACAAAAGCTCTATAAGGCTCCATAGCAGTATTATTTGCAGCATCTAATACCCATAATAGACCAACTGCAAACCACAATCCTGGACTAAAAGGAAACGCTAGTAAACATAGACTTCCTAATATGGCTCCAATCAAGAAAAAAGGTTTTCTTCTTCCTCCCCATTTTGGAATCCATGTTTTATCACTTATCGCTCCAATAATAGGTTGGATTAAAAGTCCTGTTACTGGTCCTGCCAAGTTAAGCAAAGGCAATTCCGCATGATCGGCTCCTAGAAATGAAAAAATAGGATTAACAGCTGTTTGTTGTAAACCAAAACTAAATTGAATTCCGAAGAATCCAACATTCATATTCCATATTTGCCAAAAAGAAAGATTAGGCTTTTTAATATTTTTAAACATACTGCTCATTTTTAAGAAAGAAAAAAATGCTATTTACATATCATAAATGCATTTTTGTAGTAGTAATATCTGGATTTTTTCTGAAACTATATAGGTTTTATAACAAATACTCAACGAAAACGATTTCGTAAAAATTACTTGAAAATGCAATAGAAAGAGAGGTTATTCTTTTAAAAACTGAATGTTACGTAGTAATCCTGTATACTTTGTCCTTTTTACCGCTGATTTCTTAAAGACTTCAGCAAACACTTCCTGCGTGATCTCTTCCCAATCTTTCTTTGAATATTCTAGTAGTTTTGGATTTGGATCAAACAAAGGTTCGCTGTGTGATTTGCTAAATCGATTCCATGGGCATACATCTTGACACACATCACATCCAAACATCCAATCATCAAAAGACCCTTTTACTGATTCAGGTATCGCTTCTTTTAACTCTATCGTAAAATAACTAATACATTTACTCCCATCTACTTTATAAGGTTCCACAATTGCTTGTGTAGGACATGCATCAATACATGCAGTACAACTCCCGCAATGGTCTGTAACAGGCGTATCATATTCTAGGTCAAGATCAATAATCAACTCTGCAATAAAATAAAACGAACCTGTTTTTTTAGAAAGCACATTTGTATGCTTTCCCATCCAACCTAATCCACTTTTTACTGCCCATACTTTGTCAAGTACTGGAGCACTATCTACAAAAGCACGACCACCTACTTCACCTATTTCCGACTGAATATAATATAGTAACTCTTTGAGTTTGTCTTTGATTACAAAATGGTAATCGGTGCCATATGCATATTTTGAAATCTTATAAGAATCTTCTTTTTGAATTTCACTTGGGTAATAATTAAGTAATAAGGAAATCACACTCTTAGAACCTTCTACCAGTTTAGTAGGGTCTAGTCTTTTGTCAAAGTAGTTTTCCATATAACGCATCTCTCCATGCATATTATTAGTAAGCCACTGCTCTAATCTAGGAGCTTCTTCTTCCAAAAATCCAGCCTTAGAAATACCACAAGACATAAAGCCTAAGCGTTTTGCTTCAGCTTTAATGAGCGCAGTATGTTTTGCTCGATTTTCAATCACTTCATCAACGAGGTATAAACTCTAAAATCGCATTTTGCGGTTTTAATGTAATTAAAGGTTTGATCTCTATCGGAGTCTCTTTCTTCTTTATTTTATACTTTTTTACAACTTCAGCAATCGCAAGTACCATCTCATACATTGCAAAATTATTCCCTATACACATACGTGGACCTGCTCCAAATGGAAAATAGGCTTTGTGTTTCATTCCTGCATTATCTGCAAAGCGATCAGGATTAAAAGATTCAGGGTCTTCCCAATACTCTTTATGCATGTGGATTTCCTTAATAGAAAACAACAAGCTAGATTCTTTTGCTATCCTAATCTCATCAAATTCATCTGTTTCATAATTCACACGATCCACAAAATATGCTGGCGGATATAATCGCATAGACTCTTCTATAACTTGTTTGGTGTACTCACAGTGTTTAATATATGCTAGTAATGATGTTGTATCCGCTTTCGCGAAAGCGGAATCCTTCTCACTCCCATTGCATTCAGCATATACCTTTTCTTGAATTTCAGGATACTGCGCAAGGAGTTGTAATGTAAATGTAAGTGCATTTGATGTCGTCTCATGACCTGCAACAAATAGAATTAATATCTCATCTATTAATTGGGATTCGTCCATACCTGTACCATCTTCATAACGAGCATCTAGCAGCATATCAAGAAGGTCATTTTGTCGCTCTCCACTTTCTCTACGTTCACTCACGAGTTTCTGTAGAATTTCCCGAGCTTCTATTGTGAGGTCTATGTGTTTTTTGATGGGTCCACCATATTTAAAATACAATGTTTTAAAAGGCTGTCGTAATTCCTTAACAAGCATCTGTTGTGCAGCTTCTGTAATGTACTGTAGCCTTTTAATAATCATAGGGTCTATCTGAGTTCTAAACAGAGCCTTTGCTACGGTTTGAAACGCAAGATCATTTAATATCGGAAAGATATCTATAGCTGTATTAGGCTGAATATGGCGCATTTCAATCTGGATAGCTTCCAAAACAGTATCCAGCAACTGTTCTAGTTGTTTTTTATGAAATGCCGGTTGTATGAGTCGGCGTTGTTTTTTCCAAAGTTCTCCTTCTGAAGTAAGCAATCCTTTCCCCACATACTTAGAAAGGTCTTTCGTCTGAATTTTGGATTTTGTATAGTTACGTTGGTTTTTCTGCAATGTATACATTGCGAATTCGGGGTTTCTGGAGAATATCACCGAGTTACCCATTCCTAATTTTAAGCGAAATGTATCTCCATTTTTTTCAAAGTTCTTATGATGAAAAGGTAATGGGTTCTTAACAATCTTATTTGCATTTTTAAGAAAACTAAAAAAAGAAACTGTGGGAATTTTTTTTTCTTTCAAAATACGATTGTTATATGATTACACTTCTTGTGGTTTGTTTGTAACACATCTGCTACTCTGAGCATTTCCATTAAAATAAACCTCCTTGTACAGGCCCTTTGGTTCTGCCTAAATGGCGATAGGCTTCTTCTGTCACTTCTCTTCCCCTAGGAGTACGCATGATGAAACCTTGTTGTATTAAGAAAGGCTCATATACTTCTTCTATGGTTTCTGCACTTTCTGAAACAGCCGTTGCTAATGTGGTGATTCCTACAGGCCCTCCTTTAAACTTATCGATAATAGTAGCCAGTATCTTATTATCCATTTCATCTAATCCGTGTGCATCTACATTTAATGCCTTCAAACTAAACCTAGCAATTCCTATATCTATAGTGCCATCACCTTTTATTTGTGCAAAATCACGCACACGACGCAGTAATGAGTTTGCAATACGAGGCGTTCCTCTACTCCTTCCTGCTATTTCTATAGCAGCTTCCATAGAAATAGGCACTCCTAAAATATGGGAACTACGTTGCACGATAGAAGTGAGTAACTCTGTACTATAATATTGTAATCGAGAAGAGATTCCAAAACGAGCTCTCATAGGTGCTGTAAGCAATCCTGATCGTGTCGTTGCGCCTACTAACGTAAACGGACTCAAATCAATCTGCACTGTGCGTGCATTGGGTCCTGTCTCAATCATAATATCAATACGATAGTCTTCCATCGCTGAGTATAAATACTCTTCAACTATAGGACTTAAACGATGAATCTCATCTATAAATAGCACATCGCGTTCTTCAAGGTTTGTCAATAAACCTGCAAGGTCTCCTGGTTTATCTAATACAGGGCCTGATGTGATTTTTATATTTACATCTAGTTCATTTGCAAGAATATTGGCTAAGGTTGTTTTTCCTAACCCTGGAGGTCCGTGAAATAGTGTATGATCTAAAGCTTCTCCTCTTAAATTTGCAGCTTGCACAAAAACCTTAAGATTCTCTAACACTTGATCTTGACCTGTAAAATCTTCAAAGGACAGTGGACGCAAAGCGCGTTCTACATCCATCTCTTCATGAGAGTATTGATTACTTGTCGGATCTAAATGTTCATTCATAGTATGATTGAATAATCGTGTTACACAAATATAAGGATTGTCTTAGTACGCTTTCGCGAAAGCGTAAAAAGTATCTCACAAACTTATAACGATTAAAACCAATGTAGGTATTAGAAGTTTCTAAAAAATAGGTCAAAACAAAAAACCCATTCTGATTAGAATGGGTTTTTAAAATATCTATATCACATCTTAGTGATGCATTTCTTCTTCATTATCTTGTAATGGAATATGTTGTGGCGCAAAATCTTGACCAGGAATCACATAATCAGATTCATCCTTGTTCAGTTTACTATAATCATATGCCCATCTGTGTACTTCTGGAATAGGTCCATCCCAGTTTCCGTGAATATGCTTTACTTCAGCTGTCCATTCTAATGTATTAGATTTCCAAGGGTTTTTAGGTCCTTTCTTTCCATAGAACATAGAGTGAATAAAGTTGTATAAGAATACTAATTGTGCTGCTCCTGTAATGAAAGCAAAAATAGTAATCGCAATATTCACATCCGAAAGATCATCAAAATAAGGGAATGCTGTATTTGTATAGTAACGTCTTGGAAGACCTGCCATACCAATAAAGTGCATTGGGAAGAAAATTCCATAAGCTCCAATTACAGTTACCCAGAAATGAACATATCCTAAATTTTTATTCATCATTTTCCCTTCAAACATTTTAGGGAACCAATGATACACTCCTGCAAATAACCCATATAGCGCAGATATACCCATTACTAAGTGGAAGTGAGCTACTACGAAGTATGTATCGTGTACATTAATATCAAGTGTACTATCTCCAAGAATAATTCCTGTTAAACCTCCAGAGATAAAGGTAGATACTAATCCAATCGAGAATAACATTGCAGGATTGAACTGTAGATTTCCTTTCCAAAGTGTGGTTATATAGTTGAATGCTTTAACGGCAGAAGGAATTGCAATTAATAGTGTTGTAAATGTAAACACAGATCCTAAAAATGGATTCATTCCTGAGATAAACATATGGTGACCCCATACGATTGTAGATAAGAATGCAATCGCGAGAATGGATGCAACCATAGCTCGATATCCAAAAATTGGTTTACGAGAGTTTGTTGCGATAATCTCTGATGTTATTCCTAATGCTGGTAATAATACAATGTATACTTCAGGGTGACCTAAGAACCAGAATAAATGTTCAAATAATACAGGAGAACCTCCAGAGTTATGTAATACTTCTCCTCCTATGTAAATATCTGACAGGAAGAAAGACGTACCAAAACTTCTATCCATAATAAGCATTAATGCTGCAGATAATAATACCGGGAATGATACTACTCCAATAATTGCAGTTACAAAGAATGCCCATATTGTAAGAGGAAGACGTGTCATTGTCATTCCTTTTGTACGTAAATTTAATACTGTAACAATATAATTAAGCGATCCTAAAAGAGAAGATGCGATAAATATTGCCATAGATACTAACCATAGTGTCATACCCATTCCTGAAGCAGAAATACTATTAGGAAGTGCACTTAATGGAGGATAGATCGTCCATCCTGCTGCAGCTGGTCCAGACTCTACAAAGAGAGAGAGTACCATAATAACTGATGAAAGGAAAAATAACCAGTAAGACACCATATTTAAGAAACCTGATGCCATATCTCTAGCTCCAATCTGTAATGGAATTAAGAGGTTACTAAATGTACCACTAAGACCTGCTGTCAATACAAAGAATACCATAATAGTACCATGTATCGTGATAAGTGCAAGATATACATTAGGATCCATTACCCCATCTTTACCCCAATCACCTAATAATACTTCATAAATAGTAAATTGATGATCTGGCCAAGCTAATTGTAAACGGAAAAGCAATGACATTGCAATACCTATAATACCCATGATCAAACCAGTAATTAAATACTGCTTTGAGATCATTTTATGGTCTGTACTAAAGATATACTTTGTTACAAACGTTTCTTTATGATGATGATGTCCATGATCGTCATGTGCGTGATCTAACCCTGCTGCGTGTGCTGACATAATCTGTATACTTCTTTAATTAATTTTTCTTTTTAATTTCCTGCTATTTTCTTTCCAAATGTTTCTTGTTGTTTCATCCAAGCGTCATATTCTTCTTGTGTTTCAACAACAATTTTCATTTGCATGTTGTAGTGTGATGCACCACAAATTTTATTACATAGCAAGTAATAATCAAATTCATCATATTCATCTATTTCACCATTACCTGCTGCAATAGACTTTTTGTTTTTCTCTTTTCTGATTTCTTTAATCACCTGCATCTTATCTTTCATGTACTGTGTCTCACGAATTTCTGCAGTGGTTTTTGAAGGTGTAAAAGAGAATTGTGTAATCATACCAGGAACAACATTCATTTGCGCACGGAAATGTGGCATATATGCTGAATGTAATACATCTTGAGATCTTAATTTAAAGATTACTTGACGTCCTACAGGTAAGTGTAATTCTGAAGTAATCACATCATCCATTGCATCTTGATCACTTAAATCTACACCTACAGTATTTGCTCCTTCTATAAAACGCACATTTGCGTTTCCTAAAATATTATCTTCTCCAGCATAACGAGCTTCCCATGCAAATCGCTTTGCATATAACTCTATTACAATAGCATCTTCTTCTTCTTCGAAGTTCATAATATCAGACCACGTAAATAATCCATAGATTATAAGACCCGCTAGAACAATTACTGGAATGATTGTCCATATAAATTCTAATTTATCATTATCTGCATAAAACAAAGCTCTATTACCCTTTTTACCTTGGTATTTATATGCAAAATAATGGAGTAATGCTTGTGTTATAACTTGAACCACCATAATAAGTGCAAGCGATATAAACATTAATGTATCATAACTAGAACCATGTTCTGAAGATGCCTCTGGCAAATAGAATTTACTATAATTCCAGAAACAATATATTGTTATAAAATACATGAAGATAAGGAACATAATCATCAACTTACCGTTCACACGGTTGTCCTTATCATTTGCTATTTGTCCGTTTTCACTATTCCCTTTAAGTTGAGACAACTTAAAGATTTTTGACATTTGCCAAATTGTAACTACAAATAGAATTACTACGATGAGTGCTAATAAACCTGTCATTGCTTTCTAACTTCTTTTATCTATATACTAATAGTGAAAATGTTTACTTTCTTCAATAAGCGGATTACGCTTAGGCTCTAATGGACGTTTTGTAAGTGATCTAAATACTACAAAAATGAACAATCCAAGGAAGAATAATAATGATCCTATCTCAACAAAACCAAACGACCATGATTTTCCTACAGTTGCTGGCATAACCATATTAAATAAATCTACATAGTGTCCTAATAGAATTACAATACCCGCCATAACTACAAACCAATTTACTCGTTTGAAGTCGCTATTCATTAATAATAATAATGGGAAAACGAAATTCATACCAAGCATTGCAAAGAAAGGAAGGTTATAATCTTCTATCCTTGTAATAAAGTATGTTACTTCCTCTGGAATGTTTGAATACCAGATTAGCATAAACTGAGAGAACCAAAGGTATGTCCAGAAAATACTAAAAGCGAACATAAATTTTGCTAAATCATGAATATGACTGTCATTCACTTGTTTTAAATATCCTTGAGATTTCAGTACCATTGTTACCAATGCAATTGTTGTAATTGCACATACCATCATTCCTGCAAATACGTACCATCCAAATAATGTACTAAACCAGTGTGGATCTAATGACATAATCCAGTCCCAAGACATGATTGATTCTGTATAAATAAAGAATACAAGAAACATCGCTGCAGCTTTGAAAGACTTTTTATGCCATCTATTATCAGTTGCTTCGTCTTGGTTTTTGCTAAATTTCAGAGCAAAAAATCTATAAAGGTTCCATCCTAAAATGAAGAATGCTGCTCTTCCTAAGAAAAAAGGAACATTTAAGTATCCTGATTTACCATCTATTAATTTATCATAATGAGCATTTTCTGGATCGGTAATACCCTCTGCCATCCAATGAAACATATGATTTACATGAGAACTTGATAAACATAATAATACAAACATAATAATACTACCAGGTAGTAAATACGCTGTAATTCCTTCCATTACTCGAAGCACCAATGGTGACCATCCTGCTTGTGAAGCATATTGTATTGCATAAAAAGCAAGACACGCTAATGCTATCATAAAAAAGAAGAATGCAGCAATATAGATAGCAGACCAAGGTTTATTTTGATACTGCCCTAATACATGCTCATTATGTTCTTCTGGAGTCATCTCGTGACCTCCCTCACTATGAGAAGACTTTTCACCATGAGCAGCAGTTTCTCCATGACCATTGTCATGTGTTGCTTCTGCTTCGTGACCACCTCCGTGTCCTCCGCCATGCGCTGCTTCCATAGCTGCCACTTCTGCCGTAGTACTAGGTAAGTTAGCATAATCTACTGCAAACAATATCGCACCAACAGCCATGAAAATGAAGGCTGTGAGTCGTAAGTTTTTAGATAATTTATAATCCATATCCTTTTAATTATCGCTTTTTCAGTTAGTGTATTTAGTGCTCAGTACCGTGATCTTCTTCGGTAGTAGGGTGTTCTTCAGTCTCATGTCCTCCTTCATCTGCATGTGTTTCTTCTGTATGAATTTCTTCAATAACTTCTACCACATCATAAGCACGAGGCTCTTTCTTATCTAATTTATCTTTTAGAGACATTACATAGTGATCTACCATCCACATCTCTTCTTCTGTCATTTGAGAAGCATAAGACCCCATAGAGTTAATACCATAATACATAACATGATATACACTTCCTTCAGTAATAGCCCTACCAGCATCATTATAAGCTGGCACACCTAATATTTTTTCACGTTCTACAAGCTTCCCATTACCATCTCCTTTTTTACCATGGCAAATACCACAATAAATATCGTAAAGCTCTTGTCCTTTTGCTTCAGTCTCTTCAGTAAAAGGAAGTTTATTTTTAAGATTTGCTTTCGCAAACTCTTTCCCTTCATTTGTATTTTCTATCTCATAAGGCATCCACCCACGTGCTATTGATCCTTCAGCTGGTTTCATTGCTGACGACCCTCCAGTTACGTCTTCAAACACTTCATAATCACCATAGGTTTCATAACCTGCTGACTCATACATATTAGGCATATACTGATAGTTAGGCTTATTATCTTCCTTACAAGAACCTAAACTTATAATGGCAATAAGTACGATAGCTATTTTGAATATATTCTTCATTGCGTATCCTTATTCTTCGTTTGCTACTAAATTAATTTCTGTTGCTCCTGTTCCTACTAAAAAGTCAGCAAGTTCTTGAGCATCGTGTCCTGAAGCATCAATTTCCATTAGAAAATGATCATCTGTTGTACGTACATCAGGGTTTTCTGCTTTTTTAAACGGCCATAACCTACTACGCATGTAGAACGTAATTACCATTAAATGGGCTGCAAAAAACACTGTAAGTTCAAACATAATTGGAACAAATGCAGGCATATTTTCTATATAACTAAAGCTAGGCTTACCTCCAATATTCTGAGGCCAGTCTTCAATCATAATAAAATTCATCATTGTAATAGCTACTGTAAGTCCAACACATCCATACATAAATGCAGTAATGGCTAATCTTGTAGGAGCTAATCCCATTGCTTTATCAAGTCCGTGCACAGGAAACGGAGTATACACTTCATTGATATGTAAGTGCTTCTTCTTTGCTTCCTTAACGGCGTTCATTAAAACGTCGTCATCTGTATAAAGTGCGTGTATAACGTGTGATCCCGTACTCATACTAGTTGTTATTAAGTTTTGTTGCCTGTCCTGCCCAATCATCGCGTTCTGCTCTACCTGGGAATGAACCTGTAATACTATCTAAAAGGTCGTACTCTCTCTGAGTCATTTTTGCGACTTGAGCAAATGTAAAGATACCAAGCTCATTAAGCTTCTCTTCCATTTTTGGACCAATACCATTAATTTTCTTAAGATCATCTGCCTGTTGTGTACTTGCATCAAATGCACCAAGTGAACCAACAAGATCTTCTACACTTCCTGAAGACGCTTCAACTAAGGGCTGTCCATCATCAAGTTTTTGAACATCTGCAGTTGTTATGTGATCTCCAAGATTTATTTTCACTGGACCACCTGAAGTACGAGGGTCTGCACCTGTACCTAACAATGATTGTCCTGATTCTCTTAATTTCTTATAACGCTCACCAGAAGACTTCATAATTGTTTTTACTTCTGCCTGTGCAATTACTGGGAATGTACGCGCATACAATAAGAATAATACAAAGAAGAATCCTATCGTACCTATAAAAATTCCTATATCTACAAATGTAGGCGAGAACATTGTCCAAGAAGAAGGAAGGTAATCACGGTGTAATGATGTAACGATAATTACGAAACGCTCAAACCACATTCCTATGTTCACTACAATTGAAATTACAAAAGAGAACATGATACTTCTTCTTAATTTAGGGAACCACATAAACTGTGGAGAGAATACATTACATGTCATCATCGCCCAATATGACCAAGCATAAGGTCCTGTTGCACGATTTAAGAATGCATATTGTTCATATTCTACACCAGAATACCAAGACATAAATAACTCAGTAATATAAGCCACTCCAACAATAGAACCTGTAATCATAATTACAATGTTCATCAATTCGATATGCTGTAACGTAATATAATTTTCTAAGTTTGATACTTTACGCATTACAATAAGTAATGTGTTTACCATTGCAAAACCTGAGAATACCGCTCCTGCAACAAAGTAAGGAGGGAAAATAGTAGTATGCCATCCAGGAATTACCGAAGTTGCGAAGTCAAATGATACAATCGTGTGTACAGAAAGTACAAGTGGTGTTGCAAGACCTGCAAGTACCAATGACACCTCTTCAAAACGTTGCCAATCTTTTGCACGACCTGACCATCCAAAAGATAATAAACTATAAATCTTCTTTTGGAAAGGCTTTACTGCACGATCACGAATCATTGCAAAATCAGGAAGTAATCCTGTCCACCAAAATACTAAAGAAACCGATAGATATGTTGATATCGCAAATACATCCCAAAGAAGTGGTGAGTTAAAGTTTACCCATAAAGAACCAAATTGATTTGGAATAGGTAATACCCAGTATGCTAACCAAGGACGCCCCATGTGAATGATTGGGAATAATCCTGCTTGAACTACAGAGAAAATAGTCATTGCCTCTGCCGAACGGTTAATCGCCATACGCCATTTTTGACGGAAGAGTAAAAGTACTGCAGAAATCAGTGTCCCTGCGTGACCAATACCTACCCACCATACAAAGTTGGTAATATCCCAAGCCCATCCTACAGTTTTGTTAAGACCCCAACTACCGATACCATTTGATATGGTATAAATAATACAGCCTATTCCCCACAGAAATGCAGCTAAAGCAATAGTAAATACTATCCACCAAGACTTATTAGCACGCCCTTCTACAGGAGCTACAACATCTAAAGTTACATCGTGATATGTTTTATCGCCGGTAACTAGTGGTCTTCTTATAGGTGCTTCGTAATGCGCCATAATCCTATATAATTAGTTCTTTTGATTAGTTATTTTATGCTTCTTTTGTATTTCTCACTTTTGTCTGGTAGAATACATTTGGTTTTGTACCTACACTTTCAAGTAAGTGATACATTCTGTCGTCTTGTGACTGGTGATATACATCACTATCTTTATCATTTACATCTCCAAACGTTAATGCTCCGCTTGTACATGCATTTGAACATGCTGTTGCAAATTCTCCATCCTTAATTACACGTCCATCACGCTTGGCATCTAAAATTGTTTTTTGTGTCATTTGCATACACATAGAACATTTTTCCATCACCCCACGAGAACGTACTGTTACATCTGGATTAATCACCATACGTCCAAGGTCATTATTCATATGGTAATCAAACTCATCATTACCATTATATAAGAACCAGTTGAAACGACGTACTTTATATGGACAGTTGTTTGCACAATAACGTGTACCTACACAACGGTTATACGCCATATGGTTTTGACCTTGACGACCATGTGATGTTGCTGCTACTGGACATACAGTCTCACAAGGAGCATGATTACAGTGCTGACACATTACTGGCTGGAAAGCCACTTGTGGATTTGCAGCTGGATCTTCCATTTCTCCAAATCCTCCTAAAGAACCATTGTCTCCAGAAAGTCCGCTAAATCCGTCTTTTTTCTTATTATCTCCATCAAAAGTATCTTGAGAAGAATAATATCTATCTATACGTAACCAGTGCATATCACGGCTACGGCGTACTTCTGATTTACCAACTACAGGAACATTGTTTTCTGCATGACATGCGATCACACAAGCCCCACATCCTGTACATGCATTTAAATCTATTCCTAGATTAAAATGATGTCCTATAGAACGATCAAACTCATCCCAAAGATCAACATCAGGAGAAGTCACATCATATTCTTGATGATCTTTTGATACTTGAGGTACTTTATTCCAGTGATTTTTATCTTTTGTATTAAAGATCTCAAGTCTAGTTTCTTTTACAATATCACCACGCCCCATTAAGGTATTGTGTAATTGTATCACTGCAAACTCATGGACTCCATCTACTTTCTCAACAGAAACACCTCCTTGTGTCATACTACCATTAAGCATTAATGGATAGGCGTTCACACCTGTTTGCATTTCTTCTTGAATAGATGTTGTTCTACCATACCCTACAGCAAGACCAATCGATCCTTTTGCTTGACCTGGTTGCACCATTACAGGAGCAATTAAAGGAACACCGTTTACGGTTATTTTAGCAAGCTTTCCGTTCAAACCACCATTAGCATCATGACGCGCCTCTGTAAAGAATGTACTACGGTCTAACCACAAGTCTTTATCCTTAGCATCAGCTTCAGACATAGTAATGTAGTTATCCCATGTTGCTCTTGTAATAGGATCTGGCATTTCTTGCAACCAAGGATTGTTTGCTTGATTACCATCTCCCATTGATGTTTTAGTATATAAGGTCAATTCAAAACCTCCTCCTTGGAAGGTTGTTGAAGCACCTGCATCTTCCGTTATAGAAGTATCTGTATTTGTTGAGACCGCTTTCGCGAAAGCGTCCGTCATCACAACCCCATCGTGTACTGCTTTATTAAAAGAAATACCCGCATTAGTCATTGTCGTTTTTATGTAATCATAATACGACTGATCACTTCCCATCCACTTTAGTAAGCTATCTTGGAATTGTCTTGTATCAAATAAAGGACGTATGGTAGGCTGTGTAACACTTACCTCTCCTTGCTTTATTTGAACATCACCCCATGCCTCAAGATAATGAGGTGTTGGTGCAATATGTGTTGCCGCAGTAGCCGTTTCATCTGCACGCATAGAACACGCTACAGATACCGCAACTTTAGCAAGACCTGAAGTAAATGCTTCTGCATTAGGAAGCGTGTATGAAGGATTTACCCCTGCCATTACCAACATTCCTACCTTACCAGCATTCATATCTTTAACAAGCTGATTTACTTTACGGATATCACCAGAACGTGTCATTCTTGGTGCCGCAACATCAATCACTTCGCTATTTGCATTTATCTCTAGCGCTTTTGTTTGAGAAGGAACATCTTGTAATCCCGTTACAACAACACCTTTACTTCCAGCCGCTCTTAATTCGCTTATAGCCGCACTAACTGCTTTCTTAGCATTCTCAGGAACACCAGACATAGAGCCTGTTGACAAAGCATTTAATATTGCTTTTTGCTGAGAAGGTGTTACAGGAACACGCACATCTGCATTTGCTCCTGACAGCGACATATTTGCTTCAAACTGGAAGTGACGAGACATCTTACCATCTGTAGGTATACGTCCTTTAGCATATCCAGCGTCATAGCCTCCACCGTTCCAATCTCCTAAGAAATCTGCACCTACAGATACAATCACTTCTGCTTTTGAGAAGTCATAATCTGCAAGAGCACGCACCCCATACTTTACTTCGAAAGCATCAAGTGCAAATTGTTCACCTACTGCATCATAAGCAACATGAGAAACATTTGGATATTTTTCTACAAACTCAGCAATCAATTTATCAGTAGAAGGACTTGCAAATGTCTGTGTTAATAACACAACTTGCTTCCCGCTATTCAACTGTGCCATCACACCTGCATCAATATCACTCCAAGTAACTGCCTCACCAGAAGCTGTTGGTCCTTGTGCACGATTTTGATCATACATAGACAACACAGAAGCGTGCACACGCGCATTTGCTCCGTATCCCGCTTTTGCTAGTTTATTATTTTCAATCTTTATAGGTCTTCCTTCACGAGTTTTCACAAGTATACTTGCAAAATCAAATCCATCTGCAATAGTAGATGCATAATAATCTGCAACTCCAGGAACAATCTGTTCTGGCTGCACTACATAAGGAATGGATTTCTTAACAGGACCTTCACAAGCTGCAAGCGATGCCGCTGCTGTAGTGAATCCTACGTACTTTAAGAAGTCACGACGTGTTGTTTGAGAAGTTTCTAAGGTTTCTTTATCACCTAAAAACTCATCTGTCGGAATCTCTTCTACAAACTCATTCTGTCTTAGTGTTTCAACTAACGGGTTTCCGTTAAGCTCATCGACACTTTTCCAGTATTTCTTGTTTGATGACATATAATTGATTTTATACTATTTGCACTTCGCTATGCTCAGTGACCTTATAT
This sequence comes from uncultured Dokdonia sp., assembly GCF_947492535.1. Classification (GTDB taxonomy): domain Bacteria; phylum Bacteroidota; class Bacteroidia; order Flavobacteriales; family Flavobacteriaceae; genus Dokdonia. The sequence goes on along the minus strand of NZ_CANLNH010000001.1, from coordinate 57,910 downwards.
TATACTTATTTAAAGTGGCGTCCTTAATTAATAATGACATTTACCACACTCAAGACCTCCCATTTGAGCTGCCGTAAGTTTATCAACTCCGTATTTTTTAGAAAGCTGTTCGTGTATTTTTGTATAATACTCGTTTCCTTCTACTTTTACGTTTGTTTCACGGTGACAGTTAATACACCAACCCATTGTAAGTGGTGAATGCTGCTCCATAATCTCCATCTCCTCTACAGGACCGTGACATTTCTGACACTCAACACCTGCTACACTTACGTGCTGCGAGTGATTAAAGTATGCAAAGTCTGGAAGGTTATGAATACGAATCCATTCTACTGGCTTTGTCTCTCCGGTATATGCTTGAGAAGCTTCATCCCAACCTACAGCTGTATATAACTTCTGAATCTCTTTATTATAATCTACTCCATACTCATTCTTACCTTCTGCCTGTGTTTCTGCTGCCACTTCACCTATAGATTTGTGACAGTTCATACATATATTTAATGAAGGAATTCCTGAATGCTTACTTACTCTTGCAGAAGAGTGACAATACTTACAATCTATTGCATTGTCTCCAGCATGGATTCTGTGCGAGTAATGAATTGGTTGCACAGGAGCGTACCCTTGATCAACACCTACTTGAGACATCCATCCATATGCAAAGTATGCACTTCCTAACAGAAGGAAGATTACAGACACTAACACTAGGAATTGATTTTCAACAAACGCTTTCCAAATTGGCTTACGTGTTTTTTCTTCTTCAACAACAATACCTTGCGCTTCTGCAAATTTCTTAAGCGTATTGTTTACGATAAATAATACCGCGACAAGAAGTAATAATACTAACCCTAAAATAGAAAGGATAATTTCATTTGAAACACCTGGTTCAACTGGTACAGGATTCGGATTTGGAGTTCCATCAGGACCACCTGTAGTAACTGGCACATTTGTATATGCTAGAATATTACTAATATCCGCATCTGTAAGAGCAGAAAAAGAATTCATGACTTTCTGTCCATTCTCTTCATACACTTTTACAGCTCTAGCATCTCCTGCCTTAATAAGTTCTTGCGAGTTTCTGATCCATTTTCCTAACCACTCGTAATCTTCTTCATATTTTTCGACTACATCAAAAAGTGCAGGTCCCGTCATAGGCTTATACAACTTATGACAAGCAGCACAATTAGTCTTAAACAATGCTTTCCCAGCATCTGCATCACCACTAGCGGCGTCTATCTGAGCAAAAAGGGAAGAAGAAAAAGCGAGCAAGAATGCTGCGCATAATGTGATAATTCTCGAAAATGAGTTACGGCGATTCACCTGTATCATAATTGGTATTGAATTAGCTTCAAAAATTTGGCACGATTATTACAATATAACTGCTGTTAATAAACTGTTAATCGAGCTCTTCAAATCGTATGCAAAAATAATACTTAGAACTCATTTTTGAAGAATGCAAAAGCGCTAGTTTTTAATTTATAATAATTCTAAATAACAAAATAATCTATTTTTCGTTTATTCATTTACCTTTGCCGTACAAATTATATTTTTAAGATGACAATACACCCTAATAGTAAAGCACTTACACTCTTCGTTTTTCTGTCTTTTTACGCTTTCGCGAAAGCGCAAACAGCACAAGTAACCATTTCTCAAGATGCAAAGATTCCACAATTACTAGAATTAAAGAACGAATTAAGCAACGATAACGAACTTGGAGACCACTATAAAATTCAAATCTATTCTGGAAATTCCGCACAAGCTGGAACCATGCTTAAACGATTTAGAAATAAGGTGGGAACGTGGAAATCAGATATAGAATACGAAACGCCTAACTATAAAGTATGGGTAGGAAGTTTTAGAAATCGACTTGAAGCTGATAGAGCGCTTATACAAATTAAGAAAGAGTTTCCTAATGCTTTAATCTTCAAACCAGACCCAAAGAGATAATAAACTACCAATATTACATAACTAAAAAGCCTTTCTAAATACTAGAAAGGCTTTTTTAATTTAAGATAGGTATCGAGCTTATTTAAGCTTTTTCTTAACCGCTACTTCTTGGAAAGCTTCAATTACATCATCAATCTTGATATCATTGTAGTTCTTAATTTGCATACCACAATCATATCCTTTACTTACCTCTTTCACATCATCTTTAAAACGTTTCAGCGTTGACAACTCTCCTGTATACACAACGACAGCATCACGTATAATACGGATACTAGAGTTTCTAAAGATCTTACCACTAGTCACCATACATCCAGCAATAGTACCAACTTTCGATATTTTGAAAGTTTCACGTATCTCTGCGGTACCTGTAATTTCTTCACGCATTTCTGGAGATAACATTCCTTCCATGGCATCTTTAAGATCATTGATCGCATCGTATATAATAGAATACATACGGATATCGATTTCTTCCTTATCTGCCACCTGCCTAGCATTACCCGCAGGTCTTACATTAAATCCAATAATAATTGCATCAGATGCTGAAGCAAGAAGCACATCACTTTCTGTAATCGCACCTACTCCTTTATGTATAATATTTACAGCTATTTCTTCTGTAGATAATTTTTGGAAACTATCTGTAAGTGCTTCTACAGAACCATCAACATCTCCTTTAAGGATAATGTTAAGCTCTTTAAAGTCACCAAGTGCAATACGTCTTCCAATCTCATCTAATGTAATATGACGCTGCGTACGAACACTTTGCTCACGCTGTAATTGTGTACGTTTAGAAGCAATATCTTTTGCTTCACGCTCATCATCCATTACATTAAACTTATCACCCGCTTGTGGTGCTCCGTCAAGACCTAATACAGATACTGGCGTTGATGGTCCAGCCTCTTTAATTTTCTTTCCACGTTCATCATGCATTGCTTTTACCTTACCAGAACATGTACCTGCTAAGAGATAATCTCCTACACGCAACGTTCCTCCTTGCACAAGCACCGTAGACACATATCCACGTCCTTTATCTAAGAATGCTTCTACAACAGTTCCAATAGCATTTTTCTTAGGATTTGCTTTCAGCTCTAATAATTCAGCTTCTAACAATACTTTCTCAAGTAATTCATTAACCCCTAATCCAGTCTTAGCAGAAATATCATGAGATTGGATTTTACCTCCCCAATCTTCGACTAATAAATTCATAGCTGCTAATCCTTCTTTAATCTTTTCAGGATTTGCTGTAGGTAAATCTACTTTATTAATAGCAAATACAATAGGCACATTGGCTGCTTGCGCATGCGCTATTGCTTCTTTTGTTTGTGGCATAATATCATCATCGGCAGCGACAACAATAACAGCGATATCAGTTACCTGAGCTCCACGAGCACGCATTGCCGTAAAGGCTTCGTGACCCGGTGTATCTAAGAATGCCATCTTCTGACCGCTTTCTAATGTTACTCCGTATGCACCAATATGCTGTGTAATTCCTCCGCTTTCTCCTGCAATCACATTTTCACTACGCACATAATCAAGGAACGATGTTTTACCGTGATCTACGTGACCCATTACAGTTACTATAGGTGCTCTTTCTAATAAATCTTCTGGAGCATCTTCTACTTCAACAATTGCCTCTTCAAGATCTGCAGTAACAAACTCTACTGTATATCCAAATTCATCAGCAACAATCGTAAGTGTTTCAGCATCTAGACGCTGATTCATAGTTACCATCATTCCTAAAGACATACATGCTGAGATAATACCCGTTACAGGTACATCCATCATAATCGCAACTTCGCTTACTGTAACAAACTCTGTTACTTTAAGGATTTTGCTTTCTATTTCTTGAGCAGCAAGTTCACCTTCTGTCTTTTGACGGTGCTGATCTCTCTTATCTCTACGATATTTTGCTCCTTTACCCTTACTAGATTTCCCTTGAAGTTTTTCAAGAGTCTCTCTAATTTGCTTTTGTACTTCTTCTTCAGTTGGCTCTACTTTAGCTACTGCTGGTTTACGTTTATTATTACCTCCTCGGTTTCCACCACGGTTTCCACCACGATTTCCTCCTCCTGAATTCGAATTATTATTATTGTTGTTTCCTCCTCCAGGTTTTGTAATACGTCTACGGCGCTTTTTCTTAGCATCCTCTGCACTTTCCTTTTTCTTCTTTTCAGGTTTTTTAAATTGAGTAAGATCAATTTTTTGTCCTGTGAAATTAGGTCCATCCAGTTTTTTATAATCTGTCTTAAGAACTTCATCCCCTAATCTAACTGGAGTTTCGGCAGCGACTTCAGTTTTAGGAGTTTCTTTCTTAGGAGTTTCTTTTTTTACAGGAGCAGTTTCTTTTTTAGCAACAGGCTTTTTTGCTTCTTCTTTTACTTTTTCCTTAACAGGTTGCACAGGAGGAGTTTCTACCTCCTTAGGCGCTTCCACTTTAGGAGTTTCCACTTTAGGAGCTTCTTCTATTGGTTTTACCTCATCAACAACTTCTTCCTTTTTAGGTTCTTCCTTTTTCTTTTCAGGCTGAACCTTCTTTGATGCATCAAGATCTATTTTCCCAACTTGTTTTGGCCCACTAAGACTTACCTTCGCTTTAACAACTTCAGGTTTTTTAGCCTCTTGCTTTGCTTCGATTTCTTCTTCTCGAGCAATACGTAACGCCTCCTTCTCCTTAAGCTTCTCTACAGCGACTTCCTTAGAAGCTACTTTCTTACTAGCGTCTGTTTGAAACTCATCCGAAAGCACATTATAAATCTCTTGAGAGATTTTTGTAGTCGGACGCGCCTCTATCTCGATACCTTTAGAGTCTAAATACTCTACGGCACGATCTAGAGAGATATTGAGCTCCCTTAACACCTTATTTAATCGCATTGTTGCTGCTGCCATAAACTGCTTTAATTTATTCTTTTCCTATTCCTTTATATTATGAATAGGCATGTTATTCTTCAAATTCTTCTTTGAGAATGCGCATTACATCAAGTACAGTTTCCTCCTCTAAGTCAGTACGTCTTACCAAATCATCTACATCTTGTTCTAAGATACTTCTTGCAGTATCAAATCCAATTTTTGCAAATGCTTCAATAATCCATCCTTCGATCTCATCAGAAAACTCTGTAAGCTCTACATCTTCTTCTACACCTTCACGGTACACATCTATCTCATATCCTGTCAATTGACCTGCAAGACGAATATTATGTCCTCCACGTCCAATTGCTTTACTCACTTCTTCTGGCTTCAAATATACTTGAGCCGTTTTATTTTCTTCATCTAGTTTTAAACTAGTGATACGTGCCGGGCTTAATGCTCGGCTTATAAATAGATTAAGATTATTTGTATAATTAATCACATCTATATTTTCATTTCCTAATTCACGTACGATTCCATGGATACGAGATCCTTTCATACCTACACAGGCTCCAACAGGATCTATACGATCGTCATACGAATCTACGGCTACTTTTGCTTTTTCACCTGGAATACGCACTACTTTTTTAATAGTAATTAAACCATCAAACACCTCTGGTATTTCTGATTCAAATAATTTTTCCAAAAATATAGGCGCTGTACGTGACATAATAATTGAAGGTTTATTTCCCTTTAATTCTACGCTTTCAATTACACCTCTTACATTTTCTCCTTTTCTAAAGAAGTCAGATGGAATCTGACGATCTTTAGGAAGTATGATTTCATTCCCTTCATCATCAAGCAAAATAATTGCTCTATGTCTTATATGATGAACTTCAGCTGTATACAACTCACCTTCAAGCTCTTTAAACTGCTTATAGATATTTGTATTATCATGTTCATGAATCTTACTTATTAAGTTCTGGCGTAATGCTAAAATAGAACGACGCCCTAAGTCAATAAGTTTTACTTCTTCAGACACATCTTCACCAACTTCAAAATCTTCTTCAATTTTACGTGCATTTGTAAGTGATATTTCTGCATTATCATCTTCTACCTCTCCATCGGCTACCACAATACGGTTACGCCATATTTCAAGATCTCCTTTGTCAGGATTAATAATAATATCAAAATTATCGTCACTTCCAAAACGTCTTTTCAACGTGCTTCTAAAAACATCCTCTAAGATAGCCATCAGAGTTACACGATCTATTAATTTATCGTCCTTAAATTCCGAAAAAGAATCGATTAACGCTAAATTCTCCATATCAACATATTGTTAAAATTTAATCATCACTTTTGCTTCTACTATATTTTCATAAGGAATCACTTCTGTTTTTTGAACAGTTACTTTTCCTTTTCCCACAGGCTTAGGCTCTCTCGCTTTCCAAGTTAATGTTACATTTTCCTCTGTAACTTCTTCCAGCGTTCCTTCCAATTTCGCCCCTGCTTGGGTTTTTATCTCCAGAAAACGACCTATATTTTTTTTATACTGCCTTTTTTGCTGAAGAGGTGTGGTAGCTCCTACAGACATAACTTCTAAAGAAAAATCTTCTTCTTCTCTATCTAAATTGTGCTCAACTTTTCTACTTACAGCGATACAATCTTGAACAGTAACTCCATGATCACCATCTATTATGACCTTAACTTCGTTGTTACCTTGTATGTCTAAACTTATCAAAAAAAGGGATGGATTTTCATCCATTGCTTCTTGAAGGAGTTGGGTTACTTTTTCTCTCAACATCTTTGCCTATAAAAAGAGGGGACCGCTGTCCCCTCAATACTCGTTTCTTTCAATGGTGCAAATGTAAGACAAATTATCCATTTATAAAAGCCTATTAAACTGCTTATTATTTTGTAAATTGAAGACGGTTACTATTTTGAACACAGTTATTCACAAAAACCCCTCCCATATGATAAAAAAAATACTTGTTCCCACAGATTTTTCAGAGCAGGCAGAGAACGCTTTACGCGTTGCCGCAGATCTTGCCAGAAAGTATGGAAGTGAGATCAACTTACTACACATGCTTGAACTCCCTATGCAACTTGTAGATGGTGCTACTGGGGGTTCAAAGAGTGATCTTCCTGAAGCTATATTTTTTATGAAATTAGCACATCAAAAATTTGAAAACATGATGAATGCTCCTTTTTTAGATGGCATTACAGTTCATGAAACTGCAGAATTTGACGGTGCCTTTGAAGGAATTATGGAATACACCGAAAAGTACGAAGCAGATTTGGTCGTTATGGGATCACATGGCGCCACTGGTCTTCAAGAAATTCTTATTGGCTCTAATACAGAGAAAGTAGTACGAAATTCCAAAATACCTGTACTCGTTATCAAAAGGCGTCACGAAAACTTTGCGATAGAGAAATTTGTATATGCTACTAATTTTAAAGAAGAGAATCACACTTCTTTTAAACAAGCATTCTCATTTGCAAAAGATAATGACGTAAAATTACATATGCTTTATATCAATACGCCTAACAACTTTCACACAACGCATGAGATAGAAGCAAAAATGAAAGCCTTTATGGAGAAAGAGCCTGAATGTACAGATTACACACTTAATATCTATAATGATGATTCTGTAGAAAAAGGGATTCTTCATTTTGCAGAAACCATAGGATCTGGGCTGGTAGGTATCGGAACGCATGGCCGAAGTGGTCTTGCCCATTTCTTAAATGGCTCTTTAAGTGAAGGACTTGTAAATCACGCGCAACGTCCTGTAATTACTTTTAAAATATAATGTTCCTGAGTACGCTTTCGCGAAAGCGCATTCAGATATATAGCTTATTTACCTCTTGTAAATAATCTTTTAAACACATACGCTCATCAAATAAAAAGTTCCAATCATAATGATTGGAACTTTTTATTTGATGACAGGATCATCATCACTAGAACTCAGATAATTTTATGCTAAAAATGTATTCATTTCATTGATATTACACTTAAAAATAGTAGTTTTCACTTATGAATAGAATGCTTCTTTTTATACTCTTAATTGTATTGAGCAGTAAACTCAGCGCTCAAACAAATATATCGGGATATATAGTCCCCAGTGACAGCTTAACAGATAAACAACTGATTTTTTTATCTATAGAAAGCATTAACCCTTCTGAAGAGTCTACGATCATAACGAGTAGCCAGTTAGACACTAACGGGTTTTTTAACATTAATCAAGAACTCTCTGAGGAAGAAAAAATATATACTCTTTTCACAAATAATCATAAAGACACCTCCAAAAGTTTTATTTTATCTAATAATGACTCCCTCTTTTTTCAAAAAAGTGATACTCCTTTCTCAACATTTACAAACACTAATCCTACTGATAAAGAATGGCAACAATTAAAAAAGTTCATAAAAAAACAAGACACGATTACTGATAATCAAACGATCTATTTAAATGAGATTCGAAATTATACAAAGGACTCTCTTAAGATTTTAGCTATAAAATTATTGAGCATTAAAGAACTCAAAAATAAAAACTTACTTAGAAAGGATATCTCTGTTAATCCAGAATATTACTCGAACCTCCTTGAAGAATTAAAGCTAAGTGAAATTAATAGTATCGAATATATTTTTCTAGAAAATGAATTAGCATCCCATCATTTAAAATCAATAGAAAATAAATACGCTACGAGCAAGCTCTTTAATTTTATTCTTGGATTTTTAGTATTTATACTAATGACATACCTCTTTTTATTTAAAATTACGAAAACTAAAAAAAGAAAATACGAATTAAGTAAACAGGAGTTAAATATCAAAAATCTTATCCTTGAAGGAAAGAGTAATAAAGATATTGCTGAAAATTTATTTATAAGTCTAAGCACTGTTAAAACACATATCACCAACATCTACAACAAGCTTAATGTTTCAAATAGAGCTGAATTAATTTCTAAATTCAAAAATTAATACGGGTACTAGCACTATAATCATACCTGTTTATTTACAAAACATCTACTGGTTTATGTTCTTTTGTAGAAGTTATTATTGAAATCTAAATTTCTTATAGAATATACTAATGCATCCATATTACATTGGTAAAACTATTACAACCATTATGAAACGCATACATGCCCTTATAATAATTATACTATTTAGTTTGGTTACGTCACCGCTATTAGCTCAAGAAAACCTATTTATTAAAGATTATATAGAACGGCTAGAGAACTCTAAAAAATATTTAATTCATATCGCAGAAATGATGCCTGAAGACACATATCACTTTAGACCCACATCAGAGTCATTGAGTTTTGCTGAAAACTTAATGCATATAGGATATGCTATTGATTGGCATAGTCAATCATTATTAGGTGGAAGAAAATCTAGAGATTGGAAAACTGACACCGTATTTAAAGTTGTCCATAAATCCAAAAAAGAAATGATTATAACAGTAAACAAAACATTTAATGAAGCTATAAAACTCATTGAACAATTTGACACCTCACAATTAAACATGCGGCTAGATTATTTTGGATTAAATAGAACTAAGCGTCAAATTTTCTTATTACTTGCAGACCATATAACACACCATAGAGGTCAAATGCTTGTTCATATGAGACTAAATGGTTTAGTTCCTCCTAGGTATGTTTTATTTCAATAACTCAAAGAATGTTGCTTACCATCAAATATCTCAATATAAATAAAACCATGACATACATTATGAAACTTGATAAAAACAAAAAACCCTCAGAACTTTTATTTTCTGAGGGTTTGAAGAGTTGGCCTACTAGGGCTCGAACCTAGACTCTTCTGGACCAAAACCAGACGTGTTGCCAGTTACACCATAGGCCACTATCTTGATAGCGGATGCAAATTTAAACCAAACTTTTTGGTATGCAAACTTATTTTGAAAAATATTACAACTTTTTTACACGTTTTGAAAAAATTAACGCTGAAGTTACCTGATATTCTTAACTTCGCCACATTGCAAAAAAAATAAAAACATGACAGAATTCAACTTTAAGAAGTGGAATAAAATAGTCGGATGGAGTGTTTTTGCCATCGCATTACTTGTATACTCTCTTACTGTAGAGCCTACAGCAAGTTTTTGGGATGCAGGAGAATACATCTCAACATCTTCTAAATTAGAGATTGGGCATCCACCTGGAGCTCCTCTTTATCAAATACTAGGAGCTTTTGTTTCTATTTTTGCGCCAGACAGCACTTATGTTGCTTTAGCCGTAAATTATCTTTCATGCTTAACAAGTGCCTTTACGATCCTTTTTATGTTTTGGTCACTTACACTATTAATACGCAAACTATTACATATTAATAACGAAGTACTAACTACTTCAAAACAATATGCGATCCTTGGAAGTGCTGCTATCGGAGCGCTTGCTTTTAGTTTTACAGATAGTTTTTGGTTTAATGCAGTAGAAGCCGAAGTTTATGCTCCTGCCGCTTTTATTCTATCCTTACTATTTTATTTAGGACTTCTTTGGGAACGTGACATGCATAAGCCTCGTGGTAATAGATGGCTTATCCTTATTGCTTTTATTGTAGGACAGTCTTTCGGGATTCACTTCATGGGACTTCTTACCATTCCTGCAATAGGATTATTATACTATTTTAAAAATACTAAAAAGATTACTCCTAAAAATTTCATCATTGCGCTTGTAGTCGTCGTTGCTGTTCTTCTATTTATATTTAAGTTCTTACTACCATACACCCTTGCTATTTTTGGACACTTAGAAGTTTTCTTTGTAAATACTATGGGACTTCCTTTCAATAGTGGTACTATTATCGCGGCACTATTACTTGCAGGGCTTTTTTACTATGGGTTTACGCTTTCGCGAAAGCATAATAAGCCTGCCTTGAATACAGTACTACTGTGTGTATTATTTATATTTATAGGTTTCTCAAGTTGGCTTATGTTACCTATAAGAGCGAATGCAGGAACTACCATAAATGAAAACAATCCAAATAATGCGCGTGAGCTACTTGCGTATTACAATCGTGAACAATATCCAGAGACACATCTTTTTTATGGACCTCAGTTTACTTCTGATTACTCAGGACTAGATCCAGATAATCCTTATGTAGATGAAAAGAAAAAATATGAAAAAGACGAAAAGTCTGGCAAATATATTATTGTAAATGAATGGCGTGATGCAGGTCAAAATCTTGACGATGCCCATAAAGCTTTCTTACCACGTATGTGGAGTCCTGAACATAACGCAAATTATATGCAGTATACAGGACCACTTAAATTTGGTATTAAAGCAGACTATGCAGGAAACGCAGAATTACAGGAAATTGTTACGCAGTTTAAATTAGACTATGCCCAAGGCAAAGTAGATTATGATGGTTACAATTCTTTCTTAAGAAGTGAAATTGGATCCTACCTTGATATAGAGAAACCTTCTTTTGGAGATAATATCTCTTATATGTTTAGTTATCAATTTGGGTATATGTATTGGCGTTATTTTATGTGGAACTTCACAGGACGTCAAAATGATATTCAAGGTCAAGGAGACAACTTTAATGGAAATTGGATAAGTGGAATAGATTGGGTAGATAGTTTATTTATAGGTTCGCAAGATAATTTACCTTCGGATGTATTAAAAAATAAAGCGCGTAACACCTATTTCTTCTTACCCTTATTATTAGGGCTATTAGGATTACTATTTCATGCAAGTAAAGACCGGAAGAATTTTGTGGTACTCCTTGTCTTTTTCTTATTTACAGGCTTAGCGCTTAAAGTGTATCTAAATGAACGTCCTTTTGAACCTAGAGAGCGTGATTATGCATTAGTAGGTTCTTTTTATGTCTTTGCTATGTGGATAGGTTTTGGCGCATATGCACTATTTGATATTCTAAAAGATCTCATTAAACCTAAAGTAGCACTTCCTATCGCTATGGTGCTCTGTCTATTTGCCGCACCTGTATTATTAGCCAAAGAAAATTGGGATGACCATGATCGCTCTGGACGTAAAACAGCGCTTGCAATGGCTCGGAAATATTTAGATTCGGTAGATGAAAATGCTATTTTATTTACCATAGGTGATAATGACACCTTTGCTCTTTGGTATGTTCAAGAAATTGAAGGATATCGTACGGATGTGCGTGTTGTAAATACGAGTCTAATTAATACCGATTGGTATATGGATCAAATGAAACGCAAAGCATTTGATAGCGATCCTGTTCCTAGTACACTTACTCACGAAAAATACCGCTATGGTACCCGTGATGCCTTATTTTATTCTCCAATTAAAAGAGGAGAAGATGATATCACACCTATTAGCGATTGGCTTAACTGGATTGCCAGTGATGATCCTAGAACACAGGAAGAACTCAGAAATGGAAAACTAGTAAATACCTTTCCTAGTAAGAAAATAAGAATCCCTGTAGATAAAAATGCTGTACTTAAGAATAAAATTATTCCAGAAAGAGATTCAGACTTAGTAGTTCCTTATATAGACATTGAATTAAAAAATGATATCCTATATAAGAATAGACTTCTTATGATGGATATTCTTGCTACGAATAACTGGGAGCGTCCTATTTATTTTACAGGAGGTAGTTTTGGAGATGACGATTATTTATGGATGAAGGATTATTTACAGCTTGATGGCGTATGTTTTAAATTGATTCCTATCAGTACTCCAGTAGACCCTCGTAATCCATATGATATGGGACGTATAGATTCTGAAAAATCTTATGAGATTATCAAAGACTGGTATTGGGGTAATAGTGGTGACCCTAACATCTATCATGATCGTGAAACACGCTCTAATGCGATTACATATCGCGGGAATATAGCGCGTGTTGTAGAACAACTCATTATAGAGAATCAACCTGAAAAGGCAAAAGAATTGATGGATTTGGCAATGGAAAAAATGCCTGTAGACATCTTTGAATTCTATACATTATTAGAACCATACGTAAGTGGCTATTACGAGGTAGGTGAAACCCAAAAGGCAAGAGATCTATGGGAGCAGCTTGCTAAAAAATATCAAGAACAGCTTACGTATTTTAGTGGTCTTTCTGAAAATACCCAGTATGAGTATGCAGAAGAGATCATTACTAATATAGAAAAGTATAGAAGCCTTATTGATTTATTAGTCGCTAATCAAGATGAAGAACTCGTAGAAGAAAAAGCTAAAGAATTTAATAATTACCTACGTGCATTCTCTTTCTTCTATGATGACGATGAGCCAGAAAGTGTTGAAAGTATAGAAGACATCCTTGGTGATGAATCTATTCCTATCCCAGCAGATACTACAGAAAATGATACGATTCTAAAAAATTAAAATTGGGTATGTTTATCCCACTTCCTATACGGGTGCCTTCGTTTATAAAATGGATGCACCCGTCTTGGTATATATGGGACATCCCTTCTCAGAAAAAAGTAATATACCTCACTTTTGATGATGGTCCCATCCCTGAAGTAACAGAATGGGTATTAGCGCTTCTTAAGCAAAAAGATATAAAAGCTACGTTTTTTTGTATCGGAGATAATGTACAGAAACATCCTCAGGTTTTTAAGCAGATTATTGAAGACGGACATGTTGTTGGTAATCACACACAACATCACCTAAAAGGATGGAAAGAAGCTACAGAAGATTACATCTCTAATATAGCTCTTGCTGAAAGTACAATGACTACCGTATTAAACAAACCAAAAAAAAGTACTTCTTATTTTCCTCTTTTTAGACCTCCATATGGTAAAATAAAAAGAAAACAAGCAAAACAACTTCGCAAAAAAGGATATCAGATTATTATGTACCGGACAGTAGCCTATGATTGGGATGCCTCAATAACTCCTGAGAAGTGTTTGCAAAATGTACTAAGGCATACTAAATCTGGCGACTTGGTTGTTTTTCACGATAGTGTAAAAGCATCAAAAAACATGATGTATGCATTACCTAAAGTAATTGATTATTTTTTAGAAAAAGGATATCATTTTAAACCTATGAAAGAAAATTATTAGGAAGCATATTCTTGCATAATACCGATTAAAGTATTTGCATCTTGCTCTCCACTCTGACGCCATTTCATCTCGCCATTTTTATATATAATAAGGGTTGGTAATGATTTGATACGAAGAGCTTCTGCAAGCTTATTATTCTTATCTACATCAATCTTTATTACTTTGCCTTTGTCTCCCATAGCTGCAGCCACATCTCTAAGCACAGGATGCATAGATACAGAGTCTTCATTCCATTCTGTATAAAAATCCAGTAGAACGGGAACGTTTAAGTCTATTAATTCGCCAAATTTTGACATAACCTTTACGATTTAGTACTTCACAAACGGGGGAATACCCTTATCAAATATACTATTTTATCTTCACTATGCTGTTTCTGAGCCTTTTTTAAGCTCTATAACAGTAATCTCAGGCCATATCCCAACTCTTCCTGGAAATGCCAAATACCCAAACCCTCTGTTTACATTAATGTATTGTCCTTGCTCTTCATAGATACCTGCCCAATGTTTATAACGCCATTTTACAGGACTCCATTTTATCCATCCAGGAATCTCTATTCCAAATTGCATTCCATGGGTATGACCACTTAATGTGAGGTGAAAATGATCTTTATGGGATACTACCTCGTTATCCCAATGTGAAGGGTCATGACTTAGCAATACCTTAAAATCATCTGAAGCTATATTTTCTATAGCTTTGTTTAAATCTCCTGCCTTTTTAAATCCTCCAGCTCCCCAGTTTTCAACTCCTACTAATGCAATGCGCTGCCCTTCTTTTTCTAAAAAGCGACTATCATTAAGAATTAAGTCAAACCCTATCTCTTTCTGTATCTCTTTAAGACGATCAAGATTTGCTTTTTTAAGCGCCTCTGTTTCCCAAGGCACATAATCTCCATAATCATGGTTTCCTAATACCGAGAATTTACCGTCTTTTGCTTTTAGTTTACTAAAGATATCCATATAAGGCTCCATTTCTTTTGCCTCATTATTGACCATATCTCCTGTAAACAAGATAGCATCACTCGCTTGTTCATTAATAAGATCTATGGCGTAATCTACTTTCTCCTTATTGTCAAAACTCCCACTATGAATATCACTTATTTGCGTGATACGATACCCATCAAAGGCGTCGGGTAAATCTTCAAAATGCAAGGTATACTTCAGTACTTTAAAGTTATAACGGCCTTTAACCACACCGTATAAAATAGAGGCAAATGGTATTGCTGCTAGCCCTAAAGCAATTTGACTTACAAACTTACGACGGGATGGTAATGCATATGAGGACGTCTTCCCTGACAATTTATAATAAAGCCCTTCTAAAACTCGAAAGATATCTTCTCCAAACATCACAGCAATAAGTACCATTTTAGAGACAATCATAATAATAAACGTCACAATAAAAAACTGTGTCATGGCTGACCAACTACGCCTATCTCCAGTGGCAAATTGCAAAAACAAACCTCCTATAATAAGAGCTGTAATAAGAAAATACAATACGGTTCCCCAACGTGCTTTTACTAAAAAACGAAAGGCTTGATATGCATATATATCAAGTAGAATAACAAATACGATAAATAAAATGAAACGAATCATTATAGAAATTTTAACAAAAATAAGATGTCCGTCGCGAGCTTACTATCTTTTCACTTTTATTTAACCTAATCAATATATATTACGATCACTATTCTATACTTTTAATAGCACATATACTACCTTTGTCATTGTATGCTTACTATCAAAAATGTATCGTTTACTATTTCTGACCGTTTCTCATTACGAGATGTTTCTATTCAGATCAAACAAGGGGCTCATGTCGCTGTTATAGGAGAAAGTGGTTGTGGAAAAACAACATTATTAAAGTTAATTTATGGTTTATATGATACAAATTCTGGCACTATTTCTTGGAAAGACCAACAAATAACAGGGCCTAAAGAAAACCTTGTTCCTGGGATGCCT
Organism: uncultured Dokdonia sp.; assembly: GCF_947492535.1. GTDB lineage: Bacteria > Bacteroidota > Bacteroidia > Flavobacteriales > Flavobacteriaceae > Dokdonia. The sequence continues at coordinate 42,177 of NZ_CANLNH010000001.1, read as the reverse complement.
TTTATCAAATATCTTTCTCAAGATTTTGATTTAATGCCTTTTATTTCGGTTGAAGAGAATATCAAAAAATTCCTTTCTCGTTTATATCCAGAAGAAAGTACGCAACGTACTGAGGAATTATTGGAAGTGGTGGAGATGTCCGCTTTCGCGAAAGCGCATGTAAAAACACTTTCTGGAGGACAGAAACAACGCGTAGCACTCGCGCAATCAATTGCAAAAGAACCCGAAATTTTATTGCTCGACGAACCTTTTTCTCATATTGATAACTTTAGAAAAAACAGATTGAGAAGAAAGCTGTTTTCCTATTTAAAAAAACAACAAATCACTTGTATTGTAGCCACTCATGACAGCACGGATATTTTATCGTATATGGACCATACTATTGTCATTCGAGAAGGAGAAATCATTGCAAATGCCCCTACAAAAGAACTCTATAAACATCCAAAGACACACTATATTGCCTCTCTTTTTGGGGAAGTAAATGAAATTCCTGCGTATCTGTTTGACCCAACATTAAAGGATACATCTACATTAGTCCTGGTCTATCCTCATCAAATCACTGAAGCAACTACGGGTCTTGATGTTATTATACAACAAAGCTATTTTAAAGGAAGCTATTATTTAATAGAGAGCACAAATAAAGATATTACTATCTTTTTTGAATCTTCAAAACAATATGTTCCTGATGATCAGATAAAGCTAGCACTAAAGACTATCATTATGGACTAAAAGTATTTGATATGCATCTATTAAGATTTTCCATCCTTTTTGCTCCATATAAGAAACTACTGTTTTTCCTTTTCCGCCTCCAGGCAATCCACAATCATCTATAAGAACAATAGTGTCTTTATGCAATCTGGATTCAATAGCTTTAAATTCTTTTAAGTGATGCTCTTGGCTTGCGATTTGAATGGCTGTATCTGTTCTTGAATAATCGTAACTATCTAAGTATAAAAAATCTACCTGATCTTTATAATTAGCTAGAAAATTCAAGGAATCGTCTAATAGAACTGTAACAGTATCTTGAAGATTTTGATTTTCTACCTCTACTTTACATTCTTGAACCGCATCTTTATCAATATCTACCGAAAACAATTTTGCATTGTTTTGCATTGCCCATTTACCAAAGACAAAAGTACCTGCACCATCACCTCGTGTTGCTGATAATCCTTTTCTGGAAGTCCCTGTTTCTATAATCGTTTTTGCTTTGCGATCTGATAATAATTCAAGTGTTTTTGCAAAAGTGACTCTTCGACGTCTAAAATTATATTTAAACGGCATAAAAGGATAGAGAGATTTGTGTTTGATAAACTTAATTAAATAATGAATAAAAAAGGCCAATAAAACAGCAATACCTAGCCCCATTAAAATATAATAGCTCATTGTAATTTTGACAATTAATTAGTTGGCGTGAAAATACTTCAAAATATAAATCCTACATAATTTATAGCACATTCATTTTAAATTATACATCAGAAAACACTTCCCTCACTCAAAAGGGCACTTCCCTCATTGCTTGTTTTTATCTGTCTAAGGTCAAATTACTTTTGGCCTAACTAAACAGTCAAGGAACACACATTGAAATAGAAAAATAACGTTATTTATGACAAAAAAGAGTGTTTAGTTGGTTTGTTAGGAGATCCGCATATATGTTTTTAGGAGGACAGTATGCGGATCCATTTTTAACTTTAAAACGTCTTTGTAAAAATATATCGGGAACCTATAGCTCTTTGTCGGGGCTCCGTAAATGTTTATAAAAATGAACTTCGTTCTATATAAGCTATGAGATATTTGTTTTGAAACCTAAAAAAAACAACATGAAAAAACAATTATTTTTAATCACCTTATTAATAAACTATATAGGTTACAGCCAAACATTTACTAATTACACTGTAGTAGATGGTGTAATTCCAGGCATTATATATGAAGTCATTCAAGATACTAATGGAGACATTTGGTGTGTTGGATGGACTGACCCTGACAATCCTGGAATTGCTAGATTTGACGGGATAACTTGGACACAATTTGGTATAGACGATGGGCCACATAGTAACACCATGGTTTCTTGCTTTCAAGATAGCAATGGAAATTATTGGTTTGGGAGTGTTCCTTTTTTTGGAGACGATGGAGTAAGCATGTTTGATGGGACAACTTGGACACAATTTTCTACAGCAGATGGATTAGTAGGTTCAAATGTAGAAGATATTATAGAAGATACGGATGGTAACATCTGGTTTGCCACAGGTGATGGCGCCTCTATGTTTGATGGAACAACGTTTACAAATTACACTATAGAAGATGGGTTATCATCTAATTTACTCACATCTGTTATCCAAGCTACCAACGGTGATATTTGGTTTAGCACTGCAGACAAAGGTGCTGTCAGATTTGATGGTACAACATTTACAAGCATTACAGCACAAAACGGACTTGCTTCAGATGAACTTAGCAGAGTTTTTCAAGACCAAAACGGAGATATCTGGTTTAGTTCAGGTTTTAGTGATACAGGTTTGACACGCTTTGATGGAGACTCTTTCACCATATTTACAACTGTAGACGGACTCGCTTCAAATAACATAAGAGAAATTGCTGAAGACAATGATGGAAATGTGTGGTTTGGAGGAAGTTTTGGTGCATCACGATTTGATGGTACAGACTGGTTAGTAGTAGATCAAAGCGATGGACTCCTAAGCAATGGCATAAGAGGTATTGAAGCTGATGATGAAGGAAATATATGGTTTGGAACTTTTGAAGGTGTGAGTGTTCTTAATGCGGGATCTTTATCTACTGAAGAAGAAAATCTAGCTTCATTTTCTGTATTTCCAAACCCTGTTCAAGATCAACTGATGATACAATCTCCAGATACTTCAGAGATTGCAAAAGTAAACGTATATAGCGTATTAGGTGAACTTATTGTATCACAAGAAAACACCACAGTCATTGATATGTCAACACTTTCATCAGGAATCTATTTTGCCAAAATCATAGGTCTCAATCAGCGAAGTAATACTATAAAAGTGATTAAAGAATAATAGCTATTCTTATTTTTAAAAGGTAAGGTGTTTCCATAAGATGCATTGGAGACACCTTTTAGCTATTTAGTAAATGGTGTTAATCTTAAATACGCTTTCGCGAAAGCGTACTTCATCACCTTCCTGTTTTCCTAGTAACAGTTTTCCAATAGGAGATCCTACGCCAATAGCATAAAAGACACCTGCTTCTGTTTTAATTTCTCCTACAGGAATACTTATAAAGTAATTTGCTTGACTTGTATGCACAACACTCCCCAAATGCACAGGTCCAGAAGAAATAGCCGTAGATATACGATGGAGAATTGCTTCTAGCTTTTCTATTTCAGCCAATTGCTTTCCTGCATTTTCTCTTTCTAGCTGAAGCATTGCTCTTCCTGTTTCATGCTTATCTCCTGCAGAGCTTTTGGTTTCTTCTTTAAGAGATAGCGCCACATTTTTTAATATATTATCTACCGCAGCACGGCGTAATCCCAGTTGAGATTGACAATGTTTAAATAGCTCTTCTTTTAATGCTTGTTTTTTCATAGATTTTTAAAATAACAACTAGTTTTTTAACAAAATAGCAGCTACGTTTTTTCTTAAATAATCATGATTAATAACTGTGATAGTATCTAGTGGATTATCATACCTATAATAACCTACGACACTTGTTACATATATTTTTTTAGAGTCTAAACTATCAATTTTAGAAGAAATCAATCGCATAGAAGAATTCCTGTATATCGGTAAAGCGATTAAATATTGGTCTCTGAGCCAGTTATTATAGCCATTATCAACTCTATGCTCAATAAACTTAACTTTTTTTCCTTTAACATTTATTTCTATAGTATCAATAGCTCGACCCATAAATGATTTTGAGTAAACATCTATATGACAAACTTTTCCAATAATACCATTATCAATATTTTCTGAATTAACATACCAAATATCAGAACCATCTTGAGCGAATACTGGAATATTTATTAGTATTAATACAATAAATAACAATTTCATTATGTCTAAATATTTATCATTTGAATCCGAAACCAAGATAACGGAAAGTAATTTCTAAAAAAGCGCAAAAGCTTCTTTTTTAAAATATGTACATAACGGAAAGTTCTTTTCTTTTTGTTCTCAAAAAATTACAAAAACAAAAGAACAACCACCCCACAATGGGCTGTGTAAAAACTAGTATCATCCCTCTACCAAATCTGCCAAGTCTCTACCTACTTGATTTAAAGAACAATGTAACAGAAAATTCTATTTATTTTGTATCCAAAAATTACAAAATAAATAGAATAACTACCCCGTAATGGGTTTTACAAATAAAGGAATCATCCTTCTATCAAATCTGCCAAGTCTCTACCTACCTGACTACCTATGGCAACTCCCATTCCACCTAAGCGGACGCCTGCGTGTATGCTATGAGAGAGTTTCTTAACGATTGGCTTCTTTTGAGTTCCTACACCCATAATTCCACTCCATCGCCTGTCTATTTCAAAAGGAATTCCTGGTAAAATAACATCTTTTAATAAACGCTCCAATTCATTTTGAACTAAAGCTGTCTGCCCTAAATCTGTCGTTTCTTCGGTAGCAAAATCCAGATTACGTCCACCTCCAAAAAGAATACGGTTATCTATATTTCTAAAATAATAATACCCTTTATCTAAATGAAATGTTCCTTTTATGTTCAAATCAGGAATTGGTTTTGTAATCAATACCTGTGCTCTTGCAGGTTTTACTTCTTGTAATCCTAATTGGGACGCAAAACCATTGGTCGCTATTAATAATTGTTTGCTTTCCAGAGAAAATCTATTTGTACTAATCATAACCATATTTCCTTTTTCTTCAAAAGCATCTACGGTTACACCATTCATGATTTTAATCCCTTTTTGAATAGCGAGTTGTAATAAACTTTCCATCATAGCGCCTGTATCAATTTGCCCTTCAAAGGCATTGTAGATATAGCGGTCTTGAATATGATCAAATCCAAACACATTATCTTTTGTACTATACACTGGGGCTTTAAAAATAGGATATAGTAATTCATTTATACGATCTATATGTTGTAAGCAATGTTCATACAAGGTTTCATCTTCTTTTGTAAAAAGCTCATACCCTCCTAGCTCTTGATAATCTATAGCATCATCGCCCAATGTAGTTCTTAATAGGTTTAATCCATCAATACGCTGCTTAATGAGAGACACCACCTCTTCTTCAGAATGTGAATGAAGATCGTCAAGGATTTCCGATAGGCTTCCAAAACAAGCAAATCCTGCATTTTTAGTACTCGCGCCTTGCGGCAACATGCCTTTTTCTAGAATGAGAATACGCGCACCTGGGAACTTTTCGCGTAAGCGTAATGCACAATTTAATCCTACAATACCACTACCTACAATAGTATAATCAATATTAGATAACCATGATGTATATTCCCAATAACTTAAATTCATAGTGTATTACTTTAGGTAAAAATAAGCATCACTATTCACTTTCTCATACTTTCTTCAAGACGATCTATTCTTTTGTTGATGTACTATCGCTACAAAAAAAATAATTTTCTGTTAGCCTTGTAAAATAGTTACGTCTAAGCAATCCTAACGACATCATCATGACATTATATTTACTCGTGTTACTTTTATGGATCTCACCCTCCACAGATGAAGGAGCGGTACGTATGTATACTAAAGAATATCACACCAATGGCAACCTCAAAGCAGAAGGCTGGGTTATGGGTAGTGATAAAACTAGTTATTGGTATTACTATCATGAAAATGGAAAAATTGCTTCAAGAGGTCATTACAAAGAAAATAAGAAAACAGAATACTGGTATTATTACAGTAAAAACGGCTCTTTAGAGAGAGAAGGGCATTATAAAAATGGAATCGCTGAGAATTGGTGGATTTTTTACGATCTTGCAACCCAAGAAAAACGTAAAACACAATACCAAAATAATAAGAAAAACGGATTTAGCTTAATATATCAGAAAAACAAACTAATAAAGGTAGAAAAATATATACATGACATGTATGAAGGCATGTGGACCAGCATTAGAAGTTTTAGGCGTGATAACCCTGATGTAAAGATGTACTAGATCTGACACCGACTATGAATCCCATCATCAAAGTTATTATTCCCGCTTATAATGAGCAAGATTCAATAGGTCTAGTCATTAAAGATATTCCAGAGAGTGTACAAGAAGTGATTGTTGTAAGTAATGCATCTACAGATCAAACAGATGACGTTGCTAAGAAAGCAGGAGCAACGGTATTGAGAGAAGACACCCCTGGATATGGAAATGCTTGTTTAAAAGGAATGGAATATGTTGCCAACTCAAAAGATAAGACAGATATTATTGTCTTTTTAGATGGCGATTATAGTGATTATCCTGAACAGTTACCTTTGCTTATTACACCTATTATTGAGGATGGATGTGATATGGTGATTGGAGCGAGAGATAAACGCTTTCGCGAAAGCGGATCCATGACGATCCCTCAAATATTTGGAAATTGGTTAGCAACGACCCTAATGCGTCTCTTTTTTAGAGCTCGCTTTACTGATTTAGGGCCTTTTAGAGCGATGAAGTACTCCAGCTTACTCAAATTAGAGATGGAAGATAAAACCTACGGTTGGACGGTAGAAATGCAACTTAAGGTTTTAAAGAAGAAAATGAAATACACAGAAATCCCAGTAAAATACCGTAATCGTATTGGAGTTTCTAAGGTTTCTGGAACAGTAAAAGGTGCTATCTTTGCTGGCATAAAAATTTTAAGTTGGATATTTAAATATAGTTTTAAATAATGCTGTTAGAACTCATAATCATTACGATTTACACCATTTCACTACTCATCATATTTGCATATAGCCTATCGCAACTTAATTTGTTATTTAATTATTTGCGGGCACAACGTAAAAAGGATGATGCCCCAAAATTTGACTTATCTGATCCAGAGCAAGTACCTTATGTGACCATACAACTTCCTGTATATAATGAACTGTATGTGATGGAGCGATTACTAGATAATATCGCATTACTAGAATATCCAGAAGACAAATTAGAAATTCAAGTACTAGATGATAGTACCGACGAGTCTTTACAGTCTACAAAAAAGCATATAGAGCGATTACAAAAAACGGGACTCGACATAAAGCATGTAACGCGTAAAGATAGATCCGGATTTAAAGCAGGTGCTCTTAAAGAAGGTCTTATAGATGCTAAAGGAGAATTTATTGCCATTTTTGATGCTGATTTCCTTCCAGAACCTAATTGGTTACAACGTACCGTTCCTTACTTTATAGATCGCAATATTGGTGTTGTACAAACACGATGGGGACACATCAATAGAGATTACTCTCTACTTACAAAAGTACAAGCTTTTGCCCTTGACGCACATTTTACATTAGAACAAGTAGGAAGAAACAGCAAAGGGCATTTCATTAACTTTAATGGTACCGCAGGACTATGGCGTAAACAATGTATCATTGATGCAGGAAATTGGGAAGGAGACACCCTCACTGAAGATCTTGATTTAAGTTATAGAGCACAGCTTAAAAACTGGAAGTTTAAATATCTTGAAGATGTTGAAACACCTGCAGAATTGCCTGTTGTGATTAGCGCTGCACGCTCACAGCAATTTAGATGGAATAAAGGAGGGGCCGAAAATTTTCAGAAAATGGCTTCCAAAGTAGTTAAAAGCAAAAGCTTGTCTACAAAGACTAAATTTCACGGAATATTACACTTACTCAATAGCACCATGTTTTTAAATGTGCTTATTGTAGGGTTATTAAGTATTCCTATGCTCTATATCAAAAATGAATATGGACATCTTAAAACCTACTTTGTAGTCATGAGTTTCTTTGTGATGAGCACAGTGATTTTCTTTATATGCTATTGGTATATGTTTAAGAATATATATGGCGGCGGCTTCAAGCAATTTATACGATATATAGGTATGTTTTTCACCTTCTTTAGTATTGCCATGGGCTTCTCACTACACAATTCTATTGCTGTTATTGAAGGGCATATTGGAAAACGAAGTGATTTTATACGTACTCCAAAGTTTAATATAAATAACCTTAAAGATAATTGGAAAGGCAATAAATATCTTAAGAAAAAAGTCTCCTTAAATATTTTTATCGAAGGAGCCCTTATGTTGTATTTTGCTTTTGGAATGTACAGTGCTTTTATTGTAGGAGATCAAGGAGGTGATTTTGGATTATTCCCTTTTCACTTTATGCTTTTTATAGGTTTTGGATTTGTATTCTTTAAATCATTAACCTCCAAAGTGTGATTGCACAGATTTGGAAATATCACAAACTTCCGCTTCTTTTTGCTCTACTATCATTAGTATTCTATTGGGTATTTGCCTACGATCTAGTACGTGATGATTTTATAAAGTTATTCACTTTATATAGTGCCTTATTTCTCTTGTTCTATAAAATAGTACAGCTAGGAAAAACCGATTTCTGGTTACTTGCTTTTATTGCCTTTGTATTCCGACTTATTTTCCTTCCTGTAATCCCGAATTTATCTCAAGATTTTTATCGTTTTATATGGGACGGTAGATTGCTTTTAGAAGGAATAAACCCCTATTTAACGACACCTTTAAGTTATGTAGAATCAGGCGCAATGGATGTGGTATCTCAAGCCGATCAGCTTTATAAAGGCATGGGCGAACTCAATGGAAGTCATTATACCAACTACCCGCCTATCAACCAATTGTGTTTTGCTATTGCAGGCCTATTTTCTGGCAATAGTATTACAGGTGCTGCTATTGTATTTAGAGTACTCATTCTTATTGCTGATATGGGAGTCATCATACTTGGGAAAAAATTGCTCCAGCGCATGGGATTACCTATTCACGCAATCTTCTGGTATGCCCTTAACCCTTTTATCATTATAGAGATGACGGGTAATTTGCACTTTGAATCAGTGATGCTATTTTTCGTAATAGGATCCCTCTATCTCCTACATAAAGGGAAATGGATAGGTAGTGCTATTTTAATAGCGTTATCTATATCAGTAAAATTATTACCCTTATTATTCCTGCCTCTTTTATTTCAATTTTTGCTTTCGCGAAATACCACAAAAGGGCAAAACCTATTTCTTTCGTGGAAGGGTTGGAAGCAAGCTGCTTTTTATTACCTCATCGTTTTAGGAACCGTAGCACTTACCTTTGCTCCTTTCCTAACAGGTGAATTTGCCGAAAACTTCGGAACTTCTATTGCGCTATGGTTTAAAAAATTTGAATTCAATGCGAGTATATACTATATCATACGCTGGTATGGCTATCAAACTATTGGATGGAATATTATAGGCGATGTAGGACCTTTATTACCGCGTTATGTAGTAGGATTGTTACTCCTCTTAGCATTATTTAGAAAAAATAGAACGCTTAAAGCTACGATAACGGCAATACTTCTAGGCATTTCGTTTTATTTTTTACTCTCTACCACAGTACATCCTTGGTATGTAGCAACCCCACTTATTTTATGTGTATTTACGAAGTATCGGTTTCCACTGGTGTGGAGTTTTACTATTATACTCAGTTATACAGCCTATGGACCCGATGGGTTTAAAGAAAATCTATGGCTTGTAGCAACAGAATACCTACTAGTCGTTGGCGTGTTTCTATGGGAAGTTTTTAGGAAGAGTAAGAAGCCTATTGTTGTATAACAGCTTTATGGAATAAGACTATTCATTTAACCTATTAATGATTTCATTTAATGCTTGCCCTGCTTCTTTCATTACGGGTAGAAATGGCCAAATATGAGGCATTTTTTTTCCTTCAATAACGTCTATAGAAACATTTGCTTTTATTAATTTTTCAATGGCTAGTTTCTGATCTGGATATGTAATATCATGCGTTGCTACATATAAAATAGTATGAGGAAAATGCTCAAAATTCCCATACAATGGAGATATCATACTATTTTCTAAATCATTATTTTCGGCACACATTTGCTTTGCACTAAGCACTCCTTTTTTAGACAACATAGGATCAAGCAGATCTACTTTTTCTATTTCAGGATTAGATAATGTAGCATCCATGACTGGAGAGACTAGAATAATTTTAGAAGGCAGTTCCATTTCTTTTTGAACTAACCTTTGAACCAAAGCTGTAATCAGTGTCCCTCCCACAGAATCTCCAATACAAGAAATTTGATTTGCATTGTATGTTTTTAGAGCTGTATTATACACCTCATCTATATTTTGTGATATCAGTGAAATCGTATTTTCAGGAGCTTTCGGGTAATCACACATCCAGATGGTATGATTCGTTTGTTTAACGATGGTTCTTATAGTATCCCAGTGATGTTTTGCTGGACCAGATATAAAAGCACCTCCATGAATAAATAACACTAATTTACCTGAAGTCTTGTCTGACGTAATCTCAGTAATTGACGTATTTAAAATAGTAAACGTACGCGTTTGATGCTTCTTAAAAAACGATCCTTTTACTTGATGAACATCTTCTTTTCGTATTTTCTTATAATCTATTGGATCTTGACTAAACGCCTTTTTTAAACCCTTTAGTTTAATAACAAATAACGTAATATAATAAGTTAAGCTTAGTTTCATTATTTATTATTTTCAATAGTTATTTTTTTAGCTGCTTTAAGTTCAAATAGTGAAAGGATTAAGATAATCAACACCTCAATACAGATATACATCCACCCTAGGAAGGTAATCGTTTCTATATGATAAAATGCAAACCCTACAGATATGCAACAATACAATACATTTAGTATTGCAATGATCTTTAAAAACCGACCTAAATTACCTGTCTTTTTTTGGTAACAATAAAAATCAAAAATGGCAAAAAACACAGGGAATATGGCGAGAAAATATAAGCTAGATGTAGGGATTCCAAAAAGGCGTTCTAGTTTCACCAATACTATTCCTAACATAAAAGCTGATAGGATTGCTCCGAGCCCATCTATTAAAAAAAGTGTTCTTGGGTTACATCGCATACTGCTTTTTTATTGCTCTCGTTTAATTAACTTATACACATACCCTACTTTACGATCTTTATGATCTAATCCTTCATAGTTCAAATCAATAAGATAAGGTGCTTCATATATAAAGTTACCAATATCTTTATCCTCTTCTATAACCTCTTCACACAATTGACAATCTATCACATAAAATGTAGTATCAGATTTCAGTTCGCTTAAGTTTTCTACAATAGGAATCTTAGCTCCTCTAGCCCATATCATTTCTGGCGATGTATTTTTATAAGCATAAATAGGTATAGTCTCTTCTATATTCAACCCTTTAAAAAACCCATCAAAACCAAAATGATCTTTGCTGACTTCCTTATTTTTAATGTGTAACGGTCCTAAACTATAGACACAAGTAATAAGTCCTATCATGAGCAACATAATAACACCTTCAATTGATTTTTGATATAATTTCTTAAGCAAGAAAACACCTATCGCACAAAGTAATCCTACAAACACATAGGTACGTACAGGAACCTCTATAGGTTTCTCTGTTAGTAAAAGATAGACAGCAAAAATTGGAATTGCTATAAAGACCAATCCTACTACTCCAAAAGAAGAATATACGGGAATCGTCTCACGTTTATCTTTTAATTCTTTAAAATGACGTATGAGATACTCAATATAAAACCCTGTATTCATTGCTAATGGAATTAATACAGGCATTAAATATCTTGACTTTTTCTCTGGAATAACAGAAAGTAACACAACCGCTATTAACGTCCATAAAAGTGTAAACTGATAAACTTTCAAATTGGACACCCGTGTTTTTAAATAGGGGTATAACAATCCTATAAAAGCAGGAACCGTCCATACACCACTTTGCACAAAGAAACTCCAGTAGTAATAAAAAGGGCGCACATTATAACTTGTCCAATTCCCTGTTTCTTTGGATGTAATGGCTTTGAATGTTGCTGGATCTGCATAGCGTACATAGAGATACCAACTAAATCCTAGCACAAGCCCCAACACAAGAATTCCTGAGAACTGCATCCATTTTTTAGTCGTATTTGATTTTCGAAAGATGATTCCGTAAGAAATCAAAAACGGTAATAACAACGCATATACAGACACAGGGCCTTTACTTAATACAGATGCCCCAATTCCTAAAACAGCTAATAGCATATATCCCCATGCTGTTTCAGTGGTCTTAAAGATTTGTACAATACTATAAATCCCTACTAGCATAAATGCATGTGCATAAATATCCCAAGGAGCTTCAAAAACAATAAGAATAACATAGAGAGACGTAACTCCTATCAACCCAGTATACAAACTATGGGATTTGTTCAGGGTAAGCTTTCGCGAAAGCGTATACAACACACTCCCTAACAACATGACCATAAGTACAGCAGGCAGTCGTAATCCCCATGTACTTTTTATTCCGAACAACATAGCCGAAAGTGCCGTTAACCATGTAGGCAGAGGTGGTTTTTGATACCTAGCTTCTCCATTCATAGTCGTAAGCACCCAATTTCCATCCGTAAGCATTTCACGAGCTGTAATAAAATTACGTGCTTCCATAATGGTCACTTCCATCACCTCTAAAAAAGGCAATAGCAATAGTGCAACCACACTTATGATGGTTAGTATTGGCCATTTTTTTAAGAAATCAATCATGCTTTTTTCGATACAACATAATGTTACGCGTATAAATAATAGCGCCCATTACATTAGAAATAATCAATACAATATCTTGTCTAAAGATAAAATAAGTCAATGTCATTAACCCTCCTATAAGACTAATTACCCAGAAACCTAAAGGCAGTATGGCTTCTTTATGCTGTTCGGCATAAAGCCATTGGTATACAAAGCGCAGTGTGAAAACTATTTGAGCAATGATTCCTAGTACTAATAACCACTGTGCAATATCTGGGTTATTTAGAAGGTTTTTAATATCATAATTACCATTATTATATCCATAAATAACAATAATAACAGGAATTAGAAAGAACAAGAGCCGACTCCATCGAGGTATTTTTGACCATTGATCTTGTATTTGCAAGTTGCGTATATAAATAAAATAGGTAAGCACTTGCCCAAGCATTAATGGAAAATCAACGCGTAAATACCCATAAATAAAAAGTAAAAAAGAACCTGAGAGGCTTAACCACCAAAAGAAAAGAGGTGTTACTGATTTTTTTTGTTTTTCAGAAAGAATCCATTGTGTGTACATCCTTCCTCCAAAAAGAATTTGAGCAATAACAGCAAGTATGGAAAACTTATCCACGGCTTGTTTTTTCTACGGTATAATTAATATACTTCTTTTTCATCCAGAGATACGCAAAGCAATCCATTAAGGGCCCTAGTAATCGATTCCATACTCCAAACTTTGCTTCACCAGCAATACGAGGAAAATGACGTACAGGTACTTGTTTTACTTTTCCATGTTGCAATAAAATCATGGCAGGCAAAAATCGATGCAATCCTCTAAACATAGGAATGCGTTTTGCGTAGTCTGCTTTTATAATTTTAAGAGGACACCCTGTATCATCCATCCCATCATGTGTAAATGCACGACGAATTCCGTTTGCGATTTTGGATGACATATTTTTTACAAAGCTATCCTTACGATCGGCTCGTACGCCAGTTACTAATGCGCAATCGTCCATTTCATCCAATAGTTTATTAAAATCTTCTGGAGTGGTTTGGAGATCGGCGTCTATGTAGCCTACTAGTTCTGTATCTGCATAATCAAATCCTGCTTTAATCGCAGCACTTAGTCCTGCATTCTGTGCAAAAGAAATGTATGTAAAACTATCATTACGAGAACAGATATCTTCTATAAGTGCCTGACTGCTATCTTTAGAACCATCATTCACAAAGAGCACTTTGCTTTTTACAGTCGCATTTTCAAAATAGGTTAGAAATTCTTTTTCTACACGTTGAAGATTATCTTCTTCGTTGTAAACGGGAATTACAATGGTAAGTCGATACGACATCAAAATCAAGTTAGTGAGCCGCAATATAGTTTTTTCTGAAAAACTATACCATTTTTAAATTAATGACTTCTTGTTTTGTAAGATGACGCCAATGACCTCTTGGCAAATCTTTTTTAGTAAGCCCTGCAATCGTAACACAATCTATTTTTACAACCTCGTAATTAAGATGATCAAAAATAGTGCGTATCACACTATTCCCAGTGTGTTTAATTTTAAGCCCTACTTCTTTTTTAGGAGCGCCATCTACATAACTAATATCTTCAACACTTATTTTCTTACCCTCAACAGTGAGACCTTCATTGATGCGCTCAATATCTGCTGCCTTCAGATTTTTAGATAACTCTACATGGTATAATTTAGCAACGCCTGCTTTTGAATTTGTAAAACGCTGATGTACTTCTTCATCATTTGTAAATAATAACAACCCAGTTGCATTACGCCCTAATCTTCCTATAGGTTTAATACGAGAGCTTGTAGATTTTGCAACAAGATCCATCACTGTATTTCCTTTGTCATTACTTGTTGTTGTCGCAAATCCTTTCGGTTTATTAAGGAGTACATATGCCTTAGCTTCTGGATTGATACGACGTCCATCAAAACGTACATCATCTCCTAGCTGTACCTTATACCCCATCTCATTAACAACCTTCCCATTTACAGTGACATTTCCTATAGAGATATACATATCGGCTTCACGACGAGAACAAATACCTGCATTTGCAATGTATTTATTTAAACGCATTGTTCCGTCATCCTTCTTCTTTTGAGGCGTCGCCTGTTTTGGCTTTGCTTGCTTCTGATAGCCTCCTCTAGTAGTCTTCTGTTTTCCTTTGTTGCTTCGAGATGCTCCTTGACTCATGATTCTTTCTATTTGAATGCAAAGGTAGCTTTAAACCCGCATTATGCAATAGAAAATCTATTCCGTCTTGAAACTGCTGCAAAATATATCACTGCGCTACATTTTTAAGCTTAGCCATAGCGATGCTATGCTAAAACTCAAAAAACGTCATATTTCATTGCTGTTTCAACCCTCATCACGAAGTTCTATCACATAATGCGGGTAAACTCTGAAATACAAACTACGAAAGCACTTTGAAACTATTTTATGGCATATCTATTGATACAAATTGGAAATAATCATCTTATACATTCAAAAAGATGATTGTATTCATTAGACAGATTACTACCGATAGGGGACTATTTGATAAAAAAACACCAACCAAAGGAATGTTATTTTATTAATTTTTTTAAAACCATCACGTTATGTCAAAACGAAATGCACCCGAAGTAAATGCAGGATCTATGGCCGATATTGCCTTTTTACTGCTTATTTTTTTCCTAGTTACCACTACCATTGATAAGGACAAAGGCATTGCTAGATTTCTTCCTATAGAAACAAATCCTGATCCAACACCTGTTAAAGAAAAAAACATCCTTCCTATTTTTATAAATATAGAAGGAGAGTTTCTTGTAGATGACCAAGTAACTCCTATTAACGAAATCTCAGAAATAGCCTTAACATTTATCGATAATGGGGGCGCAAATAGCAATGACGAATTTTACTGTAATTATTGTCAAGGAGATCGCGATCCAACATCATCAGACAGCCCTAAAAAAGCAGTGATTGCTATAGATGCTAATCGGAAATCTGCTTATAGTTCATATGTACTCCTGCAAAATGAATTAGCCAAAGCGTATAACATCCTGCGTAATCGTGAGTCTCAACGTTTGTTTGGATATGATTTTACAGTCATCAATAAACAAGTACAAGAAGGCAAATACAAAGGAGATCTTCAAAAAGCAAAAACGCAACTAAAACAAATCAAAGAATTATACCCACTATTAATTACAGACGCTCAAACTAAAAAACGAGAGCTATAACATATACACTAATCATCAAGTGTACAACACCCGTCAATGAGAAACCATCACTCATTGAACGGGTGTTTTGTTTTTTAATATAGTCGGCAGTTTCGATACTTATAAAATAACACACCCCTTAATCCCCTCTTACTAGAGGGGAAATTTCAAAATATGCATACGAGTATTCCCTCCTAAAAAGGAAGGTTAGGGAAGTGTAGAAGAGATGAGTAGCTTTTTAATTGTAAATAATATGTTCCTTTAAATTAAAAATAGAGTACTGCTCTATTTTAGAGCAGTACTCTATTTTTAATGTTATATACCTCTAAAAAGTTCCTTCTCACTCTGGGAGAAGGTTAGGATGAGGGAGACAACTTAATCGTACTCTGACGTTCTCTATTTACACTTAATTGCGTTACATCTGGGCGTGAATAATGTCCTACTGCATCAAAGTTTTGTCGTTCTTCATACACACGATTAAAATCAATAGTATGATATATATTCCCTTCTGTAGTAATGTCTGGATGTACTATAAATTCTCCATCAGGTCCAGCAATGCATGACCCTCCATTCGATAACAATTCTGGAGCGTTCTTCACCAACTCATCATAATGAGGTGTGTCTTTTGGAAAGTCTGATCTAAGCATTCTACTTGATACAGACACCACAAAAGAACGTGATTCTCTCGCTATAAATCGGGTAATATCTTTCGTATTATAATCACTTCCTGGCCAAACAGCAATATGTAAATTTTCACCTTGTCCATATAAAGCTGCACGTGGTAACGGCATCCAATTTTCCCAACAGTTTAGTCCGCCAACAGTAAATTGTTTTAAAGGATGTACTTGTAGTCCATGGCCATCTCCAGGCGCCCACGTTAAACGTTCATCATAGGTAGGCTGTAATTTACGATGTACTGATTGTATCTCCCCTTCTTGGTTTATATAAACCAAAGAAGCGTATAAACTATGTCCACCTCGATCTTGTGGACGTTCAATAATACCTAAGTAAATGGCTATGTTATGCTTTCGCGAAAGCGCACACACCTCTTCTAAATCGCCTGCATCAATATCAACACAGTTACGAGCGTAGTGTGCATGTAGCTCTTTCACTACATCTTTATTCCACTCGGCACCTCCAGTGAGTGCTAACCAATACGGATAGCCTGGTAATACGCCTTCTCCAAACACGATAAGCTCTGCTCCTTCTTGAGCTGCTTCTGTAATGGATTTTTTAATTTTCTCTAAGGTTGCTTGTTTATTAAGCCAAACAGGAGCAATTTGCGCCATGGCTATTTTAAGATGATTCTCTGGATGTGTCATTCAATTTTTTTCTAAAAATACAAAAAATGATAGTCGGTCTACCTAAAATTCGCTTTCGCGAAAAACGTTAAATTTTGAACGAAATACATAATAAATGGAAATATTCTTTATTTTTGGAATAAATCCATTTTATGAATTTTGACCGAATTAAAGAAAAACTCAATATCCTTGCCGATGCAGCAAAGTATGATGTTTCCTGCTCTTCTAGCGGAAGCAAACGTGCTAATAAAAACAAAGGGTTAGGCGATAGCAGTGGCATGGGTATTTGTCATAGTTATACTGAAGATGGACGATGTGTTTCTTTATTAAAAATTTTGCTGACAAACCACTGTATTTTTGACTGTGCTTATTGTGTCACTCGAAAAAGCAATGATATTAAAAGGGCTGCTTTTAAAGTACAAGAAGTCGTTGACTTAACTATTAATTTCTACCGCAGAAACTATATAGAAGGTCTCTTCTTAAGTAGCGGCATTTTTAAAAATGCTGATTATACCATGGAGAGGCTTGTTGCCGTAGCAAAAAAATTACGAGAAGAAGAAAACTTTAATGGGTATATACATCTTAAGTCTATTCCCGGTGCTAGTGATGAGTTAATGCGTGAAGCAGGTTTATATGCAGATCGACTTTCTGTCAATATTGAAATTCCGACCGTATCAGGACTCAAACTACTAGCACCTGATAAAAAAAGAGAAGATTTTATAAAACCTATGTTAAAGGTTAAAAACGAAATCATTCAATATAAAAGTGAAAAGAAAATCATTAAAAGCACGCCTGTCTATGCGCCTGCTGGTCAAAGTACGCAAATGATTATCGGAGCTACTGGAGAAACTGATGCTCAAATCATGTATACAAGTGCTCATTTTTATAAAAACTTCCACATGAAACGCGTCTACTACTCTGGGTATATTCCTATAAGTTATGATGATCGTTTGCCTTCTATAGGTACAGAAGTTCCTATGTTACGAGAAAATAGATTATATCAAGCAGATTGGTTACTTCGATTTTATGGATTTGATGTCAAAGAATTACTCACAAAAGAGCATCCTAACCTCGATGCAGATATTGACCCAAAACTAAGCTGGGCACTTAGAAATCTTGAGAAATTCCCTGTAAATATTAATAAAGCCAGTAAGCATGTACTTGCTCGAATTCCTGGTGTAGGGATGCGGTCTGTACATAAAATCATACAGGCGCGAAAATACCGAAACCTCAATTGGGAACACCTCAAAAATATAGGTATCGCTATGAATAGAGCTAAATATTTTATCACTTGTGATTCCAAAGATTTTGAAACAAAAGACAGAACACCTGGCCAGCTCAAAAGCCTGATCATGCAAGAGAGTACTAGTAAGTTTAGAAAAGCATATAGCAACCAGCTTAACTTATTTGACACACAAACGCCTCTTGTTATATAACACCAATATCACCATGGCTATTTATAGATATGACAGTTCTTTTGAAGGATTTCTTACCTGTGTTTTTGAATACTATGAACAAAAACCGACATCACTATCTATTGTCCCTAATTACAATAATGCGTTATCTATTTTTGACACAAAAGAAACCATCACTACAGATTCTGTAAAGGCCGAACGTGTTTGGAAAGGTCTCAAACAAACTGGAGGTGCCATAACTACAACAGCCATCTATCGTGCTTTTTTGAGTGAAAAAGAAGGTATTGAAAACACACTACTCTCTTATATTGTAAAGCTTTTTAAACACCAAACATCTATAGAAGACTACACTGATTTTGATGTGGTTCAAATACGAAAAGTCGTTAAAATGGTAGGCCGAGAAAAACACCGTATGGATGCTTTTGTACGCTTTCGCGAAACAAAGGACAACATCTATTTCGCTACAATAGCACCCGATTTTAATGTCTTACCTCTCAACTCAAATCATTTTAAAAAACGATACGCAGATCAAAAATGGCTCATCTATGATCTCAAGCGAAAGTATGGTATCTATTATGACCTTCATACGGTAGAAACGATTGAACTAGCACTTACTTCTGACGTTAACACACCATCAAAAGCAACTATTTACTTTACAGAAGAAGAACTACAATACGAAGAATTATGGCAAAATTACTTTAAGAGCACCAACATTGCATCACGGAAAAACATGAAGTTACATATGCAGCATGTCCCAAAAAGGTACTGGAAGTATTTAAGTGAAAAAAGACCTTCTTAAATCTGCAGTATATGATTAAGTAATAAATCGTAACCATTCATTAGGTTTGATGAGGACGATACAAAAAACACCTGCTACAATAATAAACTTTAAAATATTATGTAATAATAAATAATGAAGTTTTGCTTGTGATTTCCATAAGGCTCCTAAAAAAAAGAGTAATGCAATTACACTCGCATAAAAGTAAAAATCCATATATCCTACTTCAAAATGATTGATTAAGAAATAAACTGGTATTATTGTCAGACCTGCTAAGGCGGTAAGCATCCATTTGGACGTTTTTTCTCCAAACACAATAGGAATTGTTCGATATCCTTGTGCCAAATCTCCCTTTAAATTTTCTAAATCCTTTGTGAGTTCGCGCATTGCAATCACCAAAAACAAAAAACTAGCATGTACAAAAATGACGGTATCGAGGTTTTTGTAATACAAAAAGATAGCGAAGAAAGGAGTAATGGCTAGTACTGCCGCGGTAAGATTTCCTATAAAAGGTCTCTTCTTCAACTTATGAGAATATAACCAAATGCCAAAAATATAAATCGCAAAAAAGACAACTGCTCTAAATGAGACATAACTAGCAGCAATAACGGCCAGAAAATTCAATACAAAATAAAAAGAGAGTTTGGTATTTTGACTTACCAATCTATCCAACATTGTTTTGCGAGGTCTATTAATTAAATCTTTTTCTGAATCGTAAAAGTTATTGATGATATATCCGCCTGCAATGGTTGCTGCAGAAGCAATAACAAGCATAAAAAGATTGAGATCAAAGACAACTTCTCTTAATGTTCTACCCGAGGATAATATAAATATAGATGCGAGGTATTGGGCCAGTACAATCACCAGAATATTATACCCTCTCACTACAGAAAACAAACTAAACACCTTAAGAAGTCTTCGTTTGTTTTTTCGCGAAAGCATATAGAAAAACCTTATAAAGGGGAAAAATTAAAAATTATAGACAACTTCTAATCTATGATCTTGAAGTGCTTTACGTGCCTTATCTATATCTTGGGTAAACCCTAAGATATAACCACCACCTCCAGAACCACAAAGCTTCAGATAGTAATCATTACTTTCTATTCCTTGTTTCCATAGGGTATGGAATGCTTTAGGAATCATAGGCTTAAAATTACTTAATACGACTTTAGATAGTTGTTTTACATTTCCGAAAAGTGATTTCACATCTCCTTTTAAGAAATCATCTACACATGCATCTGTATGTTTTACAAACTGATCTTTAAGCATGTTACGAAAACCTTCTTGCTTCATGTTTTCCATAAAGATATTCACCATAGGAGCAGTCTCTCCTACAATACCACTATCTAATAAAAACACAGCTCCTTTTCCTTCTTGCTCTTGTGAAGGAATACCAGCAGGTTCAATATTATCTTTACTATTAATAAGAATAGGTAAGCTTAAATAACTATTTAAAGGATCTAATCCTGAAGATTTTCCATGGAAAAAAGATTCCATCGCTCCAAAAATAGCTTTGAGTTTTAGTAACTTCTCTCTTGTTAAGTTTTCTAAAACTGTAATTTTTTCTGTTGCATACTTATCATAAATAGCAGCTACTAATGCGCCACTGCTCCCTACACCATATCCTTGTGGGATACTAGAATCAAAATACATTCCCTTAGCTAAATCTTGAGATAATCGCTCAATATCAAACTGAACAAGTACATCTTCTGCTTCTGACAATGTAGATAGATGCGATGCAAATTGGGTTAACTTCGCATTAGAGTCTACTGCTTCATCAGATGTACTACCATCGCATTTAAGCGCTCCATTGTAAAAGTTATAAGGTATTGAGAGTCCTTTTGAATCTTTGATGATTCCGTATTCTCCGAAAAGAAGAATTTTAGAATAAAATAAGGGGCCTTTCATAGTTGTAGGTTAACTTAGTATATACAAATCTACAATTTTTTTGCTCCATTTCCCACGCTATCATTAATATAGTGGTTGTTTTGGCAAAACTTTGACAATTCATTCTCTATAAAAAGGTGTATCTCTTTGGTTTCTTTTTTAGGATATAGCACATGTACATTAGCTCCTGCATCAAGTGTAAAACATACTTTTGAGTCTGTGTTTTCTCTATACTCCCATATACGATTTATGATCTCTAGTGTGTTAGGCTTCATCAATATAAAATAAGGATGACTGGTCATCATCATCGCATGTAATGTGAGTGCTTCACTTTCAACTAAGGCGATAAAAGCATCCAAATCTCCAGAGGCTAACACCTCTTTTAACTGGACTAAATTATCGTGAGCCTGTGTAAACCTTGCTTTCGCGAAAGCGTGCCCATGCATCAACCCATGTCCCACAGTACTACTTACTTGTTTCTCTCCTTTATCTACTAGTAGTATCGTATCTTGATATTCTTGAAAGTTTGAATGCACTTCGTATGGATATGAAGTACCATACAAATCACTACTATTTGAGATATCTTGATGTGCTCCCCAAACAATAAGAGGGCCTTCCAAACTTCGGCAAGCACTTCCAGATCCTAGACGAGATAAAAAGGATGCTTTTTGCATAAAATAACTTTCGGTCATTTCAGGAGAAAGTTGTCGCTCTATGTCCATAATACATAAAGACAATGCACTCATTCCGGATGCCGAAGAGGCAATTCCTGAACTATGCGGAAATGAATTTGACGTCTCAATCTTAAAACGATAGTTTGTTATAAAAGGAACATATTTTTCTATTCGTTTAAAAAAACTAGCAATCTTAGGTTCAAAACCCACCTCTTTTTGACCATCTAGATATACTTCAAATTCAAATCCTTCAGATTCTTTTTGAGTATAATGCAAGATTGTGGTTGTATGACAATTACTTAAGGTAAAGCTTATACTAGCATTTTGAGGTAATTGTTCCCCATGTTTTCCCCAATACTTTACTAAAGCAATATTACTAGGAGATTGCCAAGACACAGATCCGGCTGAAAGTATGGCTGTGTTTAAATGTAAAACAAAAGAATCTTCAGACATATAAGAATTATAAGTTTTGGCAAAGATAACTGTTGTCTTTCTATTATTTGTATGGAAGTTTTTACGAGTTTTTTTATACATTGGTAGTACCAAATGAAGAAACGTCTACTACTTAAAATTTTAATCGCTGTTGTCTTCTGCCTTTCTATAGGCGGGATAGGTGCTATTGCGACACAATCAAGTATTACAGATTGGTATGTCACCCTTAACAAACCTAGTTTCAATCCTCCAAATTGGATTTTTGGACCCGTTTGGACTGTCCTATATATACTGATGGGAGTTGCCGTAGCGTTGGTATGGCACAAAGGCTTTTATCACAAATGGGTGCAAACGGCTTTATATCACTTTGGATTTCAGTTGATTTTAAATGCCATGTGGAGTATTTTATTTTTTGGAATGAGACAACCCAGCTGGGCACTTATTGAAATCATTATTTTATTCATTATGATACTTCTAACCATTAAATGGTTTAAAGTTGTAGACAATCGTGCTGCTTATTTATTAGTTCCTTATGCGTGTTGGGTGGCTTTTGCTACGATTCTCAACTTTGAGATTTGGAGATTGAACTAAACTCACTAAAAATATATTTAATATTCTATTATTCAGCTATTTATATTTTATATGCTTTCGCGAAAGCGCATACATGCTTATACATTAGTAATAGCTTCTGCTATCATATGACCGCCTGTCCAAGCATTTTGAAAGTTAAACCCTCCAGTAATCGCATCTATGTTAAGTACTTCCCCTGACATGTATAGATTTTTATGCAATTTACTTTCAAACGTCTTAAAATTGATTTCTTTAAGATTGATACCACCAGCAGTCACAAACTCTTCTTTAAAAATACTTTTCCCTTTTATAGGATATAGCCCTTCGGTAAGTTCTTTACTTAAAGCGATTAATTGTTTTTTAGTGAGGTCTGCCCATTTAGCCCCTACTTTAATAGTCGCAGCAGTAAGCAAGTTTTGCCAAAGCCTTTTAGGCAAATCAAATTGTGTGTAAGTATGAGGCGATTGTTTTGCAAACTCATGCTTAAAGTTCATTAATTCCTCCATCACATCATCTACCGTTCTATCTAACAACCAATTTACTTTAATTGTAAATTCATATTCCATTGCGGCCAGTTCTCTAGCACCCCAAGCAGAAAGTTTTAAAATACCTGGACCACTCAATCCCCAATGTGTAATAAGTAAGGGACCTTCTGACTGAAGTTTTGTATCTAAAACTTCAACTGAAGCTTCTTTTGATAACCCCATCAAATCTTTAATCCGAATATCCTTACAATTAAATGTAAATAAAGAAGGGACCGCCTGAGTAATTGTATGCCCTAGATTTTCCAAAAGCTTCCAGACTTTGGGATTACTTCCGGTAGTCACAATTAATGTATCACAGGTAAAATTACCTTGATTTGTTTTTAAGAACCAATTTTGGGCTTCTTTGGATATATATTGGACTGAATGATTCTTATATACATTAATACCAAGCCGATCTGCTTCTTTCAAAAAGCAATCTATAATTGTAGCCGAAGAGTCAGAAACAGGAAACATACGACCATCTTCTTCTATTTTAAGAGCAACCCCTCGCTTTTCAAACCAAGAGATTGTATCACCTGTCATAAATGAATGAAAAGGACCTAAAAGTTCCCTTTCTCCACGAGGATAATTTTTTGACAATTCTTTTGGAATAAACTCTGCATGCGTAACATTACATCTACCGCCTCCTGAAATACGCACTTTTGTAAGCACTTCTTTTCCTCGCTCTAGAATTAAAATAGAAGCATCTGGAAGATTAGAAGCTATATTGATTGCAGTGAAAAAACCAGCAGCGCCGCCTCCGATGATAATGATGTTTTTATGTATTGATGTAGCTTCCAAAAAATATATTTTCATGCAAATATACTTTTCAATTTTAGAAGTATTCTTTTTAAAATACTATTTAAATCGTTCATTTCAAAATGAGCCTCCTTATCCTAACAAAACTCAATTATAATTATTAGAAAAATATAATACATTACATTTTTGACAATTAGGGGTGTTCCTTTTTAACAACTTGTCAAAAAAAACACTCAAAATTTCGCATAAAACCATATAAAAAGCGTTGTACACACGAAAACGTTTTCGTAACTTTAACGTTGTATTTTTATTGCGTTAACGTAAATTTTACATAAATTAGACGCTTATAAATGATTAAAACATTGAATTTTTTTAAAACTAAGCAAACTAATTTAAACAAGAATCTTATGAAGAAAGTATTACTTAAAAGTATGCTACTGTTTGTCGCGGTTCTCTTTGCGGGAATTTCAACTGCCCAGACAGTGTCTGGAACAGTGACAGAGGAAAGTGGTCCTCTGCCGGGTGCAAATGTAATTGTAAAAGGCACTCAAAACGGTGTTACTACCGACTTTGACGGTAACTACACTCTTAACAACGTAGCTAGTGATGCTATACTTATATTTAGTTATGTAGGTTTTGCAACTCAAGAGATCGCTGTAAATGGACAAACTACTGTAAATGTAACATTAGCTCCTGACAACGCACTTGATGAAGTGGTATTAATTGGATATGGATCTACTACTATAAAAGATGCCACTGGAACTGTTGCTGTGGTTACATCAGAAGAATTTAATTCAGGAGTAATAGCTTCTCCTGAACAATTAATTCAAGGTAAAACTTCTGGGGTAGCTATCTCTGAAACTTCTGGAGAGCCTGGAGCCGCAATTAATTTCAATATTAGAGGTGTAAATTCTATTCGATCTGGAAATGACCCACTTTTCGTCGTTGATGGTATCCCTTTGGGAGGTGGAGGACCACCTACTGCTCAGGTTGGTGGTATCGGAGGAAGCGCTCAAAGAAACCCATTAAGTTTTTTAAACCCTAATGATATAGAAAGCATTTCGATTCTAAAAGATGCTTCTTCAACAGCTATTTATGGAGCACGTGCAGCAAATGGAGTTGTAATTATCCAAACGAAAGCTGGTAGAACGGCTAGAAAAGGGGTTTGGGAATTGAATAGTTCTGTAAGTGTAGGAACTGTAGCAAACGAATATGATCTTTTAACAGCAAGTGAATTTATACAAGCACGTGAAGATCTTGGTCTGCCTGCTGCTCTAAATGGAGGTGGTAATGGTGATTATCAAGATTTTGCGTTAAGAACTGCATATTCTAGAAGAACAGACTTAAGTTACGCTAAGAATTGGGGGTCAGGAAATATAAGATCATCTTTTACATATAGTAATCAAAATGGTCTTGTAGAGCAAGCTGCACAGGAACGTATTGCTGGTAGAGTTAATTTAAGTCAGAAATTTTTAGATGATAAATTAACTGTAGATTTCCAAGGTACAATTTCTCGAGTTAATGATTCACAAGCACCATTATCAGGTGGAGCAGGATCTGTGGGAGATTTTTTATCTTCATCTCTAACAACTAATCCAACATTCCCTATAGATCCAGATGCTACATTTGGTTTTGAAAACAGATTTAATCCTCCTAACTTATTGGAAAACTTTAAATCTCTAGCTAATTCTAATAGATATTTAGCTAACATTTCTGTTGGATATGATTTTACTTCAGAATTTAGTGCAAAAGTATTTGCAAGTTACGATTATGGTGATAGTCAAATTATATCTGCATTTGCTCCAAATGTTTTTGGAGTTAATAACATCTCAGGAGTTGGTGATGTTCAATTCAATAGTGTTGAAAATGAAAATACACAACTTGACCTTACTTTAAATTACAAAAAAGATTTTGATTCTTGGGGAATAGATGTTATTGGTGGATATTCTTATCAAAAATTTGACAGAAATGGTTTTTTCTCTCAAGGTCGTGGTTTAACAACTAATAATTTAGATAATATATTTGGTATTGTAGAACAGCAATTTGATTTAGTTTCTAATGCTATTGGAAGAGATTTTCAACAGTTTGGTTATGATAATGATAGTGCTTCAGTAGGTTTTAATAATTTTAATGATCCAGAAAATCCATTCTTATTTGAGGACTTACCTGCTTTCCAAAGACTTATAACAGCATATACAGCTAATACATTTGATAACTTTGATGAATTTCAATCTGTATTTGTAAGAGCAAATTTATCTTTTGCAAATAATAAATTCTTATTGACTGCTACAGGAAGACTTGACGGTTCTACTCTTTTTGGTGAAGATGAAAAATCTGCTTTTTTCCCATCAGGAGCTTTTGCTTGGAATTTACATGAAGAAGATTTTACAGGTGATAATGTGTCAACTTTAAAAATAAGACTAGGTGTTGGTATTACAGGTAACTCTCAAGGATTAACTTTTGGTAATGCAATACTTAGACAACAAATATCTGGACAAGGATTTGCTGGTCCAACAGATTTAAATCCTCCAGGAGGAACACAATTTATTGGTAACAATGATCCAGGATTAAAATTTGAAGAAACAACAGACTTTAACGTGGGTGTAGATTTTGGATTTAATCAAGATCGTTTTAACGGATCATTTAACGTATATAGAAAAGAAACAAGAGATTTATTATTACAGAGAGCTGTACCTGCACCTGGTTTTGGTGGTATTCCAACTGTTTTTGGTAATTTAGATAATGGTGTTCTAATTAATCAAGGTGTAGAATTAGCTTTAGCTTATGATTTTGTTCAAACTGATGATTGGAACTTTAGTGCAAGTTTTAATATTGCATACAATGATAATGTTCTTGAAGACTATACTGATGCACCACAAGATTTGGCACCAATCAACGGTAACGGTCTAACAAATGCTTTTGCGCAGAGATTAGACAACAATCAACCTCTTAGTTCATTCTTCTTAGCTAGATTTGAAGGATTTGATGGAGATGGAAATCCTATATTCGCAGATCTTAATGGTGATGGCGTAGGAGATCCTGTAACTGATAGAGAATTCTCAGATAGATCAGCAATACCAACTTTAACAGGAGGTCTCTCTCTTAATGCTAGCTATAAAAACTGGTCACTTTCCACTTTCTTTAACTATCAAGGAGGATTTTATGTATATAATGCGACAAACAATGCATTATTCTCAGCAGGGAATTTCTTACAACAACAAAATGTTACACAAGAAACAATCCAAAGTCTCTTAAATGGTGAAAATATTGGAGCATCTACAACTGTATCTGATAGATTCTTAGAAAAAGGAGATTTTGTGAGATTACAAAATGCAACACTTTCTTATGATTGGCCACTAAGTGGTGACGGAGTTTTAGACGGATTACGTTTGTCTTTCACAGGACAAAACTTATTCTTAATAACTGACTATAGTGGACTTGATCCAGAAGTTTCAACAAACACTGGTTTCTTAAATGCAGCTCAAATACCTGCAAGAGGTATAGATTTAGCACAAACACCACGACCAAGAACGTTTACACTAGGTGTTAATGCACGATTTTAAATAAAAAATGAAAACTATGAAGTATTACAAAGTAAAACCCATTTTTAGGTCATTAATGGCCATAATGGTCGTAGCAGTACTAGGATCCTGCACGGATTTAGAAGTAGAAGAAACCGATTCAGTAAATGCTGTTGCCTTTGAAGGTGTTGCAGATCCTGAAGGTTTTATAACTGGCCTTTACAATAACCTAAATGGTTTTGTAGGAGACCAAGCAAATCTTTTTGCTTTAAGTGAAGTAACTACTGAGGAATTTATTATTCCAACACGTGGAGCTGACTGGGGAGATAATGGTATTTGGAGACAATTACATCAACATAACTGGCCTGCTAATCATGCCTTTATTGGAAATGTTTGGAATCAATGGAATGGATTGCATTTCTCTGCAGATCAATTACTTTCTCCTTTGACCACCTTAAGTCAAGAGCAAACTGGACAAGCTCATTTCTTTAGAGCACTAGGTGTATGGGTTGTTTTAGATAATTATGGGCAAGTTCCAATAAGAGATCCAGAAGAAAACCTTAGTATAGATCCAACTGTATTGACTGGAGAAGAGGCGGTAGCAAGAATTATTTCAGACTTGGAAGAAGCTATTGCAAATCTTAATGATGTAGGACCAGGTAGCGGAACAAACAGAGCAGGTAAAAGTGCTGCTAGGTACTTATTAGCAAAAGTACTATTAAATAGACATGTTTATATTGGAGCTTCACCAGATGCATCTGATATGCAACGTGTAGTAAGTTTAGTAGATCAAATAGAAGCAGATGGTTTCGGAATAGAAACTGGATATTTCGATATCTTTAGAGAACAAGAAGATAACGAGACTATTTTATTTCTTACTACAGCAGTAGGTAATAGAATTTGGAATGGATTACACTATAATATGGCTCCAGAAATTGCTGGAGGTGGTTGGAATGGTTTTGCTACACTCTCTGAGTTTTATGATTTATTTGAAGGACCAGCTGACTCTAACTTAGAAGGCCAAGGACAGGAAGAACGTAGAGGTTTTGTACCTACAGAAGGTATTGAATTTACAGGACGCCCTGGCACAACAGAATCTGGAAACTTCCCAGGTTTTGAAGCAGGATCAAATATAGGTAATGGTTTCCTTTTAGGTCAGCAATATGAAATAGACGGAACTCCTCTTAACGACAGACCTGGAGGACCTCTAGTGTTTGAAAGAGACTATACTGATAATAACGGTGCATCCAATATCATTAATAATAGTGAGACTACTGGAATGCGTGTTATAAAGTACAACCCTACGTTTGGAGGATTTACAGGACATGAAATTTTCTTTAGATATTCTGATGCTCACTTAATGAGAGCAGAAGCAATATTAAGAGGTGCTTCTGGTGATGCTTTAGCCGAAGTGAATGAATTACGTATCATTCGTAGCGCTTCTCCACTAGGTTCTCTAACAGAACAGGATATGCTTGATGAAAGAGGACGTGAATTATATGAAGAAATATGGAGACGTAATGACCTAATTCGTTTCGGTCAGTTCACAAGAAACTGGGAATTAAAAGATCCTGCGTTTGTAGGTGATGAAAGTAGAAATTTATTTCCGATTCCAGCAGATCAACTTATCCTCAATCCTAATTTGACACAAAATCCAGGTTATTAGGACCTACACTTTGAATTAAGCTTAAAAAGAGGGTTGTTTTTCAACCCTCTTTTTTATTCACTATTCTTTTAGTAAACTTGCATTTTAAAATACGAATTGAAACCCCTATTTGTAATATTAATTAGTCTATTTTTCTTTACCTCTTGTAAAGAAAAAATAATACTTCAACCAAAGTTTGTTGAAGTGACTAATACTGGAGTTTCTTTTTCTAATATAATACAAAATACACCTGAGCTAAATATTCTAAACTACCTCTATTTCTACAACGGTGGAGGTACTGCCATTGCAGATTTTAACAATGATGGCTTAGATGATATTTACTTTACAGCAAACCAACAAGCAGACCACTTATATATCAATAAAGGAAGCTTACAATTTCAGAACACTACTTCCCAATCTGGAATTAGAAATGACATAGGATGGACTACAGGTATTACTACTGTAGACATCAACAATGATGGCTTATTAGACATCTATATCTCAAAAGTAGATGGACATCTTAACTTAAAAGGAACAAATCTATTATTCATCAATCAAGGAAACAATACTGATGGAATTCCTCAATTTAAAGAACAAGCAAAAAGGTATGGCTTAGATCTAAAAGGCCTAGCTACGCAAGCATCTTTTTTTGATTATGATACAGATGGAGATCTTGATGTATTTATTTTAAACCATTCGCTACACCCAAATAGCAACTATGGAAAAGGTACATTACGCAAAAAAGTGGACACACTTTATGGAGACAAGTTATTAGAAAATCAAAACGGTCAATTTATAGATGTAACGACTAAAGCTGGAATTTTCCAAAGTAGATTAGGCTATGGACTTGGCATCTCTATATCTGATATCAACAAGGATGGATATCCAGATATATATATTGGAAATGATTTTTTTGAAAATGACTACCTCTACATCAATCAAAAAGACAAGACATTTACAGAAGTAAATTCTACGCAATCCATACTAGGTCATAGTACACACTTCTCTATGGGAAATGCTATATCTGATATCAATAATGATGGCCTTTCAGATATCATGTCTCTAGATATGCTACCAGAAAACTTGCAGTCTTTAAAAGTTTCTGGTACAGAATACAACTACCCTATTTTTCAGAATCAATTGCGTAATGGATATGAGCCTCAATTTATGCAAAACACATTGCATTTAAATCTGGGTAATAATAAGTACACCGAAACCGCATTTCTTAGTGGTATATCTGCAACAGAATGGTCGTGGTCTCCACTTATCGCCGATTTTGATAACGATGGTAAAAAAGACATCTATATCACTAATGGTATAAAAGGAGCTACAAATGACATGGACTTTGTTAACTTTATCTCCAATGAAAGTATTCAAAAACGCCTTGGCAAAGGCATGAGTTCTAAAGAACTTACCTTCATAGATGAACTCCCAGAGAAAAAAACTATCAATTACTTTTATAAAAATAAAGGAAACACTCAGTTTGAAAATATGAGTGATTCCTGGCAAACTCCGCAAACTTCTTTTAGTAATGGTGCTAGCTACGCAGATCTAGATAATGATGGTGATTTAGACATTGTCGTCAATAATGTAAATCAAAATGCACTTATATTAGAAAATACGACAAGACAGGACACAAGCGCCACGCATTATTTAAAAATAAACTTTAAAGGAAGTATAAAAAACACACAAGGTGTTGGTGCAAAAGTTTCCATATATACGAAAGAAGAAAAACAGTTTTTTGAGAACTATCCACAAGGATATTTATCTGCAACACCCCCTACGCTTTTTATAGGATTGGGAACACAGAAACAAATAGATTCTTTACAGGTTGTCTGGGCAGATGGAAAAATTCAAACGCTCCAAAATACTCAAGCAGATCAAACTATTGTTTTAGATTATAAAAATGCTTCAGGACATATTGAGAGTAATTCACAAGAAATTCAAAACTCTTTGATTACAAATAGCACAACCCCTATAGATTTTAAACATCGAGATGGTACTTCAATAGAATTTAGTCGATCTCTTTTAGTCCCGTATGCAAGTACTAATTTAGGACCCTATATTAATGTTGGAGATTTAAATAATGACCAAAAAGAAGATATCATTACATTAGGAGCAAAAGGACAATCCTCTCAGATTTGGATCCAAGATGAATCAGGAGATTTTCAACCACAAGAACTACCTGACGCAAAAGAAACTAAAATCAATGAAGACACTCACTCATTGATCTTTGATGCTAATGGAGATCAAATAAATGATGTATTGATTGTAAGTGGTGGTAATGAATTTAAAAGAGGAAAACCACTAGCCCCTAGATTATATATTACAAATGAAGGTGTGCTTCAGAGAGACTCAGAACAATTTAATGACATTAATATCAATGCATCTAAAGTAACAGCTATAGATCTAGACAAGGATGGAGATGTAGATATCGCTATCACCGCTAATGTAGTACCACATCAATTTGGTGAAACCCCCACACAATACCTATTTAAAAATGATGGTAATGGTCATTTTAAAGATATTACAGCTACCTATTCAAAAGAATTTCAGAATGTAGGAAATGTATACGATATCACTTGGCAAGACGTAAATAATGATGACTATCCAGATGCAATTATTGCTGGACATTGGATGCCTATCACTATTTTTATAAATGATGGAACATCGTTAAAACGTCAAAAAACAGAAGGATTAGAAAACACACATGGATGGTGGAACACCATCAAAGTTGCCGACTTTGATAATGATGGTGACCAAGATATTATAGCGGGGAATTGGGGATTAAATACACGTTTACAGCCTACACTGGAGGAGCCTGTGACATTATATCGCAATGACTTTGACGACAATAAACAAATTGATCCTATCGTTACGTATTATTATCAGGGTATAGAAACCACTATAGCAACTAAAGATGAGCTTGTAAAACAACTTCCTTTCCTAAATAAAAAGTTTCTGTCTTATAACGCTTTCGCGAAAGCGAACTTAACACAACTACTAGGTAAAGAAAAATTACAATCTTCTGAAAAGAAAGAAGCCTATCTATTTGCGTCTACCTATTTTGAAAACAAAGGAAATGGCGTATTTCAAGCACATGAATTACCCTTTTTAGCACAAGCTTCTTCCGTTCATGATCTTCTTATAGAAGATTTTGATGAAGATGGCTTTCTAGACGTCCTGTTAGTAGGCAACAACTATGAAATAAGTACGCAATTAGGTAGGCTAGATGGCTCTCATGGCGTATTTTTGAAAAATGATACAAAGGGTGGATTTAGCACACTTTCAAATCAGAATTATGATATCAAAGGGGCTTCCCGAAGTATTCAAAAAATTAAAATAAAAGAACGTGTCTTTTATGTTGTAGGACGTAATAATGACACCCCTCTATTTCTAAAAAAAGAGAAGTAATAGTATATGCAAATTAAATTCACATACCAAATCATTCTTGGAGTTCTTATCACTCTATCTATTATAGGATGCACTTCAACAACCAAAGAAGAAAAAAAAGAACCTGTACGAAAAGAAAATACCTTGTTTAGTCTTTTGTCTAAAGAAGAAACAGGTATTGATTTTGTAAATGCTATAGAAAACCAGAAAGACTTTAATATTTTCAAATACCGCAACTTCTATAATGGAGGTGGTGTCGCTATAGGAGATATTAATAATGATGGATTTGCAGATATTTTTCTTACTGCCAACATGGGGAAAAATAAACTGTATCTAAACAAAGGAGGTTTTACTTTTGAAGATATCTCTGAAAAAGCAGGTATTGAAGGAAACAAAGCATGGTCTACCGGAGTAACCATGGCAGATGTAAATGCTGACGGGCTGCTAGACATCTACGTAAGTAATGCAGGAAATCTAGAAGCAAATAACCATGATAATGATCTATACATCAACAATGGAGATCTTACCTTTTCCGAAAAAGCAAAAGAGTACAACTTAGCGACTTCAGGATTTTCAACACATGCTTCTTTCTTTGATTACGATAAGGATGGAGACCTAGATGTATATATATTAAACAATAGTAATGTGCCTGTACGAAGTCTTGGAAACGAAGGGCAACGTGATAAACGTGCACAGGATTGGGAAAATATAGACAGTCAGTTTAGAGGTGTTGGTGATTTATTAATGCGCAATGACGATGGTGTTTTTACAGACGTAAGTGACGAAGCAGGTATTTACGGCTCATTAATAGGTTTTGGGCTCGGTGTGATGGTTACCGATATAAATCATGATTTGTATCCCGACATTTACATCTCCAATGATTTCTTTGAGCGCGATTATTTATATATCAATAATCAAGATGGCACCTTTACTGAAGAAATCAAAAAATGGACCTCTCACCTATCTCTTTCTGCCATGGGGGTTGATATTTCAGATATTAATAATGACGGTCTACAAGATATTTTTATCACAGATATGCTTCCTGATGGCGAAGAGCGTGTAAAATCAGTGATGGAATTTGATGGATACAATGTCTACAAGCGAAAGCAACGTAATGATTTCTACCAACAATTTATTCAAAACACACTACAAGTAAACAATGGAAATGGCACCTTCTCTGAAGTGGCCTATCATAGTGGTGTAGAAGCTACCGATTGGAGTTGGTCAGGATTGGTCTTTGATATGGATAATGACGGATATCGTGATATTTATGTAACTAATGGAATCAACCATGATCTTACCGATCTCGATTTTATAGATTTTTTTGCTAATGAAATTATCCAAAGTAAAGCTAAAGGAGAGACCAGAGTATTAGACACTATCATTAATAAAATGCCAGTAAAACCTCTTTCTAATTATGCCTACCAAAACCAAGGCGATATTACGTTTAAAAACAAAGCCAAAGATTGGGGACTTGAAATTTTAAGTATGTCTAACGGTGCTGCCTATGGCGATTTAGATAATGATGGCGATCTTGACTTAGTGGTCAATAACGTAAATATGCCTTCTTTTATCTATAGAAACAATACGGATAAAGAAAAGGATCATAACTATATCAAATTAAAATTTAAAGGCGCAGAAAAGAATCCTTTTGCGATTGGCACATCTGTACGTTTATATCACGGAGGGCAAACCTATATTCAAGAATTAGTCCCTTCTAGAGGATTCCAATCGTCTATGGAGCACGGAATGACTATAGGATTAGGCACCTCTCAAAAAATAGACTCCTTACGTGTGATTTGGCCTAATGACAAAACACAGACTTTTGAGAATCTTACGGTTAATCAAACGCTTCAGCTACAGATTACAGATGCTACAGCAACCTATAAAGCACCCGCTCCTAAGAAAATACAAACACTCTTTAATGAGATTACAAATACATCACTAGACACACATAAAGAAAACGAGTATAGTGATTTTGATTACGAAGGACTTATCGCTAAAAAACTATCACAAGAAGGACCTTCCCTTGCCATTGGAGATGTAAATGGTGATGGGCATGAAGATGTATTTATTGGAGGCGCAAAAAAACAAGCAGGAACGATCTATTTACATAAAGGCAATGGGGTACTTACCAAAGCTCCTAACAATGCGATTTTTAAGAAAGAAGCAAACTATGAAGATTCGGCGGCGGCATTTTTTGATGCAGATAATGATGGAGATTTAGATCTTATGGTGGGCTCAGGCGGTAATGAAGTAACGACCAAAACAGATTATAGCCTTCGTTTATATTTGAATGATGGTAAGGGCGCTTTCGCGAAAGCGGAAAATACCATACCCTCTGCCTACCAGAACATGTCTGTGATCGCACCTTATGATTTTGATCAAGATGGCGATATGGATGTCTTTGTAGGATCACGAAGTGTGATTGCTGTATATGGAATCGATCCAGAACATCTCTTTTTAGAAAACAGAGGAAACGGAGAATTCTCTAATGCGACAGAACGTATTGCATACCCGCTTAAAGATGCCGGAATGATTACCGATGCACTTTGGGCAGATATGGATCAAGATGGCAAAAAAGATCTTGTGGTTACTTCAGAATGGGGTACTACAAAAATCTTCAAAAATAATGGAAGACGACTTACCCCTATGAAAAGTTCACTAGACGATTTACATGGTTGGTGGAATACGGTAGAAGCATCAGATCTTGATAATGATGGTGACCTCGATCTGGTATTAGGTAATGAAGGGACAAATATTCATTATAAACCAGAAGAAGGGGCTCCTATGAAAATGTACATTAATGACTTTGACAATAATGGTACTATTGAGCAAATCACCACCTTCCAGAAAGACGGAAAAGATTATCCGCTTCATCAGAAGAAAGAACTAACGGGACAATTGGTCTCGCTTAAAAAGCAAAACATCAAAGCGTCTGATTATGCAAAACGATCTATTGATGAGTTATTTCCAAAAGAAGTCATTGATGTCTCTATTGTAAAACAGGTACAAACAGCAGCCTCTGTGATTGCGATTAATGAAGGCAATGGCACTTTTAAAATTCAAGACTTACCTGTACGTGTACAGTTATCATGTGTATGTGGTATTGCGTGTACTGACATTAATAATGATGGAAATTTAGACCTTGTGATGGGGGGTAATAATTTTGAATTCAAACCACAATATTCACAATTGGATGCCAGTAGTGGTAATGTATTATTAGGCGATGGAAATCTTGGATTTGAATGGCAAGAGTATACAACAAGCGGCTTTGAGGTTCGTGAAGAAATCAAACATCTAGCGACATTTAAAGATAAAAAAGGCAATACCTTTTTAATAGCTGCTATTAACAACGAAAAACCAAGAGTATACAATGCTGGCAATTAGAAATATCCTGTTTCTGAGCATATTCTTTATCCTCTTTGGTTGCAAAGAGAAAGATACCTTATTTAAAAATCCGTCGGCGGCAGACACGGGACTTACGTTTGAAAATACGCTGACAGAAAGTGATGATTTTAATATCATAGACTATCTCTACTTTTATAATGGTGGAGGACTTGCGATAGGAGATATCAATGGTGATAATCTTCCTGATATTTTCATTTCAGGAAACCAAGTAAAAAACAAATTATACCTCAATAAAGGCAATCTCCAATTTGAAGACATTAGCGTTCAAGCAAGAATACGAGGAAATAGTACATGGAATACAGGTGCTGTGATGGGCGATGTAAATGGGGATGGATTGTTAGATATTTATGTATGTGCTGTGGTAGGTATTAATGGGTTTGATGGACATAATGAATTGTACATCAATAATGGTGATGAAACATTTACAGAAAGCGCTGCCAAATATGGGCTTGATTTAGATACCTATAGTTCTAATGCGGCATTTTTAGATTATGATCTTGATGGCGATTTAGATGTTTACATTCTCAACCATGCAGTACACACACAAGACTCTTATGGAAAGTCTTCCTTGCGTTTTAAACGTAATTATGAAACAGGAGATCGATTGATGCGAAATGATGGCGGGAAATTTACAGATGTAAGTGAAGAAGCAGGCATCTTAGGAGGAATCAATAGCTACGGATTAGGAATCGCTATTGCCGATTTCAACCAAGATGGATGGCCAGATATTTATATAGGAAATGATTTCCATGAAGATGATTATTACTATTTGAATACTGGAGAAGGAAGCTTTCGCGAAAGCTTAAAAGACTATTTTGGACACACCTCACGTTTTTCTATGGGAAGTGATGTAGCAGATATTAATGGCGATGGATGGCCAGATATGATCTCTCTAGACATGTTACCTGAAGATGAAAAAGTATTAAAATCGTCTGAAGGAGATGATAATATTCAAACACAGAAATTACGTATTGATCGTTTTGGGTATCATTATCAGTTTACACGCAATATGTTGTATGTAAACCAAAAAGGATATGACTATCAAGAGACCGCTCTCTTAAGTGGTATTGCTGCAACCGATTGGAGTTGGAGCGCTCTGTTTGCTGATTTTGATCAAGATAGTTCGCAAGATTTATTTATCTCAAACGGAATTCCTAAACGCCCTAATGATCTTGATTATATTCGTTTTATCTCTAGTGAGCAAATTCAAAATAAAATAAGTAACACTAAGCTCATTGATCAGAAAGCCTTAGACTTAATGCCTAAGGGAAATACACACAATTATATTTTTAAAGGAAAGGGGAAATTAGCTTTTGAAGACCTCTCTGGCACATGGACTAAAAAAGACACTTTAGTTTCTGGAGCTACTGCCCTAGCCGATCTAGATAATGATGGAGACTTAGATATTGTAACCAATAATATCAATACTACACCTCAGGTATATCAAAACACAACCGATGCCTCTGCAAACTATTTGAAAATTCGTTTTGATTATAAACCCTCCAATAGATTCGGAATAGGCACAAAAGTATTTGCATACAACAAAGGGCAATTACAATACAAAGAGCTATATACGGTACGTGGTTTTCAAGCATCTTCAGAACCTATACTTCACTTTGGTTTCGGAAATGAAACGACTATAGATTACATTAAAATTGTTTGGCCAGATCGTACGGCACAAACGCTTATGGACGTTCCTGTTAATCAGACGCTCACTATTTCGCCGAAAGGCAATATACCCTTTGATTATAAAAGCCTTCAACCTACCCAGAAATCCCTTTTCAAAAAAGTAGCTGATAATCTTGGCATTGATTTTACACATACGGAAGACCCATATATTGATTTCAATAGACAGAAATTAATTCCATATCAGGTATCAGATCGGGGTCCTGCGGTTGCTATTGGAGATCTAAACGGTGATCAAAAAGACGACATTTACTTTGGAAGTTCTAAGTTTATAGCATCCAAAATCTACCTAAGAGATAGTACTGGATTTACAGAAGCTTCTTATCCTTCAATTACAAAAGAAAATAGCACAGAAGATGTGGTAGCTACCATACAAGACTTTAATCAAGATGGTCGTGCAGATCTATTCATTGGTACTGGAGGGGCAGATTTTAGTAAAAGATCCAAACCACTAAAGGATGTATATTTCACAGCACAAGACACCACTTTTGTACAACAGCAACTTCCAGAGAGCTTTCAGAACGCCTCTGTGCTTGCTGTACATGATTATGATAATGACGGAGACTTGGATGTATTTGTAGGCAATCAAGCTATCGCAAATGACTTTGGGCGTCCTTCAGAATCGGTATTACTGCGCAATGACAACGGTACTTTTACAATAGATACCTCAACTTCTTTTGATAATATTGGTATGCTCACAGATGCTGTTTGGAGCGATTTCAATGGAGACGGCACTAAAGACCTTGTTCTTATTGGTGAATGGATGATGCCTCAATTTTATGCAAACACCAATGGAACCCTTGGAAAAGTAACGATCATGAATACTCCTTTAAATGGTTTATGGCAAGCGATAGCACCTTTTGATATGGACGCCGATGGGGACATCGATTATATCTTAGGAAACTGGGGACAAAATAGCAAATTTGTGGCTACTCCTGAAACACCTATGTATGCTTATCTCGATGATTTTGATGATAACGGTCAGTCAGAAACTATCGTTGCGACTCAAAAAGAAGGAGCTTATTACCCCCTTGTAGGTCTTAATGATCTGGGAGGACAAATGACCAATCTCTTTAAAAAATATACAAGTTATCAAGATTTTGGAGGTCAGACCGTAGAAGAGATCTTCGGAAAAAAAGCCATTTCAGAAAGCACAAAACTAACAGTACATACCTTACAATCTGGATACTTAAGAAATGAAGGAGGCCGTTTTACTTTTGTGCCTTTCGGCGAAAACTTACAAGTAGCGCCTATCATGGCATTTGAAACTTATGATTTTGATGGAGACGGGAAGGAAGAAGTGCTCGCGGCTGGAAATTACTTTGGAGTAAAGCCCTTTCACGGAAGACTTGATTCTTTCTCTGGAGCATTGATTAAAAGTGATGGAAGTAGTACATTAGGTCATCAATTAGGATTAGACCTCGCTCAAAAATCAGTAAGACATCTTACCATCCTACCGTTAGAGACAAAAACATATCTTTTGGTTACCTTTAATAATGACAAAGCACATGTATACCAATTACAAAAATAAACGCAACATGAATACCCTATTATCCCGCTATTTTGGAATACTACTCCTGGTTCTTTCTTTTACAGCATGTGAAGAAAAACCCCTTGAACCTATTGTGATTTCTGCTGAAGATTTTCATACCTCTGTAAACAATGTAACAGAAGTGATGATACATGATATTTTTTCGCCACCACAAGCCAGTAGAATTTATGCCTATCCTAATGTAGCGGCTTATGAAATTTTGGCAAGTACACGATCTGAGTATAATTCCCTAGCAACACAACTTACAGATTTTACAACGATTCCTGAACCTGCAACAACCGAGAATCTAAACTACGAACTTGCTGCACTTGTCGCGCATATGGATTTAAGTAGACGTCTCGTATTTTCTGAAGATATGATCACGCCGTATCGTGATAGTTTATACCAACTTTGGAATACTAAAAACGAAAAAGAATACACAACGTCTAAAGCCTATGGGCTTACGGTAGCAGACCATGTTGCTGCATGGATGGATAAAGATTTATATAAGGAAACACGTACAATGCCTAAGTTTTCTGTAATCACAGACGATCCTTCTAGATGGCAACCTACGCCACCTGCGTATGCAGATGGAATCGAACCACATTGGAATAAAATACGTCCTTTTGTGATTGACTCGGCGGCGCAATTTAAACCGGTACCGCCTCCTGCCTTCTCTATGGATGAATCTTCCAATTTTTATAAAGAATTAAAAGAAGTATATGACATCAGCGAAAGCATCACCAAACAAGGAGACAATGCCGAAGAGATTGCCATTGCTCAATTCTGGGATTGTAATCCTTATGTATCTGTTACCAGAGGACACCTTATGTTTGCTACTAAAAAAATCACACCAGGCGCACACTGGATTGGAATTGCTAAAATCGCTTCTAGAAATGCAGGTCATGATCCTATGCAAACTATGTATACCTATACAAAAACATCTATCGCCATTGCCGATGCTTTTATAAGCTGTTGGGATGAAAAATACCGCAGTAATTTAGTACGTCCAGAAACATTGATTAACGAACATTTTAATGATAGCTGGCAACCTATTTTACAAACGCCTCCATTTCCAGAGTATGTAAGTGGTCACTCAGTCGTATCGGGTGCTGCTTCAGAAGCATTAACGAGTATTTTTGGTGATGGGTTTTCCTTTGTAGATGATACAGAATTACCTTATGGACTTCCTGTACGTAGTTTTTCTTCGTTTAGAGCCGCTGCCAGTGAAGCTGCAATTAGTAGACTCTATGGTGGAATCCATTATCGTGCTGCTGTAGATAACGGTCTGGTACAAGGAAAAAATATAGGAAGATTTATCAATGCTTCTTTAAAAATGAAAATTAATAACGCTCAAGCTTCAAACTAATTTCTTATGAAAAAGATAGTACGTCTACTACTCTTCATTTTCCTTATCGTAGCAGTCTGGTATCTATTTATAAAGCCCTATGATTATGTAGTTCGTTTTTCTACAAAAACAACTGTAGGAACCGTTAATCAGTCTATAAAATCATGGTACGCGGGTATTCCAGGTACAGAGATTATAGATCAGTCTCAATTTGATGAGCTTACGCAGCAGTTTAATTTTGGGGATTCTATACACACCTATACTTGGAAGATAGAAAAAGAAACCGATTCTACGTCTCGCGTAAAAGTGTATATAAAGGATATCGATCATAGTCTGGCAAATAAGCTTGCTATTCCGTTTTCTAAAACAGCCATAGAAAAACGTTCTGAAGCAACGGTTAAAGAATTCTATGACATTCTTAATTCGCATCTCAAAAGAACAAAAGTGACCATTAATGGAGAGGATACCACAAGAGCGACCTATGTTGCCTATACACCTCTTAAAGGTTTACAGGTTGAGAAAGCAAAAGGAATGATGTATAATTATTCCTTACTGACACAAATCATGTTGAAAGGGAATGTCGAACTCAACGGGACGCCATTTGTAGAAGTTACGAATTGGAATACAAAAACAGATAGTATCACTTATAATTTTTGTTTCCCGATTAAGAAAAGGGATAGTCTACCTAAGCATCCAGAGATTAGGTATAAACAATACGAAAGTCAAAAAGCCATCAAAGCCACATATAACGGTAACTACATCACTTCAGATCGTGCTTGGTATGCGTTACAAAGCTATGCAGAAAGTCGTAACATTCCCGTAGCACTCACTCCTATTGAAGTCTTTTATAACAACCCAAATATGGGAGGTAATGAGCTTCAATGGAAAGCAGAGATTTTTATGCCTTTGAAAGAATAATGACGTATCATGTCCAAAGTATTCCTAGACGAAAATTACAAAGGAATTGATTATACAATCAATGGACTTCCCTCTGGAGAATATGATAATTGCACCTTTACCAATTGCTTATTCCCAGCACTTCATATTTCAAATAGTTCTTTCTTAGAATGTGAGTTTGTAGACTGTAACTTCACTAATACGGCTCCCCCTATTGGGACATACATAGAAATGAACAAGT
Organism: uncultured Dokdonia sp.; assembly: GCF_947492535.1. Classification (GTDB taxonomy): domain Bacteria; phylum Bacteroidota; class Bacteroidia; order Flavobacteriales; family Flavobacteriaceae; genus Dokdonia. The sequence goes on along the minus strand of NZ_CANLNH010000001.1, from coordinate 347 downwards.
TTATATCAGAAATAAGTAATTCAATATAAAGGTATTAATGAATTGGTGTAGGATGTAAGTTATTCTACACCAATCACTTCGAATTTTCGAAGTAACCTCCTTAGAATTCAATTGCTTCCATATAGACAGTTTTCTTTGAAAAAAGATATATTTGAAATGTGATTTCAAAGATGATTTTTCGAAATCACATTTTATAAATGTTCATTGACATATTGAGAGAAAAATAAAATAACAAAGAGTCTTTTTATGTAGAATCTGAATATAATCTATCCTACTCTAGGCTGAGACTTTGCAACAGTAGTTTCTATTATTAGCTATACGCTCCTGATTGAAATTACCTATAACTA